>JBEKEC010000001.1:0-188249 GCA_050014015.1 Tepidisphaeraceae bacterium
TTACCGCCTGCATGCGAAAATTGTTGACCATTCTCAACGCCATGGCCCGCGACGGCCTTACATGGAGTCCAAAATGTCAACTCCAAACCACTTGAAATTAGACACAGCCGCTTCGCGGTAATTTTTTTTGGTTGCGGCCATGCCGCGCTGGGCGCCTTCGCGGCTAGACTCTTTGGGTCGCGGGCAAAATTCCGCCGGGGCTCCGTCATTCGGATTTCGCATTTCGAGTTTCGCCCCCCTTCCCCTTGCCCCCGGTTTTGTCCACGGCTATTTTCGTTAGCTGAAAACGGGAGAATTCAATGCCGATTCGAGTGACTGTCTGGCACGAATATCGCCACGAAAAGAAAGACCCCAAGGTCGCCGAGGTCTACCCGCGGGGAATTCACGAGGCCATCGCTTCGCATCTGCGCAAATCCTCCGATTTGCAGGTTCGCACCGCCACGCTGGACGAGCCGGAGCACGGCCTGAGCGACGACGTTCTCCAAAACACCGACGTGATAACCTGGTGGGGCCACATGGCCCACAACGACGTCAAAGACGCGATCGTCGAAAAAGTCCATCGCCGAGTCTTGGCGGGAATGGGCCTGGTCGTCCTGCACAGCGGCCATTTTTCCAAGATTTTCAGGCGGCTGATGGGCACCACCTGCGACCTCAAATGGCGAGAAGAACTCAACGAACGGGAAATCCTCTGGGTCACCCGGCCCGGACACCCCATCGTCCGCGGCATCGACGATCATTTCATCATCCCCCGCGAGGAAATGTACGGCGAATTCTTCGACGTCCCCGAGCCGGAATGCACCTTCCTCATCAGCAGCTTCGGCGGCGGCGAAGTCTTCCGCAGCGGCTGCACCTGGACGCGCGGCCTGGGCCGGATCGTCTATTTCCGTCCGGGGCACGAAACCTTTCCAACCTATCACGATGCCAACGTTCTGAAGATCATCGAGAACGCCGTCCGCTGGTCCGCCCCAACGTTCAGCCCCGCGCCGTTGACCTTCGGCAATCGGAAAATGGGGTGGGTCGATCAACAGAAGTAGCTGTCAATCCCCCACAGTGGACTTGCCGCTGATTTCTAAGCAATCGCTTACCTCTAGGCAATATTTCCAGATTTCTCTTGACACAAAAAAATGATAAGCTAAAATTTGAAAAAATGAGCGGCAGGCGGGTCAAAGCCTGGCTTGCGTTTTCCGTCAGCTTGGCAACTGTTATCGCCGTCTGCATCGGAGTGTTTTGGAAGACTTCCGGTGCACCGTTTTCGCATTCGGGGGAGACCAACGGATTTCCGGTTTCCGCCGCTCCTAATTCGCCCGCCGCCGCATCTGCCGCTTCCGCCATCAGCGCTGCCCTCTTCCAAAGCGGTAATGCCGGCGATCGACAAGCGGCCCTCGACGGAATCTGGCGCCTTGCCGCATCCGACCCTGGGAAAATGGCTGACCATCTCCCGGCGTGGCTGGGCGCCTTGTTGCAAAACGGACAGTTTGCCGACGTCGAAGGCCTAACCCTGGTTGCCATTCCGCCAAAGGATTGGGACGTTCCCACGGTTTGCACCTTCCAGGAAGCGCGCGTGAGAGCGTTCCTTGGCGAGGGAAATTATGCACGGGCCTTGGCGGAAGCCAAATCCTATTACAACGTGGCGCTTCTTGCGGATACACCGACGGCCATCGATCTATTGGCCCAGGCGCTGGCCAGAACCAAGGGCCTTGATGTCGCCGAGCAGTTTAGAAAACAGCAACAGGCCGGCGCGGTTTTCCCCGGCAATGGACCGAGTATCGCCCCTAGTATTCTGCCCTCGATCAAGGTCAATGGGTCCTGGCTCAATGATTCCATCGACGGCACCAAGTATGGAAGCCCTTATAAATTCGCCAATCAAATTGCCCAAGGCGATTTGCTGCTTTTGGCCGACCAACCTGCCGAGGCTGAGCGGTCTTTCCTAAAGGCTTGTGATTATATCGAGAATGATTGGGATCTTCCCCAGGCGTTGGAGGGTATTGCCCGATCCGTTCGAGCCCAGGACGGTTCGGTTGGAAGAGCCAAGGCATTCATAAGCTTATTGCAGTCAGGCGGTCCCATCGTGCCCACTGGCATCGCGTTGCCGAGCAATCTGAGCACGTTCGTACTCCGCGACGCCGCGGAGAACATTAAATGCACCGACGATCCCGTTCGGAACACCCTTGCCCGACCGTCCAAAGAGGCACTCGGGTATGTCGCGCTCCCAAGTGTTGATGAATCGTCACCCTCCTCGTTCCCTCTGCCGGTAAATAATCCTGTCCTGTTGGCTAAAATGGCCCCACAAAGAGATCCGATCACCGCCCAAATCCAAAGCGATAGCGCCAGCGATCGACAGGCCGTCATCGATGGAATCTGGCGCTTGGCGGCTAAGCATCCATCAGTGATGGCGGATCATTTGCTTGGATGGCTGGGGCCACTGATGCAAGAGAAACGGTACACCGACGTTGAAGGCTTGAGCCTCGTCGCCATTTTGAAGTGTCCTTGGTGGTATCCGTCCATTGCCACCTTTCAGGAAGCGCGCGTCCGGGCTCTGCTGGTGGAGGGACAAAATGCCCAGGTGCTTTCGGAGGCGAAGAGCTATTACGACCTGTCACCGGTAGCGGACACCCCTACGGCAATTGAACTGTTGGCGCAAGCCCTTGGGAAAAATCGCGGGCCAGCCGTGGGGGAAGAATTCAGAAAGCAGGCGACGGCAACTTTGGCAACTTCCAGCCAACCGGGAGATTTGCCAGCAACTTTGTTGAAGTCAATTCAGGTGGACGACTCACGCTACACGCATGGCATCGCCATGACCGGAGGGGCGAGTCAGGAGGCGTTTGGAAATCAAATGTCGCGGGGGGATCTCCTCCTGTTGGCCGATCAGCCGATTGAGGCGGAGAAAGCGTTTATCAAGGCCTGCCAGTTCGCGAAAAATCCCTGGGATTTGCCGCAGGCAGTAGATGGGATCGCGCGGTGTTTGCGGGATCAGACCGGGTCTTTGAAGCGGACTCGGGAATTCTTGCGGCGACTGGAGGCCGGTGAATCAACGGTTTCTATTGGAGTCGCATTTCCCGGGAATCTTGATAGGGAAAAGCTTCGTGAGTCGGCGATTGCCGTGGATTTGCCGAATGGCAATAGTGTAGCCCGAGCGGATCTTCCCAATCCGCCGGATAGCGCGGTGGAGGAGGTGGATTTGCCGCCGGCATCTTCGGAAACCCCATTCGATTTGGAGGCGAACAATTTGCCGACGAATGATGCGGTGCTGGTACTGCGGTTAGGAACGATGGGCGATCCGGTATTGCGGAACTGGCTGGTTCAGTGGCAAGCCCGCCTCGGCAGACAGGCTCACATCGACGCGCGATCCATCGAGCCTGGCGCGCCCAAAAGTCTCGGCGAGGCGTTGGACCGTTCACCGCTGCCTTCAGCCACACTTCTCAACATTGCCGTCGCGTGCTTCCAAATTTCCAGAGATGGCAAAACAGCCGCGGCGATACTGTCGCTCGCGGTTCCCGCGAGCGATCCGGCCCTGCGCGACTGGCTTGTGGCTTGGCAGGATGATCTGTCGGATGGCACGCAGGTTTCCGACACCAAGCTGGACGAGTTGGGGCGTACGTTGGACCACGCGACTTGTGATTGCGCTACCCTGGCGCGCCTCGGACGCGCGATCGTGGACTTTTCAAATGACGCGCGGGTCTCGGGAATCATCTGCGGAGCGGCCATGGCATTGGGGCACCAAAACTTGGTTGCCCAGAAGCGGCTGACGCCGGCCGGCCGCGCGGAGCTGGCGGCAATGAAGGATGTCGAGCCGATTGTGTGGGAAGTTAACGATATTTGGGGCGATCATCGCTATCTAAAACAGCTCTCGGATATGAGCGACGACATACAGCGCTTAGTCCCGCCCCAGGACCCGGAATTGGGATGGCTGGTCAACTGGGCACGGATCGTCAACGCGGAAACGCTCTACGCGCGCGGGCGATTTGCCGAGGCTTGGACGGCAGCGCAGTCCCTGCGCGAGGATTCGGACACAGGACCAGGCTGGGGCGACAGCCAGAAGGTCGCATTACACTGGCTCGAAGCGATGATACTTGACGCGCAGCAAAGACCCGGCGAGGCCATTCCGCACCTCGAGATTGTCGCGGAAGATTCAAGCTCCCAGCATCCTGGAGAGGCACTGGTTCGATTGGTTGGCGCGTTGGCACGCACGGGTCAGGTCGATGAAGCACAGAAACGGTTGGAGGAGTGGATTCGTCGCTGTCCGCGGCCGGACCGTGGGACGGCGATCATGCTTGCGGAGGAGATCGCCGCGGCACGCCGCGGGCATCCCCCGCAAAATGGTAATTGATATCCCGTCGCGCCAGGCACCGCGACGTAGCGGTGGTTGGCGTGCGTTAAACAACTTTTAGGGAGGACCGATATGAAACCGCTCAAACGAATTCCGGCGGTAATCGCGGTTGCTGGGATTGCACTTTTGGCCGTGTCCTATGGGAGCGCGCCACGAGAAGTTGCAAAGGCTGTTTCCGGATCCATACGAGGCGCCAACGGCTGTGACTGTGAGCTCGGCACGAGTTCGTGTCCAAACCCACAGGAAACCGCCGGGGGTTGCGGAACAGTGACGTACGTCAAATCTTGGTTGGGATTTTGGGGGAATGATTTGTTGCCAGGAGTCCAGGACGGATGCACCTCCTTGCCGGGAATCTGTCCGACCGCTGATCAAGGTTATTGCCCCGGCAACAAGTGTTAGGGATGGTTCGTCGGCAAGGCGCCATCACGTGAGAGGAAGCGTAAGTTGATTACAACTTCGATTCTTGCGGAGCATCGAAGGTTGTTGCGTTTATTGGCTGTTGCGCTTGCGATGGCCGGGAGCTTGGGCGCTGCACCTTCGCCTGATGTCAAGGAATTGATCCAATCGTACCGCCAGTCCATCCAGCCTTTCGAGCACGTGGCGTATGCGGCGGAGTGCCGGATCACTCGCCAGAGAAACGGCCAGGCCATTAACGCGACCCTGGGACATCCGGTGCCGCTGGACAAAGCCGGGCGGGCCATTTTCCGAATTCTTTACCGCCGCGATGGAGACCGGCTGGACATCATATACCCGAAGACTTCCGCCTCGGAGGCGGACGTGCTTCGGGACCCATCGACCCAAATGGTGCGCAGCATCATCCTTGGAGATCTGTGGCAGACCTTAGCCGGTGAAAACCCCCAAAGAGGTAACGTTAGTCAGCAGTCGGCGAAAATTAATAAGCTGTCGGCCAACGAATTATTGGCTAATGCCCGTAGCGGTAGTTTGTGCGGCGGAGAAGCATTGGATGGCTGGATCACGGGCCGACTGGACGAGAGCTTGCCGGAGACCTTTGCCGCCGCTTCTGACGCCAGCGTCGATTCCCGGCCGCAGGTGATGGATGGCCATAATACCCGGGTGGTCCGTTGCACGACGAACTACGGCGAATTCACAGTCTGGCTGGATCCCGAAGTGGGCTGCCAACCGCGCCGGGTTGAAGCTCGCCGAATCAAAAGCGGGCATATTGGGAATGAAAACGCCATCAGGAGCGAAACCGTCGAGAACATTCAGTATCAAATGATTCAGGGCCGGCCCGTGGGCGTCTCGGCGCACATCAGCGGCGACGTTCATCGCCCAACGGACAACGGCACGGAAGTTAACACGTGGGTCAATGAATACAGCCGCACGGAGGTGGACTTTCATCCCGATTTCGCCGCGATGAAGGCATTTGTCATGGTGGCGCCTCCGGATTATCCGGCGATTAATATCGATCTGCCCGAAATACGCTGGAAGCTGGTGGATGGCAAATTCGTCCCGGCGACGGATGAAGCGGTAATACAGAGCGTTGATCGAATGCTTGCCGAGGCGGGCCGGGGCGCCGGCAGCGCCGCTGAGACAACCCGGCCCAGTGGAGATTTGGATCGCCTGATTGCCGAAGCCTCCAATGGCGGACTGGCCGACACCGATTCAAGCCAATGGAGCGCCCACTGGGAATGGATCGTTGCGACGGCGGTCTTCCTGCTCGGGGGAATCCTAGCGTTTCTCGCCCTGGTTCGGCGAAAGCGCCTCAAGCGACCGGGCGGGGTAAGCGAGGGTTGAAGTCGTGCGTTACCGTCGATGTCTTCATGCTCTGGCCATCTGCCTAATACTCGCTCAGGCACGGCGTCCAGCCTTTGCAGACGACCCGAAGACAAGCAATCCCGCCGCCTGTGGAATCAATTGCGCGTATGCCGCCTTGCGCGTGCTGGGAAAGAACGTCCGCTGGCTTGACCTGGCCAAGAGCGACTACATCAGCTCGCCAAAGGGAAGCTCTCTGGGAGATCTGGTCAAAGCGATTCAAGACCAGGGAGCTTACGTCACGCCGATGCAGGGATTATCGGGGGCGACGCTGGCCGAGATTCGCTGGCCCATGATCCTGAATGTCAAGCACGATCCGGATTCACTTCAATACGATCATTGGGTCCTGGCGATGTCCGAGTCCGGCGGTTGGCTCCGGATATTGGACGCGCCCAGCGAGATGCAGGAGATTCGCCCATCGCGTCTGGCCGGACGCTGGAACGGCGTCGGTCTGATCGTCACCGACCGGCCGCTCGGCCGCGGCGCGTTGTTGAAGATCCAGTGGTTACAGATTCGCCAAAGCCTGCTGTATTTAATTCCGTTAATCATGGCTGGCGCTCTGGTTCGAGCGATCTGGCGCCGGGCGCGTGCGCGGACCACCGGCGGGCATCTTTTCGTGGAGACAGCGGGCGTCGTTGTGGTCGCGGGGTTCATCGGATTCTGTTACCACCTCTTCAGCGATGATGGCTTGCTCAAGCGCAGCGACGCGACGGAGACCGTCATGCGGGCGCGATTCTCCAGTTTCGTCGCGAAGGTCAACGTCGAACAAGCTCGCAAGATGCGCGCCAGCGGTGTCACGTTCGTCGATGCCCGCCTGCCCGAAGACTATCAGACCGGGCATATCGCCGATGCCATAAACATCCCAATCGGCGCGCCGGCGGTAGTCAGGCGATCCGTGCTCGGCTCGATCCGCCCTGACGCGCCGATTGTTGTGTACTGCCAGAGTCAGTCCTGCACGTACTCTGACGAGGTTGCCAAGACGCTTGCCGGCGACGGTTATACAAACCTGTTCGTGTTCAGGGATGGTTGGGTTGGTTGGATTCGGGCTAAATTACCCGTAAGTTAGATTCATTCTTTCGGCAACGAGTTTTATTCATGCAATCATTCTCAATTACGCCCTCATTTGTTAATGCGCGATGGTTGTCCCGCTCTGCCGGATGGGCGTTGGCAGCGATTTTCATCGCGAGCAGTTTTCCCAAGCTTCGAAATCCCCACTTGTTCCTGGACAGCGTGTATGGCTACGAGTTGCTCGGGCCCAGCGCGGGAATATTCATCGCCATTATCGTGCCGTGGCTGGAATTGGTCATTGCCGCAAACCTGCTGATCGGCATCTTTGTAGAGGGAACGCTGCTGGCAGCGTTTATCCTTGCTGTGATATTCACGTTCGCAAATACCTGGGCGGTGGTTCGCGGAATCAAGGTCAGTTGCGGCTGCTTTGGCGCCGATCCATCGATGACGTCCGTTAGTTGGACAACCGTGGTGATTTCAGCGGCCGTCGGTTTAGCCGCGGTGGCCGGACTATTCTTCAGATTCTCGGCGGATTCAATTCATGTGTCCGGGGAACCTGTTTTGGCCTGAAACAGGCTCCAATTCTGACCCCCCGCCCCGCATTGATGTTTCAACTTTCGCCTTGCCCCCGCCCCGCTGACCTTCGGCAATCGAAAATTGGGGTGGGTCGATAAAAAGTGAATTCACCGCAAAAGGCGGATTTTCAGCCGCGACGCGCGTTCTGCCAACGCGGCCCCGGCGGTTTGTGGGTTTGACGCCGCTGTCGCTGCAAAAGTTTCGGCTTGCTCGCGGCTTACCGTCACCTATACTTAATCCCCGCCGCATTTTGCGCGAGGAGTTATTCATGCCTTCATATACCACCGGTGACATCAGAAACATTGTTCTCGTCGGCCACGGAGGATGTGGGAAAACCTCCCTGGCCGATGCCATGCTTTTCACCAGCGGCACCATCAAGCACAAAGCCTCCATCCTCGACGGCAGCAGCGCCAGCGATTTCGAGAAGGAGGAGAAGGAACACGGCCATTCGATCTATACCACCATCCTCCATTGCGATCATCTGGGCAAACGCATCAACGTCATCGACACCCCCGGCAGCCCGGACCTGATCGGCAGCGCGATCGCGGCCATGCCCGCCGTCGAAACCGTCGTCGTCGTCATCAGCGCCCAATCCGGCATCGAGGTCGTCTCGCGCCGAATGATGGAAATCGCCCGCTCGTGCAATCTGCCCCGCGCCATCGTCATCAACAAGATCGACCTTCCCGACATCGATCTGGAGGGGTTGGTCGCCCAGATTCAGGAGACCTTCGGCCACGAGTGTCTGCCCATCAATCTTCCCACCGGCAACTGCAAGACCGTCGTCGAATGTCTGCTCAACAACAGCGGCGAAAGCGATATCCTGTCGGTTGCCGGCGCCCACACGGCGATGCTCGATCAGATCGTCGAACTCGACGACACGCTGATGGAAAAATATCTCGGCGGAGAAGAGCCGAATTACGAAGTCCTGCACGCGCCCTTCGAGCGCGCCATGGACGAAGCCCACGTCGTGCCGATCCTGTTTACCGATGCCCGCGGCGGCGTCGGGGTCGCCGAACTGCTCGACGCCATCGCCAAACATTTCCCCAGTCCCGAAGAGGGCAATCCCCGACCGTTTCTCAGCTACCGCGGCGCGCCCGCCACCGGCCAGCCCCAGGAGGAAATCCCCTTCGAATATCGCAACGACCCCGGCAAACCGCTCCTCGCCCACGTTTTCAAGGTGACCACCGACCCCTACGTCGGAAAACTCGCCGTCTTCCGCGTTCACCAGGGAAAATGCTCCGGCCAATCCCAGGTCTACATCGGGCACAACAAGAAACCGATCAAGCTCGGCCATATCTTTCACTTGCAGGGCAAGGAGCACCGCGAGGCCACGGAAATCATCGCCGGCGACATCGGCGCCGTCGCCAAGATCGAGGAGATTCACACCAACGACGTGCTCCACGACGACCATGCGCTGGACAGCGTCCACCTCCGTCCCCTGACGTTCCCCACGCCGATGTTCGGTCTGGCCATCACTCCCAAGGCGCGCGGCGACGAGCAGAAGCTCTCCATGCAACTCAGCAAAATCGCCGAGGAAGACCCCACCTTCCGCTGGATCACCGACCGCCAAACCCACGAGGTGGTCATCAACGGCATCGGCGAGCTGCACCTTCGCCTCATCCTCGAAAAGCTGGCCAATCGCGGCCTGCACGTCGATACCAAGCCCCCGAAAATCGCCTACCGCGAAACCATCAGCAACAACGCCGAGGGCCACCATCGACACAAGAAACAGACCGGCGGAGCCGGGCAATTCGGCGAAGTCTTCCTCCGCATCGAGCCGCTGGAACGCGGCAAGGGTTTTGAATTCGTGAACGAGGTCTTCGGCGGCACCATCCCCGGCCAGTTCATCCCCGCCGTGGAAAAAGGCGTCCGCGATCTCCTGGACCAGGGCGTCGTCGCCGGGTATCCCCTTCAGGACGTCCGCGTCGTCGTCACCGACGGCAAGCACCATCCCGTCGACAGCAAGGAAGTCGCCTTCCGCACCGCCGGCAAATACGCCTTCAAGGATGCCGTCCTCAAGGCCGGACCCGTCCTGCTCGAACCGATCGTGAACATGGAAGTCACCGTTCCCGAGGACAAAATGGGCGCCATCACCGGCGATCTGTCCGGCAAACGCGGCCGAATCCAGGGCACCGACGTTTTGCCCGGCGGAATGGCCCAGATCAAGGCCACCGCCCCCTTGGCCGAGGTGATGCAATATCAATCCCAACTCAAAAGCGTCACCGGCGGCCAAGGCAGCTTTTCCATGGAACTAAGCCATTACGAGGCCGTCCCCCCGTTCGTCCAGCAACAGATCGCCGCCCAATATAAGCCGAAGGTGGAAGAGGAATGACGCCGTCGTCAACGGCAACTGCGGACATTGCGTAAAAGGATATCCGCGCGATATCATTTACCGCGATGGACCTCAGGCTCATAGGCAAACCGGATGTTGATAAGGCGAAGAACCTTGTGTGTGCGCTCGTGCATTTTGAAGGCGGAAGATTTGAGGGGAAAACAAGGTTAAACAAGGCGTTTTGGCGAGCGCACGTTTATCACTATCGGCGCCACGCCGGATTGCTGAGCAAGTATCCAATCGCTCGATTGCCCGAAGGGCCGGCAATTGATGATCTTGATGACCTCCTGGTAATCCTTGAACGAGAGGGGCGCATTGAGATTCAAGAACAGCCAAAACACGGTCACATCGAAACCGTCGTCGTTCTCAGGTCCGCTCCACCCGTCCTCGAAGCTGACGAAGAAACTGCCGTGCGAGAAGCGATTGAATGGATTAAGGGGAAAACCGCGGTTCAAGTGCGAGATGAATCACATGAATTGAGCGCGGCTTGGCGAAGGGGAAAAAACGGCGAAATCATCGATTTGGCGTTTGATGCGCTGGATAGGGAAGAAATCAATGCACTGGCCAACGAGGAAAAGAAAATCGCCGAAAATCTTGAATGGGCCAAAAAACTGATTGGCGCATCTCTTGGGGAGTAGGGTTGTCCGACCGCCTGGCAAAATCATTTGACCGATTCCTTCATACCGCGGTTGGAACCGATTCGGCGGCGCGCAGGCGGCTGATGAAACTGGGCTGGAAGGAATTTATTGATACGGAACATCCGGAAACAGATTCTCCGGCTGAGATGGCAGCAGCGGCAGTTATCTATCTCGGCGTGAATAACCATTGCTGGAGCCACGAACCGTGCCTAATTATCGCGGCGTTAGGATTTCTTCGAGAGCATTGTGGACATGACCCCTGCGCAGATATCCAGATATTAAGCAATAACTTAAAGGCTCACCCTGTAAACGAAGAAGAGGTGCACAGGTGGTTCCGTGAGGCGTTCCCAGAGATACCGTTTTGATTTTTAGAAATGAAAGCCTGGCTATTGGACAATCTGACTGGCCTGGACCATTTGCGCCTCACCGATGTTCCCGATCCAATTCCCGCGGATGGGGAACTCCTGGTCGATCTTGAATTCGCCGCCCTGAACCCGGCCGACCGCTATCTTTCCCAAGGCCAATATCCCGCCCAGCCGAAGCTCCCGCACGTTCTGGGCCGCGACGGCGTCGGGATCATCGGCGCCGTCGGCAAGAACGCCGGGCCGTTTCGCGTCGGTCAGCGCGTTCTGATTATTCGCGGCGAAACCGGGGTAAATCGGTGGGGCACTTTCGCCCAGCGCGTCGCGGTATCCGCCCAGGCCGTGGCGATCCCGCCGGCCGGCTGGTCCGTCCGCCAATCCGCCGGCGCGGCATTGGTTTATTTGACCGCCCATCAGGCCCTGACCCAATGGGGCGACCTGCCCCCCTCCATCGTGCTGGTCACCGGCGCCAGCGGCGGAGTCGGCGTGGCGACGATTCAACTGGCCAAGGCCCTTGGCCACACCGTCGTCGCACTCTCCCGAGACGCCGGCAAACGCGAAAAGCTCAAACAGTTCGGAGCCGATCATGCCCTCGATCCCTCCGATCCCCATTGGCCGGCAAACCTGAAAGCATCCCTTTCGCCCCGCCGGGTCGATCTGGCCATCGACAACGTCGGCGGAGCGCAGTTCAACCAAGTGATCGAAGCCCTCGGTCCGTTCGCCAGGGTCAGCGTCGTCGGTCAGTTGGCCGGCCCGGTCCCGCAGTTCAGCACCGCGTCGCTCTTTTTCCGCAGAATCCGCATCGGCGGCGTGGCCCTCGGCACCTTCACGCCCGCCGAAGCCATGGCCGCATGGGAATCTTCCGTGGCCCTGCTTGCGCGCATCGGCGCCAAGCCCATCGTCGATCGCGTCTTTGCCTTCGAGGAGTTGCCCGCCGCCTTCGACCGTCTTGCCGCCGGTCCGCTGGGAAAAGTGCTGGTGCAAATTCGAAATGACGACCGCGATCCATTAGTCTAAATGCCGAATGAGCGCCAAACCCCCGAAACCATTGGGTCGAAAAATCTCCCGATCTTTGCGACGGGGAGGCGGAGCCTTCCCGATCGCCGTGATCGCCTCGCGATTTAACCCGGAGATCGCCGACGAGCTTCTGCGCTCTTGTCTGGGGCGCTTGGCCCAAATCGGTATTCCATCGGCCAGGATCGACGTTCATCGCGTTCCCGGCGCTTTTGAGTTGCCCCTGTCGGCCAAGCTGGCCGCGAAGACGGGAAAGTTCGCCGCGATAATCTGCCTGGGCGTTGTCGTCCGCGGCCAGACGCCGCATTTCGATTACGTCGCCGGCGAAGCCGCCCGCGGCATCCAGCAGGTCGGCCTGGAAACCGGCGTCCCGGTCATCTTCGGCGTTCTGACCACCAACACCGAGAAACAGGCCCGCCAAAGAATCGTCGCCGGCCGCCGCGCCGCCGACGCCGCGGTCGAGATGATCGAATTGAAATCCAAGCTCCAATGACCTCGTCCCTCGGATTTCGGATTTCGGTCATTCGGATTTGATTGGGTCCCCGGCAAAATTCCGCCGGGGCCCCGTCATTCGGATTTCGGGCTTCGGATTTTTCCCTATACTTACCGGCATGGCCCGAATGCACAAAATCCGCGAACTGGCCATGCAGGTCTTGTTCCTGTGGGACGCCAACGCCGATCTGGATTTGGCGCTGGGATTTCAGGCGACGCAGATCGGCGATGCCGACGAAGTTGCCCGCATGCGGGCGTTGCACATGGCCCAGCAGACCTGGAGCCAGATAGAGGCCATCGACGCGCAGGTGGAGCGGATCGCCCCGCAATGGCCGCCGCGGCGGCAGCCGGGGGTCGACCGCGGCATCATCCGCCTGGCGGTCTGGGAATTGACCCACACGCCCACGCCGCCGAAAGTCGTCATCGACGAGGCCATCGAACTGGCCAAGGAATTCTCCACGGAACAAAGTCCTTCGTTCGTCAACGGCGTCCTGGATGCCGTTCTCCGCGAGACTCAGTCTCCGGCCGCCGAAACAAAACAATCCTAATCCCGCAATATCCCCATGGGTTTCTTCTCCAAAACACTCGACAAATTGAAAGGCGCTCTTCGCAAGACCGCCGTGGTGCTGAACACCGACGTGCGGACGCTTTTCATTCCCGGCCGCCAGATCGACGACGCCGCCCTGGCCGAATGGGAGGCAAAATTCCTCCAGGCCGACATGGGAGTCAAAAACGTCCAGAAGATGATCGGGGAAATCCGCGAAAGCTGGCGGATCGGCAAGATCAAAAATGCCGGCGAGGCCGAGCAGATCGTCCGGAATCAGATTCTGGAGATTCTGACGCGCGTGGCGCCGGCCGACCGCGAGCTGCGCCTGGCCCCAACCGGCCCGACCGTTATCCTCGTTGCCGGAATCAACGGCGCCGGTAAGACCACCAGCATCGCCAAGCTCGCCTGGCTCCTGAAAAACCAGATGAAGAAGAAGGTCATGGTCTGCGCCAGCGACACGTTCCGGGCCGCGGCGGTGGATCAACTGACGATCTGGTCGCAGCGGATCGGCGTGGAGATCGTGAAGCACAAGATGGGCGCCGATCCGGCGGCGGTCGCCTACGACGCCTGCGAGGCCGCCAAGGCCCGCAACTTCGACGCCCTGATCGTCGACACCGCCGGCCGATTGCACACCCAGGACCACCTCATGCGCGAGCTGACCAAGATTCGCGACGTCGTCGCCAAGCGAATACCCGGCGCGCCCCACGAGGTGCTCTTGGTATTGGATGCCACCACCGGCCAGAACGCCATCCAGCAGGCGAAGCATTTCAGCGCCGCCATCGGCGTCACGGGCATCTTCCTGGCCAAGCTCGACGGCACCGCCAAGGGCGGCGTTGTCGTTTCCATCCACGATCAACTGAACATCCCGGTGAAATTCGTCGGCCTCGGTGAAACGCCGGAAGATATCGAGACGTTCGATCCGCAGAGGTTCGTGGATGCGCTGTTCGGCGAGGCGGGGGAAACCGGAAGCCTGAAGGCAGAAGCCCGAAATCCGAAATCCGAATGACGAATCAAATCCGAAGCCCGAATGACGAAACGGTCTTCATTGGGTCATTCGTCATTCGGGCTTGATTCGTCATTCGGGTTTCGGATTTTCCGAATGCTCACGGTCCCGCCGCCGGCGATTCCTTCGGCTCCAACGCGACGTTCGTGAAAGTGACCCACTCTCTCTTTCGTTGCATCAGCCGGAAATACTGAACGTCCGTCGCGGGAAGGTCACGAAATACGCCATAGAACGATTCGGTTTTCGGCACGCGGCTCTTGTCCTGCAATACCAGAATTCCGGCGGGTATGTTCTCCGGCACACGCTCAACGTCGTTGGGACCGACGGCGATAAAAAAGTCGGCATGATCCCGGCCGCCGGTGAATGCAAGAAGGGTTTGGAAATCCCGTTCGCTAAAGGGGATTCGATGGTCCACCCGATATTTGTCACCCGCGACCGGCAAGGTTTCGTCCCACGCAAGGTGTCCCTTGTCGGTCCACGGCCCAACCAACACGCCGATGTCCAAATTCGGCTTCTCGCGTTGCAATGAAAGACAGCTTAATTCACGATACGGTTCATCCGGCGTGTAATCGTCCTGTTGGATGGGCCGGGAAATTTTGTGTTCTTCGGGAGGCCCGGTGATTTCAAACGCCGCGACGAGCTTGTTCGTCGGGTCGCCGGATAGGCCGACACCTTCCGTCGGTCCATCGACCGGCTGTCCCTGGGCATCCCACCAGCAGAACGGCCCAATCGACGCGCGGGTCAGCCCGATCAGCCGAACGGTCTTTCCATCCTCCAGCGTGTTCTCGTCGCCCGGCGAAACCTGATTGGCCGGATGTGTCGCCATTGATTTCCACGCCAGCGCCGAATCCGCCCAACTTCGGAGTTGGCTCGGCCCATGCGCGCACCACCACGATACGCTCTGCTGGCGGAAGTACCGCAACTGATCGGATCGGGCCTTGAATGTTTCCCAAACGATGAGGCAGTGAAAAGTCTTTCCATTGGTTCCGGTGAAATCGCCAAGGAAGGCCACGGCGTCGCCGGCCGTCAGATCGCCCTCGTAAACCATCGACACAGTGGAAGGATTGGCCCATGTCCAGTTCTTGGCCATGGGAAGCATTCTGAAATCGCGGTAATCCAGGTGGAAATGCAATTGATTCCCGCCCGGCCGGGTAAAGACGCCCAGAGAATTGAGTTGCGGGTAGTCAACCTCGCTGATTGGATCGTCGAAATAATTGGCGGTGGAGAATGGAAGAGCAAGCGATCCATCGGGTGACTCAGTCGCGAAAGCCAGAATGTTCGGGGAATTCGTCACCTGTCCTTTCGACCGGATCGAATCGACGCACTTGCGAAGCTTGGCGCCGTTGACGAGCGCGGCGCGGAAGATCCGGCTATCGGTGGCCACCGGCTGGACGACATCGCCAAGGGCCTTGGCGCCATTGTCATCCAAAACCACTTCCCATCGAACGAGTTGGACAACGCCGGGAATGCCGGTTTCGGGAACGATCGCGGCCGGCGGTATCGCCGGTGTCGTCGGCAATTGCGGCGGCGGAGTGGGCGGGAGTTGCTGGGTCCCCGAATCCAGCAGCAGCACCCTATAGATTGAACCCGCCGCCCCGCCCGTCAACGCCAATGTCAGCAGCAAGATCGCGGCGATCTTCACGTTAGCAACCAGCATCGAAGCCGCCGTTTTCTGTGCGATCGCCGCCGCCAGCGTTCCCTTCAGCATCGGCGCCGCCGAAATGGCGGCAACCATTTTCGCCGGCGCGGCCCGCGTTGCGCAAGCGGCGATTTGTTCCGCAAAGACCGGGCCGCCGGGAACCGCGGTTCTTGCAGACACCAACGCGCGAAGCCGATCCACGCTTCGCGCCACGCGCTTGCGAGCGGCCTCCTCGCTGATCCCCAGAGAAGCGCCCACGTCTTTCAAACTCATTCCTCGCAGATACCGAAGTGCGACGGCGTCGCGGTCCTTTCCACCCAGCCTCGCCATCGCCGCGTCCAGGGCCGGCGCGTAACTCTCCCAAGCGATCTGTTCACCCTCTCGCGTTTGGCCCAATCTCATCGCCCCGGCCCGCCTTTCGTGATATTCGCGTCGCGCTGCCAGTTTGCGCGCGTCCCGGCAGGCGTAACAGGTCGCGCAAACAAGCCATCCCGCCACGGTTCTCCTAACGTGTTTCGCCTTGCGCGCCAGCAAAATGAACACCGCCTGCGTCACGTCCTCGGCCAGATGCTCATCCCCCAATTGCCTGCACGCGGATGAATAGACCATGTCCGCATTTCGCCGGACCAGCTCCGCGAACGCTTCCGGAGAGGAACCGGCTATGAATTTTGATAATAGTTCGCGATCGTCCATTTCGCCGATCCGGGAGTTTAACCCCGATCATTCCTCTTTGGCCTATAAATGGACGAAGGATTTGAAACCGGACAAAATTTCTTCATTTCGCATCGCCGGGGACTACCCAATTCGGCAGCACTTCCTTCCGCAACGCCTCGAATTTCTCGCGGTATTTCGCTCCGCCGGTTTCGTCACGCCAGATTAGATACAACACCTTCAGCGATTGCTGGACCTGCGATTCCGCGGTGTTCGGGTCGCCTTGCTTGGCCAGCTTCTGCATGCAATCGAGCAATTTGTAAGCCGCTTCCCAATATTGATCGTTGTCTTCGCCGAGCTTCTCGTCCTGAATGAGCCGGCCGAGCGTGTTCTTGACGGTTTGACAATCGCCCTGTTCGTAGGCGATCAGGCCGATCCCAAGCGTCACCAGCGGATCGGGATAGTCCTTGTCGATTCCGGGGTCCAAGCTGGCCTGATACATGGCGACGTTTTGGGGGGATTGAAGCTGTTTATACAGGTCCAGCGCCGCCGCCAGGTCGCGTTGCCGCGTGGCCGGGTCGGTATCCAACTGGGCGGCGAGGCGTTTGGTGTCGGCATCGAACCGGCGGTAAATATACGAATAACCGTGGATTTTCGGATCGCCGCTGTCCTGGGCCCATTTCACCAAAAACCCGCTAAGCATCGCGCGATTGTCGGCAAGCTGGCGAATCCGCGCCGTGTCGCCAGATCGCCGGGCCTGGTCCAGCTCCGCATTCAACACGGCCAGCAAATCGTGGACGGTCTGCGCGCCCTCGTTGGCGGTCGCCGTGTTCAGATATTTGAGCAGCGTCTGGGTGGCGTCGTTGTTCCTCCCAAGCTGCATGTACGCCTGCACCCGCAGGAACAATGCCCCGCCGATCAGCGATTTGGCATCGGGTAATCCCCGCACCGAGTTTTCAAAACCATTCAAAAGTTCCAGCACGCGCTGCGGATCGTTGCGCTCGCGCCGGGTGATGTCAGCCGCGATCAGGCTCATCCGCGCCAGCGTCGATTTCGCCCGCAGTTTTTCCGCCTCCGAACCGGAGCCGTTGGCGATCTGGCTGGCCAGCGACGTCACCGAATCCGCGAGTTTTTGAATCTGATCGGTCCACTGCTGTTTCTGATCGGGCCCAAGTCCGGCGGTTTCTTCCAGTTGGTTCTTCAGAGATACCATTTCGCCGTAGCGCGCCACCAGCAACCGCTCCGGCGACTCGGTGTCGGGGACCATGCGGTAATACTTGACCGCCTCGGCCCACTTCGATTGTCCGAACAGGCTGGCCGCATATTGCAACGCGAATTCCCGCTGGTTGAACGGGGGATTGATCGCGATCGGCAGGAAGCGGTTTTCCAGTTGCAGCACCTGCGGATCGGCCGGCGACGATTGACGGAGCTGGCCAAGCAGCGCCCGGGCGCGTTCCAGCGCCGCATCGGCATGGGAGCGCGGATCGGCGTGGAATCGCTCGATGTGGTCGAGCAGCGCCTCGACGGCCGCGGTCTTGTCGCCCAGGCGTTCGAGAAAGATTCCCAGCAGGAACGACGGATCGGCGGCCTCGGCGCGCGGGAAATTCCCCGCCGACAGCCGCGACAGGATTTCCTTGGCCGCATCCGCGGCCTCCCGCAGCTTGGCCCGGTCCGCCGGAAGCACGGGCCCAGCGGACGACTCGGCGGCAACGACCGTTTGCCGGCCCTGATCCACCAGCGCCAGCAGGAGCATCGGATCGAGCTTGGTCAAATCGCGGTTGGCGGGCAATCTGGCGGCAAGCTGGCGGAAAATCGCGCCGCGAAGATTGGGGAAATCGCGCACCAGCCCGGCCAGAGCCTCGACCGCGGCGGCGTTGGCGCGGTCCTTGTCGGCGCCGGGCGGCAACTGGTCCGCCTGGACCGCCAGGATTCGAAAAGCCAGCAGCCGCAGCGCCGCCGCCTGGTCCCGGTCATCGGGAAAGTGGCCCTGCTGAAACGCCGTGGCATCCGCCAGCGCCGCCCGCGCCGACGCCAGGTCGTTCGCCGCAAGGTCCGCGATCACGCTGTAACACCACGCCTCGAAAATCATCTCCGGCGACGGAGCCGGGGAAATTTCGTTCTTCGAATTGTGGATGATGGAATCCAGCAGCTTCTGACCGTCGGCGATTTCATCCCGGTCGCCGGTGAGCACGTGCAGCTTGGCCATGAGCAGGCGGACCTGGGCCTGGATTTGCGAATCGGCGTTGTCCCAGTCGGAGAAGGATTTGAACGCCTGGTTGATGAGTTGCTGGCGCTGGGAATCGTTGGCATCCATCGCCAGCGCCAGGGCATATTGCATGCGCGCTTTCTGAAACGCCGCCGCCGCCGCGGTCTCGCTGGCCCGCTTCCACTGCTCGGCCAGCTTGTCATCCGGGTTGGTGATGCGGTTGGCCAGATCGGTCGCCTGCGCCGCCGCCAACTGCTGGGCCTGGTCGTACATTTTCACGGCGGCCTGGGCCAGCGGACGAAGGCGATCTTTCTCCACGTCGCTGGGGCCCCAGTATTCCAGGAGGCCGGTTTGCGGATCGACCCCTTGCTCGGCGATGATTTTTGCCTGGCTGACGATCAGTGCGGGATCGCCGTGCAGCGTCGCCAGAATGCGATCCAACCCCGCGATGACCGTGTTGAGCAGCGCCTGGCGCTGGTCGTCGCTCAGGTTCCTGTCCGTTTCCAGGCGATGGAGCGAGGAGAGGCTGGCAATGGCCGCCCGCTGCTCCGGCGCGACGCCGTCGAGGTCCATGGCGCGCTTAAGCAGGTCATCCAGCCCGCGGTCGGCCAACTCGCTGTAGAGCGCGTTTTCGTCGAGACCGGCGAGGCCCGAGGCGGGAGTTGTGTCCGCCAGGAGCGGGGCAATGCAAGTAAGGAGAACGCAGATGAAAATTCGAAATTCGAAATTCGAATGACGAATCAAATTCGAAATTCGAATCATGAAGCGACTTTGTTTCGAATTTTGGTCATTCGAATTTGATTCGAGTTTCGAGTTTCGAGTTTCGAATTTCCGTCCTATCGGCTTCATTTCGCATTAATCCCAAATCCCACTTTCGTGAACCCGGCATTCTGCCCCGCCTCGAACACCGGCACCAGGCCGTCCAGCGTCACGTTCTGAGCCGGATAGATGATGATTTTCACGTCGTCCATTTTCACGCCGGCATCCTTGAAGCTCCGGTATTGGGCTTTCAGTTGATCCGTCAGCCGATCGCAGGCCCGCCTCGGATCCGTATCCTTCACGGACGCGAAATTCCCCGCCTTGACGATAAACATCGGACCCTGCTCGCTGACGTTGATGGTGAAATTCGGGGGAAACACCGTGCCCGCGGGCGGCGGGGCGCCAATCCCCTTCGCCTGAAGCGGAACGTCGCTGACCAGGTAGTGCTCCATCTGGTTGAAACTCCCGGCCAGCATCAGGAATATCAGGATCACCATCACGATATCCACCAGCGGCGTCATGTTCGGGCCGGAATCGTAGTGAATTTTTTTCGCGCCTTGGATTTTCATGTCACTGCGGCTGTTTCGTGTCAAACGCAAACGACCTGACGTGGGCGAGGTTGCAATCCATCAGCACGGGCGCCAGGAACCGGAAGCTGAGCGAGCGGTCCCCGCGAATCACCACCTTGAAATCGGGATTCGGCTGCATTTTCAGCAGTGGATCGCCCTGGCGATACAGCTTCAGCGTGTTCAGCAACTGGTCCTGGACCCTTCCGCTGAAAAAGTCGTGCAGCTTCAACTCCTCCATCTGGCCGCGGACCAGCGCCGTGACGATGGGCTGGGGATCGGGCACGCCGGTCGGTCCGTTGACGACGTTCAGCACCAGCGTATTTCCCATGTCCTTGATGTCGGTGCCCAGGATGCTGGTGGGGATGTCGATGTTGCGGTCCGCCCCGGTATCCACGCCGATCTTCGCCACCAGCATGAAGAAAATGATGAGGCACATGACGATGTCGATCAGCGGCGTCACGTTGACGCCGTTTTCTCGAATCGCGGGCATGCGTTGACTTCGCACGGGCTATTGGCCTCGGTTACATCTGAGCGCCGGGGACGGGAATGGGCTGAGCCGGCTTGCGCGGGATCTGCGGCGAAGGCGCCGGCGCGGGCTGCGGCAGGGCGCCCGGCCGCATCACGCCCGCCGTCGGACGGGCCTCGGCCGGCTTGATCATCAGCAGCAATTCCTCCGCGATCATCGACGCCCGGACCGTGTATTTGTCCACCAGCGTCCGCAGAATGCCGAATGCCGCCAGGCATGGAACCGCCAGCAGAAGCCCCAGCATGGTATGCACCAGCGCCTTGGAGATACCGTACGCCAGATTCGCCGGCGACGCATTCCCGCCCGACATGTTCAACTCCAGAAACGCGTCGATCATCCCAATCACCGTTCCCAGCAGCCCCAGCAGCGGGCCGAGGTTGCCGATGATGTTCAGATATTCGATCTTGCGGAATTGGTCCGCCGTCTGCTCGCCGATCGCCGTTTCCATCGCCTCCTTCATGCTGTTGAAGCTCGGAGCGCGCTTCAGCGCCGGATTCAGCGCCCGGCTCACGAAGCTGGGATCGGTTTCCGTGAAGTCGATCAACTCCTTGAACCGCCGCTGCGCGATCATCTCGCGGATCGTTTCGATCGTCCGTTGCGGCATGATGATCGACGGCCGGTTGACCAGAAACCCCTGAATGATCAGCGTCAATCCCCAGATCGACAGCGCCACGATCGTGAAGAAGACGGGGTCGCGGTTAACCATGATCAGGCCGAAGACCGACCTAGCTTGCGTCACCTCGTTGCCCTTTTCACCCGCGGTTTGGGCGAATCCGGGCACGGCGATGACGAACAACGCGCCCAGGCACAACGTCACCAGCAGCGCCTGCCGCAATCGCGAATTCGCATAACCACTCATTAGAAAGCCCTTTCCTTTCGGGTGATTTGGCGACCCATCACAGATCGTCGCTGTAATACTTGTTATACGTACCGCCGTTGCCCTTGAGAGCCCCGCCGTCGCCCTGGGCGATGTTTCTCATGATCAGCTCCAGGTCCTTTCTTTCCACTTCCTTGCGCCTCTCTCCCAAAAGCAGGACCGTGTTCACGTGCACCTTTTTGTCTCTATTCAACTCTTCGATCTTGTTGAGCACCTCGGCGTTGTTGGTCGTATTATACCGATTGTTGAAGTCGCCGTGGCTCAGCAGGAAGATCAGTTGCGGCTCTTCCCGGAACGCCTCCTCCAAAGCGGGAATGGGATTGTTCACGCTTGAAAACGGCAGATTGTCGATGAAATCAAACGCGGTCGCCTTGCTGCTCGGCGTGCCCATGATCAGCTTGTCCGTCAGCGCCTGATACTGCGACCCGGTCCGCGTTTCGTGGAAGATCAGAATGTTGAATTGCTGGATGGGAGATAGGTTGGCGATGTCCCGTTTCAGTTCGGTCTTGAGCGCGTCATCGCCCTGGCCGACCATGGAGCCGGAGGCGTCGCAGACGTAGATGATGCTGCGGACGTTGCTGCCGTGTCCGAAGATTTTGCTTTTTGGACCGATGCCCTGCCCGCCGCCGCGGGGGCCGAAGCTGCCCATCTGGCCGCCGTCGTTGCCGAAGAGGTTGAACAGGGCGTTGTCTTTTGCCGGGTCCTGCTTTCGATCGTTCTGGGCGACGACGTCATTGGCCGCGACGGCGCTGGCGCTCAGCGCCTGGGCCAAGTCGTCGCTCCGCCGCTGGGCCCAGCCGCGCGCATCGTTCTCGCTCGGATCGGTCTCCTGGGATGCGTTGCGGGTCGGGTCTTTGCCAAGTCCCGGATTCGGCACGCCCCCGATATCGTTGTCGGTGGAAAGCGTCGCGTCCGGAATGATGACCTGCTCCTGGCTGGTTTCGCGCAAGCCCCGCACGATGGGCGGTAACACCAGGATCGCCGTCGTAAACAGCAGAACGTGGAACGTGATCGACGTGCCCCACGCCAGCGCCGTCGCCGACTTGGGCGTCGCCAACAACATCAGCAGCCGTTTGTAAGTGAATCGCGGCCACCTCGCGGGGAAGCGAAGCGTTTTTCGTTCGCTGTCGGGCTGTGTCGGGAAATCGTCCATATCGCTGCTACGGAATTGTACGCCGCAATTCCGCAACCTCAATCAACCTATCCGATTTATCGGCGAAAACGGCCTAGAAATACTCCCTACAAAACGGCGCCGGGCCGGCCGACAGGGCATCCAGCAGCGAACTGGCCGCGGCCGTTCGGGCCTTTGCCAGACCCAGTTGCACCGCCCGCGTCGCCGGCAGATCGCCGGTGGCGATCGCCGTCCAGTGCCGGTCGAGACATTCGAAATCGACTTCACCCACCGCCGCCGACACCCGGGCACGCCCCGATTCCATCTCCACGGAGAACCGAGAAACCTCACCCTCGCTTTCCACTACGCCGACCGATGCCCGGCCCTTGGCCGTCTGGGGCAATCTCAGCGATTCCAGGAATTTCCCGTGATCCAGAATCCGAAGCTGCATCCGCGTATGCCAACGAACCTCCGCGGTTGGATGATCCACCGGCCGGTGTGGAAGCTGTGCCTCGCGCAGCAGCCGATTCACCGGCCAATCCACCGGCGTCACAATCGATGCCGCCGGGAATTGATCCCGCATCGTACCCAGGAAGTTCAGCAGGCCGCGAAAATTCTCCGGCGATTCGGCCGACCATTCCTGCACTTTCAATATATTTTGTCCGTTGACGTTCTCCTGCGTCATAAATGCCGAGGCCCGCACGGCGTCGGCCTTGGCAGGCCGGTCGATAAACGTCATACCCTCCGCTTCGTCCAGGAGCCGATGATTCCATCGCCGCTCCGATCGCTCGATATCGCATTGGCCCGCTTCGACGGCGCGCTGCCATTGCGCGGCCAGGGCCGGTCGATCTTCTTCATTGAAAAATCGCCATCCGGCGCAATCGTTGGCAGGAAGCGTGCAAAGCGGAATCGTCCATTCCGCGCGCCGCTCCACCACGCCGTAACCAAAATGCTCGTAGAACGAAACCCGAAACGGCATCAGCGCCGAGACGACGTTGCCGCGCTGTTTGGCCATCCGGAGGATTTCGCGCATCACCGCCGACGCCACCCCAGCCTCGCCCCCTCGCCGCCGCTCGGTTTTGATCGTCCCCACCCACGCCACGCCCTGGCACGACAGCGGCGAGCCGCGCACCCACATCGTCAGCGGCAAACTTGTAGCCGTCCCCACCGCCGCCCCGTCGCGCTCGGCCAGCAGATAATCCCCCGGTCCGCTCCGCGGATCCTCACGTAGTCTCTGGCGGTAATGCTCCAGTTCCTTCCCGGCATGGGCGTAGCACATCCAGCGCGTTTCAGCCACCCGGTCCAGTTCTTGCGCCCCAACCCATCGCATTTCCATGGCCATGCCGATTAGAATCGCCGGTTTGCCCGGCCGAATCAACCTTTATAGGGGGGCTGGTGGATTCATTGACGTCCCCCGGCGCGGTCGTATGCTCGCATGCAGGGTCAGGAGCAATCCATGAAAAATCTGATTCTCGCGGCGGCGCTGATCCTCCTCGGTGCGGTGGCAATGTCCTGCCGGCCGAAGCCTCCGGCCGCGCCGCCCGCCAAGGAAATGACGCTGGACCTTGGCAACGGCGTGAGCATGAAGCTGGTGCGGATTCCGGCGGGCGAGTTCCTGATGGGCAGCCCCGAGTCGGAGAAATATCGCGACAGGCATGAACTCCAGCACGAGGTGACGATCAGTAAGTCCTTCTACGTGGGCCTGACCGACGTGACCGTGGACCAGTTCGCGGCGTTCGTGAAGGACAGCGGCTACAAGACCGATGCCGAGAAAGACGGCTGGTCGTTCGGTTGCGAAATCAGGGATGGAAAGCTCGACGCGAGGAGGGTAAACGGCTGCTCATGGCGCAACCCGAGTTTCGATCAGAGGGGCGACCATCCGGTGGTGCAGGTGAGCTGGAACGACGCCCAGGCATTTTGCGATTGGCTCTCAAAAAAGAGCGGCAAGACCGTGCGGCTGCCGACCGAGGCCCAGTGGGAATACGCCTGCCGTGCGGGCACAACGACGGCGTATCCGTGGGGCGATGACCCCGACGATGGCGAAGGCTGGGCCAACTGCGCCGACCAGAGCTTCAAGAACAAATTACCCAATGCGCCCTCAGACTGGGTGTTCTTTGCCTGGGACGATGGTTTCGTGTTCACTTCTCCGGTGGGGAGTTTCAAGGCCAATGCGTTCGGCCTCTATGACATGATCGGCAACGTGTGGCAATGGTGTGGCGACCGCTACGGGGATTACGAAAAAGGCCCGGCCACGGACCCCACGGGAGCCGAGACGGGCAGCCTTCGCGTGCTGCGCGGCGGTAGCTGGAGCAACGCACCGGCGAGCTGCCGCTCGGCGTACCGCTTCAAGACCAATCCCGCCTTCCGCCTCGACCGCATCGGATTCCGGGTGACGGTCGCGGGCGGCTAAACGGGGGTTTGCCCTGCCGAATCAAACTTTATCGGTCCATGGCCCGAAGAATCGGCCGGAGGACCGGCCGGCTCAGTTTCGAAATTGAGCCGGCCGGTCCTCCGGCCGGTCTTCGACACGCGAAAGTTTGCCCACACCCGCTCAACCCGCCCTTAATTTGCAATTGATTTTGCCGGGAATTGCGATAATCTTTTTATGGACTCTTCAACCAATCTCACATAAACGATAAGAGTTTGGGGCCGCAAATTCGAGGACACCTTCCGATGCGTCGCGTTGTGGTGGTTGGCTCAAGTTGCTCCGGAAAGACCGTGATGGCCGAATCCATCTCGCGGCGATTGGGCTTGCCGCACGTGGAGATCGATTCGATGGTCTGGCTTCCGGGGTGGTCGCTTCCGTCCGATGAAGCGCTGCTCGCCCAGGTCAGCCATGCCATCGCCCCGGACGCCTGGGTCATCGACGGGGTTTTCCCGGAGCATCGCAACCTGGTCTGGTCCCGGGCGGACACCGTGGTCTGGCTGAATTATCCGATGTCCGTGGTGTTCATGCGGGCATTGCGCCGCACCGTCGGGCGATGCCTCACCCGCCAGCGCCTGGGCGATCACAACGTCGAAACCTGGCGCAGGACGTTCTTTTCCCGGAAATCCCAGTTGCTCTGGGTCATCCAAAGTTGGCGCAAACGCCGCCGCGATTATCCCAAGATTCTCCGCCGCCCGGAATTCGGCCATCTCCGAATCGTTCAGCTCCGAAGCCCCAAACAGGCCCAGGCCTGGCTCGAAAGGCTCTCGGCCGCTTCGATGCAACCCGCATCGCCGGCCTCCTGGCAGAATTATGGCTCAACCATCTCCCAAGTCCCCGCGTGAAGTTGCTCTGCTCTGCTGCGGGGATGACGGGTACGTCATGCCGATCATGGTCATGCTCTGCTCGGCATCGGCCAATCTCTCGCCCGGCTGGCGAATGCGCGTCTACCTCATGGACGGCGGAATCGCCCCCGATTCCCGCCGGCGGATGGAACGAAAAATCGCCGCCTTCGGAAACGTCGATCTCGAATGGCACGTAATCAGCCGCGACCCCTTCAGCGATCTTCCCATCCTCCGCCGGCTCAACAGCACCATCTACCTCCGCCTGCTCATGGACGACATCCTGCCGATGGACCTGGAGCGCATCGTCTATCTCGACGGCGACCTGCTCGTCGAGGGCGACCTTGCCGACCTCTACCGCGAGGATTTCGGCGATGCCACTCTCATGGCCGTTTGCGACTACGGAAGTTCGATCGTCCGCCCCGAATTGCCCTTGCCCGGAATCGATCCCGCCCGAAGACAGAACGCGCCCTATTTCAATTCGGGAGTGCTCGTGATCAACATGAAACCCTGGCGGCACGACGGCGTTGGACGGGCCGTCCTCGAATACGTCCGCCAATTCAAGCCCATCGTCCGCTTCCCCGATCAGGACGGGCTCAATGCCGTCCTGTTCGGCAAATGGCGGCAACTGGATCTCGCCTGGAATGCCCAGGTCGATAATCTGATCAACCCAACCCAGCTTGGCCAAACGTCCGTCGACGAGGAAATTCGCCGCCGAAGAGAGGAACTTCTTTACCATCCGCGCATACAGCATTATGCCGGAAGAAAGAAACCCTGGAATGCCGGGCGTTTCAAGCCCGTCCGCTCGCGTTTCGTGCATTATCTGCACGCCAGCCGCTGGCTCGATCCCGCGGATTTAATGAAGTTTCACGTTCGCTGGGTAGTTTCCACCGGCCAACTCGCCTTGGGCGAGTTGCGCAAGAAGTTTGCCGCGAAGGTCGCGCCGTAGATGAACATTGTTCTCATCATCGTCACCTTGTTCATCGCGCTGGATGGGCTGGTCTGGCTGCGGTTTCATTATCTGCTGCGTCAGACGCGCCGCCATCGCCTCTGGCGGGGAATCCTGGCGCTGCTGATGATCGGGGCCGTTGTCTTCGCGGTTGTGCTCGGCGTTTCCAATCCCACCGTGCTCCGTTCGCATCGAATCATCCCCCAATGGATTCCCGCCGCGGTCTTCATCTGGCATTTTCTCGTCCTTCCCATCACGGTCGCCGCGATCGCCGCCGGCTGGGCCATCCGCCTCATCCGCCGATTTCTCATCCCCCGCTCTGGCCCGTCACCGGTTTCAGATCAGGCCATCTCCCGCCGCCGCTTCCTGACCGCCGCCGCGCTGGCCGCCCCTCCCGTCGCCTGTTTCGCCCTGGCCGGCGCAGGCGTCGCCCAACTCGGCGCCTTCCGCATCAAGCGATACGAGCTGGCCATCAACGGCTGGCCCGCCGGGCTTGACGGATTCACCATCGCATTCGTCGCCGACGTTCACGCCGGCTGCTTCTCTTCACAAAAAATGCTCGACGACATCGCCGATGCCACCAACAATCTCCGCGCCGAACTGATCCTTCTCGGCGGCGACCTGGTGAACATCTCGCATTCCGATTTGCCCAACGCGCTGGAGATGGTTCGCCGCATGGACTGTCCCAACGGCGTTTACATGGTCCAAGGCAATCACGACGTCATCGGGGGCGCCCAGCGATTCAACCGAGCCTGCGCCGCCCGCGGCGTACCCCTGCTCTTGAACGATGCCGTCACGCTCTTTCCCCGCGGCATCCCCTTCCAGCTTCTCGGCACCATCTGGACCACTCACGGCGCCGAACAGCACGCCGCCGTCCGCGACACCCTTCTCAAGCGCGATCCCAATCTCTTTCCCATTCTCCTGGTCCATCATCCTCATGCCTGGGACGTCGCCGCCGAAAGCGGCGTCCCCCTCGTCCTGGCCGCACATACCCATGGCGGACAGATCATGCTCACCTCCCGCATCGGCGCCGGACCGCTCCGATTCAGATACTGGTCCGGGCTCTATCAACAGGACCATCCCGGTTCAAACCTGATCGTCTCCAACGGCGTCGGCGATTGGTTCCCCCTTCGCATAAACGCCCCGGCGGAAATCGTGCACGTCACCCTGCATCCGCGCCCCAGCCCCGTCTAAATCTCGCGTTAGATCCGGCTTAATTCGCCCTTCCCACTTGCCGATATTCCCGCGGACTCGGTTAGGCCTCTAAATCGTCGCGATTCTTCATGCTCGTTTCATCATGCGGTTGTTACATATCCATCATCAAGTCGCGGCGGCCGGGGTAGAGGAGCGCAACATCAGCGTTATTGAGAACGAAATCCCGGCCCACGCCAAACCGGCGGCAGCGCCCCAATCGGCACGCACGCGGGATTCAATCCCCTATCGTCTCCTCGCCTGGGGGCTGATCGCGCTGGGCATTGCCATCCGCCTGCGGATGTACCTCGCCGACCGATCTTTCTGGCGCGACGAGTCCGCCCTGGCGCTCAACGTCATCCACCGCTCTTTCGCCGGACTGTTCCAGCCGCTCGACTACTACCAGGGCGCCGCCGTCGGCTTCCTGATGATTCAGAAGCTCGCGTTCAAGCTTTTCGGCGGCGGCGAGATGGCGCTGCGGCTCTGGCCCATCACCGCTTCCGTCCTGGCCGTGCCGCTTTTCTATCTCCTGTGCCGCGGGATTCTCAGCCGCCGCGCCGCTATCTTCGCCCTCGCCTTTTTCGCCCTCGCCGCGGATAAGAGCTATTACTGGGCCGGTTGCAAGCAATACTCCACCGATTGTTTCATCGCCATCCTCCTGATGTTCCTGGCCGTCCGCGCCCTCAAATATCCGGCCGATTCCCTGGCCCGCGGCCGAGGCCGCGTCCTGGCGCTGGCCCTCGGCGGCGCGCTGGCGATCTGGTTCTCCCATCCCGCCGTTTTCGTGCTCGCCGGCATCGGCGCCGCCGCCGTCCTTCAATGGCCCCAAGACAAATCCCATCGCCGGATCGTCAACGTTCTTTTCCTCGCCGCCGCCTGGGTCGCCAGCTTCTGCCTGAACTATTGGTTCTGCCTCCGCAAACTCACCCACAACGATTATCTGCAACACTACTGGGCCGACATCGCCGGCGCATTTGCTCCGCCGCCCATCTCGCTTGATAACCTCACCTGGTACAAGCGCAACTTCCTGGAGCTGTTCCGCAACTTCTCCATCGAGTTCCAGGGCCTGGCGGCCCTGGCGTTTGTCGTCGGCGCAATCGAAATCCACCGCGTCGGCCGCCATCTCCCGGCGATGCTGCTGACGCCCCTCGCCGCCGCCCTTGCCGCTTCCGCCCTCCACCAATATCCTTTCGAATGGCGCCTGCTCCTCTTCGCCGTGCCCCCGATCACCATCATCGTCGCCGCCGGTTTGGATTTCCCGTGGAAGGGCGAATTGCGCGTGGTCGGCGTGGTGGCGCTGTGCCTCCTGCTCATTTCGCCCATCAATAAATCCGTCAATACCCTGCGTAACGCGCCCTCCGACTGCGACATGCGCCCCGCTTTGGAGTTCGTCGCCGCCCACTACCAGCCCGGCGACGTTTTCTATCTCAACGACTCGGCAAGGTGCGACTTCGCCTATTACCAGCCGCGCTTCGGCCTTTCCGGCGCGCCCGTCACCGTCGGTTCGCACAAATTTCCCGACCTCAACGCCTGGGCCGAGGAATTCTCCCAGTTCCGCGGCAAGCGTCTTTGGGTGATCGAGGAAGACCCGTTCGTCGGCGACATCGCCGGGGAAAGCCATTTTGCCGCCGAACAACCCCTGGCCATGTCCGTCCTGGACACCATGGGAAACCGCCTTTGGAAAAAACAGGCTTTCAACGTGTACGTCGCATGCTACGATCTGGCGGCTGGCGCCCGGGCTGAAACCTTGCCGGGAGGCGAAGCCTTCCCGTGGCTAAGGCCGCTGGCGATGATCAGGGCAAATGAGTGACGTCTCGCTGCTTCGTTTCGCCGGACACCGATACCGAGAAGTCCTCGCTCACTTCCAAAGACTATCGCAGCCCGCCGCCAGGCCGCGCGCGGTTTTCTTCCCCTCCCAGATGCCCGCCGAAGGCGGCTCCGCGCTCCTGCGCGCTTTCAACGTGGCGTCAACCCTGCGAACCCTCGGCTGGCGCACGACGGTCGTCCCCCCTCAATGCGAACTCGTCCAGCGCCGCCGAATCCTCCGCCTGGAAAAACCCGATCTCATCGTCCTGCAAATGCAGCGCCATCCCTTGAATCGCCCGAATCTCTACGACGGCTATCCCGCGGTCTTCGATATCGACGACGCCGATTTTCTCGATCCCCGCTGCGTCCAGGCCGTCCGGGAATGCTGCCAAGGCAGCCGCGCCGTCACCGCCGGCAGCCGCTTCGTCGCCGATTGGTGCTCCCAGTTCAATCCCAACGTCACCGTGCTATGGACCGCGGCCCCCGTTCCCAAAGCGCGGCCCATCCCCCGTCCGCAAGACCGCGCTCCCGTCCTCACCTGGGCTCAATCCGTGCCCGATCGTTACCCCGCCGAACGCGAACTGGTCAGGCAAATCATCTGCGGCCTCGCCAGCCGCGGCGTGAAATTCGAGTTCTGGCTCTACGGAGTGACCGACCCCACCGGCATCGCCGAACTCTTGTCCGCCGCCGAACAATTCGCCGTTCCCGTCAAAACCAATCCATTCCTGCCGTATCGGCAATTTATCGATTCCCTCTGTCAAGTCGCCGTCGGCCTTCAGCCGATCGCCGTCGAATCCCCATTCAGCCGCGGCAAATCCTTCGGAAAGGTCCTGGCCTATCTAGCCGCCGACGTTGCCGTCGTCGCCTCCGATGCTCTGGATCACCCCCTCTTTTTCCGTCAATCCGAAAACGGCATGCTGGCGCAGTCGCTGGAAGATTGGATCACCCACACCGCCCGCCTTCTGCAGGAGCCCGAGTTCCGCCAGACCCTGACCGACCGGGCCTGGCAAGACTTCACCCGGAATCTCTCCATCGAATCCGCCGCCCAAAAAATGAAGACGGTATTCGAAACCGTCCTGCGCCAGCGATGAAATCTTTCTTAACCAAAGCCGCGGGACGTTCATCCCGCGGGATTCTCACTTCCCCCGCTCAAATTCCCGCAGCTTCTCCACGCGCCGGCTATGCCGGCCCTCTCCACACGGCGTCGATAGGAAAATCTCCACGATATGGCGAATCTGGTCTTCGCTCAAAAGGTCCGTCCCCAGGCAAAGCACGTTGCAGTGATTGTGTTCCCTAGCCCGATGTGCCGTGATCTCATCGTGGACCAGCCCCGCGCGGATGTCCGCCACCTTGTTGGCCGCCACCGACATCCCGATCCCGCTTCCGTCCAGCAGGATTCCGATCTCGTGCGTTCCGCACGCCACGGCCTTGGCCGCGGGAATAGCGTAGTCCGGGTAATCCACCGCCGCGGTCCCTTCGCAGCCGAAATCCTGGACCTCGTGCCCCAGCCGCTTCAGCACCGGGATCAATTTCCTCTTCGCGTCGTAGCCGCGATGATCGCAGGCAATGGCAATGTTCATCCTCGGTTCTCCCGTGTCACGGCACGATTCCTTGCGCCAGGCGTTGTTCGATCAGCTTCTTTATCCGCTCGGCCACTTCAATGTAAAGCGCCACCTCTCCGCCGATGGGGTCCTCGATATCGCCAACCGGGTCCAGGTTGCTCACCTTATCCGCCGCGCCGGGCGCCAACGACAGGACGGCTTTGGCGTGGCTCTGACTCATGGAGTAGATCACGTCGGCCTGATGGATCAGCTCGACGCTCAGCGCCCGCGAGCGATGGCGCGACAGGTCCAAACCCATCGTCCGCATCGTCTCGACCGCCGGCGCCGCCGCCCGGGCGCCCGGCATCGCAAAGCTTCCCGCGGACGTCACGCTGATCCCCTTCGTCTCCAAATCCTCCGGCGCGACCGACATCCGGCCCGCAAGATATCGCCGCGCCATCGCCTCCGCCATCGGCGACCGGCAGGTGTTCCCGCTGCAAACAAACAGAATCGTCGTCCGAAGCAGGCGGTCGATGATCCGCTCATCATACACGCCCCCGCGCACAATCTCGTAAGAATTTTCCTTGACCCGAACCAGCGTCGAAGGTTTGGAGAACCGAGTCGGGCCCGCGTCGCAAACCATTTCCACCTGCGAAAGCATCTCCTCCGCCAAATCCCCGGCTCGCTGCACCACCTGTCCCGACGACGACAGCACCACCGGCTCCTTCACCCTCCCCACCACTTCCACAAACACCGGATGGTCCGGACACCTGAGCGTGATCGAGGCTCCGTCGTAAAGATCGCCCGGCTCCAGCCCCAGTCCTGACGCCACCTCCCGCCGCCGCGCCTCCGCCACGTCAAACACCAATCCGACCGGCCCGGGCCAGAGCTTATGAATCGCCCGCCGGGCAAAATCGTTCGTTTCGCCGAGATATTGCAAGGCATCCCCCGGCCGCGCCAGGTGGATCGTGAACGGCTTGGGTTTGGCCGAACCCCGAATCTGCGCCAGGCTCGAACGAACCTCCGCGTTGGTCAGCACCCCCGCGACGCCATAAACCGTCTCGGTCGGCAGCACCACCAGCTTGCCCGCCGCCAGTAATTCCGCGGCGCGCTGGATTTCCTGCGGGTAATCCGGCGCGTTGAGAATCTGGACAATCTGTGCCTGCATAACCGACCTTGGTGGATTATCTGGCCCTGACCACGTTTGTTCAAGGCGGGCAAAAACCGCCATTTCGTTGCACTTTTGCCCACCCCAAGCCGTCATTCCTCACAAACGCCCATGCCCTTTTCTGGTAGAATATGCTCATGACCGCCGCAACATCGGCTCTGCCGGATGTTCGGCCACTGGTGGACTTGCTCCTGAGCGAGGCCCTGCGGCAGCGGGCGTCGGACATCCACGTCGAGCCGGCCGCCGACTTTTGCGACGTCCGCTTCCGCGTCGATGGCGTCCTTGAGACCTACAAAAAACTGGAGCCATCCGTCGGCCGCGCCGTCGTCACCCGCCTGATGGTCATGGCCAAGCTCCTCACCTACCGGCTCGACGTTCCCCAGGAGGGCCGGATTTCCGTGCCCACAAGCTGCGAGAATCCCGCGGTGGAATTGCGGCTCTCGATCATGCCGACGATTCACGGCATGCGCGCCGCCGTCCGCATGCCCGCCGAGCACGTCCAGCCGGCAATCCTGGAAGACCTGTCGTTGCCCCCTTCGGCCCTCAAAGGATTGATCGGTTTTGCCTCCGCCGATTGCGGGATGCTCATCCTCACCGGCCCCGCCGGGTCCGGGAAAACCACCACCATTTACGCGTTGCTTCGCCATATCTCGCGCGTCAGCCCCGGCCTGAGCATCATCGCCCTGGAAGACCCAGTCGAGCGCGACGTGCCCGGCGTCACGCAAATCGAAGTTTCCCCCTTCGGCCAACTGACATACGACAAAGCTCTCCGCAGCATTCTCCGCCAGGACCCCCAGGTATTGATGCTCGGCGAGGTTCGCGACGCGGCCACGGCGTCGCTGGCGGTTCAGGCCGCGTTATCCGGCCACCGGCTCATCACCGCGCTGCACGCCGCCACCCCGGCCGGCGCTCTGGCGCGATTGCTGGAGATGGGGATCGAGCCGTACCAACTCACCAGCAGCATCCACGCCATCGTCGCGCAGCGCCTCCTCCGCCGCCGCTTGGCCGACGGCCGGGGATATCACGGCCGCGCCCCGATCGCCGAATTCGTCGCCATGGACCCGACTTTGAAAAAGACCCTGCTTCAGCGCGGCGACAGTGATTCTCTCGCCCGCGCCTACCAAGGGCAACCCGGCTATCAAAGCCTGCGCGATGTGGGACAATTGCTTGTGAAGCAAGGGGTTACGGATGCCGCCGAACTCGGCCGGGTCGTCGATCTCAAACCCTCGGAGGAATCCAATGGCAACGGACGCTGAAATTTCCCAGCCCCTTTCCGTCAATACGTTGGAGCAACCGATGGCGTTGGAACTCGATACGATTGCCGAACCCGCCGCGACCTCTGCGTCGGCGATAGAGCCGGAAGGGCGCGAGGATGATTTCGCCCTTCTGCGGCGTTACTCCGGATTCGGCGATCCACAGGCTTTCGCCCAGATCGTGCAGCGCTACGCCAGCTTCGTTTACGCCACCTGCCTGCGCGTTATCGGGGATGGGTCGAGGGCGGAGGACCTTTCCCAGGAGACATTTTTCCGCCTGATGCGCCGGCCGCACGAAGTCCGGCAGAACCTCGGCGGCTGGCTGCATCGTACCGCCACGCATCTGGCCCTGGATTCCCTTCGCAGCGAAAGTTCCCGCCGTCGCCGCGAGATCGCCTACACCCAGGATTGCGATCACGAGGCTTCCAGTTGGTCCGAGCTTTCCCCTTGCGTGGACCAGGCCCTTGCCGAGATGCCCGACGAATTCCGCGTGCTCCTCGTCAGCCATTTTCTCCTCGGCAAATCCCAGGCCCGGCTGGCCGCGGAAATGGGGCAGTCTCCGTCCACCGTTTCCCGGCGAATGCACCACGCGCTGGATGAGTTGCGCCAACATCTTCGCCTCAAGGGAGTGTACGCGCTGCCCGCCGCGCTGGCGGGGCTGCTTTGCCACGTCGCCGCCCGGCAGGCCCCGGCATCCCTCGTCCACGAACTGGGAAAAATGGCCATGTTCAGCGGCGCAACCGCCGCCTCACGAACCGCTCAGTTCGGCTCCCCCGATCCCGTTCGACATCCGCCCAGTCCCAAATTCCTCTCAGGCAAGCTTTCGCCGCCCCTGCTGCTGGCGTTTGCCGCGATGTTCGGCATGTGGATTCTCCTGCAACTGGCCAACTCCTGGTTCTCATCCCACCCACCAGTCGAGCCCGATCCCCAGCCGCATTTGGGATCCAGGCCGGCCAGTGCAATGGTGATTCACAACGCATCTTCCGCCGCCTTCTTCAACCAGCAGGCCTCCGCGGCGGAGGCTTTGCCTACCGCCCCATGACCGATCAAAACCAAAGTCCCGAGACGTTTGCCTACCGCGCCCAGACGCGGGATGGCCAGGAGATTTCCGGGACGATTGATGCCCGAGATCCCGACGATGCCCGCCGCCGTCTGATTTCCCTCCAGCTTCAGAACGTCCAACTCCAGCCCGCCGCCCACCCGCCCCGCGCCGCCGCATTGCGAGGCGAGGATTTTCTCGTCTTCAACCAGCAACTCGCCCAGTTGGCCGGAGCGGGTTTGCCCGTCGAGCAGGGCCTGCGCCTGGTCGCCCGCGAAATGCGCCGCGGATCGATGCGCCAAACGCTCGATCTCGTCGCCGCCGAACTCGAATCCGGCAAAACCCTTCCCCAAGCCGTTGCCGCCTATCGTGACAAATTCCCGCCCTTATATTCGCAATTGATCGACGCCGGCATCCGCTCCGGCAATCTTTCCGGCATTCTGCTCAATCTCGGCGATCACCTGACTCTCATCCGCCGTTTGCAGTCGATCCTCTGGCAAACCCTCAGCTATCCCGTCATCGTGCTGGTCGCATTTTTCGGCGTCTTGTATTTCATCCTCGTCGAACTGGTGCCGAAATGGGAACCGATGATCGGCGGCTTCGCGGGGACGCGATTTTGGGTGCGAATGGCCGGTAACTACAACCCGCAGATATTCCAGTTGCCTTTTTACACCCGGGCCTTGTTCGCCGTGTCGGATTTCGTCGCCGCCGTTCCCGTGGCCGCGGTGGGCGCCGTCGCGGCGGTTGTCGCCATCGGGGCAATATTATTCCTCCGGGCCACCGGGCGTAATGAGGGATTCACGGAGCGGCTGATGTTGCCGTTGCCGCTCGTGGGGATCGTGCTGCGGCGAAACCTGGTGTCGCGTTGGTGTCACGCCGTCGCGCTGGCCGTCGAGGCCGGATTGGATTTGCCCGCCGCCATCAAGCTCGCCGACGATGCCACCGCCTCTCCCATTCTCCGCGCCGACGGCGCCGCACTCATCGCCGCCCTCACCGCCGGCCAGCCCATCTCCTCCCCCCCACCCGGAAAAATTCTCCCTGGCACCGTCGTCGCCGCCATGGAAGCCTCCGCCGAACGCGGCGACCTTCACCTCACCCTCCGCGCCCTTTCCCAAATGTATCAGCAGCAGGCCGAGCTCCGCCTCGGCGCTATTCAGGCCATTCTGACTCCCATGCTCCTGCTCGTGGTCGGTGTGCTCGTCGGCGGTTTGATGGTCGCACTCTTCGCACCGCTGCTCAGTCTCCTCAACATGTTTTGATTGGCCATGCCCAATGCTTCCGCCAAACTTCGTCCTGCCGTCCCTGGTCTGGCGATCGCGCTGATCGGCGTCGCCGACGTTTTCCTGATCGGCCTGATCTTCGCCGTCGGCGTCGAAGAGCCGGTTTGGACCGCGATCTTCATCGCCTTGGCCATCGTCGCCAGCGCCGGTTTTCTCTGGGTTGCGATCCGAAAGATGGGGTCGGCGGCGTCATTTCGCCTCCTGGCCATCGCCGCCACATTTTTCGTCCTGGTCCTCTTGGTTGGAGCGTGCTTTTTCGCGCCCGACGCCACACCCCTGATCATCTACGCCGTGGCTTTCCTCGCCATCGTGCTGATGGCCTTGTCCGGCGTCACGCGAGTCATTCGCCAGCGAAGAATGCTGCTTATCCTCGGCAACGTCGAAAAAGCCGTGCGGATGCAGTTGCCCATCCCCCGCATGATCGAAGCCGCCGCCCAGGGTGAAAGGGGCCTGATGCGCCGCCGATTGCTCGACCTGCACGACCTTCTCGACCGCGGCGAGCCGCTCGACCAAGCCTTGATTTATGCCGTTCCCGAAATTCCCCGCGGCGTTGTCCGCTCCATCGCCGCCGGACAGCGCCTGGGCTGCCTCGACCACGTTTTGGATGCGATCATCCGCCGGCGCTCCAATGAAAACGCCGCCTATCGTCCCAGCGCCGGTTTCTATTGGGCCTATCCCGTGGTTCTCATCGGCGTGGTCAGCTTAGTTATGGTCTTTGTGATTCCCAAGTACAAATCCATCTTCGCCGATTTCCACACGCAATTGCCGCCGGTGACCAAGTTGCTCCTGGCGATCAGCAATTGGTTTGCAACGCAATACGGCTGGGCGTACGTGCTGCCGCTGTTTCTTCTAATTTTCTTCGGACGGATGCTGGCCTCGCTCTTTCCCTCCGTTCGCGATATGTCGCCCCTCCGTGGACTGTTCACCGATCGGATCGTCTGGTGGACGCCCATCATGCGTGGACTCGTCCGCGACCGCGGAATGGCCGACCTGTGCGACATCGTCGGCGCCGGCGTCGGCGCCGGACATCCCCTCGATGAAGCGCTTCGCGAAGCGGCGGATGCCCAGCCCAATTCCGTCATGCGCCGCCGCGCCGCCGCCTGGGCCGCGGCCGTTAACAGCGGACAATCCATGCAAGAAGCCGCCCGCCACGCCCGCATGCCCGAACTCTTCGCCGCCATGCTCGCCACCGTCCGCGGCGACGATTCGCTCCGGCAGGTCCTGGCGTTTCTCTGGCGGCATTATGAATACCGCTTCAGCCGCGCCCGCGCCGTTCTCCAGGCCGCTTACGTCCCCGCCATCGTCTTTTTCTTCGGATCGCTCGTGGCCCTCGTCGGCGTGGCCATCATACAGCCCATCGCCATGCTGATTCGGGTGATCGGAGGATATTAGACCATGAAAAGTGACCGTGGATGGCGCGACATATTCTGCAAGCCCTCTTCTTCCCCTCCCCATGTACTCAGGGGGAGGGCCAGGGTGGGGGTATTCTCGGCCAATCGACGTTCGACCCCCACCCCAACCCTCCCCCTGAGTACATGGGGAGGGGGAAATTCTCCACAGCGAGTGACGCGCGCCCACCGTGGATGGGTTTTTCTCGACGTGCTGATGGCGATCACGATCGTCGCCATCCTCACCGCGATTCTCGGCCTCGCCGTCGCCTCCCACCGGCGCGGCCTGAAACACCTGGCCGATTCACGCTCCGCGACCCGCCTGGCCGAATCAGCACTGATCTCCATGCAAAGCGGCCAATCCCCGTCCATCCCCGCCAACTCCAATCTCGCCTTTCACGAGCTTCCCGTCTCGCCCGACTTGCCCGGCGATGTCTGGATCGAAGTCGAGGCGTCCGTCAACGGCCGCCCGGCCAGCCTCGTCGGCCTGGTTCCCCGAAACTCCCTGCCCCATGGCGGAGGTTCATGATGCGCCCAGTTCAGCACCATCCCGGCTTCACTATCACTGAACTGCTGGCGACTCTCATCCTCCTCGTCCTGTTCTTCGCGGCCGCCGGAGAACTCTTCAAGTCCACCATTCTGCTCAGTTCCGGCAGCCAGGAATTTTCCAACCGCGCCAGCCAACTCGACTCCGCCGTCTTCCAACTTCGCCGCGACGTCTGGAACTCCAGCCGGATAGCCGCTAGCCCGCAATCCGTCGATCTGTCCTGGCCCGACGGAACCACAACCGCCTGGAAAATCGACGGTGGCTCCCTCACCCGCACCGACGCCCGTGGCCAGACCGAAAGCCGCCCAGCCGTCGGCAACGATTGGTCCTTCTCCACCGATGGCGTTTCCCTGACGATTTCCGACGGAACCGCCGCCCCCATCCGCCTAGCCAGCCAAATCCTCCTGTCGGAAAGGGGACATCCATGATTTCGGAAAGGGGACATCCATGATTTCGCGCCGCCGACGAGATTCCGGCTTCGCCATGATCACCGCGATCTTCCTGATGTCCTTCACGGTCATGACCCTGACGGTCCTGATGGCCACGATTGCCGCCCAGTCCCGCCGCTCCCAAATCCTCAGCCAGGATGCCCAGCTTCGCCAACTCCTGACCGCCGGCGCCGCATTCGCCGACGCGAAGTTACAATCGAATTCATCCGGCCGATTCTCCGTCCCATTGCCCGAGACGCTTCGCCAATCTTCCGCGGATCTGACGGTTGAAATCCAACCCCCATCGAATGAAACGGCGACCGCCGAAATCGAAGCCACTCTCCCGCATCATCATTTGTCCCAACGCTTGAGCTTCTCCCGGCAGGCGAGCAGTTGGCAGATCACGGATGCGACGCTGGATTAATGACGCGTGGCAATTAGGGAAATCCCCACGGCGGCGCCGTGGGCGTTCCACGCCCGATTGTATTTGGCTGATATTTCAAGCAAAATATGCGCTTTCAATGCGCCGCAACCTGTATCTCGAAACCTTCGGCTGCCAGATGAACGAGCTCGACAGCGAGCTGGTCCTCGGCCAATTGCGCGCCCAGGGATACCAGTCCGTCGATGACCGCGACGATGCCGACGTCATCCTCTACAACACCTGCTCCGTGCGCGAACATGCCGAGCAAAAGGTCTGGTCGCGCCTCGGCGAGTTGCGGGCTCGCAAGGCCGGCGATCCCGGGCTGATCATCGGCGTCATCGGCTGCATGGCCGAGCGCGACGGCGTCAAACTCTTCCAGAAATTCCCCCAGGTCGACGTCCTATGCGGTCCGGGCGAACTGGATCGCTTGCCGTCGCTCGTGCACAACGCCGCCGTCACCGCCGGCAGGTCCCGCACCCGGCAGGTCGCCCTGATGGGCGCCGCCGCCCGACGCAGCGGCACCCTCGACGCCGCCGAGGACCGCCTGGAAATGCTCGACCTGGCCCGTAGCGTCTCGCCGTCCGATGAAGTTTCGCAAGCGTACGTGCGCATCACGCGCGGCTGCAATAAATTCTGCACCTATTGCGTCGTCCCCTACACGCGCGGCCCCGAAGTCCATCGGCCGCCGCAAAACATCATCGACGAAGTCCGAAAACTCGTCGCCGCCGGCGCCCGCGAGGTCACGCTCCTCGGCCAGACGATCAACCACTACGCCTACCGCCACGGCGACGGCCGCACCACGACCTTCGCCCAACTTCTTTACGACGTCCACGAGTCCAATCCCAATCTGCCGCGGCTCCGGTTCGTCACCAGCTTTCCCCGCGACTTTACGGACCAGGCCCTGGCCGCCATGCGCGATTGCCCCCGCATTTGCCGGTATCTCCACGCTCCGGCGCAGCATGGCAGCGACCGAATCCTCAAGCTCATGAACCGCGGATACACCATCGGACAATACCGCGATTTTTTAGCCCGCGCCCGCGAGCACATGCCCGATGTCTGTATCGCCAGCGATTTCATCGTCGGATTTCCCACCGAGACCGAGGAGGATTTCGCCGCCACCATGGAGTTAACTCGTCAGTCCCGCTTCAAGAACAGCTTCATCTTCAAATACTCCCCCCGACCCGGCACCGTCGCCATCGAGCGCCATCCCGACGACGTTCCCGAAGACGTCAAGCGCCGCCGCAACAACCAGCTCCTGGCCGTTCAACAGGAAGTGTCGGCCGAATTGAACCGCCAATTGATCGGCCGGCGCGTGGAAGTGATGGTGGAAGGCCCGAGCAAACTCCTCAGCCGGCGCGAGCCGGCGCCGATCAACGGGGTGGAATTGGCGTGGGAAAAACGAAACGCCGAACCGCCCGCCGCGATGCAAATGGTCGGCCGCACCCGCGGCGACCAAATCGTCGTCTTCCCCGGCGATTCGTCCATGAAGGGAACAATTCTGGAATTGGACATCGTCGACGCCCAAAGCATGACGTTGTTCGGAAGTCTTCCGGTTAGCCGCGCCGCTTGCCCGCACTGAGCCTGCCGAAGTGCGACGCGCGTCTCTGACGGTTCACTCCCGGCGTCGCCGCCGCGCCGAACCCCCTTGACCGCCCAGATCGACCAGTGCCGCTATGACCACCAGCACCAGCCATCCGCCGTTGACGTTGTGATGGTTGTTCAACATCGCCGCCATATACGCCAGCGTGGTGTACGGCATGAATAGGAACCCGAGGACCGGCCAGAGCCACGTGTGAAACGCCGCGCCGAACCAGTTGGTGAAGATCGCGATGCAAATCATCACGAACCGGGGAAAGAACACCGCGAGAATGGGGATCAGGCAAGGCATGCGCCAATTGTATAAAGAACGTGGCTCAAATGGGAACCGCGGATAACGCGGCACTGGCTGCACCCGGAACCCAAATGAGCGCCGAGACAAAAACAAGAATATTTGCCACAGATGAAAATCAGATGGACGCAGATAAATCAAGACAAAATTCTTTGCTTTTCATCTGCGTCCGTCGGTCTTCATCTGTGGCAAACAGTGCATTTCTCCGCATCCTCGGCGATCTCTAGCGAAGCGGGCGGTTAAAGATTGCGGCCCGGATCGATTTACTCGGCTTTTTCGCGTTCGCCCGATTTGTCATCCGCGTCATACGCCTGATCGGCGTTTTCGCCGAGGACCTCGATGCGTTCGATCTTCAGTGCCCGGCCGGTTTCGGGGTCGATCTCGGCCAACGCGCCGCACATTCGGACGTCGCCGGTGGCGATCTCGAAGGGATGCGGCATATTGGTGGTCATGTGTTTCAGGACGCGATCCTTTCGGCGGCCAAGGATGGAATCGTAAGGCCCGCACATGCCCAGGTCGGTGACGTACGCGCTGCCGCCGGCCAGGACGTGGGCGTCGGCGGTGGGAATATGCGTGTGGGTGCCGACGATCATGGAGCAGCGTCCGTCGAGCCAATGGCCCATGGCGACTTTTTCGCTGGTGGCCTCGGCGTGCATGTCGCAGACGCAGACGCGGACGGATTCGGGCATATCGCCCAGGACCCAATCGGCGGCGGCGAAGGGATCGTCGGAAGGGAGATTCATGAAGATTCGGCCCAACAGGGAAAACACCCCCACCGCGACGCCACTGTTGGTAGTGACGACGGTATATCGCCGGCCGGCGGCGGAGCTGGCGAGGTTCGCCGGGCGGACGATGCGCTCGCTGGATTGCAGCGTCGGGACAATATCGGCCTTGCGATAGATATGATCGCCCAGCGTCACCACGTCCACGCCGTAGCTGCGGATTTTGTTGAACAGGTTGCCGGTGATCCCGCTGCCGCCAGCGATGTTTTCCGCATTGGCGACGACCAGGTCAACGCCGCGCTCGCGGACCAGAGCGGGCAATTTCTGATGCAGGATCTGCCGCCCGGGCCGACCGACGACATCGCCCAAGCAGAGGATGCGGAGGGGCATGAGCGTAGGATAACTGCGTTTTTTTGCGAAAGCGAACGAAATCACCATTGCCGATTGCCGATTGCCAATTGCCGATTGGAAAGCGGGAGCGTCTTCTTCCGCCAATCGGCAATTGGCATTCGGCAATCTTTTTCTCACGCCCCAACGCCCCTACAATCGAAATACCTAAATATGCCTCTTCCCCTCGACATCCTGCCCAACTCGCCCGACCAGGGCCGCAAGCCGCCGTGGCTGAAGATGAAGATGCCGGCGGGAGAGGGGTATGGGCGGCTCCTGGGCCTGGTCAACCAGCATCATCTGCACACGGTTTGCCAATCGGCCAAGTGTCCGAACATGGGGGAATGCTGGCATGCGGGGACGGCGACGCTGATGATCCTGGGTGACGTGTGCACGCGAAGCTGCGGGTTTTGCCATATCGCCACCGGGCGGCCGCCGACGCTCGATCTCGACGAGCCGCGGCGAGTCGGCCAGGCGGTGAAGATGATGGGACTGAAACACATCGTGATCACCAGCGTGAATCGCGACGAGCTTCCCGACGGCGGCGCGGGCGTGTGGGCCGAGACCCTCCGCCAAATCCGCCGCCAATCCGCCGGGACCAGCGTCGAAGTATTGATCCCCGATTTCTGCGGCGACTGGGAGGCGCTGCAAAACGTGTTGGATGAGGACCCGGAAATCCTCAACCATAATCTCGAAACCGTTCCTCGGCTCTATGCCACCGTCCGGCCGCAGGCCAAATACCATCGCTCGCTGAAGCTGCTACAGATTTCAAAGCAGCAGGGGTTCATCACAAAGACCGGGATGATGCTGGGCCTCGGCGAACGCGAAGAGGAGATCGACTCGGTGCTGGACGATCTGGTGGCCATCGGATGCGACATCCTCACGCTGGGGCAATATCTTCGGCCGACTCCGCAGCACTTGCCGGTGGTTCGCTGGGTTCATCCCGATGAATTCGCCGAGTGGAAGAAGCGGGGAGAAGACAAAGGCATCCGGCACGTCGAATCGGGGCCGATGGTTCGCAGCAGCTATCACGCGGAGAAGCAGGTGAATGCGCACGCGGCATCGTGAAACGTTAAGCCGCTTTTTTCGAGGCGATCACTTTTCCGATGTCGCGCCGCGAGATTCGCAGCGCAAACAAGGCTTTGCAGATCAGGTCCAGACTTACGTCGGAACTTCCAGCCTCCATTTTTGCCACCCGTGATTGGCTGGAACCGATGAGTTTGGCCAAGGCATGCTGCGTGATCCCTGCATGCCTTCTTGCCGCCTGGAGCATTTCGATAAGGAGGACCTTGAGGTCGATCAGCGCCGCCTCCTCATCGGTGAGCTTTAGAAACTCCCGCACGGAGGCAACTTTGAATCCCGCTCTTTCCAGCTTTTTTCGTTTGGATTGCTTCATATCCACATATCGAAGTATATGTCAAATCCGACATCAATGCAAATGCAATGCGGGAGGAGCTGAACGATCATGTTTGCCAACCGGTCTGGCCAAGCCTTTTTTGGGATTTGACAAGCACCCGTGTAAGATACTATCTTACTCTCCATCATGAAGACGAGAGTTTCCAGCAAGGGCCAGATCGTATTGCCCGCGGAAATCAGGCAGAGGGACGGCATCAGGCCGGGCGAGCAGTTCGAGGTCAAGCGGATCGATCGCGGCGAATACCGCTTGTTGAGACAGGAACCGCCGCCCAATCAGGGCATGGTCGATTGGCTGCTTGCCTGCCCTGCAAAGGGATACTTCGTGCCGATCCAATCTGAAGCGACTGACACACTTTGAATTACCTCGTCGATGCCAACGTCCTGAGCGAAGCTACCAAACCCCAACCCGTGGGGAGGGTGATCGATTGGCTTCGTGCGCATGAACGACAGATCGTCGTGGATCCCATTGTTCTGGGTGAGATTCGCTTCGGCATTCATCTTGTGGCGGCTGGTGCGCGGCGAAAGCAATTGGAGCGATGGTTTGCCGAAGGGGTTGAGAAAATCCATTGTTTGTCATGGCAGGCCGCCACGGGCTTGCGCTGGGCCAAACTATTGGCGGATCTTCGCGGTTCGGGTAAGTCGATGCCGATCAAAGATAGTTTGATCGCCGCGACGGCGCTGGTTCATGGCTTGACGGTTGTCACGCGCAACGAGCGGGACTTCACGCACGCGGGTGTGAGAGTTGTCAATCCATTCGGCGTCGCATAGGTCTTGCATTTGCAGGTTGATTGGCACGCACCCTGGTGTGCCCGAACTTTCGGTTGCCGAAGACCGGCCGGAGGACCGGCCGGCTCGGCTTCGAAATAGAGCCGGCCGGTCCTCCGGCCGATTCTCATTTCCCGGATATTTGGGCACATACCCCTGCCCACCCTTTTCCCTTTCCCCACAACCGTCCAACGGCGGAAAAATGCGCGATGATGGCGGGGCTGGCCTATCAGGTTTGGAAGATCGAGGACTTATTGACGCTGATCGACTGGTGCGCGGTAGAATTGTCCATGACCCCGGCAGGACGACATTAAATGGCATTGTATTGGCGGCTCAAATCCGTGCCCGAATTGAAGGGCCTCGATAAGACCGAGCGCGAGTGGAGAATGATACAAGCAGGGAAACATCTGACATCAGCCTGGATTGCCTGGATCATCGTCTTCGGCGTAATCAACTCCGTGCCGAGTTTAGTAGACATCTTGAATCATTTTCGGCAAGTCCCATGGTATCTGCGTTTTGGACCTTCGGCGGCGGCGGATTTGATTTGGCTAATTCTGTTGGCCCCTTTACGCATATCCCGCGCCCGGCCGTATTTTCGACAGATGAGTGGCTGCTGTTTCACCTGCGGTTACGACCTCCGCGCCACGCCCGACCGATGCCCGGAATGCGGGATGGTTCCGTCGAAAAAAGAAATACCCTCGGACTGACCTTCGACCCTGAACAGGGCCAGCGTGACGTGAACGCGAATCGGGGATATTATGAAAGCCCGCGAGGACGGCGAAGGTCCCTGTTCGCGAGATAAAACCATGACTACTTTTTCCACGGCCGAAGCGGAGAAGCAATTGTCGAAGCTGCTGGAGCAGGCTCGTGTTCAGGGTGAGGTGCGGATCAAGGGCGTTGATGGCCAGGAATTCATCGTTCGACCGGCCAACCGTTCGCCGCTGGACGTGGGAAAGGTGGACTTGAATCCGCCCCTGACGGCGGATGAAATCGTTCGCGCCGTCCGTGAGGGCCGTGAGCGGGGATGACTCCCTCCCGGCAAATCTGGTCTCGATCATGGAGGATCAACATGTCCTTTCGAAATCTCTTCGGGCTTTTCATTCTATTCGGCGCCATCGCCTTCATCGGCTGCAAACAGGAAGCTCCGCAGCCCGCTCCCAGGCAAATTGATTTCCGCAAGCCGCTGCCGGAGGGGATGGTGGCGCTGCGGAAAATCGATCCGAGCGAATACCCGGATTTCGGGGCGCAGCAGGTCGATCCCGTTCGCCTGAGCCGGTCCATCGACAACAGCCTGAAATATCTGTCGGCCCCGAGCAGCCGGACCTATTTCCCGTATCTGGACATCGATCACGAGCGGGCCGTGGCGACGCTGCATCGGCTGCACGATGTCTGCACCCAATCGATCGCCATGGGCCGATGGGATCCGACGTGGTTCAACCAGCAGATTCGCGCGAATTTCGACGTGTATAAAAGCTATGGCGCCCCGTTGCCGGATGGATCGGGATATACCGATACGGTGCTGTTCACCGGCTATTGCACGCCGATTTACGATGCCAGCCTGAAGCCATCGGCCCAGTTTCAGTGGCCGCTGTACAAGTTGCCGGCGGATTTGGTTCGGGATGCGATGTCGGGGCAGGTTCAGGGTCGGAGAACGCCCGATGGCCGGATCGTGCCGTATTACACGCGCGGCGAAATCGAGACGGGACACAAGCTGGCCGGCGACGAGCTGGTCTGGCTCAGGAGCCGGTGGGAAGCGTACGTCGTGACGATTCAGGGATCGGCCCGGCTTCACTTGGTTGACAACGGACAGACTTACGAAATCGGATTCGCCGGGACCAATGGGTATGCCTATACCAGCCCGGGCCGGCGAATGGTCGCCGATGGGGTGATTCCCCAAGACCAGCTCAGCCTGCGCGGCCTGACGGCGTATTTCGCCGCGCACCCGGAGATGATGGACAAATATCTACCGCTGGACGAGCGGTACGTTTTCTTCACCGAGCGCCCGGGCGGTCCGTTCGGCAGCCTGAACGTTCGGGTGACCCCGTTTGCCACGATCGCAACGGACAAGGAGCAGAAAGACATCTACCCCCGCGCGATGCCGGCTTTCGTTGTGACGTCGATCCCCTACTATCCCGGCGTGGGGACGCGGCCGTTTGATGGATTCCTGCTGGATCAGGACACCGGCGGGGCCATCCGCGCCAGCGGACGGTGCGATATCTACATGGGTATCGGACCAACCGCCGAGGGAATGGCCGGACACGAATTGCAGGAGGGGCAACTGTATTATCTGGCGCTCAAATCGGAACTTATGCCGGTGCCAGCCGGGTCTTCGCCAAATGGGACCCCCGAGCAATGACTCTCCGCAATTTTGATGCTATGCTTGGATGAAACCTCCGGCATACATGGACGTGATGTAAGGGGATGGCGATGAAAAAGATTGCGGCAGTCATATTATTGCTGGTGGTCGGATTATCCGCCCGGGTCTGGGCGGATGCTTCGCCGACTTCGCAGCCGTCCAACGCGACGCTGGCAAACGAATTGCAGCTTCAGGCCAACGAGGACATGGGCCGCAGCGACTATGCGGCGGCGCTGCCGCTGTTGCAGAAGGTTTCGGAGATGCTGGCGGATCAGCCGGACCAGCTTGGGCCGGTGCTGGAGCAAATCCGTGTTTGCCGGCACCAGATGCTCAACCCCGCCGCCAAACCGGTGGTCTCGACGCCGACGCAGTCGGTGGCCGTCCTGGTGGATGGCGGGCCGCGCCACGTCCACCCCGCCCCCACCTCCGGTGACACCGTCGAGATGCCTATCAAGGAGCTTGGGAATTTCGACTATGACGCCACCGCCGGTGGGAACATCCCCAGTGACGTTCTTCGGCTCGATGGCTGTCATTTCAAAACCATGGGCTACATGATCCCGCTGGATCAGGCGGAAAGCATTTCCGAATTCGCCCTGGTTCCCAGCCTGTTCGCCTGTTGTTTTGGCCAGCCGCCGCAGATTCAGCATACAATCATCGTGCATTGTCCCAAGTCGAAGGCGATGAGTTATTTCCCCGATGAACTGGTTGTGGAGGGAACGCTTCACGTCAAAGAGGTTCGGGACAGCGGATTTATCGTGAGCATTTTTCAGATGGACGCGAGCAGCGTCCGCGCCGCCCCGCAGTAAACGGTAGAACAGTGGAACGTCGTCGATGAGCACCGCCACCCCGCCATCCGTAAGTCCGAGCGGATTGTCCTATCAGCCGCGGCCTCTGCCGCGCGAGAAAGTCACCTGGTCGCAGCGCCTGAACTGGCGAATCCTGGTATTCGTTTCCGCGATCGTTGTACCGATCCTGCTGCTGTTTTTCTGGTGGCTCAACGAGTTTCTCAGCGGAGGCATTCACGATTACGGCGCGTACAAGGAAGTCGATCTGAAAGCCATGAGCACGTTCGACATGGACCAGATGAACGCCACGATGCAGGACATTCCGTCCAAGTGGCGAGCCCTGGAGGGGCAGAAGGTCATGGCGATGGGCGAGATGTGGGCGCAGCAATACGCTGGCGACAGCGCCAGGCTCGATTACTTCCAACTCGTCTATTCCAAGACCAAGTGCTGCTTCAACGGCCCCCCGCTGGCGCAGCACTTCGTTGACGGCAATGTCGTCAAGGGGAAGCACGTCTACTATTACCCCGTTCCCGTGAAAGTCTGGGGCACGATTCACACGTTCATCCGTAAAGACTCCCAGAGCGGGGTCATCAAGAGCATCTATCACATCGACGTGGATAAGGTTGAGCCGATCGAAAACTAGCTACTGTCCGAGCGCAATCGGCTGCGTCGCCGGCGGCGGGGAGACGCTTGGCGCCGTTGCGGGCGACGGAGTTTCCTGTTCCGGGGCGTTGGCTTCGGCATCGGTCTTGAACCTCGCCAGCGGGCCGCGTCCGCCATCGAACGTGAGCAACACGCCGAGCCAGATTTGCACGGCCATCACCAACACCAGCAAAAACGCGAAGCCGGACAGGAAGACCCGGCTCTTGGGGGCGAAGCGCGTCAGCAGGGCCAGCAAGACGCTCAGCACGACAATGGAGGCGCCGAAAACGATATGGAGTCCTTCGCGGGCATTTTTGGAATCCTGGATGTGCTGGATGGCCCGCTGGACGTGGGCGCGGTCGATGATCCTTGGCCAGGGGGCGAGATAGTCGCCGAACCACAATCCGCTGGCGATCGCGGCGATCGCCACCAGCGCCGCCAGGACCCAGAACCGTGCCGCCGGAACCCGCGGTCCGACGGGAATCTCATCACCGGGGTCGTTCAGGGCCTGGAGCAGTGAGATAGGCTTGATGGTGTCTTCGCGCCCGCCGGAGGCGGCAACGTTCGTCCGCGGAATCCGCTGCACGATGACGGTGTCGGCGGTGACGGCGCGGCGGATCGACAGCCCCAGCGCCGCCGCCGCCAATGCGAACACAAAACCCGCCATCAGCAGATGCACTTCCCCCTCGGGCGCGTAGAACTCGATTTTGTCCTGCAAATCCTGCGGCCGGTCCGGTGTATCGGGCAGCACGTTCAGCTTTCCCTGAACGGCAAATCCGAGCCGATAGACCATCTCCCCCCCGTGCCAACCGCCGTCGACCATCAGGCCAACCGCCACGACGAGCATCAGCAGCGCCGGGATGCGGAGAATTTTCCGCCAGGTATCGCTGGCGCCGAGCCACATCACCGTGGCGAAAAGAGCCAACCCCGTGGCCACGGAGTTCAGGACGACGTGATAGCGCACGAATTGCCAATCGTGCGCATTGAAGTTGCTGGCCGCCTTGAATTCCGACCATGAATCCAAGTCGGCGCCGTGCCCCACGACGTCGCGCAGGGCATACAGGCCGCTGGTCAGCGCCGGCACGGCCATGAGCGTGCCGAGCAGAATCATCCACCGTCCCGCCTGGCGGAAGGAGCTGCGCCGCCACAAAAAGCTGAACAACTCGATCGTCACGCCGATCAAAAGCAACCCCATGGGGAAGTGGATCAGGATCACGTGAAAGTTCGGAATGATGAATTTGTCCACGAAACGCTCCTTCGATGTTTGTCCGCCCGAGATTCATTTCGCCGGATTGGCGGCCAAATCCTTTTTGGCCGTCTCGAGCACCATCACGGTGTAAGCGGTCACCAGGACAGGATTGTCCTCCATCCATTTGCGCTGACCGACGAAGCTGCCGTCCGGCCGCTGAAGTGTCGCCAATTTCCGGATCAACGCCAATCGCCAATCGTGCCGGCCGCCCTGGGGATCGACGATCACCGGCTGGCCGTAGGCGCCCAGCGCCCTGGCCATGGTGTAGAAATAGTAATATAAACCGCCCTGGGCGTTTTCCGGGCCGAGCGCTTCCATGCCGGGGTTTGCGTCCACCGTGAAATTCTTGCTGATCCAATCCCACGCGGCCTTGACGCGGGGATCATCGTGCGACAGCCCGGCGTAGATCATGCTCTTCAGCCCCGCGTAGGTCATCGAGCCGTAGCTGCGGAGCATGCGTCTTGAGCCGATGCCGACGAATTCCCCGGCCGGCGAACTGCCGCCGTTGGCCGGAGTGTAGATAAATCCCCCATCGTCGCCGGCCCAGGGCTGGTTGTTGGTTTCGGAGAAGTTCTGGCATCGGCTGACGAACTGGAGCGCGGCGGCGAAGGCGGGATCGTCCGGTTTCAGGCCGGCATCGTGCAACGCATCCATCGCCATCTGCGTATTGCTCAAATCCGGGCGCGAGCCTTTGCCGTATCCGAAGCCGCCGGTTTTCACGTCCTGATTGCCCTGCGTCCGCAGTTGCTCCGGCACGCCGGAAATCTTGTCCGACCATTGCAGAGTGCGCAGGTAATCCAGCGCCTTGAGCATCGCGGCGCGATAGGCGTCCTTCTTGGATTCGGCCAGCGCGCTGACGGCGATGGCGGTGTTGTAGCACGCCAGCGTATCTTTATAGATTCCCCCGGCGTCCACCTGATAGGACAAGAGCTTCTCGTATCCCTTTTCGAGAAACGGCTGGCCGGCATCATATTGGTCGTCGGAGATGAATGCCCGGAGAACCAGCGCGGTGATGCCGGGCGGATCGGCCTCGTCCTGCCAGCCGAAATCCGGCTTCTGCTGAGATTTCAGGTATGCCAGGGCCTTGTCGGCGGTCGCCTGGGCAAGCTGAGGCGGATTGTCCGCATCGGCCGCCGCTATGCGCAATTGGCAGAGCATTGCGACCATCGCCAGCAGAATCACCAACCGTCTCATGCAGAACCTCCCATTTTGACAGACACTTAAGCTTATCGCATCGTTGGGATTAGGGCGACGCCCGAAGGGAAAAATTTGCGCGAGGTCGGTAGCGGCCAGTCCTTCCCCGTTTAGCATCGTCAGCATGGGCAGGATGCCCATGCCACCGTTTTATGCGATGATATATCGCCATGATGACGTTGCGGCGAAAACTTGCTTACCAGATTTCCACGCTCGTCGTGAGCCTGTTGGCGGCGGGAGTGGCGTCGATCTGGCAGATCAATGCCATGCAGTCCGATTTCAATGCCGCACTTGTCGGCTATCAACGGCTTCGGAACCTGAGCCAGGTGGGCACTCACGTCGCGGCGGCGAAACTTTATCTCAGCACGGCGTATCCCGATCGAAACAGCGCTCATCTGGAACTGGTCTCCGGCCTGGATTTCTTTAACAAGCAATTCCCCCCGGACGCCCCGTCGCTGGACGGAGCGCTGGAACAGCGGGTCCGCGCCTCCCTCGCCGCCGTCGCCAATGCCGATCTCGATGCCACCGATGCCCGCCCCGCCAACCTCGACGCGGCGCTCAATCCCATGTTCGATCTCGACAAGGAGAGCCGCGACGCCATCCAATCCGCTTACGATCACGCCAACTACCATCTCAGGCTGCTGATGTATGGCATCAGCGGACTGCTGGCGGGAGTGGCGCTGATCGCCATGGTGATTGGGATCGCGCAATACCGCTCGATCCTCTGGCCGCTGGCACGGATGAAGCTGGCGGTAGAGCGCATCGCCTCCGGGCGATTCAACGGCCGGGTCGATACCCAGGGAACCCGCGAGTTCGCGGAGCTGGCGATCAACTTCAACCGCATGGCCGCTCGGTTGGAAGACCTCTATCACAACCTCCAGCAGAAGGTGGAAGCCAAGAGCCGCCAGCTTGTCCGCAACGAGCGGCTGGCCAGCGTGGGCCTGCTGGCCGCCGGCGTGGCGCATGAGATCAACAATCCCCTGAGCATCATGACCGCTCATGCCGAGCTGTCGCTGGGCGCCATCGAGCGCGGCGATGAAACCGCCCAGGACGAATCCGCCCGGTCACTCCAGGTGATTTGCGAAGAGGCCTTCCGCTGCAAGCGCATCGTCGAGAAACTGCTGACCCTCGGCCGCGGACCGACGGAGGCGCCGTCGATCTTTTCACTCGGCAGCCTGGTGCGCGAGGTGGTGGCATCCGTCTCGGCGATGCCGGAATATCACGACCGCATCCTCACCGTCACCCCAGCCAATGGCATCGACGACCGCATCCGCGGCCGCAGCGATGAGATCAAGCAGGTGGTGCTCAACCTGATATTCAACGCGTTGGAAGCCACGACGGCCGGCGGATCGGTGCGCGTTAACATCGCGGCCGACCGGAAAGAGGTCGAACTAAGCGTCACCGACTCCGGACGCGGAATGCCCGATGCGGTGCTCGACCAGATATTCGAACCGTTCTATACGGATTCGCGCGGCAAAGCGGAAGCAACAACTACGGCGGATACGCAAACCCGACGCGGCACCGGGCTGGGACTCAGCATCGCCCATGCCATCGTCCTGCGCCATGGCGGAGAAATCCGCGCACACAGCGACGGACCCGGCCGCGGAAGCCGCTTCACCGTCATTCTTCCCGTCGCGTCCTTCGACGTGGATGAGGAGCTGGATCAATGAATCTTCCCAAACCACCGACGCCCTCCGACGTGCGCGTCCTGATCGTCGATGATGAAGGCCGGCTTCGCGACGTGCTCACCCGCGCCATCGCTTCCTGGGGGTTCCAGGTCGCCGGCGCACGATCCGCCGAGGAAGCCTTGCGACTCATGCAGACTTCCAAATTCGACATCTCCATCGTGGACCTGAACCTGCCCGGAATCAGCGGCATCGAGTTGTTCGAAAAACTTCGCGCCATCCAACCCGAGCATCAGGTAATCGTCCTGACCGGCTTCGGCAACCTGGAATCCGCCCGCGCCGCCATCCGCCTGGACGTCGTCGATTTTCTGGAAAAACCCTGCCCGCTGGGCGAGCTTGAAAAATCGCTCCACCGCGCAACCCTCCGCCTGGTGCGCCCGTTGCCCCAACCCATCGAGCCGCCCGCCCATGAGCCGGAGCCGGACGAGCCCGCGCAAACCCTCGAAGACGTGGAGCGCGAACACATCATCTCGGCCCTTCGCCGCAACGACGGCAACCGCACCGCCACCGCCCTGGAACTGGGCATCAGCCGCCGGACCTTGCAATACAAACTCAGCGAGTATCAGCGCCAGGGTTTTTCGGTAGATGAATGATGGATGGGTGTGATGCTCGGCTCTGTCGCAAAAGTCCCGGAATTGCCGATTGCCAATTGCCAATTGCCGATTGAAAGAAGAAATAGCGGTGGACTCCCCTCTTCCAATCGGCAATTGGCAATCGGCAATCGGCAGTTTTTCACTGGCCGCCACAATTAGGAGTCACACCCCGATGCCTTCCCCCCGCCGACTTTCCCCATTATCCGGCGCGGCCATCCTCGTGCTGGTCACGGCATTCTGGGGCTCCAGCTTCGTCGTCATCAAGCAAATCATTCCGGATATCCCCGCCGCCCCGATCAACCTGGCGCGGTTCGTAATCGCCGCCGTCGCCCTGTCGCCCTTCCTACGCTTCCACCGGCAAACCTGGCGATGCGGCCTGGAAATGGCCGTCTGGCTCTTCGCGGGATTCGCCGCCCAAACCATCGCCCTGCGCTACACCACCGTCAACCGCTGCGCCTTCATCATGGCCATGAACGTGATCTTCGTGCCGATCCTGGCGGCGATCTTCGGCCATCGCGTCCGCCCGATCGTATGGGCCGCCGCCATCACCGCACTGATCGGCTGCGGCCTTCTATGCGGCGACGGCCGCGGCCCGAACATCGGCGATCTCTGGTCCCTCGGCACCGCCGTCACCTGGGCCATGTACATCTTCCGCCTCGAATCCATCGCCGCCAAATTCCCGCCCCTTCCCCTGGCCATGGCCCAAATCGTTCCCGTCGCCATCTTCTGCGGAGTATGGACCGCCGCGTCCCGGCCAGTGGTGACCGAATTTCACTGGCCATCCTTGATCTATCTCGGCGTCGCCGCCACCGCCGCCACGACCTGGCTGCAAACCGTCGCCCAGCGTGTCGTTCCCGCCCCGCAAGCCGCCGTGATCTTCACCCTCGAACCCGTCTTCGCGGCAATTCTTGGCTTCATCATCCTCGGCGAACGTCTCGCATTCCGCGGATTCATCGGCGCGGGGCTGATCATCCTGGCCGCCATCGCCAGCCAATTGCCGGGGATGCTGGAGAAACCATTTTAGCCGCCGCACTTGTGCGGCGCGTTCGCCCGGAAATCGAGCGGCGATCGCGATTCCAAACGCCGGGCAAGCCCGGCGGCTAAACTTTCTTCCTCCATGCACGGGCGTGCCATACTCACCCAGAGATCGGCTTTGCCAGTAGATGTAGCAGTTATTGCCCACCTATGCTGTACATCGCGCGGCAACGATTTCATTTATGTTCAATGTCCGCCCCTTTTGATCCTCCCACCGCTGAGATTCATCCGAATAAGCGAAAATGCAGAGCATCGGCGCCGTCAGCGCCTCATTTACGACGCAAAGTCGATATGACGCGCGCTCGGCTTTCATTTTCGCGTACTCATTCGGGGTCAGGTCAATCGCCAACTGGTTACCTGACAGCCCTTTAATCTCTAGCTTCAACCTCGATCGCATCGAAGGGTGGATTGCATTCAAGTCCCAGCCAACATTGTCCCCTTCCACTGAATGCACTTCATACCCGAGTGACGTGTAATACTCCGTTGCGGCTGCAACCGCAGCCCGTTCAACCTTTAATCGTAGGAACAGATTCCCCTGGCGCGGGCTTCCCGAACGTGGTTTAAAGACTGTCGGAGAAAGCTGCCGGGTTCGTGTGTAATTGATTACCTTCGCCCGAAAATCCCCATGCTCGCCGTCGGCATACCAGACATTAGACTGCCCCATTCCGCCCTTACCTCTGGGAACTGGAAACACTCGTTCATCCTCTGGAAGCAATGTAGCCTCCTCTTCCGCAGCCGTGACATAAAAGCCAAATTCCTCGCCATTATGCATACGATGCCCACCAGACGGCGATGGTTGCCACCGGCTGTAGATTGTTGCATTTCTATACCAGCCCACGATGAAGCTTCCACCATGCGGCGACGTCGCAACCCAAACTGCAAGCGCCCCGCCGATTGATTCTTCGCCCGATGCGGCACCGATCCGCTGAATGTTGATACCTGGCCCAACCTGTCCATTGAAGCCGGTGCCCCGAGGCTGTACATAGCCGAAAACGCGACCCGCCACGGGCTTGAAGTTGAAGATCTCATGGCCATAACCATGACTTTTGACGAACGCGCCTCCTCCCTTAATGCTGTCATTGGTGGCAAGGCCCTCATAGCGGCTCATCCACCCGATTCGGAGGAAGATAATGGTTGTCTCTGCCCGGTTCATTTCAACTCCTCTCTGACCCCGGGCGCGACTCAACGTACAGCGATTCGGGGCCGAAGTCCTGTTCGTTGGGCCAGGCAATGCTCCCGAAGGCCAGCCGAACGGATCGGAAATAGGATAGATCGCGAAGCTCGGTAAAAATGCCCTTGTTCAGGTAAGGGCCGACGTCAAACACGCGCCTTTTGCCGGTGTTGAATGAAAGCTCCAACTGGTAATTGTCCAATGCCTTGACGTTGGTGACTTTGATCATCATGGCGGTTTCTTGGGACATATTACTTACCTGATGCGCAATCGGTGCCGCATTTCCTCGTAGCCATTGCCTATGATGCTTTGCATCTGATCTTCTCCACGAGGCTTTCGGCGATCAGCCCGGATAGCGTACGGCCCGTCCGCTTTGCGTAGATGTCTGCGGCCTTGATCAAACTGGGCGTCATGCTGATCATGACGCGCTTGGCTTTGGCTGAGTCAGGCTTACGCGGCCGGCCTACGTTCCGGGCAAGAGCTTCTTCGCGACGCTCGGCGGCGGTGAGCGGTCGACCGTCCTCCAACTTCAGATTCCGTGCCCAGACGTCCAGGCCGCCAAAGTCGCGCTCATCGGGAGTCGTATTCACTTTGGCGCGGCGAGCGCCGGTGGCTGACTTGGTTTTCATGGTTTATCTCCTGCGTCGGCGCAACTGCCGTTTCATTTCGATGGTCAGTTCCATCGCATGAATCACGCGGGCGATTTTCGCGCCCGGAATACCTTGCAGCTCCGCCCAATCGAGCGGGTCAATCGACTCAAACGCAACATCGTCCTGTTTCTTCAGCACATAAATGACTTGCAGCAACCGGCCCGCGATGGTCGGTCCCCAAACGCGCCGCTTGCCGTCCCCCAATTCCTGTGGGAACGGTGACGTGGCATTCTCAACGACAAACCGCGCCTCCGTGGGCGTCACACCGTGTCTCGCAATGTGGCCGCGGTTCGTTTCGTCCCACGCGAAGATCACGAATTAAATTATACAACGAAATTGCCGTTCAACAAGGACCTATGAGCGCGTTTCACGGATCAGGGGATCTTCGCAATGAATTTTGATATCGCGTCCGCCGCGGCGGCGGGTTCGGTTTGAAGAACGAGATGCGGCGACGGAATGTGCGCGACCTGTACGGAGGGACGGGCGGCGACAATTTCCGTCAGATTATGTTTGGGCACGACCTGATCGTAATCGCCACGAATATAAAGAATGGGCACGGGGCAGGAAATTAGTTCGGGCAGCACGTTGACCCGCATCGCCGCGCGAACGCGATGGGCGAGCACCTCGGGCCGAACATCCGAGAGGGCTTCGGCTTCCAGCAATGCAAGCTCGGGGGTTGAGTATCCTCCAAGCGTTGCCTTGATGCGTTTCAATGCGGGAAAGAGGCGGAAGGCCAGGGGATGGGCGAAATGGCGGAGCCAGGCTACCCGCAGCCATGCGGGGTTGCGTACGAAGGTTGCGCAAAGAATCACGCCGCGAAGGTTTATCGGGCGGGTTGCCGCCGCCATCAGCGCCAGCGGGCCGGCGAACGATTCGCCGAGTAGGATGAACGGTAGATTCTTCGGAAGGGCCGCGAGAACAAGCGGAAGCAAATCATGATATCCGAGCATTTTGTCCTGCGGATAGGACAACACGATTGGCCGAATCTGCGGCGGAAGTTCCGCGACAAGTGGACGAAACATCACGCCGCTGCCATCAAGGCCGGGCATGAGCACTAAAGCGAACTCCGTCATTCTGGTCCCGGTAAGAAATGCAATTGAACCGCGGATTGCGCGGATATCGCGGATGAATTCAAATCCTATCCGTGTCAATCCGCGTTATCCGTGGTCCAATTCTCTTGGCGGATCAATCTCCGCTCCTCGCGAAATACTCCTGCTCCAACTGCTTTAGCTTTTTGCCCAGGGCGGCGTAATCGTCGTTCAGCTTCCTCCTCCGCTGAACGTCCCGCGCCAGCTCGGCGTCGGCGAAACGATCCTGGAATTCGGAAATCGCAATTTCCGTCTCCGTGATTTGCCGCTCCAAATCCTCGACCGACAGCCGGCCGAACGGCCGGCTCCAGGGATTGTCCGGCTTCTTCTTCGTAGCGATCGCTGGACGCGATTTCGACGCCTTTACTTTCTTCGATTCCTTCGCCTCTTTCGCCTCGGCGGCCCGCTCGGCTTGGCGCTTGGACCAGGCGGTGTAGTTGCCGGAAAAATCCTGAATCTCCGGCGGATTCAAAATCAGCAGCCGCGACACGATCTTGTCCAGGAAATACCGGTCGTGGCTGACGCAGAGGATCGTCCCGGCGAAATCGGCCAGGGCGGTCTCCAACGCCTCGCACGATTGAATATCGAGATGATTCGTCGGCTCGTCCAGGACAAGAACGTTGGGACGATCCACCAGCAATTGGGCCATGGCCACGCGCGCCCGCTCGCCGCCGCTGAGATTGCGCATCGGCTTGTCCACGTCGTCGCCGCGGAAGAGCATCAGCGCCAGCACGGCGCGCAGATCGCCGGGTGAAATCCGGCGGTCGCCGCGGACTTCCTCGGCCACGGTGTTGTTGGGATCGAAATCGTCGAGGCGCTGATCGTAATATCCGACGTTGAGGTTGGCGCCCCACCGGATTTCGCCTTCATCCGCGTCGCGGCGGCCGAGGAGAACTTCCAGAAGCGTGGTTTTCCCCGAACCGTTGGGACCGATGATGCCGATGCGTTCGGCGCGGCGGACTTCCAGGGCGAAATTCTTCCAGAGCGGCCTTTGCTCGTAGGATTTTGCCAGCTCCCTGACGCTCAGCACCCGGTCGCCGGCGCGTTGATCGGTGGAAATGGAGACGCGAATCCTGCGGGTGGCGGCGACGTTTTGGATCATCGCGTCGCTGCGCAGAAGCCGGTTGAGCCTTTTTTCGCGGCCCTTGGCCTCGCGGGCGCGCTGGCCGGCGCCGAATCGCCGGATAAATTCCGCCTGCTTCTCGATGTCCGCTCGCTGCTCATCGTAGGCGCGCTGCTGGGTCAGTTCCTGCAATTGGCGCTGGGCCACGAACGCGGAGTAATTTCCCGGATAACTTTTCACCTTGGCCTCGGTCAGCCAGGCGATCCGCGTGGCCAGGCGGTCGAGCAAATAGCGGTCGTGGCTGATGATGAGAACGGCGCCGCTGAAATCGGCGAGATATTCCTCGAGCCAGGCGATGGCGGTCAGATCGAGATGATTGGTCGGCTCGTCGAGGAGGAGCACGTCGCCGGGGCTGGTGAGGAGCTTGGCCAGCGCCAGCCGCGAGCGCTGGCCGCCGGAGAGCGTGCCGACGTTTTGCTCCCAGGTGTTTCGCTCAAGTCCAACTCCGAGGAGCGTCGCTTCCAGCCGGTGCTGCCAGGCGTATCCACCGGCCAACTCAAATTCGTGCTGGACGTGTTGATACTTGTGCAGCAGCTTGTCGAGTTCGTCGCCGGTGAGATGGGCCATCTGATGTTCGATGTCGCGCAGGTCGTGGGAGAGTGAGTGCAACGCCGCGAACGCCAGTTCCGCCTCGTCGATCACCGTATTGGCCGGATCGAAAACGGGGTCCTGGGGGAGATGGCCGATGCGAAGGCCCTTGGCAACCGCAGCCGATCCGAAGTCGATCGGCATCTGGCCGAGAATGACCTTCAGCAGCGTGGTCTTCCCGCTGCCGTTGTCGCCGATCAATCCGATGCGTTCGCCGCGGTCGATGGCGAAATCCAGCTTGTCGAAGATGACGCGCCGGCCGAAGGTTTTCTCGATGTTGTTCAGGGTAACGATGGCCATGTTGGAAAATGGCTGGTGGTGGGCATATTCCGACCTGAGGCCATCGGTCATAAGATTACCGCAATGGCGATGAGGGTTGCAATCATGTTCAGCGTTCTTCTGGCCGGTTGCGCGCAGACCGAATTCGACGCTGCGCCGGCGGGATCGGGCCAGGCGATTCGCGTGGGAAATGACCAGGACGTTCGATTGAGCGACAGTCCGCTGCAATACCGCATGCGCGCGGATGAGGGGCATCTGATCGTCTGGATCGAGAATCCGACGGATGGTCCAATCGATCTGATCCGCGACAAGAGCCAGGTGCTGGACCCCGAAGGAATCGCGCATCCGATTCGGGGCGAAACGATTGCCGCGGGCTCGTCGATCAAGGAAATTTTCCCGCCCCTGGCGGAGCCGGCGGAATCGGCGCCGCACGGCCAGCCGGAGCAGATCGCTCCCTACGACCGCCCGGGATTCATTTCCATCCCCGATTCCGGCGCGGATTCCGAGGCGGATCGTGCTTCCTGGCAATGGGATGATGGAACCGAAATCCGGGTGGATTTAACGTTTGAGCAGGGCGAACGTCAGTTCGAGCAGCACTTCGTTTTCCGCCGCATCCGGAAATAAAGGGGACATTCATGTTTTTCTGGTGGCTCGTGGTGTTCCTGGCCATTCTGCTCATCGGCGTGACCAAGAGCGGTTTCGGCTCGGGGGTGGGACTGATGATCGTTCCCATGACCGCCATCGCCATGGGACACATTCCCGGCTGCGGCTCGGAAGCGGCGCTGGGCCTGCTCCTGCCGCTGCTGATCGCCGGCGACCTCATCGCGGTCTGGCAGTATTTCGACCTGTTCTTTCCGAAATCCCGGAATGATTCTCCCCGGAATGACTCTCCCCGGGATAATTCTGTTCCAGATGATTCCATTCAGGCCCGAGCGGTGATTCGCCGGCTTTTGCCCGGTACGGTGGCCGGGGTGATTCTGGGTGGTGCGATTCTGGCGCTCATCCACACCCGGGCCGATCTCGTCGGCGCGCTGATCCGCATCGAGATCGGCTGCGAATCCATCCTGCTGGTCTCGATCCATTGGTGGCGAATTTACCGCGGCGTTCAGCAGCGTCTGATGCCTGAGCCGTGGCGGAGCCATCTGACCGGATCATTTGCGGCCGTCAGTTCCACGCTGGCCCACGCAGCCGGGCCGATCATCGCGATGTATCTGCTTCCGTTGCGGCTCGATCGCCAGCTCTACGTCGGGACGTGCGCCGTCTATTTCTTCATCCTCAATACCGCCAAGCTGCCGGCGTATTACGCCAGCGGCCAGTTCGCGCATGCCCAACTGTCATTCACTTTCCGCCTGCTGCCGCTGGTCGTTGCCGGCGCGGTCATCGGCCGCTGGCTGAACAAACGCCTGAGCGACCTGCTTTTCACGACGATCGTGTACATCGTCACGTTCGCCCTGGGATGGTACATTCTGGCGGATGGAATCCTCCGGCTTTTCGGCAGGCATATCGGCTGATGCCACGGTTCTGGGCATCCTCAGCGACACGCACGACCGCGCCGATGCCGCCGCCGCCGGCATCGCCACGCTCCGCGCCGCCGGAGCGCAATTCCTGATTCACTGCGGCGACGTCGGCGGGGAACGCGTCCTCGATCTCCTGGCCGGCATCCCGTCCGTTTTCGTCTGGGGAAACTGCGATTTCGACCGCGCTTCGCTCGTCGAATACGCCAAAGAAATCGGCATCCAATGCGCCGGCGATTTCGCCGAGTTGCGACTGGCCGGAAAACAAATCGCCGTCACCCATGGCGACAACCCCAGGCTGCTCCGGCGACTCATCGAGCGCGACCCCCCGTACGACTATCTCTTCCTGGGTCACACCCACATCGCCGCCGACCAGCGGCGCGGCCGGCTCCGGATCGTCAATCCCGGCGCACTTCATCGCACTGCCAAGAAGACCGTGGCGCTGGTCGATCTGAAAGCGGATACCGTTCGGCATTTGGCCGTCCACACGTGACAGGGATCATCGCGCAGGGGAGTGGCGAGGGTAATTGGGAATAATGCAACGCTCAACACTCAACGCTCAACGCTCAACGTTGAAGTAAAGAGTCGGCGCATGCGGAGACACGGCGAATTCCAGGTTTTCTTTGGCATTCCCTTGAAAGTTGAGCGTTAAGTGTTGCATGGGTCGAACCGGCCGCCGCGCACGCTGGTTCTGCGCACGCCCATTTTATTCTCGCTGACTCGCCGGCGCGCCGGTGCTACAATGACATGACATGGAAGCATCCTCACCTCCATGGACCATCCGCAGCTTTCGGCCGGCGGACCTGCCGGCCTGCCGGAAACTCTATGTCGAGGGACTTCTGGGCGGAAAACTTGCCGAGAACGACACCGGCCTGGACATCGATGATATCGACGCGGTTTACATGCACACGGATGGCAACCACTTCTGGGTAGCGGAGATTCGCGGGCAGATCGTCGGCATGATCGGGGTGCAGCATCACGATCAGGGCGTCGGTCAGGTGCGCCGGCTGCGAGTCGCCCAGGAGCACCGCCGCCGCGGGATCGGATCGCACCTGCTGGAAACCGCCATCACCTTCTGCCGTGAAAACCAATGCCTGAAAGTGGCACTCGACACGTTCACGGAACGCTCGGCGGCGGTTGAAATGTTCCAAAAGCTCGGCTTTCGCCACGGCGACACCCGCATGGTCGCCGGCAAAGAGTTGATGTATTTTTATTTCGATCTGTATTCCGGGCAGCCGAGGCCCCGGGCGCAGGACGATGGATTTGCCCCCCTCAGCCACGCGTAACCGCCGCGCAACATAATTCGATTTGAAATCCATTGAAGAAAGATCTCACGCAGAGGCGCAGAGAGGGAGGTAAAAAAACAAATTTCTTTTGCTTCTCTGCGCCTTTGCGCCTCTGCGTGAGATCTTGCTTTGAGTAAGTTAGGCCCGTTCAATCCAAATTGATCTTGGGCGTTGGCTCGTCCTCATCGGGATGGTAATCGTGGAAAAGTCTGCCGATATCCTGGGCCATTTGGTCGGCCATCCTGGCTCGCAGGTCGGCGTCGGTGGTGCCGGAGCTGTCGGGAATCCACGCGGTCGTGATCTGCACGGCTTCACTGGAGGCGTCGGTGGGCCAGCGCGTGTCGCCCGTGGCCGAATCCACCACCTTGACGATGGCTTCGATGTGGCCGCGCATCTGACCGGCTCCCGGCGGTTTGACGATCTCGGCACGCCAGATGTGCACGTAAAGCACCTGCCGGGCGCCCACCCTCCGGCCGATCTCGGCAATGGACATTTTGCGGTATTGGTCGGGATCGGCGTCGCGCAGCCGCTCCAGATTCTGCGGATCGATGGTGGTTGCGATCTTGTCGTCTCGAAGCGACCGGCCGAGGGTCAACGCCATGTGCTGTGATTCGATTCCCGAATCCAGCGACAGGTTATAGCTTTCCACGAGAACCAGCATCGAATCTTTTTTGTTCGGGACGTACTTGGCGTTGACGGTCGGGGTGACGGCCTTGTCGGCGACGGCGCCGGCCAACGTGCAGGCGGCCAAGGCGCCGAGCGCGCCGGCCAGCATCACAAGACGCAAACTTTTTGCCGCGGTTTTACAGACGGTTTCAATCATTGCACGTCCGCCTCGTGTGTGATGAACAGCTTGGCGAGTTCGCTCGTCAGCAAATCGATGGTTTTGTGGTAGACCAGTTCGTCGCTGAGTCCGGGCATTCCTTCGGGCGGGGCCTGTTTCGGATAGACGCCGCCGACGCTGTCGATTTGATAAGCCAATTTCGCCCGTCCGTTGGCGACCTCCACGGCCTTCACGTCGGCCATGACCTGACCGCGCGAGAGATCGAGCGAATCGCTCGGGTGGAGCGACAAGCTTTCGACCTCGACGTAGATAAGCCGGGTGGCCGGGAACCGCAAGGCGATCTGCTCGGCGGAATCCGCCTGGGCTTCGGGATGGGCGTCTTGAAAGCGCAAGACCTGGGCGGTGCTCAGAAACGTCGTGTTTTTCAGGTCGTCAAGTTCGGCGTCAATGCACTGCTGCAACTTGCCCCGCAGGCCGTCGGCGACGTCGGCGCGGATGTTGGGATGATCCATGGCAACGCCCTCATCGGCCCAGACCATGATCGCGACGCGCTGGCCCTTGAGCCCGGAATAGGCCGGCGAGATATCTTCTTCCCCTTGGAGCTTCGCCGCCGCCACCCCCGCCAGTTGGCAACCCGCGCACGTCAACATTGCCCCAAACACCAGGATCGAGAGGATCCGCGGAACAACCCAACCGCGCTGCCACCAATTGCAATACATCGTTCGGCTCCTCAGCTCACCCCCACAATTCACAAGCGCCATCCATCGATTCCGTGCAGATGGATGAAAATCTTCCAGGCCCAGGCGATCACGGCCAGGGCCATAATCGCGGGAACATAGTATCGGCTTGGGCCAAGCGCGATCAACCGATACACCGACCGCCCCGTCGCGGCGATGTACAACCCAGCCCAGAACGTGACGATGGTGAGCAGGCCAAGCACGGCTCCCATCGGCTGAACATAGAAGCTGGCGGGAAGATTTCCCCGGGCGAGCCACGAAAAGCTCGTGGTCATGCCGCAACTCGGGCAGGGCAATCCGGTCCGCAGGGCAAACTGGCACTGGTCCAATCCGAGCTGGGTGTGAGTCCCCATCCCGGTCGGGCTTGGGGCGAGCCGGGCCGCGGTGATCATGATGGCCAGGCAGGCGAAGCTAATTCCCATCGCCAGAATCCTCCCGCCGACTCCCACGACCACCGGCTCTATGCGCGGAGAGAATATGGCTGGAACCTCTTGCATGCTGGCTGCGACAAAATACCGCAGGCGCGCGGGCATTGCCAATGCCCATCTTCTGTGCAATTGCCCTCGCTAAAGAATTATTGCAATTTCGGGGATTGCCAGAGGAATGACGCCTAGAATATTGTTGGTATTGTCTTTTGCCAAATAGTGTTGCGCGGTATTATGATTTTGCGTGGCGAAGTCGATCGCCGGCCATCGTGCTAACGGTATTGAATTTGCGGTTTCGGAGGCTTGGGATGTCGCGGCTGCGGTTTATGTAAATTGGGTTAGATATATCTCCATAGTTGACATTCCGCACCCGATAGATGTACTAATAGAATTAGGCCAAAGTGTCCGCCGGCACGAGTATTTTAATAAAATTGCGGAAGGCATGCCTGGTTCCGGTTAGTTTGTCGCTTCGAAAAACGATTTTCGAACTCCTGTCGGCCGGGTAAGTTGCCAGACCCGTACAAGCTCCACACAGTTATATTGACTGGTGTGGATGAGTCCTTTTTCAACTGAAAGTGTTCGCGTCTTATGCGCGTTTTCATGCTCGGCTGGGAGTTTCCGCCCTTCATCAGTGGTGGTTTGGGTACCGCTTGCTATGGTCTGACCAAGGCCATGAGCGCATTGGGTACGGACATCATGTTCGTGCTTCCGCGGCCGGTTTCTACCCCGTTTTCCACCCACGTTCGGCTGGTCAGCCCGCGTCCCGGTTCGCCGCTGGCGTCGCCAACGACCGAATTTCGCCTCGATGAATTCGAGAACGTGAGCTTCCGTACTGTTGATGCGCAAATGGTCAATCCGTATCAGACGTCTGCCCAATATTCAGCCGAACGCGAAAAGGAAAGAGAAACGGAAGCCATCCGCACGCGTGCCTTGAAGGCCACGCAGGTGGAACTGACGCCGCTGCCGGCGCCCGAGGCGCCGCCGCCGCCGAAGCCTTCGGGAGCGATGGCGAGTTTCATCGGCGCCTCGCCGGCCACTTCACAATACACCGGCGATCTCTTCTCCGAAATCCAGCGTTACGCCGCCCTGGCGGGGGAAATCGCCCGGCAGGAATCGATCGACGTCGTTCACGCTCATGACTGGATGACGTTCCCCGCGGGCATGGCCGTTGCCGGGCTCAAGGGAGTCCCCCTCATCATTCACGTCCATAGCACGGAATTCGACCGCTCGGGCCTGCACGTCGATCAGCGCATCTACGAGATCGAACGACGCGGAATGCACAGCGCCATGCGAATCATCGCCGTCAGCTATCTGACCAAGAACCTGATCACCCACCATTACGGCATCGATCCGGCGAAGGTGGAGGTCGTCTACAACGCGATCGAGTCCAACGGCAATGGGATGGAAGTGGAGAAATACAACATCCACAAGGACGAGAAGATCGTGCTGTTCCTGGGCCGGATCACCATGCAAAAGGGCCCGGAATATTTCCTCGCCGCGGCCAAGAAGGTCCTGGAGGTCATGGACAACGTGAAGTTCGTCATGGCCGGGTCGGGGGACATGATCCGCCGGACCATCGAAATGGCCGCCGGGATGGGAATCGGGCACAAGGTGTTGTTCACCGGCTTCCTCCGCGGCAACGACGTTGAAAAAGTGTTCAAGATGGCCGATCTGTACGTCATGCCCAGCGTCTCCGAGCCGTTCGGAATCGCGCCGCTGGAGGCCATGAGCCACGACGTGCCGGTCATCATTTCCAAGCAGTCCGGCGTGTCGGAAGTCCTCACCCATGCTCTGAAAGTCGATTTCTGGGACATCAACGAGATGGCCAACAAGATCATCGCGGTCTTGAAACATCCCCCGCTGGCAACGACGCTGCGCGAGCACGGCAGCTTCGAGGTCCGCCGGCTCAGTTGGAACGACGCCGCCAAAGCCTGCCTGAGCATTTATGACGAAGCCCGCCAAGCCGTCAACGGCCGGGTTTAACGTTCCTTCCACGGGCAATAACCCCGGTTCGCCGATATAAATCTCCGGTGATGATCGATTCTCCACCATCCCGCGCGCCAGCCCGCCGGCCGGGAGCGGTGCTGCTGCGGCTGATCGGCGGCTTCAAAATCCTCAAGGGCGTCGCCCTCATCGCCGCCGCCGTCTCCGTTTTCCACCTCATTCACAAGAACATTGCCGACGTCATCCTGACATGGTCCCATCGCCTGCACATCGCGCCGGGATATCTCTTCGTTGAACGTCTGGTCGAGAGAGTCCAGTCAGTCACCGAGCGGCAGCTTGTGGTCCTCGCGGTCGTGCTGCTGATTTATTCCGCGATGTTTCTTGTCGAAGGCATCGGCCTCCTGCTGATGAAGCACTGGGCCGAATGGATGACCGTAATCACGACGTCGGGACTCATTCCGTTTGAAGTGTACGAGATGATTCACCGGCCGAGCCGCTTCAAGGCCATCACCATGTTGTTGAACGTCGCCATCGCGCTTTACCTGGCCGAGCGCGTGCGCCGCGAAGCCGTCGAGCGCCGCCGGCGCGCCGCTCAGGCCCATTGAAAGTTGATCGGGGTCTGCACGTCGGGGTGCAGGCTCTTGTGAACGGGGCAGGTCATGGCGGCGTTCTGGAGCTTTTGACGCTGCTCCTCCGTGAGCCGGGCCGGAACGCGCAGCGTCACCGCCAGCCGGGCGATTCGGCGAATCGGCGCTTGCGACATCTCCTTGGTCACCACCGCCGTCGCTCCGGACAGATCCACGTCCATCCGCCGCGCCGCGATTCCCATGATCGTCAGCATGCACGTGCCCAGTGCGGTGGCGACCAGGTCCGTGGGCGAAAACGATTCGCCGTTGCCCATGTTGTCCTTGGGCGCATCGGTCAGCAGCGTCACGCCGGAATCGACGTGGCGAGCGCTGCATCGCAAGTTGCCCTGATACGCGATTTGGATTTCAACCATCCGGCTCTCCTTTGGCGATCGGCGCCACCGTGGCGCGTTGACTAAATTGTCTCGGAAATTCCCCTATAGGCAAATGGTGCGAATCCCCTAGAAATATCCGCCTTAACCTGAAGAAAAAATTTTGATTTTTCGCTTGTTTTCGACTTGCGATCAAATCGGCATTGTTCTATTTGGTGAATAGTGATTCGGGAATCGGTTCGGGCTGAGCCGGGTTTGTTCTCGATCTAAAATCAGTCTTACTCTCCCTGAGGAGAAAAAATGGCACGTGAAAATCGTACCGGGGGACTCCGCGTCCCCTCTTTCAACCATCTTTTGCCCGGTGTCATGCCACGCGCCAGCGGGAAAAATCGCCGCCGAAGACGTGCCATCCCCGCCGCCGTTTTTGTCGGGCTGGAATCCTTGGAATCCAGGCTTCTGCTCACCGTGACGCCCACTCTCGTGGACGGCGTGCTCGTGTGCACCGGCACCGCCGGACAAGCTAACACTATTGACATTACCCTGGCCAACAATGGAAGCTCCATCGTCGCTTCCGTCGATGGGGTAGGCATCACCTGCTCAACGTCCAGCGTGCAATCGCTCGTCATCAACGCCGGAACCCGAAGCGACGTGATCAAGGTCGATCCCGGCATCCGAGTTGATGAAACACTCACCGAAGGCAACGGCGCGCCCCCATCGCTCACCAGCAATTCCGGATCCGGTTCGGGCGCCGGATCGTCCAGCAGCGGTTCATCAAGTTCAGGCACCGGCTCAACCAGCAGGGGCATCGCCTCATCTAGCACTGGCAGCGGCTCATCCAGCACTGGCATCGGCTCATCCAGCACCGGCAGCGGTTCGTCCAGCACCAGCACCGGCAGCGGCTCCTCCAATACCGGCACTGGTTCTTCCAGTTCCGGCACCGGCTCATCCAGCACGGGCAGCGGTTCGTCCAGCACCAGCACCGGCAGCGGTTCATCCAGCACCGGCAGCGGCTCGTCCAGCACCGGCAGCGGTTCATCCAGCACCGGCAGCGGATCATCCAGCACCGGCAGCGGATCATCCAGCACCGGCAGCGGTTCATCCAGCACCGGCAGCGGATCATCCAGCGCCGGCACCGGCTCATCCAGCACCGGCAGCGGCTCGTCCAGCACTGGCAGCGGTTCATCCAGCACCGGCAGCGGCTCGTCCAGCACCGGCAGCGGCTCATCCAGCACTGGCAGCGGCTCGTCCAGCACCGGCAGCGGCTCATCCAGCACGGGCAGCGGCTCGTCCAGCACGGGCAGTGGTTCATCCAGTTCCGGCAGCGGCTCGTCCAGCACCGGCAGCGATTCATCCAGCACGGGCAGTGGTTCATCCAGTTCCGGCAGCGGCTCGTCCAGCACCGGCAGCGATTCATCCAGCACGGGCAGTGGTTCATCCAGTTCCGGCAGCGGTTCGTCCAGCGATCCGACGCCGACGCCCACGCCGAGCAATCCGAATGACCCGGCAACTCCAAATGCGGTGATTACCCTCACCAGCCCCGCGACCGTTTATCCGCTGGAATCGGTGAACGTCCAGGCGGTCAACTCGAACTTCGGCAGCGGAACCGTCCTGAACAGCACCATCAATTGGAACTTCGGCGACCCCGGCTCTGAGTACGACGCCCTGGTTGGATTCAATGCCGCGCACGCTTACGCCAACCCAGGCACTTACACCATCACCTTGAGCATCACCACACCCGACGGTCACGTCGGCGTCGCCACCCAAACGGTGACGATCGCACAGGACAACCGCCCGGCCATCTACGTCGCCGCCGACGGCAACGATGCCAACGACGGCTCCTCGCCCAATGACCCCATTCAGAGTCTCGCCCGTCTGGGCCAGCTCCTGACCAGCGGCGAGCGCGTCCTGTTCCAGGCCGGCGACACGTTCGCTTTCAACTCGGCCAACGCGCTTAATCTGGGCGGACTTCAGGACGTTTACGTCGGGTCCTACGGCTCCGGCGCTCAGCCCGTGATCTTCTACAACGGCCCCGCCGTCGGCGGCACGATGATCGGAACGTCCGATTCAAGTTCCGGAATCGTCGTCCAGGGCCTCACGTTCGACTCCATCTACGTCAACAACGACAATCAACAGGCCATCCCCTCCGCCTTCATCCCCGCGGGCAACGACATCACGATCATCGACAACACCTTCCTGAACCTGGGCGACGACGTGAACCTTCAGCTAAGCCCCAGCAACGTCCTGGTGCAGGACAACACCTCGCCCGACCCGACCGCCCTGAGCGGATATTTCGGCTGGGTCGCCGGCGCCGAAATCAATTTCCTCGGCAACACCGTCGCCAGCTCCACCGGCGAGGCCGTCATGCGCGTCGCGGGCGTCACCGACCTCGAGTTGGCGTACAACAACTTCACCAACAACCCTGAAATCCCCGGCGGACCCGCACTCTCGAAGAACAACCTCTCCACTCAGGTTGGCCAATACGTCTACGTCTACCACAACACCTTCGTCAACGGCGCCGCCAACGCCGGGCCGCTCGGCACCGACGTCGCCAATCCCAACGTCACCATCTCTGACGTGGTCTTCGACTCCAACACCGTGAACAACACCACCATCCTGATCACCGCCGGCGCGCAGAACGTCATGATCAAGAACAACGTCATCAACGCCAACGGCGACTCCGGCATCACGATCGACGCCCAGGAAATCGGCGGCGGATTCAACTGGACCGTCACCAACGTCTGGATCGAGCGCAACACCGTCACCGAGCCCGGCGTATGGGGCGGATTCCTGGCCATCAACGACGGCCAGGCCCAGGGAGTCACGCTGGACTACAATCTCTTCGTCGATCCCAATTTCAATATCAGTTCGGGTCAGGCGTTCGTCACCGTCGACGAAGACAACATGAACAGCTTCAGCCAGATCCTGGACAACGTCTGGTCGCAACCCGCATGGGTTTCACCGTGGGTCAACGGCGGGATGTTCTTCGTCTCCTCCGACCCCAGCTCGCAGGTCGGCTGGCTCACCCCCGCCGAATGGGAAGCCTCCGGCATCGCCAGCGGCGACATGTTCCAGAACGTCAACCTCGGAAACACCTATTCGGCGACGGTCGACGGCATCACCGTCGGCTCGAACCTTCCGACCGCCTGAACCGGCCGGAGCGTACTCATCAAGGAACAGGAGCATTCCCAATGCCCCTGTTCCTTTTTTTAGTCTCATAACGTTCGACAGGAAATCCGATGCAGGCGATGATCCTTCTGGACGAAAAAGGAACGGATATTGCTCTTCAATTCCACCAGTTATCTGATCTTCCTGACGGTGGTGGTGCTGGTCTATCACCAGTTGCCGCCGGCCGCCAAGCGATGGACCATCCTCGTCGCCAGCTACGTTTTCTATGCCTCGTGGAAATTCCCGTTCCTGGGCCTGCTGGTCGCATCGACGTTGGCGAATTATTTCTTTGGCCTGCTGATCGGCCCCGCACCGCACGCCCAACACCAGATTCAGCCTCCCGGCTCGCGCCCGCCCACCCAAAAACATCCCTTCCCCTCGGATGAATCCCGCAATCCGCGGCGAAAATTCTGGCTGATCGTCTCCCTCCTCTGCAATCTCGGCGTCCTGTGCCTCTTCAAATACGCCGGCTTTTTCTCGGACGTCAGCTACGGCCTGCTCGGACATCGCCTCCTGCCCGCGCTGCACTGGATTCTGCCGCTGGGGATTTCGTTTTATACCTTCGAGGTCATCAGCTACGAGGTGGACGTCTATCACGGCATCACCACGCCCATCCGCTCGCTGATGGACATGGCGCTTTACGTCTGCTTCTTCCCGCACCTGATCGCCGGGCCGATCATCCGCTCCGAGGACCTGGTTCCGCAGCTCACCGCCGACCAGCCGTTCCTCTGGTCCAACGTTCAAACCGGCGTCGCGCGCTTGATCTGGGGAATGGTCAAGAAAGTCTACATCGCCGACGTCATGGCCAATTTCGTCAACGAGGTTTACGGCGCTCCGTCCTCTTATTCCGGCGCGGGGCTGCTGCTGGCGACCTATGCGTTCGCGGTGCAGGTGTATTGCGATTTCTCGGCGTACACGGACATGGCCATCGGCTCGGCGCTGATGCTGGGAATTCGCCTGCCGGAGAATTTCGACTCGCCCTATCTCTCGTGCAGCATCCGCGAATTCTGGCGCCGCTGGCACATCAGCCTTTCCACCTGGCTGCGAGACTATCTGTACATCCCGCTGGGCGGAAGCCGGCGGGGAAACGTCCGCACGTACGTGAACCTGCTGCTCACGATGCTTCTCGGCGGACTGTGGCACGGGGCGGCGTGGAGCTTTATCGTCTGGGGCGGGCTGCACGGCGGGGCCATGTGCTTCGAGCGGTTCTTCAACATCAGCGAAAAACCCCCGGCGTCCGCGGCCTGGCGGCTGGTGCGGTGGGTCGTGACCCTCCACATTGTTTGCGCTTCGTGGGTCCTGTTCCGCGCCCGGAGCCTCACGACTGCCATCCTGATTTTCAAACGAATCGCCACCGGCGCCCAAGGGCAAATGCTCGTGGATTATCGCCCGGCGTTCTATCTGCTGGCGATCGTCGTCGCTGAATTGATCGCGGCCAAGCAGTGGTGGATTTCCATCATGAACAACAGGCCGGTGCTGGCCCGCTGGGCGGCGTACGGCGCGGCGACGGCGTTCATCCTCACCTTCAACCGCGCCACCAACCCCGAGTTCATCTACTTCCAGTTTTGACGATGTCGAGCACCAGCGCTTCAATTTCCTCCCAGATGCAGCCGCAAGACGCGGCCCATTTGTCGCGCACAGGAGGAAACCGCGCCGCTGCGCGGACGCTGCGCCTCGTCCTTCGCGACGCGGCCGTCATCCTGATCGTTCTCGCCGCCGCCGAATTGGTTCTGCGGTTCGTCGGTCCGGAATATGAGCGCAACCTGTACGACCGCGACTTCACGGGTTCGCAGCCCCTCGCGCTGAACGACGAGGGCTACCGCGGCCCGGCCACGCCGCTGGCGCGGCAGGGCGATGAACTCCGCATCCTGTGCCTGGGCGATTCCACGACGTTCGGCACGGGCGTCGGGGCGCCCGATGCCTGGCCGTTCCAGCTTGCCGACGTCCTTCGCGCCCGCACGCCCCGGCCCGTTTCCGCCATGAACGTCGCCTTTGAAGGCGCCAGCCTTCGAACCATGCAGTTGGCATATCACAACCAGTGGGCGGCGTATCATCCGGACGTCGTGGCGCTGTTGACCAGTGGAAACATGGTCTCGCTCGCCTGGATGCAGCGGAACGACGCCGCGTCGCAACCGAAATATTTCCGCGGACCCAACAACGAATCGCGCCTGGACCGGCTCCAGGACCAGGCCAACCGGGCGTTCCATAAGCTTCGCCTTCCCGCGTTTCTTTCGCTCAACACTCAGCGGGGTTTGTACTGGCTGGGGGTTTTGAACCATAACGTCAATCCCGACATGCCCGCCGGCGCCATGCTGGCGCACGGTTGGCGCCAGGGAGGATTGAGCGATTCCGAGGCCGAGGACGCCTGGGGCGTTTTTACCCGCGATCTGCGGCAATTCCGCGACGACGTGGCGCAGCATGGCGCGGTCCTGGTGGTGGCTTATTCCCCCACGCGATTCGACGTGTCCGACTCTGTTTTCGACAACGAAAAAAACGTCCCGCGCGGCCGATTCACCATCGATCCCAATCTCCGCTTTCTCCGGATTTGCTCGGAATTGCAAATTCCCCGCATTGACGCGCTTCAGGCCGTTCGCAACGAACGGCGGGAAATCGAAATCCGCGACCACCGGCTCGCGTCGATGTATATCCCCTTTGATTACGCCCATCTCGACCGCGACGGCCATCACGCCCTGGCCGAAGCGTTTGCCCGAAGCCTGCTCGAAATCGGCGTAATTCCTTCTTCCACGTCCAAATAACTGAAGAATCGTGCACGCAGGGCGCGGCCATCATTTGTGGCCGGCGCCCTGATGGGATTATCGCAACGGCATTTCTGAACTCCCCTCGCGGTTGTCCCGCAAGTCATGGCCACGCCCATTGCTTTGCCATCATGCCATGCTATTATCCTCGCCCGACTTTGGCGCCGTCTCTTGGATTTTGATTCCATGGCATCCAGCGCCTGTCGGAAGTGAAGCGAAAACCTCTCGGTAACTATTCAGAACTTTATCATTGTTCCGATAAGCGCTTCGACAAACGATCGTTCGTCCATGCGAGTGGAACAACTCCAGAAATCTTTGGACCATTCTTCCGGCCGCGGGGAGTCCTTTTACATTCCTTCGCTTGACGGCATCCGCGCGTCGGCGTTTTTGCTCGTCTTTCTAAGCCACGTCGGCCTGGGCGATCGTATTCCCGGTGGATTTGGCGTAACCGCCTTTTTCTTCCTGAGCGGATATCTCATCGTGACGCTTCTTCGCGGGGAAGCCGACCGCGACGGCTCGTTCAGCCTCAAGATGTTCTATGCTCGCCGGGTGCTGCGCATTTTCCCGCCCTGTTACCTGGTTCTTGCCGGCGCCGTGATTCTGAATGCGATTGGAATAGTTCCCGGCGGCCGAAGCCTCGCCGGACTGGCCGCGGAATTCTTTTACGTCACCAACTATTACACCCTCGCCGGCGGGAACGCGATACCCAAGGGAACCGGCGTACTCTGGTCCCTGGCGGTCGAAGAACATTTTTACCTGTTCTTTCCCCTTATTTACATCATCCTTCGACGGCTCTTTCCCAGGCCGGCTCGCCAGGTTGTGACGTTGGGCTGGTTCTGCGCCGCGATCTTGTTATGGCGCTGCGTCCTGGTCATTCATTTCCACGCGCCCAGCACCCGCACCTTCTTGGCGACCGACACGCGCTTCGATTCGATCCTTTTCGGTTGCATCCTCGCTATCTACGGCAACCCCGCCGTCGACCGCACCCGTTTCCAAGAGCACGTCTGGAAATGGATTCTGCTCCCCATCGGCATTGGCTTGCTTTTGCTGACTTTCACCGTTCGCAGCGACGTCTTTCGTGACACGCTGCGATACACCCTGCAGGGAATCGCGTTATTTCCTGTGTTCATCACGGCTGTTCGTTATCCACGCTGGCTGGTGTTTCGAATATTGAACCTCCGCATCGTCAGGTTCGTCGGAGTGCTCTCATATACTCTCTATCTGGTGCACTTTGTCGTGATTGAAACGATAGATCGTTGGAGGCTCGGCAGTCCGCTTGTGCAGGGAATCCTTTCGTTGACCATCTCGTTGCTCGTCGCGGTAGCAATATATTATCTGGTCGAACGTCCCTGCGCTCGCCTCAGGCGATATCTCCGATCGCGGCCCACCCCCAAGTAGAGTCCCGTCCACACCCGACGCATCCAATCCGATTTGCACGGGCCGAAATTGAATTGTATGTTCCAAGAGCAATCAATCGGCAACCAGCCTTTCCGACCGGCGATCATTATACCGGACGTGAAGATGGACCGATCGCGCGGTATTTGCGGCTTGAATTGACGCCCAGGGGTCAAAATCTTCCTGCCGCCGCCCTAAAGTCACAAGAGTGATCCGCTTCGCATCCCGATGCGGATCACATGAAGAACTACAACAGCCGCAAATCATCGCGTCTGGGTTTGGAAGGCCTTGAAAATCGCCAGCTCCTCTCATCGATTGTCCTCAATGGGACGGCGATGGAACTGCACGGCGATGCGGACCAGGGTAACGCCTTCGTCGTCCGAGCGGCCCCATCCAACCGTATTCTCGGATTCGCCAATAACTTCGGCGAGGCGGCTTCCCTCGACACCATCCAGCAAGTCGTCATTTATCTCGGCACCAAAACCGATACCGTGATCGTCAGCTCCGACGTGAACACGCCCGTGGAAGTCATCTGCGCCGACGGCAAATGCGGGTGGCTGAAAGCGGGAGATTCAAAAACCTTCCAGGGTTCCGGCAGCGATTCGTCCAGCACCGGCAGCGGCTCGTCCAGCACCGGCAGCGGTTCGTCCAGCACCGGCAGCGGCTCATCCAGCACCGGCAGCGGCTCATCCAGCACCGGCAGCGGTTCATCCAGTACCGGCAGTGGTTCGTCCAGTACCGGCAGTGGTTCGTCCAGTACCGGCAGTGGTTCGTCCAGCACCGGCAGCGGTTCATCCAGCACCGGCAGCGGTTCGTCCAGCACCGGCAGCGGTTCGTCCAGCACCGGCAGCGGTTCGTCCAGCACCGGTAGCGATTCGTCCAGCACCGGCAGTGGCTCGTCCAGCACCGGCAGTGGTTCATCCAGCACCGGCAGCGACTCGTCCAGCACCGGCAGTGGTTCATCCAGCACCGGCAGCGGTTCATCCAGCACCGGCAGCGATTCGTCCAGCACCGGCAGTGGTTCATCCAGCACCGGCAGCGGTTCATCCAGCACCGGCAGCGATTCGTCCAGCACCGGCAGCGGTTCATCCAGCACCGGCAGCGGTTCATCCAGCACCGGCAGCGGCTCGTCCAGCGATCCGACGCCTACGCCGAGTAATCCGAGCGATCCATCCACCCCGCATGCGGTGATTACGCTGACCAGTCCCGCGACCGTTTATCCGCTGGAATCGGTGAACGTCCAGGCGCTCAATTCGAGCTTCGGCAGCGGAACTCTGCTCAACAGCAAGATCACCTGGAACTTCGGCGATCCGGGCTCGGCGTACAATGACAGCCTGGTCGGCTTCAATGCCGCCCACGCTTACGCCAACCCCGGCACTTACACCATCACCATGTCCATCACCACGCCCGATGGCCACGTCGGCGTCGCCACCCAAACGGTGACGATCGCACAGGACAACCGGCCGACCATCTACGTCGCCGCCGACGGCAACGATGCCAACGACGGCTCCTCGCCCAACGACCCCATTCAGAGTCTCGCCCGTCTGGGCCAGCTCCTGACCAGCAACGTGCGCGTGTTGTTCCATGACGGCGACACCTTTACGCTGAGCAACACCAGCGCGATCGACTTGGGCGGTCTCCAGCACGTTTACATCGGGTCCTACGGCTCCGGCGCTCAGCCCGTGCTGTACTACAATGGCGCGGCGCACGGCGGGTCCTTCATCGGAATGTCCAATTCCACCTCGGGCATCGTCGTCCAGGGCCTCACCTTCAACTCCATCTTCCTCAACAACGACAATAAACAGGCCATCCCCCTGGGCTTTCTCCCGACCGGCAACGACATCACCATCCTCGACAACACCTTCCTGAACCTGGGCGACGACGTGAACCTTCAGTTGGACCCGAGCAACGTCCTGATTCAGGACAACACCTCGCCCGACCCGACCGCCCTGAGCGGATATTTCGGCTGGGTCGCCGGCACCGAAATCAACTTCCTCGGCAACACCGTCGCCAGTTCCACCGGCGAGGCCGTCATGCGCGTCGCGGGCGTCACCGACCTCGAGTTGGCGTACAACAACTTCACCAACAACCCTGAGACCCCCGGCGGGCTCGCCATCTCCAAGAACAATCTCTCCACGCAGGTTGGCCAATACGTCTACGTCTATCACAACTCCTTCACCGCCGGCGCCGCCAACGCCGGGCCGCTCGGCACCGACGTCGCCAATCCCAACGTCACCATCTCCGACGTGGTCTTCGACTCCAACACCGTCAACAGGACCACGATCCTGCTGACCCCGGGCGTTTTCGACGTCATGGTCGAGAACAACGTGATCCATGGCAACAACGGGGCCGGCATCACGATCGACGCCCAGGAAATCGGCGGCGGATTCAACTGGACGACGAACAACGTCTGGATCGAGCACAACACCGTCACCGAGCCGGGACAGTACGGCGGATTCCTCTACGTCAACGACGGCGAGGCCGCCGACGTCTACGTCGATTACAACCTCTTCGTCGACCCGAATTACCAGGTCGGAAGCGGCCAGGCGTTCATCAGCGTGGACGAAAACGACATGAACAGCTTCGCCCAGATCAAGGACAACGTCTGGTCCGTGCCGGCATCCATCCCGTCATGGAATAACGGCGGCGTGTTCTTCGTCGGATCCGATCCAAGCTCGCAAACCGCCTGGCTCACGCCCGCCGAGTGGGAGGCCACGGGCATCCCAACCGGCGACGTGTATGAGAACGTGGTGCTCGGCTCAACCTATTCCGTCAACGCGGACGGCTTCACCGCCGGCTCCAATCTGCCGACTTCGTAGCCACGGTTCAATCAGGTTCCCGCGCACCTGAACGGGGGCGTCGAAAGACGCCTCCGTTCCTCCTTGTGCCGTTGTTCGAGAAAAGGGGGACATCCCAACTTATTGACGGGCCTTGATGCCGCCGATACCTTGCCCGCATGGCGCGTGGCTAGGCGATGCGGGCTGGAATAGAGCTTGCGCAATCCGTGGCCGCCGAAGAAGGGCTCGGGAAACAAGCGAAAAGCGGAATAAGGTGGGATGTCCCCCTTCTTACGGAGAAAGTGTCTGAAAGTGCTGCGCGGCAAAGACGGCGTGGTCTTTGCGGCCGGGAATCTCCCCGAGCTATCCCAGGAGAAGATCGCCAACGCCCGGAATATTTGCATCATCGGTTCGCCGGGCGCGGGCAAGACCACGTTGGCCAAGCAGCTCGCTCGCCAGTTGCAAGTGACCGCCGTGTCCATGGATGACATCGCCGAGCAGCAGTTCCGCAAAGGACTGGGGATACCGACGGAGACTCGCTGGCAAGAGCTTCTGAAGGGCGTAGCGGGAGACAATCCGGTCATCACCGAGGGCAATTATTGGAGCAGTATTCCTCATCGCTTTGCCGCCGCGGACGTGATCGTTGTAATGGCGACACCGATGGCTACGTGCCTTTGGCGGGCGTTTCTGCGTGGAGCGAAAAATTTGGTTGGCCAGACCACGGCTCATCCATCGACGCGCCTGTCGATGCTCAGCCGGATTCAATATTTTCTCAGCCCGAAGATCTATTTCCGCGCGGTCTTTTTTTGGCTGCTTCACAGGCATGATTTGCTCGCCGCCGTGCTGGCCCGACCATCGGATACCCCGGTCGTTGTGATCGCCTCGTCGAGGGAAAGGGGAACATCCCTTATTGGCCAGCCGTTGGTTCACCGATAGCCCGCGTGGGCCGGCCTGCCGGCGCCATGGCATGTTGCGGGTTTGTCTTGGCCCGGCATCCTAGGTTAATTTGCCGCACGAGCAAAATGACGTCTTTAGCCAAACCAAAGCCCTCTTCCGCCATGGCGGCCATCCGGCGGCTGGCGGCACATCCGCTTTGGCCGTGGATGCTGATCGCGATGGGAACCCTGCTTCGCTTGCGGCGATATCTCCAGGACCGCGGGCTCATGCACGATGACGCACAATTGGCCAGCAACGTCTTTTCCCACGGCCTGGCGCAGTTGCTCCGGCCTCTCGACATCGGCGACCAGGCGGCGCCGGCGGGATTTTTGCTCCTCCAAAAATGCGCGGTGACGGCATTCGGACACGGCGAACTGGCGCTGCGCCTGGTTCCCTTTCTCGCCTCGGTCATCGTCCTGCCCGTTTTTTTCCTCGGCATCCGAAGAATCGCCGGCCCGGCGATCGCGACGGCCGGCACGGCCTGGCTGGCGCTGGCCGAGCCGCTGGTGCGGTATTCTTCCGAGGGCAAGCAATATTCCACCGACGTGTTGTGGGCCACGGTTGTCCTGGCCCTGGCGCTGGCCGCCGACAGCTTGCCCGCCCTGGCGGTTCTGGGCGCCGTCGGCGCTCTCTTGCTGTGGTTCAGCCATCCGCTGCTGTTCCTTCTCGGCGGAATCGGCATCACCCTGCTGCTCAAACATCTGCGGCAGGGACAACACAAGCTGGCCCTCGCCGATGCCGCGATGGGCATCCTCTGGCTCGGCAGCTTCGCGGCCAATTATCTGCTGATTTCCCGGTACTACGTCTCCAACGATTCCCTGCGGATTTACTGGCAGAATCAAAACGCCTTCGCCCCCCTGCCGCGGTCGTTGCACGATTTGCTCTGGTATCCCAAGACGATTGCCGAACTCTTCCACTATCCGCTGGGAATTCTGCCCAGCGGAAACTCCCAGGGCATCGTCTTTGTCCAGGCCGCCCAGGTAGCCCTTTTCACCGCAGTCGTCGTGCTGGCACTGGGCTGCTTCGTCCTGGCGCGGCAATCCAAGCGGGCGTTGGGATTTCTAATCCTGACCCTTTCGTTCACCCTGGCGGCTTCGGCGATCCAGCGATATCCGTTTGCCGAACGGCTCACGCTGTTCTTCGCGCCGCTGATCGTGTTGCCAATTGCGTTCGCCGTCGGGATCGAATGGTGGCGGCGAAGTCCGGCTCTGGCGGCCTTGCGATGGCTGCTGTGCGCCATCCTGTTCGTATATCCCGTTTACATCCAGGCCAAGTATCTGATCCACCCCGAAGTGCGCTACGACGCCAAGCCGGCAATCCTCTACGTCAAGGCCCATTGGCAAACCGGCGACGCTGTTTACCTCCATTGGGGATCGAAAGTTCTCGGCGATTATTATCTGGCGGACCAACCCGCGCTGGCGGTCCCAGCCGGCGGTCTGATCCACGGCGCGTTCGATCCCAACCTCGAGACCCGTCCCCGTCTTCTGGCCGATGATCTTCTTCAACTCCGCGGACGCCCCAGGGTTTGGATCGTCTTTTCCATGGGCGCTGCCGGCGACCAGCAGGTCATCGAGCAAACCCTCGACCGCCGCGGCAAACTGCTCGACCATCGGCAATTCAACGGCAGCGCCGTCGATCTGTACGACTTGCGATGACCTCACCGAAGATCGTAACAGGCGACGTAGTCCTCGAACGGCGTGGCATGGAACACGGGCTTGCCCATGCCATCGAGCGCCATCAGCGCCCATTCCTGCCGCTGCGGGGCGTTCTCGAACATCACCCACACCCGCTTGCCCTTCCTGGGCGCGAATAATTCCTTGTATCCCTCGACTCCCGCCACGCCGTTCTGCATTACCTCCCTCGCCGGCAGATCGGCTAGGCCAAACCGGTCGCGGTAATACTCGTAGGGATAGTAGCAAAACTCGTCAACGTACAACTCGTCCCCCGGCTGACGATGGGCGGATACCAGCGACATCACCTGTCGCATGTCGCTGTGAAGCCAGGGCTTGCTGATGAATTCCCGCGTTTTGTTCAGCGGCGTGATCAGGAGAAAAATCAGCGCGATGATGCCGACGGGCCTTCGCTGGCCCTGGAACAGATATTCAAAGCCCGCGCCGATGAAGATCGCCAACATCGGACAGATGAAAAGGATCAGCCGTTCCTTGAACGGATATTTGTCAAACCCCGAAGCGGCGAGAGTGAAAACGATCGGCAGGAGCAGCGCCAGCGCCGCCGACTTCTTCCGCCGCCACAGCATCCCCACCCCCACGACGAACACCAGCGCGCAAAGCCCCACGAATCCCATCGACAGCGGGCTTTCGAATATCTCGAAGAACGTCTCCTTGTACCAGACCAGCGCGGCGATGGATTTCGGCGCCGGCGCGAAGGCATCCGCCTGGGCCCAGAACGACCGCATGAACGCGCTCTGGCTCAGCCGGTGCAGGACCAGGAAATAATTTCCCGCGAAACTCACCGCCCATGCGGCGGCGACGAATAACATCGGCCGGGGATCGGGCCGCGGCTTGCCGCCGAACCATTCCATCGCACCCAGAACCGCGATCCCGCCCAGCACGAACGCCACCGGATGCGAAAACCAGATCGCCAACGCCCCCACGATGCCCAGCGCGATCGTTCCGCGCTTCGACGGCGATAGCCCGCGCGACCAGTCTCCTACCGCGATCACCCCCAGAAGCAACGTCAACACCGTGAGCAAAACGTCCGTCGAATATTGCTTGGTGTCCGCGGAGTAATCATATTGCTTGGCGCCCATCGCCAGCACCACCAGCGCCATCACCGCGCCGCCCGGCGTCAAGACCTTCCGGCAAAGCCAGTAAAACAGCGGCAGCGACAGGATCGACGCCGACAGCGGCGCCAGCCGTAGCGACCACTCGTGATTCCCCAGCAGCCTGATGACCAACTTCTCGATCATCAAGAATCCGATCGGCGCCCCCTGATCGTTATCCAACGGCTTCAGCAGCCCGCCGAAAGTGCGCCCAACGACGTTCAGCGCCAGCGCCGCCTCGTCCCGGTACATCGAGCGGTTGTAGAGATAAAACCACAGCCGCATCGCGATCCCGGCGCCCATCACCAGCATCGCCAGCAGCAGCCACCCGATCGAAGACCCGGCCTGTTCGCTTTCGGGGACTTGATTGCTTGCAACTTCGGATTCCAAGTCAACGCCTCTTTCCTGATTACTCGCTCCCCCTTCTTCCCCTCCCCTGGTACTCCGGGGGAGGGTCAGGGTGGGGGTTTCGTGGGCCAATCGGCGTTCGACGGTGCAGGGCAAGCCCTCCACCCCCACCCCAACCCTCCCCCTGAGTACAAGGGGAGGGGGAAATTCTTTGCAGCAAATGTCACGCACTCTCCCTCATGTTCCGACCGCACGCCAAGTATGCCACGAGAAACTCCAGAAACAAAACCGCGACGATGGCCGGGCCCGGCGCGATGAACGGCCAGCGCCAGGCGACGGCGATCCCCGCCAGCGTCGCGGCGACGTTGGCGCCGACGGCAACGGCCATGACGACCGTCATCCTCCGGCTGACCGCCAGCCCGGCCGCGCCCGGCAGGACCAGCAGCCCCGCCACCAGCAAATTCCCCGCAAGCTGCATCCCCGCGATGATCACCACCGCCACCAGCAGAATCAGCAAATAATGCACCAACCCCACCGGCACGCCGCTCACCTCCGCCAGCATCGGATCGAAGCAATATAGAACAATTTGCCGCCGAAGGACGGCGACGATCAAAAGGATCGCCCCGCAAACTCCGGCCGCCAGCATCATGGCCGCGGGGGTCAATCGGTTGACGTTTCCGAGCAAATAAATTTCCCAGCCCGTCGTGCTGCCGCGGCCGAAGTGGGCGTGAATCCCAAATGCGATGAACCCCCACGCCAGCGCCGCGGCGACGAAAATGCCGATGGCGGCGTCTCCGCTGACGGCCCGCCGGCGGCTGATCCACCCCACCGCCCCCGCCGTCGCCAGCGCGAACCCCGCCCCGATCAGAAAAATCGCCACCCCATTGTTCAGCGCCGGAAACGCGATCGCCAGCAGCACCGCCGTCCCGATCCCCCCGAACGCCGCGTGCGCGATCCCATCGCCCAGATACGCCCATCGCCGCAGCACCACAAACGGTGAAAGCACCGCCCCCGCCACCCCCACCGACGCCGACGCCACCGCCACCCGAATCGTGTTCGACGTCAACTCCAAGTCTGCCAGAATATGCGACGATTCCATCATCCCGCACCGCATCCCTGTTTTATTACGCTTCTCCGGAAAGGCTTAACCGCGAAGGGGCGAAGAAGCGAAGTTACGCGAAGAAAAAATAAGAATTGAATTTCTTCGCGTAACTTCGCTCCTTCGCTCCCTCGCGGTAATCTGTACTTGACGCTCACGACTTCGCTCATCCCGCCCTGCTGGTTCGCAATTCCGTCAGGTCCGATCCGAACATTTCGCGGGCCAGTTCGCGCGGCATGTTTTCCGGAACGTCGTGATAATGCAGCGTCACGTTCAAACACGCCAGCCGATCGCAAACCGCCGCCACCGTCCGAACGTCGTGACTCGCCAGGATCACCGTCAGCGCCAGCGACTGCTTCAGATCCCCCAGAAACCGGATGAACTGATCCTGCCCGATGCGGTCGATGCCCGTGGTCGGCTCATCGAGCAGCAGCACGTGCGGCCGCGACGCCAACGCCCTCGCGATGTACGCGCGCTGAAGCTCCCCGCCTGACAACGATCCGATCGGCGTATCGGCCAATTCCTCGATCCCCACTTTGCCCAGCAGCCATTGCACGTGCCGAAGGTCTTCCGCCGACTCCCTGCCGAGAATCCCGATCTTTCCCGCCAATCCCAAGCGCACGAATTGCCCGACGTCGATCGGAAACCCCGGCGGCGTCCGCGGATTCTGCGGAAGATATCCCAGCACGTCTCCCCGTCGCACCGCGGCCACCGCCGGCATCCCCGCGACCGAAATCGTCCCCCGCGTCGGCTTGAGCAGCGCCAGCAGCAGCTTCATCAGCGTCGTCTTCCCCCCGCCGTTGGGGCCGATCACCCCGACCGTCGTCCCGCGCGCCACGGAGATACTGATGTGTTTCAGCACCAGCCGCTGGCCGTAGGCGAAATCGACGTTGGATATCTCGATGATCGGTTCCGACACAGCCGCTAAGGATATGCCATCGAAGCCGAAGAGGCGAACTTGGCAGATTGCCGATTGCCGATTGCCAATTGCCGATTGCAAGAAGGGATTTCGCAGCCTCTTTCAATCGGCAATTGGCAATCGGCAATCTGCCCAAACCCGCCATTCACGGCATCGTCGCCGGCTCCACGCTCCGCCGGGTCGCCGGCCTCACGGGCCTCACGTCGATCACGCCGGGATCATAATCGATCCCGCAGACGTCCCGGTACGTTTGCCCGGCCCGAGTGCCGATCGCTTCGATGGCGTTCTCGCCGCGGACCAGCGTGACGTCGGGCCAGACGAACACGCAATCGTCGCCCGTCTTGACGCCCAGCGCCACGCCGTTCACTTTCAGTTCCACCGTCTCGCAATTCGAGTAGATTTTGATGGGGCCTTGCTCGACGTTCCGCGGGGTATATCGCCGATCGGTGATGTAAATCACCGGCTCGTCGGACCAATTGGCCTTGTAGAAATAGAACACGTCCTTCTTGGTCTTGCGGTCGTAGGTCACCAGGCCCTTGTCGTTTCGGCCCAGATGATCCCCTTCGTGGCGCCAGTCCGCGGCGAAGTCGAACATGTTCCAGAGAAACGTACCCCAGATATAGGGGCGGCCTTTCAATGCTTTGTACGCCGCCTCGTGAACCACGCCCTGCCATTCCTCGGGATGCCAGAAGCTGACCGGCACGGGCTGTCTGGGGTCGATCTCGTGCTGAAATACGCTCGCGCCCGCGCCGTACTCGCTGATCCCGAACGCGCGGCCGGGAATCTGCCCTCGCAGCGCGTCCAGGTCCTTCGGCCAGGCGGCGGGCGTTTTGGTGTACCAGCCTTCGTATCGGTTGAAGGCAATGATGTCGGTGATCTGGTTCAGCGGCAGCGTGCCCACCTCCGAGAACGACGCCGCCGTCGTCAGACGCGTGGGATCGAGCAGATGCGCTTCGTCGTTCAGGTCCTTCACGACCTGGTTCTCGCGCTCCAGCATGGCCGCGCCCTCGGCTTCCGTCTGGCCCCTTTCCCGTTTATCTCTCAGCTCGTTGAACAGCGACCAGAAACAGATCGACGGATGGTTGTAGCTCTGCTTGATCAGTTCGCGAAGCTGTTGTTTGGCGATATCCTCAAACTCCTGCGAGGAACCGACCACGTTGACCATGCTCGACTCGGCCCACACGATCAGTCCCCCGTGGTCGCACAGATCGTAAAAATCCTGCGCGTGCTGGTAATGCGCCAGCCGGATCGCGTTGCAGCCCATCTCCATGATGAGGTCGAAATCCTCCCGCTGCTGGAGCGAGGTGATCGCCCAGCCCATGTCGATGCGGTCCTGATGGCGGTTGACCCCATGCAGCGGATAGGACTGGCCGTTGAGAAAGAATCCCTTGTCCGGATCGACGTTGAAGAAGCGAAGCCCCACGGGCTGAATCACGCGGTCGACGACTTGCCCGCCCTCGGCGACCGTCACCCGCACGCGGTACAAATACGGATCTTTCCGCCCATCCCACAAATGCGGCCGATCGATGCTCAGCCATTGCACCGCATCGGCATCGCCGGCGGACTCGATCGCCTGCGTCGTGTTCACGCTCTGGAGAACCTGGTCGTTGGCGTCGAGCAATTCGCAGGTGACGGTCGCCGGCGTTTCGGCCGACCCGCCGTTGCGAAGCTTGCTGGTAACTTGCAAATCGGCGTGCGCCGCCGAGACGGTCACCTGCTTGACGTACACCCCCGGCGACGCGTCATCCATCGGACTGATCGACACCGGATTCAGCGCCAAAAGCCGCACCCCGCGATACAGCCCGCCGCACATGTTGAAATCTCCCGCCAGCGGCGGAATGCCCGGGTCGGGCGAGTTGGTGACCCGGACCGCGATCACGTTGTCGCCCTGAGGATTCATCAGCGGCGTCACGTCGTAACAGAACGCGGAAAACATCCCCTTATGCTCCGGCCCCGCAGGCTTGCCGTTCACGAACACCGTCGCGGCGCTGCCCGCCGCGTCGAAACGCAGGAACAACGATTTGCCCTGTTCCTCCGCCCCGAGCGTCACGTGCCGCCGATACCACCCCGGTCCACGGTAATAGTTGGACCCCCCGTCTTCCCCATCCAGGTTGTTCCAGGTGTGCGGCAGCGTCACGGACTGCCAGGATGAATCGTCAAAATCCGGCTGTTCCGCGTTGGCGACGTCCTGGCGAATGAACTTCCAATCGGGATTGAGATCGACCGCGACGCGCGGCGCGGTCACGGCGTCGACGCCGGGCAACTCCAATGATGGCCCCGAACGATTCGCCGTGCCGCACGCGCACAGCGACGCCCCGAAAACAGCCGCCAGAAACCCAAACCAAATCCGCTTAATCATTCCGCTCATAACCGCTCCATCCGCCAAAAGTAAGCCCCACTACTATGAAGGTGATGCCCGCCCGATGCAACTTTTACCCGCCGTCGAGACGGTTGTTTATCGGACGCTTGACGCTTGATCAATCCGCCCCATTTTTACGCCGATACCTCGAACAGTTCCACCATCGCCGGTAACGGAGGGGCGGCACAAGGAGTCGTTTATGCCCCGCGAGATTCTGCTTATCGATGATTCCAAGGCCATTCACGCCCTGGTCCGCGCCCGTTTGACGGAAGAACCGGCCACGGTCCTGTCCGCCTACTCCGGTCAGGAGGGCCTGGCCGCAGCGCGAAAATTCACCCCCGATCTCATTCTCCTCGACGTCGATTTGCCGGACATCCACGGTCTGGAACTCTGCCGGGAATTGAAGGCCGACGCCGCCACCGCCAACATTCCCGTGATCTTCCTCGCCGGCGCGGTCTCTCCGGACGACCGGATTTACGGCCCCGAGGTCGGAGCGGCGGATTTCATCAGCAAGCCGTTCAATCCCGCGGAATTGCGCGCACGCATTCGCGGCGCCCTGCGGACCCGCAACCTCCTGGAGCTTATCCAAGACGGAATGCAGACCGATCCCGTCACCGGATTGTGGAACCGGGCTTATTTCGACGACCGCTTCTGCCAGGAACTTTCCCTGGCGCGCCGCCACGGCCATCCGCTGGCGTGCGTGCTGGCCGACATCGACCATTTCACCTCGATCAATGAAACCTTCGGCCGCAGCTTCGGCGATGAAGTCCTCCGCCGGACCGGCGCCGTCCTCGACGACGCCACCCGCACCGAGGACGTGGTTTGCCGATTCGGCCCCGACGAGCTGATCGTCCTTTGCCCGTCCACCCACGCCGCCGGCGCCGAAGCGATCGTTGCCCGTCTCCGCCAGGATATCAGCAAAATGGATTTGATTTGCCGGCAGAAACACGTCCCGATCACGTGCAGCTTCGGCGTGGCCGAAGACGACGGGCGGAAGCTATCGATCATCGAAACCGCCGAACGGGCCCTGGATTCCGCCAGATCCGCCGCCCCCGACCGCCAAGTCGCCCCCAACGACGCCTCCCTGGCCGAAACCATGCAAATCTGACAAAAGGGGTCATAAGCCATTTACTGCATTTGTGCGGATTTTGCCTATTTTTGGCGGAAATTATAAAAATGGCTTATGACCCCTTTTTCAAACTAAACATAATTTGACTTCATCTCCGACGCGGATGGTTTTGCCCGCCTGGTCGGGCGGGACGAGGGTGTTGACCGCCAGGCGATAGAAATGATTGAACCGCGATTTCTCCGCCCAGGGCGGAAGAGTCTCCTGCCGCTTCTCGGCGAAGACCTTGGCGAATTGCGGATTGCTTTGGCCCGTGAACGGATCGCGCGGCGGAACCACGCAACGCTGGCAGGGATTGTTGCCGTCCAGCAAGCAATCCCCGATGGCAAACCGCACGAGCGAGCCTTTGACGCCGTACAATCGGTCCTCCCAAAACGGCCCGACGCCGCCGATTTCCAGGTTGGCGCGGAACCGGATTCGGATCTGTTTGACGTCCAGGGGAGCAAACCAGCCGGCGACTTCGCCGAGCGTCGCCGTTGAAATCACCGTGGGGCCGGGGCAGTCCAGATCGTCGGGAAATCCCACCTCGGAATTGCTCCGCAGGGAAACCGGAATCCCGAAGAATTCCGTCAGCCAGGCGTCGATCTTTTCCCGTTGCCGATCGACGTGGAACGCCGCCGTCAGGCCGGTTTCCGCCCGGCCCAGCCGCAGCACCTGCGTCAGCGGGTCGTACATCGACCGCATGACGTGAACCAGCGGATTGCGCTTGCCGTTGACGAATTTCCCTTCGGAGTCAAACATCGCCAGCATGCGATCCCCCTCGAGCGCCCCGCTGCGCAAAACGCGGACCTGTTGCAGCGAAACCGGCTCCAACGATTTCACGGGATAGATGGAAATGCTCGCAAGGTGGGGCAATTGATCTTCCGTTGGGATCGGCGGATTCACGGGCGACAATCATGTCCCAGCCCGTGCGGCCGATCAAGACGTCTGAAGCGCTATAAAACGTTCACCGCGTCGCCGATGCGGATCGTGCCGGGATGAACAACGGAAGCGTAAATTCCGACCCGGACCTCGTTGGATTGCGCCGCCGCCTTCAGAATGCCGACGTCTCTGGGCAAATCACCCTGAGCCAGCGTCGTCATCACGCACCGCGGGCAAGGACCGGTGACCTGAATCCAAACCTCCGGTCCGATCGTCAGCGTCTTGCCGATCCATCCATTCTCGACGAAATCCTTCTTGTCGCCGGTGTTGATGATGAGGTTGGGCCGAAACCTGCGCGGTTCGAACCGCCCGGCGGGATAGACCTCGCGAAGCTTATCCAGCGTCCCCGTCGTCAACACGTGCAGCGTGGCCAGATCGAAAAACGTTCCCTCCGGCATCGCCTCTTCGGTAACGGTATCCCGATTGGCCAGGCCAGCCATGTCCGGCCAATATTCTTCAAGCTGGGCGCCCTGGGGAGGGGCTTCCAGAAGCGATACCGCCCGACCCAGCGAAGCGGACATCGTCTGCGAGAAATCCGGATCTGCCGTGACCGCGAATCGGCCGTCGGGAAGCGTGACGCGAACCGGCGGCAACGCCGCCGAACCGTCCGGCGGGCTGGTAAATGCCGCCCGGTAGCTGAAAAAATTCGGCCATTTCCGAGGATTCTTCGCGCTGACGACTTTGCGCGTCTCCCGATCGCACAGGGCAAACGCGCGGTCGCCGAACAATCCTCGCGGCGTCACCCGGACCGAATTCAGTTCCTCCCCCATCATCGACTTCACGGGATATCGGTGCAGGCTCGCTAAAAAGCCCGCGCTGGCAACGGCGGCCATAATCCTCCCTTCATCAACCTTTCGTGAGAAACAGCCTTTGATTTCAATTTCGCGCCGTCATGCCATGGACGGAGCGGCATCGGTCGGCATCGCCGCCAACTCTGATTCGCCCGGCGCCATCGCGGTTTCCTCCAGCACCTTGCGGATGCTGGCGAATTCCGCCCTGCTTCGGCTGCGAACGATCACCAGCACGATTCCCGCTATGACGTAAGCGCCAAAGATAAACGCGAAGTAATTGCAGGGATAAGATGGCTCCGGATAGACCGTGCCGACGATCGGCACGATCAGGAGCACAATCGCCATGATCGACAGCACCCAATTGTACGGCTTCACTTCGCCGATCTTTTTCAGATAGAACGGGGCGGCCAGAGAAATCAGCACGTAGGCCCCGCAGAATCCCATGGCGCCGAACAGGCCGGCGTCGTTGAATACGTCGAACGGCGTCCCGACGCCAAGAGCGTTATACGCCCCCGCGTAAACCGCCAGCATGACGATCGAGGGAATGAGGAACTGCAACAGGGCGAAGGAAGTGATGGCGACGTGGGGAGTCAGATTGAGTTTATGCGAACTTCCGATGGAGATCGGGAAGATGCCGTATCTCCCCATCGAGAAAAGTATCCGCGATCCGGAATTCAGGCAGGACAGCGCCAGCGCGAAGAAGCTGATCATCGCCCCGAAAGAAATCACCACGCCCATCCAACTCACGCCGAGGTTTGTGCTCAGCGTTGACAGCGGCGCATCGAGTTGATCGAGCGTCGGATTGTTATTGGCCAATGCGTGGGTTTCGGTATAGGTGATGAACACGAAGAAGGCGCCGGTGAGCAGGAGGCTGGCGATAACGGCTCGGGGAATGGTGACGAGCGGCTTCTTGGCCTCTTCACCGAACGCGGTGGCGCATTCGAAGCCGACGCCGCTGAAAATCGCCACGACGACGCCCAAGCCCATTAGCTTCATGACGTCCTTAAACCCCATGCCGGCGAACGGCGCAAGCTGCGAGTGGTCCACCACGCCGGTCTTGGCCAGCGCGTAGAGTGCCAGGATCATGATCACGCAGACGGAGGCTCCTTCCATCGCCAGCATCATCAGTGCCGAAAGCGTGATGTCCTTATACGCCAGGAACCAGGCGCAGCCGACGCAGATGGCAAATAGGGTAATCCATGGATGGGAGAGATATCCGGTTGCCCCCGCCTGCGTCAGGAGTTTGGAGGCGAAGTGCGTAAATCCCGTCACGCCGGCGATGCCGATGAAAAGGTACGCCCAGAGCAGGCACCAGCCGGAAACGCCGCCAATCCTCGGTCCCAATCCTTTGACCGTGTATTCGTACATGCTGCCGGCCGACGTGTATCGCTTGGCGAATTGATTGAGATTCAGGGCCACGAACAGCAGCATGATCGTGCCGAAGAGATAGCAGAGCCATCCCGCCCCGGCCGCCGTGGCGAACATCAGCGGAATGATCAGCGCGGCCGTCATGCTGGGAGATATCAGCGCCACCGCGTGCGCGGAAACCTCCCAGAAGTTCAACGCGTTGACCTTCAACTTGCTGTGCGTATTCCGAACCGTGGATGCATAATCGACGTCGCTCATGGCGGACTCCTGCGAAAAAAACCTCACGGGCCCGCGTGAGCGAACGCGCGCGGCAACACATTGCTGCCTTACGCCGTGACGCAAGCCTTCCTCTCCGCCAGGAGCTAATTCAATTCGTTTCCCTTTTTCCGCCGCTTCGGGAGATCGGTGGAGGGCTTGCCCTCCGCCATCGAGCCTACCCAACAAGCTCTGCGTTCAGTTCCGCGGTCTCCCGATGGGCATTCAGCGTGGTCGGTATCGGACAGGCAACCAAAATCACCTCGGCCTCCTTGCCGCCCAGCGCATTGAGCCGATGCGGCAAACGCGAGTCAAAATGTGCCGCCTCGCCCGCTTCCAGTTCGTATTCCCGCTCCCCCACCTGCAGCCGAAGGCTGCCGGACAAAACGTAAATCCATTCTTCGCCGTCATGCTGATATCGTTCCGTACCCGGCCGCAACGGCGAAATCAGCGCCCGCATGGGCTGCACGTTGAATCTCGACGAGCCGGACAGCGGCAGATAGCAAATCCCGTTCCCGTGCCGCATCGCCGCACCCTTTGCGCGAATCACGATGCAGCCTTCGTCTTCCAGCCGAGTCTCAAACAGACTTCCCATCGGCACCTCAAACACCCGCGCCAACGTCAGCACCGCCGCAATGGAAGGCTGCCGACTCCCGCCCTCCAGCCGTGACAGGAACGGTTTTGAAAGCCCGCTGCGTTCAGCCAACTCTTCCAACGTCCAACCCCGCCCCGCTCGCAAAGCGCGCAACCGCTCTCCCAGCCTGCTCAATTCCGGCGCCTCGCGTAGTTCATTTTCTTCATCCATGACCGGAGTCTTATACCGAGCGAGTTGCCTACAAAGCAACAACAAAATCGACTAATGGCCAATAATCGCGCAGATTAATCAATTTAGATATGCCAATATGAGCAGAGTTTGCCGCACAGGCAACGGATGTCGAAGCCGATTGCCGCCGCGATTTCCTCAATTTTGGTGGTGGGGTCACCTCCCCGTGTAACCGGCGGGCTTGCCCGCGGTACGGTCCGGACGGTCTGCAATCTCGCGAACTAGCGCACTACCCCGCCCAATAACCGGGACAGATCTGAATTTCAATACAATAAATTCAGAGCTGTCCCGGTTATTCCAGAGCTGTCCCGGTTATTCTGTTCTTACCCCGGTTGCATCCCACACCAGCAGCATGCGCCAAGGCCAGGAGCGTTGGACCGTGGCCCCGTTCATTTGCGCTTCAGCGGCGAAGTTGGCCAGCTCGCGCATAGTCCACGCCCCCCGCACGCTCGCCGGTCCATCGTGATGCACGATAGGACTGCGGCTGAGAAGGCGGCTGCCGACCCAGGCGGTCGCCCATCCAATCCAGGATCGCCGCACGTCGCCGACGACGATCCTGCGCCGCGCCATCCGCCGCAGGTTCTTCAGGAAATCAACGACCTGTCCCGGCTGGGGAATGTGATGCAGAAAGAGGCTGCAGGTTACCACGTCGAAATCCAGTTGCGGGCATCCGTTCAATAAATCGGCCTGGACGCATCGGCAGTGGACGCCCGCTCGTTCGGCCGCGGCGGCGGCGTTGCGAAGGGCGGTCGCGCTGCGGTCCAAAAGAGTCAGTTCGATGCCGATCCCCATGGCTTTGGCGCGCAGCGCAACATCGATGGGCACGTCCCCGCCACCGCAGGCGACATCGAGCATTGAAATCCGATCGATGCGATCCCGCCGAGCCAAGGCGACAATCGGCTTGGCGACGTGTTGGGCGGCTTTGGTGGCCCGATTGGCCCGCCGCAGTCCCGCCAGCGCGCTGACGTGCGCCGCTTCCGGCAGATCCAGCCGGTCCATCATCTCCGGTACGACATGACGGTGAAGTCGCATATTCGGACATCTCCGTTCCGCCGGCCGGGCGACTGAAAGAGTAGTTACAGCGCGGGCGGCATCCCATCAATGGGAGGCGGGTCCCCGTTTCATTCCCAACGGTTAGGCTTCGTCGCGGCGGCGAATTGCCGCCAGACACAGGCCAAACGCCGTCGCCAGCAAGATAAGCGCCAGCAGTGTCGCGGCCGCCAATGTCGGCAAACGCATCCAGGCGGGATGCAAAGTGCCCAGGCGGCGCAATGCCGCCAGGCTCAGGCTCTTCTGCGAATAGGTCGCCACCATTCGGCCGAACTCGTCGAAGAACTCAACCAGGATGAAAAATGCCGGCATGAGTAGGGCAACCCAATAACCGAGTCGAGTGTATCGCCAGGCTAACGCCCCCGTGGCGACGACGGCCAAAAGCCAGGGGAGCGCCGGCGCGGCATACCAGGAGGCGGTGGCGCAGACTCCCCATGCGGTCATCGATTCAACCGCATGAACGCTCATCTCCGCCAGGACGCAACAGACCAACGCGACGATCGCCGGCGCCGTCCAGGCGCTGCGAAAAACGCTTGAAACACCCAATCTCTCGCAACGAAAGAGCCACGACATTGGCCAGCCCAACACAGCGGCGAACAACAGGTCCTGGTAAACGACGATGAACAAGTGTGGCGGAAGGAGAACACTCCATCCGCCGACCCATAGTCCGCCATCCAGAAAGCATTGCCGGTAGACCGTCCACCAAACCCACCAACGATCCCATCGCAGCCAAACCAGAAGATCAGGCAACTTCACGCCGTGGGCACGATTGTAAATCGCCTCCTGCATTGGAAACGGCACGCCAAAATGCCGAAAACTGGCGATGACGATTGGACTGATTTCGGCGGCGACGACGAAGAAAAAGATTGCCGCGGCGGCGCCGGTTTCCGACCATTTCGTTTCCCGCCGCCACGCCAACGCCAGCAAACAAAGCAAGACGAATGGGATCAGGGCCAAATCGGTCGCCTTGGTCAGAATGCCCAGGCCCGTCAGGGCGCCGATCGCCGCGGCGTGCCATCGGAGGCGCCGCCCGCTCAGAGCCAACGTCCAGGCGACGACGATGACCGCCAGGAGAAAGGCCAATGAATCGTTGGCCACGCGGGTGGAGTTCAACAAAAGCAACGGCTGTAAGCCGGCCCAGAGGCCGATGGCCATCGCGTATGGCCGCTGACGGCATGCCCGCGCCGCCCACGCCAGAATCACCGCCAGCGCGGCCGCCCCGAAGCCGACATTCACCAAGCGTAGCACCGAGACAGACTCGGCCAGATGATCCGTCCCCCCCGCCGCGTTGAATATCGGGAGCATGAGCCAGTAATAAAGCGGCGATTGCTGGGCCTCATAGAGAAGCGGCGTCGGCCCGGGATGGAACTTCGGCCTGTCGTTGCCAAGCCAGAACTGCGGATAGGGCTGCCCCCCGCCGGGAATGGTCTCCTTTCCATTCCACACCGCTTGCGGATATTGCACCACTTGTTTCATCACGGAAGCCGGCACATCGGCTTCCTGGAAAACCGGCGACCGGCCCATTTCGTGCAGATAGGCGATGCGCGCGAAGTGTTGATATTCATCCCACATCTCCATGGGCGGCTCGATGCAACAAAGAATCACCCCGCGGCATAAGTACGCCGCCACCAGAGCGAAACTGAACCATCTCATCGCCTTGCCGTGACCGGGATTTGAAGGATGTGAAAGCTCAACTGCCTGCCCCTGAGCCACACTCATCAATTCTCCGTTACCTTCACGCCCGCGCGGGTCGTTTACGCCCGCGCGGGTCGTTTACGCCCGCAGCCGGGTCTGGATGTTGTCCAGGACGTTCATGAAATTGATGTAGCTGTCGTACGGGCTTTCGTACGGGCTGAAGTATTTGTGCACGTCGCCGTCGGACCAGTATTTCGTGCACATGTAATAGAAATGGTCGCTGGTCGTGAGCCGGCGCCAATCGGTCAGTAGCTGCTCGTCGCCCTTTTCCTTCAGCGGGCCTTCGAGCTTGTAGAGCTCGTGCAGCGCGTTGGACTGCATGGCGTTGCCCAGCCACGCCGAAAGATCTCGCTCGGTATCCGCCCATGAGATCATGTGCGGCACGTCGATCTCACCGACCGCGTCGTATTTATCGATGACCTGGCTCGGGGTGAGGAAGTTGTTGTCCAAATTCTCCATGATCTTGCCGGGGACGTGCCGCATGAAATCGAAGATGCCGGTGTCGGCCCACTGGTGCTCGCCGAAGGTTTCGTAATCCATGAACAGGTTGCAGATGAACCCGTTGCCGTTGATCTGGTTCACCCAGCCGGCGAATTTTTCCGCCGTGAGCGGCCATTGTTCCCATCCCCGGTTGGAAAATCGGAACGCGATGTCGTCGCTCAGCCGGTAGTTCTTCAGCAGCAGCTTGAGCTTCGGCGCGTGCGGCGGCCGATAGACGAAATTCGGGCTGCGGTATCCGAGAATATGGTCCGCCCCCTCGGCGAGGATCCCCTCGTAGCCCATGTGGCTGACAAAATGGGCCAGATCGTTGTTATAGATCAGCTCGGTGTTTCGGAAAACCCGCGGCTCCTGCCCGAAAAGATGCTTGATGAATTGCCGATGCTGCTCCACCTGCGCCCGGAATTCCTCCCGCGAATACAAAAATGCCAGCGAGTGGTAATACGTCTCATTGAGGAATTCCACGCATCCCGTCTGGTTCAGTTGGTGAAACGTATCCATCACCTCGGGCACGTATTGCTGAATCTGCTCCAGGGCCGCCCCGGTGATGCAATAGGCGATGCGGAACCGCCCCTCGTGGACGCGGATGGTCTCCAGCAGCGTCCGATTGGCCGGCAGATAGCATTTGTGCGCCACCTTCCGGCAAATCTCCGCGTTCTTGTAATCGTCGAAATAATGCCGGTCCGTATCGAACACGCTGTAGCGGCGAAGCCGCATCGGTTGATGGATCTGAAAATAAAAGCAAACCGAAGCCATATCCTTAGACGCCTCTCGTTTCGGAGTTCGGCAGTATACAAGGCGCGGGATATGAGTCTACATGGATGAAATATATTTGCGCGGGCGGCCTGCCAACTCTTCGGGGACCAAAGACGATTGAACCGCCAAGACGCCAAGACGCCAACGTAAAATCATGTCACTTATCCGTATTCCGCCTTGGCGTCTTGGCGTTTTGGCGGTTCAATTCATTTTTTGCCGGAAATCGCGGCAGACACTGCGCCGGCGGAAGGGTCATTTGCGCTGGCGGGTGAAATATCGCACGCCGAGGTTCAGCACGAAGATCAGGCTGATCAGGACAAGGATTCCCGCCCAGGCCAGTCCCTGCTCCTGGGGGGTGGCGCGCTGCGTGCTGTAGTCGTAAATCTGCTTCGTCAGCGACGGGAAACGGTCGTTCAGGTTCCAGGTGATCGAATCGTTTCCCAGCGAGGTGAAAAGAAGCGGGGCCGTCTCGCCGGCAATGCGCGCGATCGAGAGCATTATGCCGGTGACGATGCTCGCCCTGGCCGCCGGCAGGATGATCTTCCAGATCGTGTGCGCCTTGGTCGCCCCCAGCCCCATCGACGCCTCGCGGTAGCTGTCCGGAACCAGCCGCAGCATCTCTTCCGTCGTCCGCGCGATGATCGGCACCATGATGAACGCCAGCGCCAACGCCGCCGACCACGCGTTGTTTCGATGAAACGGCGCCACCAGCAACTCGTAGCACAGGATCCCCACCACGATGCTTGGCACCCCCGCCAGCACGTCCGCGATAAACCGGATCGTCCCGACGAACACCGAACCGGCGTCGTATTCCGCCAGGTAAATCCCCGCCAGCATCCCCAGCGGAATCCCCACCGCGCTGGCCATCGCGATCAGGACGCTCGTGCCCTGAAGCCCGTTGGCCATCCCGCCGGGGAATCCCGCATTCCCCTGGGCAATCGGCTCGCTGATGAAAAATGACACGCTCAGGTGTTTGACCCCGATGATCAGCAGGTATCCCGTGATCAGCGTCAAAAGGGTCAGGATGATCGCGGCAAAGAGGATGCACAGCCCGAACATCAGCTTGCTCAACTGCCGCGACATGGCTCTTCGTGCGACGCCCGTCATGCCCTATCCCCCAATTGAAAATCCGCGGAAAACATGAATGTCCCCTTTCCTTTAATGCGCCGCCGCTCCGTGCGAATCCTTGCCCACGACCAGCCACCGCGCCGTCACGTTGAACAGCAGCGACATCACCAAAAGGATCAGCGCGATCTCCAGCAACGCCGAGCGGTCCAAATCCTCCGCCTCCTGAAACTTGCTGGCCAAAAGGCTCGACATCGTTTGCGCCCGTGCGAACACCGACAGCGCGATGTGCGGGTTGTTTCCGATCACCATGGTGACGGCCATCGTTTCTCCCGCCGCCCGCGCCAATCCGAGAATGATCGCCCCAAACAAGCCGCTGCGGCTGAACTCGATCATCTCCAAAGCGCTTTGCCACCACGTCGCCCCCAGCGCCACCGTCCCCTCCAGTTGTGCCCGCGGCACCGAGGCCAGGATATCCCGGCTGATCGCGGTGATGATCGGAATGATCATGATCCCCAGGATCAGTCCCCCGCACAGCATGTCCAAACCCGTCAGCAGATGCCGCCGGCCTTCATGATCGTAAAACAGCCACCCGAATCCCCACACCCCTCCGAACACGCGGAAAGCGGCCGGCTCAACGTAATTCCGCAGAAACGGCGCCAGCACGAACAAACCCCATATCCCATATGCCAGGCTTGGAATCGCCGCCAAAAACTCGATCAGAAACGAAATCGGCGGGACGATGACCCGCGGCGCGATCCTCACCAGAAACAGCGCCGCCCCCACGCTCAGCGGCGCCGCCAGCAGCAGCGCCAACGCCGAACTGACCGTCGTTCCATAGATCATCGGCAAAGCGCCGAACGATGGCGGGTTCGTGTCCATCACGATCTGGCCGTCCTCGTCCTTCACGACCTTTCCGTGCGCGTCCAGCCTGGGGACTTGCCGCTCGTTCGGCTGCCAATTGGTCGTGGTCAGAAAGCCAAACCCAAACCGCTTCATGCTGGGCGCCGCCGCCACCACCAGCACAACCACCAGCGATGCCAGCATCAGCACAATCACCAGTCCGCTCCCCCGCGCCACGCCATGCATCACCCGATCCCAATTCAGCCAATGGCTTTTGCGCCGGGTCAAACCGGGCTGCGCCGGCGAGGGCGCTTGGCCGAGATTGGAAATGGAAACGTCCGACATTTCTACTGCTGGGCCGGCGAGCCGTTAAACGTCAGCGAATGGATGTTCTCCATCGCCTTCCGCGTCACGGCATCCGGCAGCGGAGCATACGCGTGGTCCGGGGCGAGCTTCTGACCATCCGTCTCGGCCCAGGTCAGGAATTTCACCAGCGCGTCCACTTTCGTCTTGTCGCCGAGATAGCTCAGGTCCTTGTGCACAAGAATATACGTGAACGAAGCGATGGAATAGGCATTGTCGCCGCCCTGGTTCATGATGTTGGCCGGTATCTCCGTCGCCGCCGCCGCCGCCGCCGTCACCGAATCCAGCGACGGCTTCACGAATTTCCCGTCCTTGTTCTGCATCGTCGCCATGGAAACGTCGTTGGCCAACGCGTAATTCAATTCCACGTACCCAATCGCGCCGGAAACGTCCTTCACCACCTTGGTGACTCCGTTGTTGGCCTGCGCGCCCTGCCCGACCGGCCACTGAACCGATTTCCCCGCCCCCACCTTGGCGGAAAACTCATCGCTCTGTGTCGTCAGATACGTGCTGAACACCGCGTTGGTCCCGCTCCCGTCGCTCCGATAGACCGGCGTGATCGCCTGATTCGGCAGCGCGGCCCCGGGATTCAACGCCGCGATCTTGCCGTCATTCCAGTTCGTAATGTTCCCAAGATAAATATCCGCCAGGATCGAACCGTTAAGCTTCAATTCCCCGGAAAAGCCCGGAAGGTTGTACGCAGCCACCACCGCGCCGGCGCAGGACGGAACGTAAACCACGTCCCCCGCCTCCGCCGCCTCCTTTTTGCTCATCTTCACGTCGGACCCCGCGAAATCGACGGTCTTGTTGGTGATCGCCTTGATTCCACCGCCCGACCCGCTGCCCTGGTAGTCGATGGCGATGTCCGGATTCGCCTCGTGAAATTTCGACACCCAAACGTCATAAAGCGGCTTGGGAAAAGTCGCCCCCTCCCCTTTGAGGCTCACGTCCCCCATCGCCATTCCCGCGCCCGCCGCCAGAACCACCGCCGCCGCCCGAAGAAATTGGAACATCCGGATGTCTCCTTCCCCGCAGATTTAGGCCGCGAATATTAGCAAAAGATTAAGCCGCCCCCCCCCAAAAAGCGGCGGCGGCTCAATTTCAATCCCCAAAGCCCATGGACGGCCATCCGCGGGGTATTTTAATTTCGCGCGCCGTTGCGGGGACGACGCATCAGAAACACTGCGCCCCCGAGAAGAAGCATCATGCTTGCGGGTTCGGGAATGATGGTTTCAAAACCTTGCACCGTGTCGTAGTTCACATAGTAGTATCCCACCACGGTGTCTCCATCGATCGCCTGAGCGTCGGTGCCAAAGCCGTATTGGTTTTCGGCAGCGGGATCGTCGAGCAGCGTGAAATTGCTGCCGTCGTAGACAAAACCATATTGATCACCGACGGTGTTGAATCCAGTTCCAGTGTTAGTGATGAGATCGACATCGGTGGTTCCGACAATCAAATTTCCCGAAATTCCGGTGGCAACCGTTTCTTGCGGGTCGGTCGTGGTTCCGGAAATGGTGGATTCGGGAAAATCGAAATTGGTGTAGGTTGAGTTGTTGAAGCTAAAGCCATGGGTGCTGGAGCCGGCGGAATTGCTGGTCTGGGACACGTACCACCCAACGATTGTGTTTCCATTGATGCCCCCAGCGTAGGTTCCGGAATTGCTGGCGGTGGGGACCGATTCGTCGAGAGTCGTGAAATTCTTCGTGCTATCGTTGTATTCGAAGCCGTGCCATTTATCACTGCTGTCTTCGTAGCAACCGACGATGTTGTTTCCGGAAATCCCGGTGATATCAGTGGTCCCGGCAGCAGATGGATCATCCAGGGGTGTAAAGGTTCCGCTGTTGTCAATGAATCCGCGCATGGTTTCGGTTCGGCTATCCAGATAGGTTCCGACAATCGTGGTTCCTGAGATTCCGGAGGGTGAGGTGCCGACTTGGCGGACAGCGTAGGGATCGTTGACGGCGGTAAAGCCGCCGCCGCTGTAAAGGAATCCATTGGCATTGCTGCTGGAGTTAACGTAGTAGCCCACGATGGACCCATTGGAGACTCCTTCGCAATAGGTGCTCGTGCCCGCGGCGTCGCTGATGGCGCTGTAAGTAAATTGAGCGCTGGCACTCGCAGCGGCGAACAGAACCACAGCCAGGAGAGCGCAGAAACCGTCCCGGAACCGACTACGGTCGCTATATTGCACTTTTCGTCTCCTTGAGATTTTCAGTATACGTTTCCACCTGGGGATACAATGGAAATCCGACGCGCCGACTAGAGGTAACGTGGGCGAACGCCGCGAACGAAAAATTAATCCCACAAAATCCGCGCTTTCCCAAAAAGGCGTCTAAAACCTTCACCTCCCGGCTATAAATGTAGAGGGAGCCACTTTTTTCCAAAGCCCGCCGAGCTTGCTCGGCGGGAACCAGGCACCGCCGACAAATTGGCAGAGTTGAGGAAACTCAACTCACACCCCCCGGTAACGGTAACGAAACCCCTCGCCGCGATATCGAAAACAGGGGTTTTGTTACCACCGCACCCAGGCCAATTCTGCAACAGTATTTTTAGGATGCTAATTCAGCGGGAAAATGCTCGCGCGCGGACGATCGCGTGAGGGGAGGGGGGGTGGGATGGGACATTCCGGGGAGCGATGAGATATTTTCCCGCGCGTCTATTCCACCTGCGCGGCCGAATTCTGGGCGATCTTCAATTGAATCTCGTCCTCCTCGTCCCAGATGCGGCCCCGGCGGCCGTAAACCTGTTTCATCACCTCGCGGGCCTTGTCGAGCTTGTAAGGCTTGGACCCCTCATCGGTCCAGAAGGTGAAGCTGGGAATAAACCGTGGCGGCAAATCGCTGCCGGCCAGCAGGCTGCAATAGCCGACGTAGCTGCCCATCATCAGCCGCGTACCGATCGCCGTCTTGCTGTGATCCCCGATCATCGAGCCCAGAAACCGCCGATCGGTCTCAATCTGCTTGGCGCCGATGTGCATCTTGATCGGTCCGTACGTGCTCTTCATGTTGCTGGCGGTGGTGCCCGCCCCGAGGTTGACCCATTGGCCGATATAGCTGTGGCCGACAAAACCCTCGTGGACCTTGTTGCTGTAGCCGAGGAAAATGCTGGCGGCGACTTCGCCGCCGATCTTGCACCCCGGCCCGATGCTCGTTCCGGAATGAACGTAGGACAGCGGGGCGATGCTGGAATACTTGCCCAAATAGACCGGACCCTGCAAGACGCTGTTGGCGCCGATCGACGCCCCGGCGTCGATCACGATCGGACCCCGGCTGGCATCCAGCACCACGCCCGGCGAGAGCTTGGCCTCCGGTTCCACGATCACGTCCTGCTCGCCGATGACGTGACACTTGCAATCCGCCGGCGGACGCGGGCGGTCGGTCATCTGGCTGGCATCGGCGACGATCGCCTCCTCGTTCCAATGCACCAAATCCCACAGATATTCCGGCATCCGCGTCTGATCGCCGGTCCGCGGCAAATCCAGCAGTTGCAGCCAACGCTCGCTCCGCTGCATCGCGTCTTCACAACTCAGGCCCGGCATCTTCACGTAGGCCTGGCGAATCAGGTTCCCCTCGTCCACGCTGACCATCGGGTCCGTCGGTCTGGGGAACTGGCTGAAATGCAATGTCCGCCCGCTGCTCAAAAAGGCCGGCTCATCATCCAACGGCACGTTGATCGCCGTCGGAACCGACAACGTCGGAATCACGTGTTTGCGGCAAAACTCCACCATCTCGGGACGGACCCACAGCGTGACGCGCAATGGCTGGACGTGTTGAATTTGCTTTTCCAGCAGCGTGCTGGTTCCGCTGAGAAGCGTGAACACCGGGCGATTGAGCGATAGCGGCGCCATCGAATGCCACCGCGAAGCCTCAAAAATCACCAGATGCATGCGTATATGATACCCAAGACCTTCTTAGAGATGAACTGCATTTGGTGCAGGCCGCACCGCTACCGGCAACGCCGCCAGCCCGCTGCCATTCGCAATTTCAAAGTTGAACTCTTCCGCCAATCGCTCAGTGTTCAACCGCGGCGGAAGGCCGGGCGGTCGGAGACATGGCCGGGGCGGAAAGAGAGATCGGCGTGCCTGGCTGCTGTGTTGGGTTGGAGTTCATTGACCGGGACATGGCGTCGTTGCCGGAGCTGTTTCCAGCTTGCGAAATCAGGACCCCGATGCTGGTGACAAAGACCGCCGTTGCCGCCAAAAGCCCCATTTGGGCCGCCCATCGCTGCGAAATCATTTTCTCCTCCGCAACTCCATTGTTTTTGATATGCAGGCGAGAGACGCATTCTGTGCTGCATTCAGTACTTCGGTCTCGCCCTCTCTGTAAACCTATATATATCAAATCTGCGAAAAGACCAGAATAAATCGCTGCATTTCCGGAGATTTCTATTGCACTCTTTGCTTCGACAAAAATCCGCCATCGATCAAACTGAGGATTTCATAAAGCATCTCCATATATGGAGTTGAAATCGAATTCCCGCGCGCCTTCCGCAGCGGTTGGCCGATAATCGCCTCGACCTCCATTCGCCGGCCGGTCTGCCGGTCTATGTGCATGCTGGTCTTATAAGCACCCATTGTTCGGGTATAGGAAATCTTCTGTTCAATTACGCTTAAATCGAACCGGATGCCCAGCGGCCGGCAGGCGGCGATCACCTCCTCCATGAGCTTCCGCACCAGCCTCAGCCCCGCCTCCGATTCGATCAGCTTGTCGGTCGTCATGTCCAACGCCGCTCCCAGCCCGTTGAACGGAACGTTCCAAATCAGTTTGTCCCATCGGCCGGTTGCCAAATTCTCCAGAACCTCGCACGGCGCCCCGCTGCCGGAGAATATTGCCGTGATCTTCCGCAACCGCTCGGTCGGCCCGCCCGCCGGCTCGCCCACGCGAATCATCCCATGATCCGTATGGGAGATTTCGCCGGGCCCGATCCGGTTGATGCACACGAACGCCATCCCGCCCACGATGCGCTGCGGCCCGAACAGTTCCGCCAACAGATCCTCGTTTCCCAATCCGTTCTGCAACGTCAGGATCACGGAGTCGCCCTTCAGCACCGGGCCGACCAATTCACGCAGATGCCCGTTGGCGGTTGTCTTGAGCGTGACGATCGCCAAATCCGCCTTGGGCATGTCGCGCGGATCGTCATAGACGTTGATCTGTTTGGCGGAGAGCGAAAAATCACCGTCGCGGCTGTGGATTCGCATCCCGGATTTGCGAATGTGCGCGCAATCGCTTCGGGTCAGCAAGTGCACGCGGTGGCCGTACTGGATCAGCCGCGCGCCGTAATAGCCCCCCACCGCCCCGGCGCCGATGACCGCGATGACCGGATCGTCGGGAATCATACGGATGCCGCCATCGCTTCAATCAAACCATCGATGTTAAACGTCCGCGCCTCGGCCGACGGTTCCAGGCCCGCTTCGCGCAGCGTCGCCGTCGTGACCGGACCGATGCTCGCCAGCTTCGCGCGGGAAAGTTTCTGGCGATATTCCGGCCCCAGAAGGTTGAGGAAATTCCGTGCCGTGCTGCTGCTGCTGAACGTAATCCAATGAATTCGCCCGGCATCCAAGGCGTCGGTCAGACCCGGCAGCAATTGGCTCACCGGGCGGTTTTCGTAAATCGCCACGTCCGAAACCTCCCGAGCGCCCCGGTCGATCAGCCGCTGACGCAACAGCGGCCGGGCGATGTCCGCGCGCAACAGCAGGAATTTCCGCCCCGAAACTTCCTTCCGTTCCGCAAGCTCGTCCGCCAGCGCCTCGGCCACAAACGACTTGGGACACAAATCGACTTTGAGGCACAATTCCCGCTCGATCGCCGCGGCGGTGGAGTCTCCGATGGCGGCCAATTTCGCCTGGCCGAAAACGCGCGCATCCCTGCCGACCGCCGCCAGCCGTTTCCGCGCCGCCGTCACGCCGTTGACGCTGGTGAAACAGACCCAGTCGAATCCCCCCGCCGACGCCAGCGCCCCATCCACCGCCGACCAATCCGCCGGCTCGTGCAGCTCGATCGTCGGAGCTTCGATCACCTCCGCGCCCAGTTCCTCCAGTTTCCGCGAAATCTCGCTGGCCTGATGGCGCGAGCGCGTGACGACGATGGTCTGGCCGAACAGCGGCCGGCGTTCCACCCACGCCAGCGCCGCGCGCAATTCAACCACTTTCCCGATGATGGTCATCGCCGGAGCGTGGAGTTTCGCCTGGGCGATGTCCTGAGCCAGACGCGACACCGTGGAGACCACGGTTCGCTGCGACGGCATCGTGCCCCATTGGATCGTCGCCGCCGGCGCGTCGGGCGGCATTCCGTTTTCGATCAACTTCCGGCAAATCTGCGGCAGCGATTTGACACCCATGTAAAACGCCACGCACGGCAGCCTGGCGATCACGTCCCACTGCACGTCGCTGGCCGGCTCGCCGTCCTCGCGCTCATGACCGGTGATCAACGTGAAGCTGGAATTGAAATCGCGATGCGTCACCGGAATCCCCGCATACGCCGGCGCGGCGATCGCCGCGGTGATGCCCGGCACCACCTCAAACGCCACGCCCGCTTCCACCAGCGCCTGGCATTCCTCCCCGCCCCGACCGAACACGAACGGGTCTCCGCCTTTCAACCTCACGACGCGCTTCCCCGCCCGCCCCTTCTCGACCAGCAGGGCGTTAATCTGTTCCTGCGGCATCGAATGGTCCGCCGCTTTCTTCCCCACGTAGATCACCTCCGCCTGGGGGCAATAACTCAGCAGACGCGGATTGGACAGATAGTCGTACACAACGACCTGGGCCTGTTCCAATAATCTCGCCCCGCGCACGGTGATCAGGCCGGGGTCCCCCGGGCCCGCTCCCACCAGAAACACAATTCCAGGTAAATCGCCTCTATTCACGTCGCCACCATTTCTTCCGCAAGATAGATAACCTTTTCCGCCTTTCTGGCCGATGAGCCTACAGGATTTTTGATGCCGATGCAGCAAGCCAGACGCCCTCGGCATGCCAGTCCCCTCAAATTTAAGGAGCGTCCCAGATGGTCGCTTTGTTGAAGATGCCCGCCTATCTGCCGACGGAGTCGTGGTCGGATCGGCGAATGTTCCCACGCAAGGAATTCCACGCCACCGTGGAAAGCCGGCGCCTCGATCACTCCCTCGACGCACGGCAAATGCCCAAGCTCAATCTCATGCTGCGCGACTTGTCCCTCGGCGGACTCTCGGCCATCTCCGACCATCCCCTCCGCCAGGGCGAGCATTTGACCGTCTTCTTCCCCCAAAACGGCATGTTTCGCGGCTGGGACGCTTTCGGAAGAGTCCTCCGCTGCGATCCCAGCGGCATGGGCTACCGCGTCGCGGTCGAATTCGATCCCCTGCCGGCGGCGTAGGCGATCCATCAAATAGAACCGAAATTGGAGTACGACGAACAGTCGAGGCGCGCGACTGTTCAGCAATATTTGTTTAATGCTTCAAAAAACCGATCCGCCCACGCACATGACTTTCGTAGCTTCACTGGATCAATCTGACTGAGTAATTTGAATGAATCCCGCGCCTTGCCATACTTTCCCTTCGGAATTGCGCTTATTGTCGCCTTCCCAATCGCACCGTAAACGTCAGACTTGGACCGCTTCTCAAGATCGGTCGTCGGGAGCGGTTTCTCGTTGAAATCCTTGCCAAAGTATTTAGCAAATGCGCCCGTGTCGGCGACGAGCCACGTTTCCATGCAAACCACCATAAGCTGCGCCTGATCGCCGGTTGCATTGGAGGGCCTATCCAAACCGTCTTGCACCTTCAAATGTGCCCATGCGTCCGAACCTGCTGGAACCGTCTCGCTGTCTACGAGCAATATCACAAATAACCCGACAACCGCGTCACGACAGGCTGTTTTGAACGCATCGAATGCCGCCCCGCGCCGGCCCTTTGGAACGACCTTTGGCATTCTGTTCGCGAACCCTGCTCTTTTGAATAGCTCGTGGAAGGCGTGACGACATTCTGTTTTGAGGCTGCTCTCGTCTCCCCCACCTTCCAAATAAATCATCACCATCGGTTTCCTCCAATTTCTCCACTATGCCAGAGTTGACTGAGAGTCTGCGTGGAAAGTCGCGACTGAAGTTGTTTCGCATCGAGACGGTGGACTTGTGTTTCCCCCTGACTTCGCTCACAAACAACGACGCTTTCCGGCTGGTCGCTAAATGCATCGAGCAGCACATCGCTATGAGTGGTTACAATCAGTTGGGTCCGTGCGGAAGTTTCGATGAGTAGGTCACCTACGATTGCAATTGCGTCTGGGTGCAGGCCAAGCTCCGGCTCCTCAATACACACGAGCGGTGGCGGATCGGGATTGAGCAGAACGACAAGGAGGCACATGAATCGCAGTGTTCCATCGGACAGTCTAGTCGCCGGCACAGAGAATGCGCCCTCCTCCAAAAATAACTGCGCCGTCCCACCTTGCAGTTGCACGTCGGCATCCGTAACGCCCTCGATGAATGTTCCTAGCAACTCCACAAACCTTCTCTTCGCAGGCGGGTCTCGTTTGAGCCGATTCACCATCAGTGCGAGATTGCGCGAATCGGGTAATAGTTGATCGTTTTTCTCGTCGGTCTTTTGAGGCGTCCTTGGGGGGGTAAAACGGCCAAATGCCCAATCGCGATATAAACAAATCCTTGAATATTGGTCCGCCAGGTACGTGATTTCACGGTACTGATCAGGATCACGTCTCTGGGCAACTATCGATTGCTGGGGATTCACGTCTTCCCGTTTGAGCGTTCGTTTCTGAAATTCGTTGACATTTAAGACCGGATGTCCGTGCTGGAATTGATAATAAAAATATGGCGTCTGCTGATTGTCGTATGGGTGCTCGTTTTCAATCCTTTCCTCGACCATCTCAAACCGCTGCCCAATTTCCGTGAACTCGAAGCCATGTCGTAGCGCCTGCTTCCCGAATGGAAAGTCAACTACGACTTCTACCAAGGCTGTTGGTCTCTTTGCGCCGCGCCACAGCCAGTCCCCCACACCACCTCCATCCTTAATCGGCTCAGTCAAATCGACGGGCATTGCCTTAAGCAGGCTCAAAGCCTCAATGATATTGCTTTTCCCCGATGCGTTCGGACCAATAAGAACATTTAGCGGCCCAAGCTTGAGGTCAATGCCGGTCGGGCCGAACGACAGCAGATTCTTAAGCTTAATTTGCGAGAGCATTGGGTACCTGTCCTTCCGTTCTGTTGGCACTATCATAGCGATTGTCGCTGATTTTGCCGGTAACGATACCCGACAGGCTTTCGTTTCGGCCTATCCCTTTGACCCAGCCGGTGGTATCGCCTTTCGCCTCTGCCGATAGTTCCCATCCGCCCGCTTTCCCCTTATTCTGCTTGCTGAATGACCGTCAAGCAAAAGGATTTCAATCCCGATGATTACCAGATGTCCATCGGCGACCATCTGGAGGAACTGCGCCGCAGAATCCTCCTGGGATTGATCGGCCTCGTCCCCGCCGTGCTGGTCTGCCTCCTCTTCGGCCGGCAAATCCTCGGCTTTCTCTGCCGGCCCCTGCTCCGCTCACTCCAGAGATTCGACATCAATCCCCAGCTTTCATCGCTTCAGATTTCCGACGCGTTCATGGTCTACATGAAGGTCAGCCTCATCGCCGCCACCGCCATCGCCGGGCCTTGGATCATTTACCAGCTCTGGCTCTTCGTCAGCGCCGGCTTGTATCCGAAGGAGCGCAAATACGTCACCAAATACATTCCCCTGAGCATCGCCTTGTTGTTCTGCGGAATGCTGTTTGTCTATTACGTCGTGCTGCCGTTTTCGCTGACGTTCTTCATCGCCTTCACCGCTGATTTCCCGCTGCAACTGCCCGATGCCACCGATGCCGCCCACGCCCGCGCCACCTCTCAGCCGACGTTCGTCCAGGCCATCCCCGGCAACCCGGCGCATCCCGTGGAACTCCAACTCTGGTTCGACACCCTGCAACATCGCCTGAAAATCTTCACCGGCGGCAACGTCCGCGTCATCCCCTTCGGTCCGGACAATCTCCTGGCGACCTCTTTCACCCTGCCGGATTATCTCGACCTGGTCCTGCAACTGCTGCTGACGTTCGCCCTGGCGTTCCAGTTGCCGATCGTGGTGATGGCCCTGGCCCGCATCGGCCTGGTCGAAATCGACACGCTCCGCCACTGGCGGCGCTACGTCTATCTCGGCCTGTCCATGCTCGCCGCCGCCCTGGCCCCCGGCGACGTCGTCACCGCAACCATCGCTCTCATGGTGCCGCTGATTCTGCTCTACGAACTGGGAATCTTCCTGGCGAAGATGGGGCCGAAGGCTGCGGCAAAGACCTAAATGACGTTCATCAACTTGGCACGACAGCCGTGAGACAAATGTAGTGCGCACGTCTACTTGGCCAAATGCGCATCATACTTGGCCAAGACCCCGGGCGCAGACCGCAAGCCCGGCGGTTTCGCCGAGCTTTTTGAGAACCGCATTCAGTTGTTCGAACCGGCTTTGAAAACCGGTCGATTGGCCATCTGCCGGTGATCGAATGATCTCCCGGCGATGCCCATGTCCCCGCCCGTCAAATGCTCATTAATCCATCGCCGGCTCACGCGAAATGGACAGCGCGGCCAGTCGTAATCTTCCGCCAATTTCATCGCCTCCGCATGGCAAAATTCGATCGACTTCCCGACGCCCGTCCCCCGCAGATAAATGTGGGAAAGCGCCGCAATGAAAGGCCAAGTCGTATCCGGATGATCCTTGAACCAGCGGTTGTCCATCAGTCCGAAAAGTCCGTCCACTCGATAATCCGCCCGCCAACGCCAAAGCGTCTTCACCGCCGCCGCGTGGCCGGCCTGCCGTAAAGCCTGGACGATCTTTGGGGCAACAATGTCCGATGATTCCCCGCGCGCCTTGCCCTCGCGTAAACCGGCCTGGAAGTGCAACACGAGCCATTCGCGATCGCGGAGGATTTTCAGTTGATCGGGCCGAAGATGATTGAGCCAATCCCGTTGCCGTAGAGGCATTGCCGCGCGGGCCTGTCCGCCATGCGAGGGCCGCTGCGCAATCGCGGATGCAAGAGGCATCACGCACCGCCTTTCGCCGGATCGGCCGCCGGCTTGCTGGCTGCGATCCTGGCGGCGTATTCCTGTCTGATCGTGCGTTCGGCCGCCGCAAGCTCCCATGGATCGTCGGTCAGCGGCATTTCGTTCCGGACATTCTCCGGCAGGTCATCCATCCGCCCGCGGATATGGTTTGCGCGGGCGCGATGCCTCCGCGCGTGCTGGCGTTCCGATTCGCTCGGCGTGGATGATTGGTAACTCTGCCTGCCCATAATGAAGGTCCATCGTGAAGCCGGAATGCCCGGTTACATTTGCCCCGGTCTGGGCGGCAATGTCGCTTCGTTGGCGTCGTAAAGTTGAAAGGCGCCGTTCGGATTGACGTATCCGGTGCCCAAACCGCCGCCCGGCGAGACGTTGCCGCGCCGCGGCTTCGTCGGCGTCATGTTGGTGCCCAGTGCATTGCCGTAAAGATCGAACACGTCATAGACGTAATCCGGCGACGATGAGCTTGTGGTGTATGTCGCCAGATCGGGGTTAATCAGTTTCGTCGTGGGGCCCGCGCCGCCTCCGCTGAGACCGCCGGAACGCTGTATCTGAACGACCACTAGATTTGTATAAGTCACGGCCATTCGCATCCTCGGAAAAAGTTGGGTTCATTCATCCGCGAAGCTTCGCTCGCGCGTCAAGCGTCGGCGCTATCGTGCCCTGCCCGGATCGCCGACCGGGAATGAGGGCGGCTCGTACGGATTGTTGGGGCCGAACGGTTGCGGCGGCGTCGGCTGTGGGATGCCGAAAAGCTCCCATTGCTTCGAGTCGAGTTCTTGCAACAATCGCCGGCAACGCTCTGCGGCAAAGTAGGCCGATTCTGCCCGATTCCGTTCGGCCATCAGCTTCTCCCGCGTCGAGTGAAGCTCATTTTCGATTCGGGCCATTTCGTCCAAGTGCTTCTTGAACGCCGCCGCCGTGGCGTTCTTTGCCTTTTCCTTTTCCGGCACGGACGACAGCATTTGCAAGTAGTGGGCGCGATCGGAGATAGCCTTCGCATCCGCCAGGGCGCGATTGGTGTCGAATCCAAGTTGCTTCATCAGCTCTTGAAGCTCGCCGATTTGCTCCGCCGCGGCGGCATCGCCGAGCGCCAGGATTTCCGCATACCGGCGGAGGGTCGTTGCCCTGGCCGTCTCCACCGCCCCGCGAAGTTTGTCGATCATCTTGAACATCGGTCCGTCCTTTCGTATTTCGTGTTCGTCCATCCGTGGTTCAATCAATTCGCCATGGCGGCCGTGGAATTCGCCATCGCCCGATTTTTCTCTTGCTCCCGCTTGATCGCAGCCTGCACCGCCTGATCGATTCCGCCCTGCGCAACGCCGGGGCTGGTGTAGACGTGCATGGTTGAAATTGTGACCTGAGCGGCGGAGGAAAATGGATTCCCCCGATCCTCGCCCATTGCGCGTTGCGTCAATTTTCCAAGCTCCGCGTCCGTCGTCCCCGCCGGCACGGTGATGCCCGTCCGCTCTTTTATTGTGTGTTCAATCGTCGCGCGGGCTTCGGGCGTCAGGTTTAATGCGTATTGGCCATTTGGATCGTATTTCTCCGAAAACGCGTACCCCAGCGCATCGGATACCGCATCGTGCCTTTGGTCATTGGGCATTTTCCCGCCGCGCATTTCGCTCAGATTGCCGACGATCTCCTTCGTGCGGTCGAAGATGGGTTTGATCCAGTCATCGTAGATTTTTTTCAGTTCCGCGCCGATGGCCGAAAGATCGGCGGGAATGGCCCTGATGTCCGCCACGATCTCGGCATAGATGGTCTTGCCCTCCGGGCCTGAGAGATATTTCCAGATTTTCCCGATGTCCTCTATGGCCACCTGGCTCAGATGCACAATCTCCTGCTGTATCCGGTCTTTGTGCGCGGTGATGTAGTCAAGGATCGGCATCATTGCCGATTTTTTTATTCCCTCTAGCGCGATTCCCGCTTCCGTTTGCAAGTCGGTGAATGCCTGAGCCGCCTTCGTCTCCGACGTCGTGGTTATCCCGCCCATCTGCTCAGTGGCCTTGGCAAACTCCTCGACGTGCTCTTTGCTCATCGTGAGGACCGGGACAAGTGCGCTCTGCCGTGCGCCGAGCAATTCAGTGGCCAGCCGCATCCGCTCTATCGGGTCGGGCACGGCGTCGATGGCGTCCTTGATCCTTTGGAAAAGTGCCATCGGATCGTTCAGATTGTCCCGCAGATCGTTCAGCGTAATGCCGAGTCTGGCGAATGCCGCGGCCTGTGCATTCGTCGCCTGATGCCCCGCCTCCCACTCCTGCTCTTTTCGATAGAAGTCGCCCGACTTGCCCCGGTGCTTCTCTTCAAACTCGGCCTCATCCTGAAATGCCTTTTCGCGTCGGGCCTGGCGCTCCGCATTGAATTTCGCTTCCCCCTCAAGCGCCTTGGCCGCCTCCTCCTCCAACATCTTCACGCCCATCGCCAGTTGTTCCGGGGCGACGTGGACCGTCTTGGCGAGCTGTGACCACTGACTGAAAATCTCAGGCTTCACTCCAAGCCTGGCGCTCAGCAACCCCATGCTTTCTGCGTCGTTGGTAACTTCCGTGAAGGTGTCGATCGCGGTTTCGCCAAGCTCTTTGAAAATCTCCGCCACGCCAAGCAATGGATTGGCGATGAAGTCCGTAACTACTTCGGGGAAAATGCGGGCGATCCCCTCCGCCTCCATGATCCCGCCGGTGAAATCGGAGCTGTCAAGTTCAAGTCTGCCCGTTGCTGCGCCGGCGTCGAAACTCATCGCGTCCCCTTTTCGTCTTGGTCATCGGCCGCGTGGAGTTTGTCGGCGATCGGCTGCGCTCCCGCTGCCATCCCCGGCATCATAATGACCGTAAACGTTACCTTTGCCCCGTGCTGAGTGAAGCCGCCGCAGACGGCGCCCGTCCCGGCGCCGGCGAGGTCCAATGAAACCAGCGGTTTGTTGACGATGAAATCCGGAATGGGCCGGCCGCGAAGGTCCACGGCGGTTTCAGGCGATCGCCGGCCTTCCGCGATTCTTTTGGCCGTCAATATTTCAACGTCCGCCGCGCCTTCAACGTAGGCGATGAGGTTGGGACATCTTGATCGGTCCATGATGAGGAAGCCGGCGATGCGAAGGGGCATCGCCTCCCGAGCCAGGACCGCCCAGATTTCCGAAGCCGATTTGTCCGCTGTAGTGTTCATGCCGCGGCCTCCGCGTTTTGTCTGGCGATGGCGCGGGGAATCGACCAATCGAGCATCGATTGTGTCCCTAAATAGGTCCGCAATCGTTTGTTGTCGAAAGTCAGCCACGACACGCCGCCGTCCAGCGGATCAATTGAAACCATCGCCGCGTCCAGGTGGTCAACCATTAGCTCAGGCTGGCCCCTGTTGTTTAGCGGACGAAGGATCGCACCGTTGACGCATGTTCCCACGCCAAGCCAATTGCGCCCGCGAAGGTCCGTGGCTCCGGCGAATGATGCGCCGCCGACGATCGCAATCGCCAGCTTCATCGCGTCCTGCCCCACGTTGGAGACAAAGGCGATCGGCAGGGGCAAGAGGCCGAACGTCGTGAGCAAGCATCCGACCGGGGCGCCGTCGCCGAGCCGTTCTTGCTGGCGGTACGTGACGCTCCACAGTCGCCAGGTCCGGCGCGGTCCCAATCCAAGCTCCCGGTCCCTCGCATCTCGCTTCTTTTTGCCTTTAACTTTCATCGCGAATCCTCCAATTTTTCGTTGTTGAAGTTGTGCCAGTCGATTCGAGCGAAGCCGCGGCCGGCCTGGCTCACGCGAGCCAGGCGCAGCCTCCATGGGCTTCGTCCCGTCCGTGGTAATGTGCATTTCAGAGTCCATTCCTCCGCCAATTTAAGAGGCCATGGCCGGAGAATCTGACTTCTCCGGTTCATGGCCATCGAAAGGAGCCGCGGCCTTCTCGGTGCGGCGTGAAACTTCGTCTCTCGGGACGGCCGGCGATTCCGGCCGCATCACCGCGCGAACCGCATCGCCAAACCCGGCGAAACTTTTGATGCGACATCGCTTCGATTCTTCAAACAGGGCGTACATCGCGCCGATCAATTGCGCACTCGACCAGTTCGCAACGTCGCCCGGCTTCTCGACGATTCCCGTCAACGCTTCCCGCAGTCCCGCCTCCGCCTCAGCTTCGCTCAATCCGCCCGCCCGGAGCTTCGCGGCCAGTGCGATAATCGCGGCGTTTGGCGGACGGATCGCGACGGTTTTGCCGTCCACGATGAGCCGCAAGTCCCAGCCTGTGAACTTCTCAATGACCAAGTCGAGATTCACTTCCATTGGTCCGGCCTCGCCTTCAGTAATTCACGTCCGGCCCTTTGCTCAGGGTATTTTGCGCTTGGTTGCCCGTCCGGGTTTCCCCAGCCTGGCGGGCCGTGCTTTCGTCGATGAGCGATTCAATCATTTCGCCATGACTCCAATTCACGGCGCCCGCCGATAGCAGTTGTGCCAGGCGGCCGCTTGCCCCTTTCACTTCCGGAGAAATCTCGGCGAGTGAAACCCGGCCGGCCGTGAGGTGAGCATTGATGGCGTGCTCGATCTGGGCGCTCGGCGACAATCGACCGAATCCCGCCGGCAGGCTCGATTCATTCGCGAATGTGCTTCGAATGCTTCTCGCCCAGTCCGTTGCGGTGCCCATCTGCCCCAGTGCATTCCGGGTTGCTTGTGATAGTTGCTGAAAAAGTGCGCCGATGAACTGAGGAGTTATCTTTGCGATGTCTACGCGAGCCATTGTGAAGTCCTTTTCCCCGGCGATCCCGCCGGCATTTGTCAATCCGTTCAAACCGCCGTTGCGGCTGTCGTCACGACGCCTTCGCCCTCACCGCCGCGTGCTCCCGCACGCTGATCGAATCGAGCATGAGCTGCGCCCGATGCGGCTGGAAACCAGCCCGCATCGCTTCGTCCAGAAGCCTTTCGTCGATGCTGCCAAGCCCGCGCTTGATGGCCAGTGCGGTCGCGTATTCCACTAGGTGGACGCATAGCCTCAAGGCGCCGCTGTCCGGCGTGTTGCAAATCTGGCACAGGAAACGCGGCGCGCCGCCGACCAGCCGCAGTTGATTCTTGGCAAAAATCCGCCGGATGTCCTCGACGGTAAATAGCGCTTCTCCCGATCCTCCATCCCGCACCGCTTCCATTAGATCGATGCGAGGGAAAATCCTGCTTCGAATTTGAGCGCGGGATTCATCGGCGTCGCGCGATTGTTGCTGCTCAAGATACGCCACCAGATCGGCAGTCCCGGCCCAAAGCTGGGCCGTTTCGGTGCGATCGTACAGGTCTGTCAGGAGATAGAACGGCTTGTCCTGTTTCGCCCACCGGAGGTTGTGGATTTGGTCAATGAGCCAGATAAAGCTCCTGCCCTTAACCTTGTCCGCCACCCGTTTGAATCGCTGCGCGTTGGACCCCCACGTTTCCACGTTCACAGCCTGGCACAGTTTCAACAAGAGCGCCGTCGGCGTGGCGTCAACCTTTTCGACCGTGAGGAATGCGCTACGCCGGACGGTCAGTTCGGCGTGGATGGCCTTGAGCGCCAGGGTCTTTCCGATGCCAGCGGTTTCAGGCCCATACACCAGGCCGATCGTCCGCTTCTCGCGCGATCCTTCCAAGCAATAGCCGGCCGTGGCCTTGATGGTCATCGCCACGTTCGTCCAGACGAATGTGGTCGTGCGCGGCCTGGCCGCAAGCTCCTCCTCCGTGTTCAACCATCGATCCAGGTCGATCGCCAGTTGGCCCCGATCTCCGGGGTATTTTCCGGCGAAAAAGTCGGATATGACGCCGGTGCTCCAACCGATGGCCTTGGCGATTTTGCGATTGTTGGTCCCGGTGGATTCCTTGAATGCCTTGGCCCTGGCGATCACTCCGGCGATCTGGTCCGGTTGTACGTCCTTCGCATCCGTGCTGTCGGCTATCATCCTTGCCGCTCCTCGAATTTGCGCCAGGTCGGTAAGCTGATGCGATGTCTTGTCAGCCGCCGATGGCGCCGGCGTTTCTATTGGTTCGAAATTGTTTTTGCTTTCTTCCATCGTCTAGTCCTCCTCGTCGATGGTGAATTTTGGGTCGTATTCAAATCGTGCCGACACGCTCTCGGCGCCTACCGCGACGGCGTGCGGCTGAAATTCGAAAGCCCTTCGAACCTTCGGCAATTCGGATTCTAAGTGGCTTCGAACCGGCCGGATCGGCGGCGGTTCCGGCGAATCGCCGGGCATCGCTTTGATCTGTCGGGCCGCTGCCGCGCGGATCATCAAATCGGGAAGCTCCTCCGCAAGCCGCGGGCGTTGCTGGTGGTACTCTCTCACCAGTTTTCGATGCCGTTTCTTCTCGGCGATGGCAGCGCCCAGCAGTTCATGGTTGGCGTTCGCGGGAAGAAGCTGATTGCATCGGGCTGCACAAATAAAGCGATCATCGGGAGTCCAGACGGTCACGCGGCTCACGTCCCGTTCATCGACGCGCAGATATACCTTGCGGCCCAGATGCCGGATCAATTCGCTATCGAATTGCCCGTAATGCAGACCGGAAAATTCCACGCCGTTCTTGTGAACGATGGATTCTCTCGTCTGCCGGGTAAGCAGCAATTCGAGCATGTCTTCCGAGGTCGTGCGTTTGGCGAAACCGTTCCAACTTGAATCGAACACTTCTTGAGGGCTTCGCCCTTCCATACCCTGGCCGCGATGGGCGGTCGCGTGATAGGTTTCGAGCCACCGGCCGAACAATGCAACGAAATCCTCGAGCCTGGGCGCTTGTCCTTTAGCCAGGTTCGCTTCCAGACACTCGGGCTTGGCGAGCGGATGCCGGCCACAATAGGTCGGGAAAACGCGACTGAACCGCGCCTCGACGCTGTTGAAAAATCGCTCGATCGGCTTGCTCTGACCGTGATAAGCCCAGCAGAATCGGCTCTTGATGTCCAGGTGATTGAGGATGCCGGCGAGGCGGCCTGAATCGAGTTGAACCTTTCGCGGATGCCAGTGCCAGATCGTGCCCCCGTGGTTTTGGTGGCGATGAACGTCCCGCGACTCGATGGAGGCGTAACGGCGCTGATGCCTGGTGCTGCCGTGGAAAGCATAGGCGCCATAGTCCTTGCCGTTGTCGATGTACAATAGGTCAGGCACGCCGCAAGCCATGATGCCGCCGCGGAGGGCGGAGAGGATGGCATTGGAGTTCGGATCGTGCGGGTAAATGCACCACCCGACGATCAACCTTGACCTCATTTCCATCCAAGCCGTGAGCCATGGCCTCGTCAATGTTCCGGCATGTTGGACGATCACGTCCATCTGATGGTGGTCACCGACCCATTGCTCATTGGTGTGTAGGGTTGTGTAATCGCGGGCGATGCTCGGCTCGCATTTGGCGACGTAAGCATCCTCGCCTTGGCGGGATTTCACCCGGACGGCTAGGGGGATTTGTTCAAGGTATATACAGGCGGCGCGATAGCCGATGGATGGCCGGCCGTTCTCGCCGGCCTTGCTCATCGCCATTTCCCAACAGGTCCGCTTGGGAAGGTTCCGGGGCGAAAGGTAGTAGCGTTTCAACGTCGATCTAAAATCATCGCCGTCCCCCTCGCCAGTCTGCATTCCCTCGTCGCCCTGCCGTGAACCTTTCGTCCATCGTTCATCGACCAGGCCGGCCAGCCCCTCATCCCGGAATCGTCTGTGCCAACGTCGCAATGTGCGAGGTCTGAGAACCAGGTCGCGCTCCGCCTGCATCCGCGCGCAGAATTGTTCGGTGATCTGGGCATTGGTGAATCCCAAGGTCGCGCCGCCGGCCCTGGCAACCGCCCACAGACGAAGAACGTCTCGACGCTGGAACAGTTCACGCCGCTGATCTTCGGTCAAGTGGCGGGTATCGAACGGCAACTGTTCGGGGAATTTTACCGCCAAGAATGCCGGGTCGGCGGAGACGTTCACATACCAACAGGGCTTCCCGCCGCCGGGCGGCGCCATCGTTTTCGCTAGGCCATCGGGCTGCCAGACCTCACCGCATTTACGGGCCAGATGCCCGACCGAAAGCCCCGACCGATTCGCCGCCACTTCCAGATTGATCCATTCAGTAGATTTACCGGCTGGGGCGATGGCAAGTGAGGATGATGCGCCGATGATGCTCATGTCGCAAGACTTTTCGAGTTGGCCGGCAGCCTTCGCACGTCGGCATCGTGATACCGGCGGATATGACGCCTTAGACTCTGCCCGCTCTTGTGGGGCGATCCACACAAGGCGCAATTCACGTTGCCGGTGCTGGGGTTGCTCCGGGCATTTGATGCCAGCAGCGTCACGCGGCGGGCAAACTCGCGCTCCGAAATATCCGTCTCCGGACTCTCCGGATGATCTGCCGTCGTCTCGCGGTCCGCGGCCAGATCGAGCCGGAGCCCGATGAGTTCAGACAGGATTCGCCCCAGAAGATCAATGATCGCCGCACCGTCCGGCTCGCCGGCATCAGTGGGCGTGGCTTGCGGCGCCCCCTCAAGCGGGGCGGCAGGCGGAAGTATAGTAGCATTGCTCGGCATGATGCGTTCACACGTGAGAATATTCGACTGCCCGGATGTGAAGCTTGTTCAACGGCGAATCGAGTCCTCCGCCGATGACCGCCAGTTGCCCGGTATGGATCATTTCAAAAAGGATGGCGCGAAATTCGTCCTGGCTCGACGGCCGGATCGCCCCGCTGTGGTCTGCAAGGGAGATATGCCGAAAAATGCTCAGCCCATCGGATAGGTTTCGCGCCGCCAGGGCCTTCACAGTTGCAAGAATCGTCGCGATTTTTGCGGCTTTTCCCGTCGTCGCATTCCTTTCCCTTTCGGAAAGGTCGCGCAGCCTCTGGTGGCTCCTAGCAAGCATCCGGTCCGTCGCCGCCTGGCGATCTTCATCCGTGATCGGCACGCCCCATGTCGGATCGACAAACCAGACCTGTTCGGCCCGATCGCCGTCCGATCTGGCCACGTCCACCAGCCGCTCTTTGACGAGTTCGGCCATGAACGCCAGGAACTCGGCTTCGCCTGCAAACCGATCCGGCTTGGGCAACTGAGCGTTCACGTCAACGTAGATGCGAAGGGCGTTGACGCTCCGCCTGTCGCGGTATAGTTGCATGACGGCCATGATCGCGTCCTGCCGGCGCTTCCGTAGCTCCGCCGCATTGGCCGTTTGATCCATGGTGGTATTTGATTCGTTCGCCATATCCATCCCTTTCAAAATGCCGGCGGGGCGCCAGCGCTAGGTTCATCCGTTCAAGCCGCGATCGGTTCAGGATCGTGGGGGCCATCGCGATCACCGCGCTCCGCTTCCACGCGCACCGGCGGCCAGCCTCTGGTGTCGTCGAGTAACCAGCCGACATCGACTTGGAGCACCTTCGCCAAAGCGACGGCTGGACGCGCACCTAAGTTGTGAATGCCGCTTAGCACGTTGAACAGGTATTGGTGCCCCAGGCCAGCGGCTAGAGACGTGGCGCTTTTGTTGTAAAGTCGGGTGAGACGTTCAAGTTTTTCCCTTGCCACCATTCAGCCTACCGATCCTTGCGATTGGAGGATTATAATACCTATTGGCATGAAAACAAGCCCATGCCAAATAAATTTTGGCAGGGGCAGGAATGACTGGAAATTGGAGGGATTCGGGCTATCCTTGTCGGCGATGACGTTCCACGAAAAGCTCCGGATTCGCGTGGAGGCGATCGGCCTGAACAAGGCCAGGGCGGCGAGAGAAGTTGGCCTGCCGGAAAGCACGATCAGCAGCTATTTATCCAAGGACAAATCGCTTCCCCGCATCGACATCGCCTTCAAGATTGCGAGGGCCGTTGGCGTGCCACTTGAATGGCTTGCCGACGACAACGCCAATTGGCCCCCTCCCATCCCGGTACTCGGCGCCGTTGAGAATATCCAGGATGGATTTTTGATGCGGGAAGTCTGTCGGCGGCTTCGCCTGGCGTCAATGGACGTGAAAGAACGAATCGAAAAAGCGGAGCGAATCGACTGGCGCAGCATCGCATCGCAGATATTGAATCAGCCCGACGACTCGCCCTATCCGCCTTCCCTCGAACCCGAAATTGAGCTTGCAAGTTCTCTTTTTTTTGCAGACGGGGAGCTGCGCAAATTTGAGGCTTCCGACGCAATCAAAGCACATTGGAGAGACCTGCCGCCGATTGAAGCCTCGCCGGAGGATTTGGATTTTCACAAGCTCCTCATGCGGCTCCGCGATCTCAATCGTCGGCCTGGGTGCGGCGCAACCCAGTTCTACCTATTTTTGTTGGCGACGGATGACGACAAGCCCAGTCCGGACACCATTCGGGAGGCGCGAAGCAAACTCAGAGCCGAGATGGAGAAGTTGGACGCATCCGCGGACGGTTTGAAATCCCCCGTAGAATCAGGCCCGACGCCATTGCCAACAAAAAAATAGCTCCCATCCGCCTAGCGTGCGACCGCTCGGCGCGGTAGAATTTGTGATTCAATTCGCGCCACGGACTGGCCTATGCCGCGGACACGGAAGCCCCTTTTCGACTACCTTCAAGATGAGATTTCTCCCGGCTTGCATGAATGCCTTTCGGCGTCCGTCCCCGCTGAAAGCCCCGAAATTTCCGAGCGTTGGCGACGCTATCTCATCGACCGCAATCCGGCCGACTTCGCGAGGCTCATCGAAATATACGCCCCATACGTTCGCTTCATGGTCGTTCACGTCCGCGCGGTAAACCCGGACGTTTTCACCAATCACGTCGCCAGCGCCATCAGTGACGGCATCATTGGCCTGATCGAAGCGATTCAGCACACCAGGGCATTTGACGCCGGGGAGTTCAGATTCAAGGCCGGATTCGCGATCCGCCGGGCGATCTGGCGGGAGTTCAAGAGCCGCACATGGGGCGGCCGTGCGCGGGCGGAGCGCCAGGGGACAGTCGACAAAATCCGTGACAGTCTCCGAATGATTTTGGAGCGCGAGCCAGATCGCGATGAGGTCATCGCCGAGTTGAAGCTTCGGACCATCCATTGGAAACAGTACATGCCCTTTGTGGATGCCCCGAGCGCACGGATGATTTCGCTTTCCGATGAGCCATGCCCCGATCTTCCGATCCTCAAGCTCATCGCCGACGCCAAAGCCGTGACTCCTATTGATCGGCTCATCGAACGCGAAGCGCCGGTTGAACCCGCAGGGAAAAGTCGGGCGCTCGAACTGGCATTGAAGGGCGTTCACGGCATCGACCGGAAGATATTCAATTGGATGATGCAGGGTATCGGTCCTGCTGAAATAGCCAGGATGATCGGCCTTCATCCCCGCGCATGCGAGAGCCGCGTGAACAAGTTGAAATGGATGGCCCGATGCAACAAAAATCTGGCGGCCTATCTCGGCGTCAAACCTGATCCTGAGTTGCCTCCAACGCGTGGCGGACATTGGCTCAAATTCGATCCGCCGCCGGCTCCCCTTGCCGCCTGATCCCGACTCAAGTCGCGAAAGAAACCCCATTTTCAGCGCGCGATTCGCGCTCGGCGCGAGATTCGGAAAGGCCCGCCACGTTGCGCCAGGGGGTTTTTGGCCAAGTAGGTTTTCGCAAAAAGCCCCGAAATTGGCCCCCTTGGCCATCAATAACATCTTGCTCCGCCGTCGCCGCCCCCGCGTTCTAATCCGTTATTGCCCCGCGGCTTCGGCCACGCAACCTGTCACGTATCGCCACCGCCTGCCATGGCCATCTTGCTTTGCGCCCGACACCGACAACAAATGATACACTTTGAGACACTTTTGAGGATTTGATTAGTGTATGCTAGCTTAGCGCCTTCCTTTAATCGCTTTGCCTGAAGGATGTTATGGTAGATCGCGGGATCGATGCGTGCAGGATGTGCCGAAAAGTGTCTCGTGCGGACTCAACAGCGTCCTTTTGCGAATTAGACGGCCTTCCCCATTTTCTGTGAGCGGTACATGAACAGCACCGCGTAATAGTTATCGCGGGCGTCGACCGAATCGTTTCGCGGGTGACGGCCCGGCAGCAAGCGCAGCAAGCCGCAAACCCGGAATCTCCTTGAAATGCAGCGAAGCAATGATATTGTAGCTGCTGTGCCGATTGAGAGGCCGACGGTCCGCGTGAAGGGTTGAACCCGCTCATCACATACATCACATAACCCTCTTTCCTGCCCGGAATCGCGGACGCTGGGCAGATGGATTCCAAAAAACGGGATCCGAAGGAAAGAAGGTCTGTCATGAGCGAACCGACACCCGGTTCAGTTTCTTCTCAGGCTGCGTCCCCGCCCCGTCCTTCCGAATTGCCGGTAAAGCCGTCGGTGGAGTTTCTGCGTAAGCTCGCGAAAGACCGGTTGCGTGCGATCCGGTCGACAAGGCCTGCCGCCAGGCTTTTCGAAACCCAACTCGAGGTCGCGCACGAGCACGGTTTTAGCAGTTGGCGCGAATTGGCCGCACACCTCAATGCCGGACAGCGCGGGAACGTCTGCCGGGAAAATGGACGCGTCAAGATTGAGGGCGTCGCGCCCCTGGCGTGGAGTGGCAGCGACTGTACATATCTCGCGGCGATGGCGAACGTGCTGCGCGTGATCGGTCCGGCTCACGACTACGTGTGGCTCTTTGGCGACAGCGGGCTGGCGTTCCGCATGCGGTTTTGGGCAAACGATTCCGGTACAGCTTCGTGCCCGTCCAGTCCAATAGGCGAGATGCCCCCCTGGACGGATTTCACCGAACGCTCGATCGGCTGGAAGATGCACTTTGAGGTCCGACTCAAGGGGACCACGGATGATCCCAATGACATGTCGGATCAGCTCGACCAGGTGACTGCCAGCATCGATGCCGGCCTGCCTGTGCTGGGATATTTCATAAAATGGGACGTAGGCATCGCCTACGGTTACGAAGGTTCCAAGCTGCTGGTGCGCGATTTTCACGTGGGAATCAATGAAACCCTGGTGGATATCACCGAATGCCGCGGCCTGTTCGCGTTCTTCGAAGAGCGCGTGTCGGTTCCCAGCCGGGAGGACTGCGCGCGGAACGCGATTTCCGAGGCGGTCTCGCGCTGGTCTCATGCGCCGGACCGGCGGCCGGGCGACGGCGGTGAAGGCGCGTATTATTACTATGGAGCCGATGCGTACGAACGGTGGACTTCACTGCTGAATCGAGCTGGAAGCCTAACGCCGGACCTGCAAAAGGCGCTGCTGCACGTGGACTATTGGACTTTTATCAGCCTGCATGACGCGCGGCAGAAGGCGGCGCTATATTTGCGATCGATTGCAGACCTGTTCCCTGAATCGGCCGACCTGTTGCGACAGGCGGCCGGGATTTATCAACAGATTGGAGAAATGACGGGAACGGTCATCCACGAGGGCGCGATATTTCCGGCATTTTATCAGCCCGATGCGCTGAACAAATGGACCCCGGAAGTGCGGCAAAATGAAATTGCGCTGCTCAACAACGTCCGTCGTCTCGACCAGCAGGCAATCACTTTACTGGGGAGGGCATCATGAAACAACGTTGCCTGATCGTTACGACTCTGCTGATGTTCCAATGTCTCTTTGCTGGCGCAGGGCCCGCGCAAGAGCGCGATGATTTGTCATTCTATAGGGAGCAAAGCGGAACGACCTCACCGGGGAAACATACCGATCTCTATCGCGACTTGCCGCGTAATCCCGGCGAGCTGGTGAAAATCGTACAGGGGCTGATCGTGCACGGAGGACTCGGGTGGTTGTACAAATATCAACCGACTGAGCAGCAGTTTGCTGGATTCACCACAGCGAGGAGCGCAGAGGCGATTCTCGACAATGTTCTGCGGCTCGACTCCGGTCCGTTGGCGGTCGCCAGACCCATCGAAAAACGAGCGGTCGGAAACTGCCGCACTTTTTCGGTTTTGATGGTCTCGATGCTGCGCTATCAGGGAATCCCCGCGCGCATGCGCGTTGGCTACGCGACGTATACCTGGGGCGAGCCAAAGCTGGAAAATCATTTCGTCGTCGAATACTTCAACGGCCAGCGGTGGGTGCTCCTCGATGCGCAAGTGGATCGGGTGCAACGTGAGTTTCACAAACTTGATTTCGATACGCTCGATATGCCGCGAAGCAAATTCGTCCTTGCAGGAGAAGCGTGGCAGGGTTTGGGAAATGGCACAATCAAGCCCGAGCAGATCGGCATGGGCGGCCCGAAGGGGTGGGAATCGCATGGCTACCAATTCGTTCAGATTGATCTCATCGCTGATTGCTGGGCGCTGGACAAGGTCGAATTGTTCACCGGCGAGGCGAACGATCTGGGGAAAACGCCGCATGAACGGCTGAGCGGCGAGCAGGTCAAGCTCTTCGACGCGCTCGCGCAGTATTCGACCGCATCTGCCATGGATACGAAGGGGCTGAGGTCAAAGATCGAAAATGCGACAACAACCCGGGTTGATCCAGCGGCTTGGAAGCCGTAGTCGGCGATCACACATACCATTGAGCCGGTGCAATCGTGGCCAGAGTAACCGAGCTTGGTCAATTAGGGCGCTTGAGCCTTCCCTCTTTTGCGGGTGCAAAACCAGCGCAAGCTGTTTGGCCTTGAATTCGTAATACGAATTGTTTCGTGGGCGATGCGGAGGCAGCGAAGCCGCGAGAGCACCCCAGGCCCAAACCTCGCTATGCGATTTGTGAACAGATAGAAGCACTTCCAGTTGGCCTTCGTAAGTCTCAACCTCCAAGCGAGCCTGTTCGATTGCCGAAAGCTTGGCCCGTGCTTTGGCGAGGCGCTCCAATTCACGGAGGCGTTTTTGCGACTCGCGTTGCTGGCGTCGCTCAGCCGCTTCGATTGCTCGAAGTGTTCGATTCAAGCCCATAGGGATGTGCGAAGGGTACGTGAGGAATTGCGGCAAATCCAGTTCGAACTTAACCGGGACAACTCTGAATTCCGAGATAGCCGCCAATTCGAAGCTGTCCGGGCTTTTCGCTTTCGCAATTTCACGACGCTCGTCGTCTTCGCATTTCCGGTCGCCGAAGATCAAACAACATTTGCAGATTCAACCAAAGCTCGGGCGAGGCGCCGAGCTTGGCGGCCAGGTCCAGGGCTGAATCGGCGGTGATTCCGCGCTTGCCGTTGATCAATTCGTTCAGCCGGGCCACGGTCCATCCGAGACGCTTGGCAAACGCCCGCTGCGACACGCCGGACGGGGCCAAAAACTCTTCCAGCAGCATTCGGCCGGGATGGATTGGATTGGGTGGACGCATGGGATGCCGTCAGCCCCCCGTGCCATCGCGACGACTTTCGCGAGTCGGCGTTTGAACAAACTTCAAGCCAAGTTTGTGCCGGTATTCTTCGGCCGTTTTGTTGGCACGGGCGGCGAGCTTGCGCAGATCGCCTCCGCACTCTTTATCGAGTTTCTCGCGTACCCGTCGCACATCGTCAACGGGCGTCTGTTCCCTCTTGCTTCTTGGCGTCTGCTTCATTGCAATACCGGGATTATAGCATATCTATGGCATGGCCATCTCGGCCATGGCTTGTGTACTGGCGAGCATCGGCGCAGCCGATATCAACAAAAGCGGATTCGGCCAGAGTACCGGCCGACATCCCGGAATACCGGGATTCCACTGGCAAGATGCCAGTGCCACAATGAATAGCCCCAGCGTCCCTTCCAAAGAATTCCCCAAATTGTAATCCGCGCCTTGCTTGTCCAATGCCCGGAATCGCTACAATGACCTTCAGTTCGCATCACAATTCGAAGGAGGTCCCTATGGCGGTGTTTGGCCTCTTATTTTCCGCACCCCTCGCGGTGGACATGCCCGACGTATCGTCCGTCCCGTCGGCCGTCTGGTGGGCCGTGGCGGCGGTCGCGGCGCTCGTCTTCATCTCCATCTTCCTCGGCATCCGATCCATCCCCAACAACTGCGTCGGAATCATCGAGAAAAAATGGTCCGCCAAGGGGTCCGTCAGCGGCGGCCGGATCATCGCCCTCGGCGGTGAGGCCGGATATCAGGCCAACCTGCTCCGCGGTGGAATCCATCTGTTCTACTGGCCGTGGCAATATCGCATCCACAAGGTTTCGCTGGTCATCGTTCCGCAGGGAAAGATCGGATACGTGTACGCGCGCGACGGCGAGCCGTTGCCGCCCAGCCAGACCCTCGGCCGGGTCGTCGACTGCAATCTTTTCCAGGACGCCGGAAAATTCCTCGGCGGTTCCAAGTCCCCGCAGGCCGCGGTCGGCCAGCGCGGCCGGCAACGCATGATCCTCCGCGAAGGCGTTTACGCCATCAACCTCGCCCTTTTCGTCGTCGTCACTCAGGATTGCGTGTACCGCCTTGAAATGACCGGCCGGCAGGAACTGGCGACGATCGTCGGCTGGCAAAAAGAGATGAACGACATCGGAGGATTCGATCCCGTCGTCATCGGCGCGCTCGTCTCCGTCGAGGATCAATTGACGCCCGGAAAAACCATGACGGTCGACAGCATCGGCATCGTGACCGTTCACGACGGCCCCAGCCTCGCCCCCGGCGAAATCATCGCCCCGGCCGTCGGCAACGACAGCGTCGATCCGAACTATCACAACAACTTCCAGGACCCCGAAGCCTTCCTCCGCGCCGGCGGCCGACGCGGACGGCAATACGTCCCGCTCACCGATGGAACCTATTTCATCAACCGCTGGTTCGCCACCATCGAGATCATCGCCAAGACCGTCGTCCCCATCGGTTACGTCGGCGTGGTCGTCAGCTATTACGGCCCGATGGGCGCGGACGTCTCCGGCGAGAGTTTCCGCCACGGCGAACGCGTCGCCCGTGGCGAACGCGGCGTGTGGGAAAAACCCCTCGGGCCCGGCAAATACCCCTTCAACACTTATGCCGGAAAACTCATCCTCGTCCCCACCACCAACTTCGTCCTCCACTGGATCACCGGGAAAAGCGAGAGCCATCATTACGATGAAAGCCTGCGCAGCATCGACCTCGTGACCAAGGACGCCTACGAGCCGCTGTTGCCCCTGAGCATCGTCGTTCACATCGACTATCAGCGCGCCCCCAGCGTCATCCAGCGCTTCGGCGACGTGAAGAAACTCATCACCCAAACGCTCGACCCGATGCTCAGCGCTTATTTCCGCGACGTGGCCCACAAAAAGACCATGCTGGAATTATTGCAGCATCGCGATGAGATTCAGATCGAATCGCGTAACGAGTTACAGCGCCGCTTCCACGATTTCGACATCGAATGCGTGGACGTTCTGATCGGAAAGCCCGACACGGCGGAAGCCGGCACCGGCACCGGCAAGATCGAAACCCTGCTCGAACAACTCCGCATGCGCCAATTGAGCATCGAGCAATTGGAAACCTACGACCGCCAACGCGCCGCGGCCGAAAAACTCCGCTCCCTGACCGAAGCCCAGGCCGTCGCCGCCAAGCAGGCGGAATTGACCAACTCGCAGGTGCAAATCCGCATCGCCGAGAACCAGGGCGACGCCGATCTGTCCCGCTCGCGCAAACAGGCCGAGCAGACCGTGGTTGTCGCCGAGGCCGAACTGGCCCGCTCGCGCCGGCAGGCTGAGCAAACCGTCGTCACCGCCCAGGCCGACAGCCAATCCCGCATCCTCGCCGGCCGCGGCGAATCCACCCGGGCCCTGCAAGTGGGACTCGCCGAGGCCACGGTCCTCTTGCGCAGCATCACCAGCTTCGGCGACCCGCGCTTGTATGCCCTGACCAAAGTGGCCGAACATCTTTCAAAGGCCACCCAACCGCTCGTCCCCGAGCGCGTCTTCACCAGCGCCGGCCAGACCACGGATGGCCCATCCCCCGGCGGCGGCATGCTCGGCACGCTGCTGGCCCTCCTTGTCGCCGAAAAGAGCGGCTTCGCCATCACCGAAAACCCCGAGATGGCTTCCCTGAAGGAATTAGCCGACAGGATGACCAAGCAGGTGCTGGAAACACTGGAAGAGAAAAATGGCAACGGCGCACCGACGCCGCCGGCGAAGGTGGCCGGGCGAGTTTCGACGTAGAAACGTTAAATCAATTCGCCAGGCTGCCGCGGCCTGCGGGCCAAAGGACGAAATCTTGAGTGACCCCTTTTATTGCCCCGTCGATGGAGGCGTACCCCGTGGGCAGCAAGGGAAAAAGCCCAAAGTATGGTGGGCCCGGAGTTGATTCAGCCTGGAAACGATCCCCGTTGAATCGATGTGCCGGGCGACGATGGAAATGGGAGCGATGAAATGCGCGTCTGGTTCGTGCGACATGGGGAGAGCGAGGCGAACGTCCTGAACGTATTCTCCAATCGCGGGTGGAAACATCCGCTGACGGAGTTGGGTCGAAAACAGACGGCGACTTTGGCTGAAACTCTTAGCGGCCTGGGCGTGACGGCAATTTATACCAGCCCGGTGCGCCGCGCGGTGGAATCAGCGGACATTCTGAGCAGCCGCTTGGAAGTGCCGTATGAAATCGAGCCGGCGCTGGCGGAATATGACGTTGGAGTTTACGAGGGTACGACCGATCCGGAGGGTTGGAAGCAGCATGGGGAAATTGCCCGGCAATGGTTGGCGGGAAATTACGATGCACGGATGACAGAAGGGGAAAGCTGCAACGAGATTGTGGCGCGGCTGGGGCCGTTTATTAGCGGTCTGGTGAAACGATTTGGCCCGCGCCGCGATGCCGTGATCGTGCTGGTCGGGCACGGCGGAACTTACAATGCGGGATTGCCGCGAGTCCTGTCTAATGTTTCGTATTCCTTCGCGCTGAGCCATCGCTTGAGCAACGCGGGCTATGCCGAGGCGCTCTTGCGGGACGGCAAACTGCATTGCGTGCGTTGGGGCGATGCAACACTGGAATGATGCTGAATGAACTGAAGGGGAATGAACTGAAGGGGACACGACCAATCCCGTTCGGCACGGCTCTTGCAGCCGCGATCCCTGACTGAATTTCGATGGTTCTACATCTGTAGTCTTTTCGATTATTGCCATAAGTTCATTGGGCAAATTCCGTGCCGAACGGGATTGGTCGTGTCCCCTTCAGTTCGTTTCAGCGTGACGGATTGTCCCGTCCGCTTCACCCGTTCGACAATCTTTGACAGATTGGTCTTCGCCTCGAAAAGTCTTGTTTCTTTCTTCATGTATCCTACTAAGTGCAACCGCAGAATCTTTCGTGTAATAATTCCGACGCCGTCATTGGCCAATCGAGCCGCTGGGAAATTGATCGGTTACGGCCCAACGCCAAATGCGAATACAAATGCAATGCGGGAGGGGCGGGCGAAACCGCTTGGGGCCTTATGCGGTGTCGCCCGCCTCCCCTGCATCCGCGAATTTCGAATGTTTGCATTTTGGATTTCTCGAATTGCCGCAATGATTCTGCGGTTTTACTTAGCAGCATACTCGCGTCCCGCGCAAGACCGGCTGGCCGCCGCAAATTGAAGGGTCACGAACGATGAGCTTGTGCAATTCCATTACAGGAAATTGCAGCACCCCTCCCGCCATCACACCACCCGCACGTCGATCGCCCCCGGCTTGTACGTGGGCCCGCGTTCCAGGGCCGTATCGTGGGCCTCGTTGTAATAGTCGATCAGCACCGACCAATCGAACATCTCGCTGAGCCGCTCCACCCGGTTGCGCATCTCGATGCGCTGGCGGCGCGACAGCTTCACGAAATTCACCAGGTGCTCCACCAATTCTCCCACGCTTTCGTCGAACCTGCGCGTCCGGCGGTTCAGAACGTAAATCCCCCGGTCCTGGTGTTCGGGAACGTACCGCTGAACGTACGCCCCGAATCCGCTGAGGTCCGTGGTCACGGCCGGCACGCCCATCGCCACGCATTCCATGGGCGTATATCCCCACGGCTCGTAATAGCTGGGGAACACGCCCAGATGGCACCCGCGCACGAACTGCTCGTAATCCAGGCTGATCAGCGGGCTGGTGGCCGTGAGAAATTCAGGATGAAAAATCACCTTCACCGGATCGTCCGCGGCGTTGAACAACCCGCGATGCCGCAGATGCTGGAGGATCGCATCCTTGGCGTCGTCGATGAGATCGTGGGTGACGATCGGCGGCTGCCGGCCCGTGCGCCAGGCGTGGATCGCCTGCTTCAGCCGGACCGTGTCGTCCTCGTCCAGCAGGCCTTCGGAAACGATGCGCCCGTTGACCGCGCCGCGGAAAAGACGCCGGCCCATCTGCTGCTCGATCTGCTCGCACGTCTTGTGCAGCTCGTCGAACATCGACTGGCTCTGGAGCGTCCCGACGTTGATGCTCCGCGTCGCCGTCTTGGTGATGATGAACGCCACGATCGTCGGCCGGTCGCTCACTCCCCGCAACCGTTCGTTCAGGTGGTATAGCGCCTCGATGAACAGGTCCATCCCCTTGTTGCGATATTCGTAGCGCCCGCTGGTGAACAGGTAAACCGTCCTGTCCAGGTCGAAACTGTAGCAGGGGAAGAAATGCCCGATGACGAATTCGTGGATCGCCTCCTTGTATTCCCGATGCAGGTTCTGAAATTCGTGCAGCGCGGCGAAGCGGTGCAGGTTCAGGCCGTTGGGAAGGATCAGGTCGGGCTTGCGGCCGAGGAGTTTCTCGGCCTCGAAACTGGTGACCTGGCTGACGGTGGTGAAGACCGTCGCCGCGTGCGCCGCCGCACGTTCGATCGCAAAACGCGGATAAATGTTATACCTGCCCGCCGCCTCGTCCGGGTTGATGAACGGCAAATGCTGATAATACTCGGGGTCGTCGCTGGCCATGTACCGGCCCAGCAGCGTGGCGTGTGTCGTGAACAGCGTCGCCACCGGCAGCTTCAAATGCGCGATCCGCGGCACCGCCACCCCCGCCATCCATTCGTGGAAATGCGCGATCACCGGCGGCGCTGGGCCGAGTTCCTCCGTCAGCGCCGTGAAAAATTCCGCCACCGCGAACCCGAACGCCACCACCTCGTTGACTTCCCCATCGTCGGCGACCGTCGATATGCCGTGGTCCTTCCACAAAAGGTATTTGTCGATGGCGAGATTCGGATATCTCCCGCGATAATCCAGCAGGATCACCCGCGGCCTGCCGGGAACCATCCATCGCCCGAAGTGGCATCCGATGCCCTGGTTTCGTAGGCTGTCCAGGGCCTTGCGGATGACGCCCTCGGTCGGCGCCTCCTCGAATTCCAGGCCGGCGGTCTGCGGGTTGTACGGCCCGATCAGACAATATCGCTCGCCCCAGCGTTGGAGCATCGCCGGGACTTTGGACCGCAATACGGTGTAGATTCCCCCAAGCTGCCAGCAAACCTCCCAGCCAATCTCAAACAGCAGCGGCTGCTGTTTCGCTTCCTCGCCCGTGGAAACCGGCGGCGGCGAAATCACCGGCTCCGCCGGCGGGATGGACAAACTCGATTTCCCCCGCACACCCTTACCACCTCGCGCACCTCGTGTCGGCCTAGCCATGCCGAGCATTATGCCCTGATCGGCCTCAACGCCAAAATGTCGACGCCCGAATCGCCCTTTTAGCGGCGCTTCGCGGTGGTCAATTCCGGTAGGGTGGGCGTACCCGCCCACCGTTCCGTTGGCTGCACAAGTAAACGGTGGGCGGGTACGCCCACCCTACTCTCCGACCCGGGACCTCGAGCAACGCGGATCGCCGCACAAGCGCGGCGGCAAAACAAAATGCAATTTTCCCGGCTGACCGAACATGTTCCGGAGATTGATCTGTGCGCGGATGAACCTCCCATGTCTCACGTTGGTAGAATCCCCCAAACGATTCCTCTCGACTACGCTAAACCAGATATCTCCCAACGCGCCCCGCGACTCGGGCGAATCGCTGCAATCTGCAATTTCATCGGATTGGCTTCTTATTTCTTGATAGTCGCCCTTCAGTCACGTTTTAATTTTAGCGAAGGCATGGTGGAGGGGGTATTTCCACTTTGCCTTCTGTCAATTTTTGGTATCGCACTTATCGTGGGTATTGTGGCAGTGGCGCGGCCTCGAAGCCGCACCTGGTTAGCATGGACTTCGGTTTCTCTTTCCGTTGCCCTTTGGGTGTTTCTCTTCCTGGTCCTCCTTGGTTAATTCTAAAGCAAACACAAAATCCGAATATTGCTTAATTTGCCTTTCCCTTCCCCCGGTGCTACTGTTCCCGGCCCTGAAAACAGCCGGCTGACGTGGGGTCGATTTGATCCCACGCACGACCGGCTTGAAGGAGTTTTGCCGTGAGACCGAAAATTCATCCCCGTTATCGAAATTGCACCGTCCACTGCGCCTGCGGAAACACCTTCGTCACCCGCAGCACGCTGGCCAAGATCAACGTCGATATCTGTAGCGCCTGCCATCCGTTCTTCACCGGAAAACAGAAGTTTGTCGATACGGCCGGGCGCGTCGAGCGATTCAGCAAGAAGTTCGGCGGGACCTACAGCTTCCAAAAGACCACTGCCCCGGCCGCGGCCAAGAAATGACGGGGGCGGTCCGATCCCTGCTCGTCATTGCGTTGACAGCCTCGACGCTTGGGACGACCGGCTGCGCCGCCCATCCGAAGTCCAACCAGATTCCACCGCCAGCGGCCGCCAGCGATACGTTGAATCTCACCCCTCCCTATTTCGATTCCGACGTGATGGCCGTTTGTGATCCGCCGATTGGTTGGATCGCCCGCCCGCTCAGGACCGCGCCGAATAACGTTCATCAAGTCTGGCGCAGCCCGACGGGCGATACTGCCTACGGGGTGATCCATTTCCACATGCCGCTCCCTGTCGGCGGGGGCCTGGCGCTTTCCGGATTCCTGGCTCAGATGAAGAAAACCGAAGGCGCGGCAAAGCTTCTCGATCGTCAAGACGATCCCAACCTTCCCGGCATCCGCTTCGTGGCCGAAGGCGCGTTGCACACGCTCCGCGCCAATCTGATCGTGAATGGCTGGGAAGGCTGGGCCGTGTATGCCGGCACGCGGCAAAATCGCCCGATCAATCAGAAAGAGCTTGACCTTGCCATCGCCGCGCGCGAGCGCACCCGCGTGGGGCGGCCGCATGATTGAATGTCTGATACGAGTTCCGGTTTGAGCACGCGCTATATCCCGCGAAGCCCCGCATGTACATGCGGGGCCCTCCTCTCATCCCGCCTTTGCAATCTCGGAATTCTTCTCTTCCGGCGTAATCAACAGCGCCTGTTTTTCCAATCCGCGCAAGACCACCATCTCGGCGGTCTTCCCCACGCGTTCTTCCGTGAGATAGCGGTACAACTCGTCCATGTGTTCGATTGGCAAGCCGTCGAACTCGATGATGATGTCGCCCTGGCGGACGCCCGCGCGGTCGGCGGGGCTGCCGGGTTCAACCTGAATGACCAGCACGCCGCCGTTCCCGGCCAATTGGTGAAACCGGACGATCCGTCGATGCAGCGGAACGTCCTGTCCGCCCAGGCCGACGTAGCTGCGCTTGACGCGCCCGAAGCGCAGAAGCTGCCCGGCGACGAACGTCGCGGTGTTGCTGGGAATGGCGAAACACAATCCCTGGGCAGGGCGGATGATCGCGGTGTTCACGCCGATGACCTCGCCGCGTCCGTTGACCAGCGGCCCGCCGCTGTTGCCGGGGTTCAGGGCGGCATCGGTCTGGATCACGTTGTCCACCAATCGCCCCGACGCCGAGCGAATGCTCCGCGCCATCGCGCTGACCACGCCGGCGGTCACCGTGTACTGAAATCCGTATGGATTGCCGATGGCCACGACGAGCTGGCCGACCCGCAGCGCCGCGGAATCGCCCAGGACCGCGCAGGGAAGGTTGGGGCCGTCGATGCGGATGACGGCCAGGTCGGTGTCGGGGTCCTGCCCGATCAACTCCGCCGAAAATCGCCGCCCGTCCGGCAGCCCCACGTCCACCCGCCGAGCCGATTGCACGACGTGGCTGTTGGTCAGAATGAACCCATCCGGCGTGAAAATGAACCCCGACCCGCTCCCGCCCGGTTGGTTCGCCGCCGACCGCCCATGATGGACCTCGATATTCACCACCGCCGGACTGGCGATCCGGGCGGCGTTCACCACCGTCCGCGAATAGGCGTCCAGGGCGTCGTCATCCGCGCCGGCATCGACCGCCGCCGCCTGGGGTTCAATGTCCAGCTCGCTGGAGATCGTTTGAATCATGCTGGATCGTAGGAGGCGAGGCGCGAAAAGAACAGATTGACGGATCAGCCCGCTGTGCGGAAACTCGAAACTCAAAATTCGAATGACGAATCAAACTCGAATGACCGAAATTCGAAGCAAAAGCCGTTTCATCATTCGAGTTTCGAGTTTGATTCGAATTTCGAATTTCGAGTTTCGAATTTCCCTTCAGGGCTATATTTGCCGAGCCGCATGATTCGCCGCCAACGCCGCTTCTCTCAGCGCCTCGGGCATCGTCGGATGAGCGTGGAACGCGCTGCCCACGTCCTCGACGCTGGCGGCGAATTCCATCGCCAGCGTCGCCTCGGCGATCATGTTGCTGGCGTCGGCGCCCAGGATATGAACGCCGAGCAAACGGTCGGTCGCGGCGTCGCCGATCACTTTCACGAATCCCTCGGTTTCGTCCATTCCGCGTGCCCGGCCGTTGGCGGTGAAGGGGAACTTGCCGATCTTGATCGCGCCGCGGGCCGCCGCCTGCTCCTCGGTCAGGCCGACCTGCGCAAGCTCGGGATGCGTGTAAACCACGGCCGGACAGGCATGGTAGTTCACGTGGGCGGATTTGCCGGCCATGAATTCGACGGCGGCGACGCCTTCCGCCTCGGCCTTGTGCGCCAGCATCGCGCCGCCGATCACGTCGCCGATGGCAAAAATCCCCGGCACGTTGGTGGAAAAGCGGGAATCGACGATCACGAACCCCCGGCGGTCCAGCATGACGCGGGCCTCGGCCAAACCCAGCCCATCCGTCACCGGCCGCCGGCCGACGCAGACCAGCACTTTGTCCACCTCTTCCGACCCGGTTTCCTCACCGCTCTTGAAATTCACTTTTACCTTCCCGCCCGCGATTTGGGCCGAATCGGCGGAGGCGTTGAAGCGGAATTTCATTCCCTGTTTTTCCAGCAATTTCTGCAGCGCCCCCGCCATTTCGCGGTCCGAGGGCGGCAGAATCCCCGGCAGGAATTCCAGCACCAGCACCTCCGATCCGAGCCGATTCCACACGCTCCCCAGTTCCACGCCGATATATCCGCCGCCGATGACCATCAGCCGCTTGGGCGCTTCGGTCAGCGACAGGGCGTGCGTCGACGAGAGGACGTTTTTCCCGTCGAACGGCAGCGACGGCAACTCGATGGGCGCGCTGCCGGTGGCGATCAGGACGTTCTTGGCGGTGTAACCGGCCGTTCCGTTGGGGCCCTTCACTTCGACCCTGCCCGGCCCAGCGATCCTGGCTTGGCCGACCAAATGCTCGATCTTGTTCTTGCGGAACAGATATCCCACGCCGCCGGTCATTTTCTTGACCACCTCGTCCTTGAACGCCATCATGACCGGCAAATCGACGCTAGCGCCCGGGGCGTTGATCCCGCGGCGGGCGAGGTGATGTTTCAGATCGTAAAAGCGATGCGAGCTGTCGAGCAGCGCCTTGGAGGGGATGCAGCCGACGTTGAGACAGGTGCCGCCGAGGAATTCGCGGTCGACGCATGCGACGCGCATTCCAAGCTGAGCGGCGCGGATGGCGGCCGTGTATCCGCCGGGACCGGCGCCGATGACGATCAGATCGAAATTGCCCTGGGCCATGGTCGGGGATTCTAGGTTGTGTCGCGGAGGCGTGCCACTTAGGGGATTGCCGATTGCCAGTTGCCAATTGAAAAAAGAGCCGCCCACTCCCCTATTCCAATCGGCAATTGGCAATTGGCAATCGGCAATGGTTACAATTGGCACACATGAGCACAACGCCAGGAATGCGAACCTACCGTGGCCGGCGCTTCACGCCGGGTCGAATTACGTTGTTCATCGTTATCGTGGCCGGAATAATGGCCTGGCAGGGCGGACAGAAAACGCCGACGGGGCCGGCGTCCGGAACGGCGCTGAACGGCCCGGCGCCGGCCAGCCGGCCCAGCGGCGACACCCTTCGCGTCGCCACCTTCAACATTGACGGCAAGGACGGCGATCCCACCGCCGATACCATGCGCGGGTTCGACCTGATCGGATTGGAAGAAGTTCACGGCTGCGCGCCGTTCTCGGCTTCCAATGGCGCCGAAGTGCTCGGGGGGAAACTGAACGTGCCCTGGCTTTTCGCACCCGTTGAACGGCAATGGTGGCACGACGCCTTCGGCGACGGCGTTCTCACCACCCTGACCCTCGACCACTGGCAGAGATTCCCGTTGGCCAACGACGCCTCCGACAGCAACCGCCAGGTCCTGGTCCTTCGCCTGCAATTCGCCGGCAAGCCGCTGAACGTCCTGGTCACTCACCTGGCCACGCACGGCGATCGCGAGGCCGAACTGGCGACCGTGGCGTCGCTCTTCCTGTCCATGCAGGAGCCGGCGATCCTGATGGGCGATTTGAATTCGGCCAACGATTCGCCGCAAATCCAATTGCTGCGAAAAACTCCCGGCGTGATCGATCCGATCGGCGACACCGTGATCGCCAAGAACGCCGAGAGTTGGGATCGCATTTTCGCCCGCGGAATGCAGAGCGTCGGATCGGGGTTCATTGATAAGGGTGCGTCGGATCACCCGCTGGCTTGGGCGGAGTTAGAACTTAAATGAAACTCGAAATTCGAAATTCGAATGGCGAATCAAATTCAAAACTCGAAATTCGAAACCAAGGCGGCTTTATCATTCGAATTTCGAATTTGATTCGTCATTCGAATTTCGAGTTTCGAATTTCCTTCACGCATTTCACAAACTCCTCCCCCCTCTGCTCGAAGTTCACAAACTGGTCATAGCTCTTGAACCCGGGGCTGAGAAGCACGATGTCGCCGCTGGCCGCGATCTGTTTTGCGATGGTCACCGCGGTGGCCAGGTCGCCGCAGCGATACGTGGCCGGGGCGCTCTGCAACGGAGATTGCTCCAACAGGTCGGCGATCGCCGGGCCGGTGGCGCCGATGCACAGCACGGTCTTGGCCCGCGCCACCAGCGCGGCGCACATCGCGGTGATCGGCATGTTTCCATGTCCGCCGACGATCTGGATCACCTTCTTGCTCGGGAACGATTCCAGCGCGGCGACGGCGGCCTCGGGGATCGTGGCAATGGAATCGTTGTAATACTTGACTCCGCCGGATTCGTGAACCAGTTGCAGCCGATGCTCAAGCCCCGGAAATTCGGCCAGGGCGCGCTGGGCGGCGGTGAAATCCACGCCGAAAACGGCGGCCGCCGCAAACGCGCCCTGCGCGTTGAGCTGGTTATGCGCGCCGGGGATGCGCAACTCGAATTTCTTCCGGCCCTTCAGGCCGTAAAACGTGATTTTGCCCGGCGCCTCCATCGCAAACCCCGCGGCGGTCGGGTCCTCCTCGTTCAGCACGGCGACGTCGTCAGCCTGCTGAAAGCGGATGACGTTGCGCTTGGCGTCGATGTACGCTTCCAACGATCCGTGCCATTTCAGATGCTCGCTGTCGCCGGCAATCATCGTCACCACGGCCACGTGGGGCGAAAATCGCATCTCGCGCAAGTGTTCCAGCATGTAGCTGGACAATTCCAGCACGACCAAATCGGCTTTGGCGATTGAATCCAGGTCGGCGAGCAGGGATTTACCGATGTTCCCGCCGACCCATGTTTTGGCGGCGGTCGCCAGGATGGCGCCGAGCATCGCCGTGGTGGTGGATTTCCCCTTGGTACCGGTGACCCCGATGATGCCGGCCGGGCAGCGCTCGATGAACAGGCGGATTTCGGTGGTGACCTGTTTTCCCGCCGTTCGCGCCGCCTGGAGGTACGGGCTGGATAGCGGCACGGCGGGCGAAGCGACCACGAGGTCGGCCCCGGTAAAATCCTCCTCGCGATGCTCGCCGAGGCGAAACTCGACCGGCAATCCGTCCAATTGCCGCACTGAATCGGCCAGCTTTTCCGCGCGGTCAAGATCCGTGACCAGGACGCCGGCGCCCTGCGAGCAGAGCCAGCGGGTGACGGCGATCCCGCCGCCGAACCGGCCCAGGCCGGCAACCGTCACTCGTTTTCCCGCCAACGATTCCATTGGATACCAGCGTCCGCGGTTATGCGATTCCCACAACCTGCGCGACGTCGCGCTTCATGTCCACAACGGCCGCCTCCACGCATTTCTGCCAGTCCTGCCCGAATTGCGAGGAGTATTTCGGCTCGCGGTGGGCGTAGAGGATGCTTCGGCTGGCCGAGACGATCGCGCCGCGGCCGTCCCTGAATGCCGCCCGGGTCATCTCGGCGGTGGCGCCCTGCGCGCCGTAGCCGGGAAGCAGGAAGATCGATTGCGGCAACCTGCGGCGAAGGCCTTGCATCGTGTGAGGCTGCGTTGCGCCCACCACGGCGCCCAGGCTGCTCCATCCGCGCGCCCCCACCAGCGCCCGATCGGCCGCCAGGACGCTCAGTTTTTCCGCCAGCATTTCGGACCAGGTCTGGCCCGACTCCAGCTTTGCATCCTGCAATTCCGCCGAGCCGGGATTGCTCGTCCGCACCAGCACGAAAAGCCCGCGCGAAAAGTCCTTGGCGGCCTTGATGAACGGTTCCAGCGTGTCCAGCCCCAGCATGGGATTCACCGTGATCGCATCCGGCGTGGCGAACTCGTCTTCGCTGGAGGCTGCGCCTGCCACGCCGATGGTTTGCTCGGCCAGATGCCCCGCCGCGTATGCCGAGGCGGTCGAACCGATGTCTCCGCGTTTCACGTCGCCGATGACCAGCAAGCCCAGCTCCTTGGCTTCGTGGATCAGGCTGTAATAGGCCTCGACGCCTTCCCAGAGATATTGTTCGAAATAGGCCGACTGAAATTTCACGATCGGCACGAACGGGGCGATGGTCTTGAGGACCCGCGTGGTGAAGTCGAAGATGGCGTCGATGGCGGCCTGCGGCCCGTCGTCGCGCGACTGGAACTTGCTTCGCACCTCGTCGGGAAGGGATTCGAGGATCGGATCGATCCCCACGCAGATCGGCGCATGCGTGTAATCAATCGCATCCAGCAGGCGGTCGCAGAAAAGCTCGGACATATTTCCCGGTCAACGCTAAGAAGCTCTTGCAAATCCCTTTACCGGCCCCGAACGCCCACGGCGCCGCCGTGGGGACCCTAAAACGCGACTAAATCTCTTGGCTGCCATTGGGTCGCGAAAGCAGGCCACGCAGTTCGTCCAGGTCCGCGCCGCTGTCGGCAATGATCTGTCCAAGGGCGGATTCGGCTTCCTCTAGCAGCGCCAGAAGCAAAAATCGCGTTGATACGGCGGTCTGCGCCGCGGCCTGGGCCGCGGATGCGGCCGCGTTGACCACCCGCTGCGCCTTGGGCGAAAGCGGAAGCCGGCCCGTGACCAGGACCGGCTCTCCGCCTTTGGGCAGCGCACGCGTCAGGTTCGGCAATAATTGCTCGATATCCGTTTCCGCCTGAAGCGCCTTAAAGGCCTCGCCCGCCTTCCCCGTCAAAATCCCCAGCAGCAAATGCTCCGTCCCCACGAAGTCCTGCCCATGCCGCCGCGCCTGTTCGTCCGCGTGCAGCAATGCCGCGGAAAGTGTCTCGGTGAATCCCAATCGCATGGCCAGATGATAACCACAGGCGGTCCTGTCTGCCAAAAGTTCCGGGAGAGCAAAAATTGAACCGCCAAGGCGCCGAGAACGCCAAGGTCAGGAAAGAATAATTCTCTTGATTCCGTCTTTGAGAACCGCAGTGTTGAAATTGATCAGAAGCGCAAGGTGAAGTCCAGTTGCTTTCAGATAGGAAATTGCCTGTGCCTTGCGAATGGGAGCCAATGTTTCGACCGTTTTGATTTCGACGATCAGTTTTGCTTGCACCAGCAGGTCCAGCCGACCTTGACCGATTGCCATTCCCTTATAGCTGATTGGAATGGGCACTTGCCGTTGGAACGGAATAGTTCGAAGCGACAACTCAGCACATAGGGCCTCTTCATATACGGATTCAAGAAATCCAGGCCCCAGAATTCGATGAACTTCGATGGCGGCCCCAATGACTTCATGCGCGAGTCGATCCAATTCCTCATCCGGTTCAGTATTCATTCCTCAAACTATACCCAACAAGCGGCTTCAGCGGCGAATTTCACAAACCCCGGCAATGCCTCCTGTCGCATTCTTCATCTTGGCGTCTTGGTGACTTGGCGGTTCAATTCTCCTTATTCCCACACGAGTTAGTGGACCCGAAGGCGGTCGAAATCCGAAATCCGCGATTGACATCCAAGTCGCGGTTTCGATACTCGTCGCATCTTTGGCGGAAAGTTCAGAGCGTGAAAAGAGTTTGGGCAATAATCCTGGGGTTGCTGGTCTTGCAGGGCTGCCAATCCTCGGCAGGGCCCCAAGGCGCGGCCTTGAGCAACCTGCCGCCGCCGAATCCGCCCGCCGGCTCGGAGGATGAGGTCATCGCCACCGTTCAGGGCGACGTCATCACCCGCAAAGACCTGGAGCCGGTGCTGATCGAGGGTTACGGACTGAACGTGCTGCTCGCGCTGGTGCAGTTGGATTTGGTGGAACAGGAGGCGGCCCGGCAGCACGTGGCCGTGACGCCGGACGACGTCGCCAACGAACGCGCCATCACCATGGACAACCTTCGCCGCGCCACGGAGCAGATGGAAAGCAGCGGCCAGCCGACCACCCAGCCCCAGAACCTCAGCGCCGAGCAGGAAAACCAGCTTCTGGATCAGTTGCTCCAGCAGCAGCACGTGAGCCGCGCGGAATTCGCCGTGGTCCTGCGCGTCAACGCCTATCTGCGCAAGATCGCCGAACCCAAGGTGAACGCGAATCTGACGGAGGATAAGATTCGCCAGCAATTCAACGCGATGTATGGCGAGAAAGTGGTGGTGCATTACATCGTCTGCAACAACATGTCCGAAATTGCCGAGGTGCGGCGCGACCTGGCCGCGGGCAAGAGCTTCGAGGACGTGGCCCGGCTCCGGAGCCTGAATCGCCAAACCGGCCCCGCCGGCGGGGAACTGCCCCCGTTTACGCTCTCCGACAATCGGTTTCCTCCGGAGTTCAAACAGGTGGCGTTCAACATGAAGATCGGAGAGGTCTCCGATCCCGTGCAGATCGGGAAATTCATTTACGTCGCCAAGCTCATCGACATCATCCCGCCCGCACACGCCCGCTTCGAAGATTATCGCGATGTGGTGAAGAAAGAGCTGTACGACAGCACGGTTCAGGCGGCGATGAAGGTCATGCGCGACCAGTTGGCGCGCAAAGCGCTGGACTCGCTGCACATCAGGAATCCAGTGCTGGCAAAACAATGGGCGGACCGAATCGACAACAAGAACGGCCAAATCCGCGACGAAAACCAGATTCGTCAGGAACTGGACAAACAGCACGCACCGGCGCGAACGGGTCCGATAACCCCCGCAACGGCTCCGGCGACCAAGCCGGCCACGGCGCCGTAACTGGCGGTGTGACCGGCAGTTAAATCAATTCCATCATTTGCCTCCCGCGCAAATTCCCGTCGTTTTCGCTACAATCGAGATCGTTATGAGCAACCAACCGTTCAAAGTCGACGTTTCGCCGCGCATTCTGCGCCTTCCTCCCTACCTCTTCGGACGCATCAACAAGATGAAGTACGAGAAGCGCGTCGCCAACATTGACATCATCGATCTGGGAATGGGAAACCCCACCGACCCCACCCCGGATTCGGTGGTCAAGAAATTGGCCGAGGCCGCTCGCGATCCCCGCAACCATCGCTACAGCGTCTCCAACGGCATCGCCGGCCTGCGCAGGGAAGTCGCCAAAAAATATCAGGCCAAGTACGGCGTTCAACTCGACCCGGAAACCGAAGTCATCGCCACCATCGGCTCCAAGGAAGGCTTCAGCCATCTTTGCCTGGCGCTGCTCGGCCCTGGCGATACGGCCATCGTGCCCGATCCGGCGTTTCCCATCCACGTCTACGCCGTGGCCATGGCGGGCGCCAACGTCATCCGCGTGCCGCTGGGAAACGATCAAACCTTCCTCGCCCGCATCGAGAAGATGATCGAAGGCCTCTACCCGACTCCCAAGCTGCTGATCCTGAACTATCCGCACAATCCGACCGCCATGACCATCGATCCCGATTTCTGGGACCGGGCCATCGCCATGTGCCGCCGCCACGGGATCATGATCATCAGCGATTTCGCCTACGGCGAAGTCTGCTTCGACGGATACAAGGCCCCCAGCTTCCTCGCCGCCGCCGGCGCCAAGGACCTGGGCGTCGAATTCACCACCATGTCCAAGAGCTACAACATGGCCGGCTGGCGCATCGGATTCTGCGCCGGCAATTCCGACATGGTCAGGGCCCTGGCCACGATCAAGGGCTATTACGATTACGGCATCTTCGCCCCCATCCAGATCGCCAGCATCATCGCCATGCGCGAGCACACCGACGTGCCCGGCAAGCAGAGCAAGATTTACGAGAAGCGCCGCAACGTCGTCTGCCGCGGGCTGGACAAGCTCGGTTGGACCTACGAAAAGCCGCGCGCCAGCATGTTCGTCTGGGCGAAGATCAAATCGGAACATCTCAAAGGGCAAGGCACGATCGACTTTTGCCTGCGGATGATGGACGAAGCCCGCGTGGCGCTGGCCCCCGGCCGCGCCTTCGGCGAAAACGGCGAGAATTTCGTCCGCATCGCACTCGTCGAAAACGATCAGCGACTGAAGCAGGCGATGCAGAACCTGGAGCGAGCGTTGATTCCCCGCCAGCCCAAGGGCAAGCGCCCAAGGGCCGCGACAACCTGAAAGATGGTATAATTCAAGAATGGCACCGCAACACATTAGTCGGGCGATCGTTCACGGAGGGCAGGTGGTTCTGTCCGGCCTGGGGCTGCCCGACGGCCAGCGCGTCGAAGTGGTCGTCACACAATTGCCTGAACAGCAAACTCGAAGCATCAGCGAAGTTCGCCAGGAGCTTCGCGGCGCCGTCGTACGTTACGATGACCCCTTTGAACCGGTTATCTCCGCGGATTCGTGGGAGATGCTCAAGTGATCGTGCTCGACACGCACGCATGGATTTGGTGGGTTGACGCCAGTCCCCGCTTGCGTCCAGAGGTTCGGGAACGGATTGATTCCGATGATGATGTCCGTGTTTCGGCTATTTCGCTTTTGGAGATCGCCACGGCCGTATCCTTGAATCGATTGGTGCTGCGCCCATCAGCGGAACGCTGGCTCGAGGTTGCGCAAAACGTGGTTTCGTTGCGCATAGAGCCGTTGACCGCGTCGATCTGTCTGGAATCGGTCCGCCTGCCCGGCGAGCTACACCGCGATCCGGCAGACCGGCTTATCGTGGCGTTGGCCCGGCAAACCAACGCGCCGCTCTGCACCGCCGACAGCAAATTGCTCGGCTATCCCCATGTGACTTGCATCAACGCGGAGAGATAATGCCGTCGAATTTAGATCGCACCCTGATCCCGCGCCGGCAAAGAAAATGCAAAGGGGAAAATGACGACTTCATCGGTTTCCTGGCAACGTATCCGCGATATACTATCGCCTAACCCGCCGACAATAGCGATCCTGGACCGAATAACACGCCACTTCGGCAGCCGGTTGGAATTCTATTTTCAAGAATCCACCAAACAAGAAAGCTCGGTGAGGTTTCGCCGCGCAAGTGCTCAGGACGAGTTGGAAAGGATCATCGTAACTATTCACACGCAACCACCGGCCATCATTCATGAATGCCTCCATGTCAAGTTAGCGGCCGACGGATTTCCGCTTCTGCTCGGCAAGAAACCAACGGGGCCAAAGGCTCAGTTTGAGTTTGATTCGGCAAGATCCCTGGAAAACGTGCTGAGTCACGCAGTTTTCTTGGATCAGTTCCTTTCCTTCGGATTTGGTCGTTTCGACTTTGCAACCGACGTACAAAAATCCGAAAATCTTCCAGAGTTTGAAAAGATGATTGACGGAGTCCTGCAGAACGGCCTTCTCACGCCAATTGCGAGAGGACTATGGAATCGAATCTATTTTGAACAGCTAATTGCCGACCGTATGGGCATGCCCAACAAGCGCAACGGCTTCTTGTCACTTGGTCGCAAGCGATTTCCTGGCATGGATGCGGATGCCGATTGGCTATCCACTTGGTTTGATCGGGGTGATTTTCGCAATGCTGTCCTTTTCCCTTCCGCAGTTAACCAAATGCTGGAAAGGATCGGCCTAGCCTCGGTTAAATGGTCTCGCATCGAGCCCGTGGCAGGCCGACTGCTGCTGGTTGACGTTCCTTGATCTTTCAAACTTGTCTGGTGCACGTTCTCCAAGGGAGAGCCGGTTTAGGAAAGCGAGGGGGAAAGCGAAGGGGGTGGAGTCTGTTTCCGCAATCAAGCGGAGCGCCGCACGTACACGTCCCCCACTTTGGCCAGTTCATTGACCAAGCCTCGGTCGGCCTTGCTTTGCAGATCGTCGAGAAATCGAATGGTTTGCGGTTCAAGCAGGGTTCGGAAGGATCGGCATCGGGGACGATTGCTTCGACCTCCACTCGCACGACGCACTCGGCAGCGTGAATCCACCGTTCAATTTTCGTATGCCTGCCTTGCAAAGCCATGATTCTCCAAAATTCGGCATGGAATCTTAGCCGAAAGAAGCGGTAAACCCACGTCCGTCAACCATAACCGTTTTCGCGGGTGTGCCAAAATTTCCGGGAGAGCAGAAATTGAACCGCCATGACGCCAAGACGCCAAGGTAAAATCATACCAAGGCGCATTTTCCACCTTGGCGTCTTGGCGTCATGGCGGTTCAATCGTCTTCGCTGCCCGATGAATTGGCAGACCCGTTTTCGCCCGCCCTTCATTCTATTCTCATCTTGAACGGTTACTTTGATCGGTCGATAAAGTAACCGCAAGATGTTTGTTTGGAAGACCCGTCATATTTTAGTCGGCCTGGTTTTGGTCTTAGGCGGATGCTCGCGATACCAGGCGATGCCGCTGTCGGCGTCGGCCGTGCAGCGCGGCCTCGCCGCGCCCGCCGCCGATCAGTTGCGGGTTCAGGCTCAGTCGATCAAACATCCGCTGCTCAAGCCGGTGATTTTCGATGACCGCGATGGATTGACGCCCGATCAGGCCGCGATCATGGCCGTGCTGGTCAATCCATCGCTTCGAGCGGCGCGCGATCAGCGCGGCCTGGCCGCCGCCCAACTTCTGCAGGCCGGAATCCTTCCCAATCCCCAAGTGAATTTCGGCGAAGACTATCCCTACGGCGGCGCGATCGACGGCACGGTCACCGCATCGGCCGTCGGCGTCAGTTGGGACGTCACGCAACTGATCTCGCGCGACGCCAAGGTTCGCGCCGGCAAGGCCAACGCCGCTTCGGTCGACCTCGACATCGCTTGGCAGGAATGGCAGATCGCCCAGGCCGCCCGCACCGCCGTCTATGACTTGTTTTCGTTGCAGGCCCAGTTGGATTTGGCCAGTCAACTCGAACGGCAGTTGGCGCAGAATCTTTCGGTCGTGCGCGATGCCGTCGATCGTCACGACAAGACTCTGCTCGATCTTTCCGCGGCCGAAGCCGCAAGCCTCGACGCCCACACCGCTGTCGTCGCCCAACGGCGCGACCTGGAAGGCGCTCGCCTGACTCTGAACAAAACCCTCGGCCTGTCTCCCGATGCGCAGGTCAAGCTGAATCCCCACGTCGCCCTGGCTGAGAACGTTTCCGTGCCGACGCCCGAGAAGGTTTTATCCGGACTGGAAGATCGCCGGCTCGATCTCATCGCCCTTCGCCTGGGATATCAAAGCGAGGAGGAAACCCTCCGCGCCGCCGTGCTCGAACAATTCCCCAAGGTCAACATCGGCTTCAACCGCCAGCGCGACAACACCAACGTCCAGAGCGTCGGCTTTGCCGTGACGGTTGATCTGCCGATTTTCGACCGCAACCAGGGCGCGATCTCCGTCGAGACCGCCACGCGACAGAAGCTTTTCGACGAATATGTTCAGCGCGTGTTCGAAGCTCGCTACGACGTCTATTCTGCCATCGACGATCTGAACGCCATCTCCCGGCAAATCGCGGCCGAACAAGAGGCATTTTCCAGCCTTGGGCGGTTGATCGAGACTTACCACCACGCCCTGGGCCAGGGAAACATGGACGTGCTCAGCTATTATTCCGCCATCTCCAATCTGACTCAAAAGCAACTCGACGTCCTGAAATTGAAGCAGCAGTTGACGGACAACCGGATTGCGCTGGAGTTGGCGGCGGGGGAATATTTTCCGGTTCAGGCCGGGAACTGAATCATAAGTAATCGGCGCCGGGCTTGGCGTCTTGGAGTTCGACATGAAAGCCGTTTGGAACCTCTTTATGGTACTGGCGCTAATGGCCGGAGCGGGCGCCGCCGGCTATTTCATCGGCCACCGCGCCGCTTCGCCGGCGGCGTCGGAGCAGCCCGATTCCGGCGACGACGTGGCGCCGACGCCCACCGTGCAAACCTCGCCCATCCAGCGGGGCCGTATCGAACGCGCGATCACCGCCTACGGCGTCGTCGCCGCCCAGACCGGTGACATTGCCGTCCTTTCCGCCGCCTTCGAGTCGCGCATCAAAAAAATCCTCGTCGTGCCCGGCCAGCGCCTCGACGCCGACACCCCCGCAATCGAAATCGAACCCAGTCCCGACACGCAATTGCAGATGCTCCAGGCCAAGGCCGCCGTCGAAAGCGCGACCAAAGACCTGGACCAGACCCGCACGCGTTTCAGCAGCCAACTGGCCACGAATCAGGACCTGTTGCAATCGGAGCAGAACCTGCGGCTGGCGAAACTGAAGCTGGATTCGATGCAAAGCGAAGGCGCCGGCGGCGCCATGAAACTCAAAGCCGGCGGCCTGGTCGCCAAGGTGGACGTGCAGGAGGGGCAGGTGGTGCCGGCGGGCACACCGCTGGTGGAGGTCGCCGGCAGCGGCAAGCTCCAGGTCCGCCTCGGCCTTGAGCCCACCGACGCCGCCGCCATTCACGCCGGAGATCGCGTCGCGCTACAGAATATTGGCTCCGACGGCCCCGGCGTCGTCGGCAAGGTCCAGATGGTCGCGCAGCGCATCAATCCCGACACGCGGCTCACGGACGTCTTCGTCGCGCTTCCTCCCGATGCCGCGATGCCGCTGGATGCCTACGTCCGCGGCGAGCTGACGATCGCCGGTGCCGATGGCCTTGTTGTCCCGCGTTCCGCGGTGTTGCCCGGCGATGAGGGATATTCCTTGTTCACGGTCGAGCAGGGAAAGGCGGTCGAGCATAAGGTGACCATCGCCCTCCAGAACGATCGATCGGCGCAGGTCAGCGGGGAAGGTCTGTCGGCGGGGCAGGCGGCTGTCGTGCTGGGGAACTTGGAATTGGAAGACGGCATGACGGTCAATGTCCAACCCGGTAATTCCCCGGCCACCCAGGAGGCCGCACAGTGAAAGCCGCCCATTGGGCCAGCCGGCACACCCGATTCATTCTATTTTTGCTGGTGGCGCTCGTGACCGGCGGGATATTCGCCTCGCGGTCGCTTCCGGTCACGCTCTTTCCCCACGTCAATTTCCCGCGCATCCGCGTCGATTTCGACGCCGGCGATCGCCCCGGCGAGCGCATGGCCGTCGAGGTCACCAGTCCCGCCGAGGAGGCGCTTCGCGCCGTTCCCGGCGTGCGCACCATCCAATCCATCTCCAGCCGCGGAAGCGCCGAAATCGACCTCACCTTCGACTGGGGCCAGGACATGGGCAGCGCACTCCTTCAGGGCGAAGCCGAGGTCAATCGAATCCTTCCCGACTTGCCGCCGGCAACCAGTTTCATCTTTCGCAGGATGGACCCCACGGTCTATCCCGTCATCTCCTACAGCATCACTTCCGACACCCGCCCGCTCACCGAACTTCACGACATCGCCCAGTATCAGCTTCGCCCCATCCTCTCCACCGTACCGGGCGTGGCCCAGATCGGCGTCGACGGCGGGGCGGTCGCCGAATATCGCGTCACGCTCGATCCCGCCGCCCTTCATGCGCACGGCCTGGCCCTGAACGACGTCGCCGATGCCCTCTCCGCGGCCAACGTCCTCACCGCCGTCGGACACGTCGAGGAAAACTATCGCCTCTATCTCGTCGAGACCGACACTCAGTTCAAGTCGATGGACGAGATCGGCCGCACCGTGCTGCACTCCGCCTCCGGCGGCGTCACCCTGCTCCGGGATATCGCCACCATCCGCCAGGAGCGCGCGCCGCAATTCACCCATTCCACCGCCGACGGGCGTGACGCCGTTCTGCTGAATGTTTTCCAGCAGCCCGGCGGCAACGTGGTCGAAATCGCCGCCGCCATCCGCCGCGTGTTTGCAGAGCAACAGAAACGCCTTCCTTCCGACGTCAAAATAGCAAGCTGGTACGACCAGAGCGATCTGATCACTTCATCGGCCAAGAGCGTGCGCGATTCCGTGCTGATCGGAGTGGCGCTCGCCACCCTCGTGCTGCTGCTGTTCCTCCGTAACTTCCGAATGAGCCTGATCGCCATCCTCGCCGTCCCCATCGTCCTGGCGGTCACGTCGCTGCTGCTTTATCTGCTCAACCAAAGCTTCAACATCATGACGCTCGGCGGCATGGCGGCCGCCGTGGGGCTTATCATCGACGATGCCATTGTCATCTCCGAACACATCGATCGCCGCCTGCATGGACCCGGCGGCGTTCACGCCGACGCGCGCAACCGCGTCCTGGGCGCCACCGAGGAATTCTCCAAGCCCCTGTCCGGATCTTCCCTTTCCACCATCGTCATCTACATCCCCCCGGCGTTTCTGGTCGGCGTCTTCGGCGCGTTCTTCGCCGCACTGTCCCTCTCCATGGCCTCCAGCCTGATCGTTTCGTTTTTCGTCGCCTGGCTGGCGATTCCCATCGTCGCCTCCCGCGTGTTGCGCAAACACGATGTCGATCTGGAACAGGAAGGCCTCATCACCCGCGCCGCCTTCGGAACCTACGGCTTGATCATGCGGCCGGTCCTGGCTTTCCCCTGGCTCATCCTTCTGCTGGTCATTCCGTTCCTGTGGTACGGATATTTCGAGTATCAGCGCGTGGCATCGGGCTTCATGCCGACCATCGACGAAGGTGGATTCGTCCTGGATTATCAGGGACCGCCGGGCGCTTCCATCACGGAGATGGATCGGCTCCTGGGCAACGTCGAAAAAATTCTCCGCGACACGCCCGAGGTCCAGGCCTATTCCCGGCGCACCGGGTTCAGCCTGGGCGGCGACATCAGCGAAACCAGCAACGGCGATTTCTTCATCCGCCTCAAGCCCCTGCCCCGCCGACCGATCTCCGCCATCATGGGCGAGGTCTCCGATCGCGTGAAGAAAACAACGCCGGGGCTGGACATCGATCCCGCTCAACTGATGGAAGACCTGATCGGCGACCTGACCGGAAAGCCGCAGCCCGTCGTCGTCAACCTTTACTGCGACGATCAGAAGACCCTGACCGATCTGGCCCCCAAAATTGAAGATGCCCTAAAAAAAGGAGTCCCGGACCTGGACGATGTCGCCACCAGCGTAGTCCCCGCGGGTGATTCGTTGGACGTCCAGGTGGACCGCGTCAAGGCTTCGCTTGAAGGCGTTGACCCCGATGCCCTCACCCGCCAGTTGCAGGCGTTGCTCACCGGCGCCGTCACGACCCAGGTGCAGGATGGCGTCAAAATGGTCGACGTGCGAGTCTGGATTCCAAAAAGCTATTTCAAATCCAGCCAGGACCTGGCCGAACTGAATCTTCGCGCGCCCGATGGCCACCTGTTCCCGCTCAAACGCGTGGCGGATTTCAAAATCATCAGCGGCGAACCGGAGATCACCCGCGACAACTTCAAGCGATACGTCTACGTCCAGGCGAGGATCAGACAATCCGACCATCCGCCCGATCTGGGCACGGTTGTCGCCGAGGTGAAGAAGTTTCTGGATCAACCGGGAATAATTCCGCCCGGCGTGCGCTACACCCTCGGCGGGCAATACGAGCAGCAACAGATCGCCTTCGCCGGATTGATCCGCGTGATCGTCGCCGCGGCCGCGCTCGTATTTTTACTGCTCCTTTTCCTCTACGAACGCTTCCGCGTCGCCGGGGCGATCATGCTCACCACCGTTCTGGCCATCGCCGCCGTCTTCATCGGCCTGCGATGGACGGGTACCGAACTGAACATCTGCACGCTCATGGGAATGGTCATGATCGTCGGCAACGTGACCGAGGTGTCGATCTTCTATTACTCCGAATATGCCGACTTCCTCACCGAAGGCACCATGATCGAGCGCCTGGTCGCCGCCGGAAAATACCGCATGCGCGCCATCACCATGACGACCGTCGCCGCGATCCTGGCGCTTCTGCCGCTGGCGGTGGACCTCGGCCAGGGCACCGGCATGCTTCAGCCCCTGGCCGTTGCCATCATCACCGGCCTGGTCGTTCAGCTACCGTTGGTGCTGATCGTCCTGCCGGCCCTGCTGCGCATTCTCCGCGTCCGCAAATGAAACCGGACACAGGTGCGGCCCAATCCCGTCTTTCTCCAACCGTTCAAGCGTGACGGCCCGATCAATACCGAATGGGCCGATCCGCGTCCGGCGAAGTTCGGTCAGATATCCACCGGTTTTCAGCGCTTCACCCAGATCGCGGGCGATGGCCCGGACGTACGTTCCACGCCCGCAGTCGATCCGCATTCTCAGCAGCGGCCATTGCCAGGAAACGATTTCAATCGCGTCGATGCGGATGTCTCGCGCCTTCAGATCGACCGGCTGGCCGCTGCGCGCCAATTTGTACGCCCGCCGGCCGGAAATCTTCAGCGCGCTGAACGCCGGCGGACGCTGGGAAATGGTCCCCACGAATTTCGCCGCCGCGGCTTCGACGTTCTCCAGCGACGGCTGCGACGCCCCGGGCACGGGAATCTCCGGCGAATCCGGATCGTCCGTCGCCGTTGTCGCTCCCAATTTGATCGTCGCCTCGTACCGCTTGGGCTGGTTCATCAGCATCTGGCTGGATTTGGTCGCCTTGCCGATCAGCAGCAGCAATACACCCGTGGCGAACGGGTCGAGCGTGCCGGCGTGCCCGATCTTCACGCCCCGCTCCAGCAACCGCTTGACGCGGTTGACCGCCCCCGCGGAGCTGATCGACCCCGGCTTGTCCAGAACGATGATGCCATTCATGTTATGACAGACTTTTGTCCGGGGGTGCGGCCATAAAGTTTTGCGGAACCAGACCTTTTCCCCCTCCCCCTGTACTCAGGGGGAGGGAACCAGACCGTTTCCCCCTCCCCCTGTACTCAGGGGGAGGGTTGGGGTGGGGGTTCTTCCAAGCTCGCAAAAATCTTTGGCCACGCCCTATGACGGACCTTTGTCCGCTGGTTCTTGTTTTTTTGCAAGGGATGATGATATTGAGATAGTCTCTAGCTTCTTCTCAGCCCAAAAGTGGGGTTCATTATGGTTTGGAACAAAAACGAAATCCTCGATGAAATCCGCCGCCAGCACAAAAAGGGCGTCGATTTGTCCTACAACGAGCTGTCCGCCAAGATGCAATCGCTGGTGTCGGCGGCGGCGTATCATTTCGGGTCCTATCGCCGGGCCGTGGAGACGGCGGGGATCGAATATTCCACGGTGCTCCGCCGCCCGCGTTGGACCAAGGCCCGGATCATCGCCCTGATCAAGTCCGCCCGCCGCCGCGGCGAGGAACTGCATTGGTCCGCCGTCACCCATCGCCGCGACGAGCTGGGCAAGGCCGCGTTCGCGTCCCTCCAGCCGCGCCTTTTCGGCAAATGGCAACGTGCCTTGCACGCCGCCGGGCTGGATGCCGAGGACATCGCCCGCTATCGCCGATGGGACCGGCCTTCCATCGCTTACGAATTGAAATCCCGCGCCCGCGACGGCGAGCCCGTCAGCAGCGGCGCGCTACAAGCGGAGGACCCCGGCCTGCACGCCGCCGCCGTCCGCCATTTCGGCGCCTTCGACGCCGCCCTTCGCGCCGCCGGCCTCGATCCGTTGAAATTCCGCCGCCGCCGCCGCTGGGACAAGAAGCTGGTGCTCAAGTCCATCAAAGCTGCCGCCAAGTCCGGCGACAACCTCGCCGACAGCCGCGTGCGCATCGACCATCCCGCCTTATACGGCGCCGCCATCCGATTATTCGGAACCTTCACCTCCGCCAGAAAGATCGCGGGGATTAAATTCAAGCCGAAAAAGCGGCGGAAGGCATCGAGGAAATGAATCGAGGATCGCGGCGTTTTTAAGCGTGAAGCGGCCGCGATAGGCTAATTCGAGCTTTCGATTTCAAAAGGGAGAGAACATCGCCAACGAAAACGTAGCTTTCAAACTCCCGGCGCTCATCAGGCGTCAGAACGCCACCATTGGACTTTTCCGCCAGCTCAGCCATTCGGGCGTGGTCCGCTTCCGAGTAGCCAAGTTGCAGGATACCGGCGGCCGCATCCGGCGTGAGCGTCGGATTGGAAGCATCGATCAGACGACTGAATATGTCCACTTCCGTAACCGCGGCCATGTTTAAATAATGCCCGAGTGAGGAGGGACTTTCCGATGAACAGCGGTCGCCACCAGGCTAATCTCAACGGCCGCACTTGTGCGGCGCGTTCGAGCGCATTCATCCGCCACGGCTAACTCTTTCGATTCAAAAACTTTTCGATGTTATACCTGCGCTCGGTTGACAGGCCGTAATAGATGTTTGCCGCAATCAACTGCTCGTTCACACCCGCGATTTGAATCGGGCCACGTGGCTGATTTCGGTCAACGTCATTTATTGGCAGGTTTCCGATGGCGGTCCATGCGTAGTCTTCGAGCAACTCGTGGTGGATGGGAGTGATCTTAACGATGAGCGGAAGAGATCGGAGCGACTCCAGTTCTGACCGTTCAAGCCCTAAGGAGTCGTAGACACCAATGAGAGGCCCATATCCCGGATGAATCTCGAAAAGGCGAGCGTATATCAACTGGCCATTGGCAGCCTTCGCCACGAGAAAATCACCGACGTTACATCTTTGCCGTGGACGCCCCTTCCGGGTTTTTAATGAAAGTGAGACGAAACGATGATCAATTCCCTCGGCGACGGCCTCCCCGAAATGCGTTGATAAGACTTGCTCAAGCGTCTTGGCGAGTTCGAAACAGGATGGCTTCCGCCCCAAGTCCTTCATGTAGCAACTAGAAACATCGCGGATGGCTTGCCCTAGAAGGTCAAATGGCTCATCACCAATCAAAGCTGTTTCGCTAGGGTTTTTCGGGTCCGCAGGTTCCCAGCTCATGTACAAAGTTCTACCTGGAATCGCCCCGAAATGCACTTGAGACGGGGCAAGACTTGGCGAGAAAGTTCGATTTGTTGGCTGAGAATGGAGCGACAGGGACTTGAACCCCGCCCTCACGCCCCCGCAAAAATCGTCATCCCAAACCCCACGGCCAGCGACGCGATCAGCAATATCCACCCGATGATTTCCGTTTTGCTCATCCCGCATACCCCTGCGGATGTTTGCTGAACCAGTTCCAGGCCGAGCGGATGATCGTCTCGGGGTCTTTGTATTTCGCTTCCCAGCCCAGCAGTTTCTTTGCCAGGGACGGATCGGCATACAGCGCGACGGCGTCGCCGGCGCGGCGAGGGCCGAACGTCACGGGGGCTTTCTTTCCCGTCACCTTCTCGGCCGTCGCGATGATCTCCTTCACCGAGAATCCCCGGCCGGTGCCAAGATTGCAGTAAATCGGCTGGCCATCGCGGAGCTTTTCCATGGCCAGGATGTGTGCATCGGCCAGATCGTCCACGTGAATGTAATCGCGTATGTTGGTGCCATCCGGCGTGGGATAATCCGTGCCGAAGACCGTGATTCCGGGGCGAAGGCCCAGGATCGCCTGGAGAATGACCGGGATGAGATGCGTTTCCGGATCGTGGTCTTCGCCGAGACTTCCATCCATCGCGCAGCCGCTGGCGTTGAAATACCGCAATGCCGCGAATTTGAAATCCCTGTTTCCCTGCATCGCATCGGCCAGGATCTGCTCGACCATCAGCTTGCTTCGCCCGTATGGGGAAACCGGGGCCTTCTTTTCATCCTCCGTGATCGGCAGCCGATCCGGATTCCCGTACGTGGCACACGAACTGGAAAAGACGAACCGTTCGACGCCGGCCTCCTTCATCGCCTCCAGAACCCCGATCGTGATTCCGACGTTGTTGTGGTAATACATCAGCGGCTGCTCGACGCTCTCCCCGACGTAGGCGTACGCCGCGAAGTGCATGACCGTGTCGATTTTGTATTTGAGGAGGGTTTCGACGAGCCTGGGCTTGTCCTCCAGGTCGGCGACAACGCCGGGGATTTTGAGGATGTCGATCACCTGCTTGTGCCCGCGCGAGACGTTGTCGTAAATGACCGGCGAATGCCCCGCTTCCTTGAGGCGTTTGACGGTATGCGACCCGATATACCCCGCTCCGCCGGCGACCAGAACGTTCATTGAGGGACTCCTTTGCCAAGCAGTATAGAGCAGAGATTTGTCGGCCGGTAGGGGCGCCGGCGCGGAGCCAAGAGTACGGTAGAATCACGGCCGGGAGTAGGTTGCGAGTTCAAGATGTTTCTGGTTTGAAGAATGGAGCGAGGTCATGAAGCCAACCGTTTACATCGAGACAACCGTTGTAAGCTATCTGACGGCTTGGCCAAGTCGCGACATCATTCGCGCTGCCCAACAACAAATCACGCACGACTGGTGGCATACGCAACGGGCGCAATTCGATCTGCTCACTTCAGAACTCGTGATTCTGGAAGCATCCGCCGGTGATCCAGCGGCGGCGAAAGAGCGCTTGAAGATTCTTTCTGGCCTGCAAATAGCAGACTCGGGCGAACAGGCTGAAATCCTTGCGGCCACACTGATTACCGCTGCCGCAATTCCGTCCGGCGCCACCCGTGACGCTTTACACGTGGCGATTGCCGCGACCAATGGCATCGACTACCTGCTCACATGGAACTGCACTCATTTGGCCAACGCCATGTTGCGTGATAAAATTGAACAGACTTGCGCGGCCTCGGGTTTTCGGCCGCCGGTCATCGCGACGCCGGAACAGCTTTTTAGTGAGGAGCATCATGATTGATCCCTTGGTTGAAGAAGCTCGCAGGGCGGGACAGGCATACATCGATTCGTTTCACGGCGATTTGAAAGCCGCATGCGCCGATCTTCGCCGCCGCGCTCGCGAAGAAGGCCGGAAGGTTGTCTCCCTCTCTCCGAAGCCGCCGATTACTGGGGATTCGCCGCGACCGGTGTCCAACAAAAAAAAGGCCGGTTAAACGGTAAGGGGCGAAGCGTCTAGGTTGCTCCTACCGATATTGCATTGCTCGCAGCATGTGCGGAGGTTCGATAGAATTGTTTCGCCACCTTTGCTCCAAGGTGTGATGTGATCGACATGCAGTTTCACACCATGCGCGGTAGCGGGAGATGCCCCACAAAGGACACACCTGAATCCATCCCGCGACAAAACCAGATAACGCATCCTCCAATTTGGATTACGTCGCGTCGCACGTCGACGTTGAGGTCTGGCTTTGACAACTGGCGATTCTTGGGGCTGCGGCCGTTCCGTAGCAGAACCGACGGATACAGATTGGACGAAAGCTTCAAGTGCCTTTCGCCAAGAACCGAAACGGTGCTCGTAAGTGCCGACAGATACTTCGCTCAATGGCGGCTCAACTTCGCGGTACCGCGGCTGCCTCCCGAGCGTTTGCCACATTCGCGTGATGTTGTCGAAAAGGTCCTCATCCTTGATTTTCGCTCGCTTTCCCACTACGAGGCCGGCTGCTGCGAGAGCACTGTTCCAAGATCCAAACGCACGAATTAATGGTTTCTCGGAATAGCGGCCCCTGATCAAATAGTCGCTACACGACAGCGTTTTTACGCCCATTTCCGAAGCAACCTTCCGAAGATCAGCTAAAGCGTCTTCGCGAGGAACATTTTGACGGAATCCAACATCGAGCCCCGCCTCTTTGAGGGCAGTAGGCCATGAACCAAATCGTCTGCTTATAGACTTCGGATGGTAACGGCCATGATCACGATATTCGGGCTGACTGAGAGTTCGCCGTTTGAGCAGCGTTGCTACCCTCTTGATATCCTCGAGGTATTCGGTGTTGGTGACGCGATGCCGGTATTGGTCGAGTTCGAATTTCATCGCCAAGAAGGTTGCTGCTATTATACGCGGCCCAAGCCGGCTAAAGGAACGTTCAGCATCGAGGCCGGAAGTATTAGAGGTGATGCGGAAAATGACCCAAACCCGTGAGGCCGTTCACCCTCCATTGTTCCGAGCCGCCCCCCCAAAAAAACTCAATGGTGACAGGATGCGGACCATTCGCCGGTCGCACAGATCGTTTGCCACTATCCGTTGGCAACGGATACAGTGTCGGCGTGGAATTCCGCAACGCGCAATGGCCCGTGGGCATCGAAGTGATCGAGGACGATATGGCGCGGGTCATCCGCGCCAAGACGGGGGCTGAGCGCCTGCGCATCTCCAGCGGGATGTACGCCAGTGCCCGGAAGATGCTATTGAGCCACCTGCGAGCCGAGCACGCCGAATGGGATGAGCCGCGCATCCAGCAAGAGGCGGCCCGGAGGCTGTCGCATGGAGCAACTTCTGCGATACGTTAATCCAGCTTCCTGCCCCTCCTTACCTCTCCGTGTTGACCCGCGCAATCGCAAATCCATCGTATCCTTTGCTGCCCACGGTCTGGATGGCCGTGGCGGTCACGCGCTTCTCGGCGGCCATCATCTCGTTCATTCGCCGGGCCCCCTGGACGTCCGGGGCGGTGCTGGCGGCGTCGATCACGGTCCCGTGGCGGATGACGTTGTCTATGACGATGACGCTGCCGGGGCGGGACAGTTTTAGCGACCAGGCGAAATAATCCGGAAGACTTGGTTTGTCGGCATCGATGAAAATCAGGTCAAACGGCCCGCGGCCCGTGGCGGCGAGCTGCGGCAGGGTATCGATCGCCCGGCCGAGAATCACCTCAACCACCTCCGCCAGACCCGCTCGGGCGATGTTGCCGCGGGCAAGCTCGGCATGTTTGGGGTCGGCTTCCAGCGTGATCAGCCGGCCGCCTTGCGACAGCCCGCGGCCCAGCCAGATCGTGCTGTAACCGCCCAATGTACCGATCTCAAGGACATTTCTTGCCCCCTGAAGCTGGGCCAACAGCATCAGCAGCTTGCCCTGGTTGGGCGAAACGTTGATCGGCGGCAGCCCGGCGGCGGCGCTGGCCCGCAGAGCCGCGTCCAGCGCGGGGTCCGGCGGAACTAGCAAATCCCTGATGTAGCGGTCTACCGCGGTCCAGCGCTCCTGGGTCATGGGATCGTTCATTATCGCCAGTCTATTCGCCTTGTTTGACCACGACAAATCTGCCGGCAATTCCCTCCTGGCGGCGATTAAACTGACCAAATGCGCACGCCGCCATTTGCTAACGGCGCGGGCGCGCTGTATTTTATCCCCATTCCGGGCAACTTCCGGAAACCCGATGGAGCGGGCATTTGGATAGGAAAGTGATAGCCACTTTCTTAACGGCTTGCGGCCGATGGGCCGCGGGCTCCCGTCACTGTCAGAGCGAGTGGAAGGCTTCGCCTCCACAATGGAAGGCTTCGCCTCCACGTTCGATGCGGAGCATCGGTCGGCTCTGCCTCTTCAAAGCTCTAACGCTCCATCCGCACGGTCAGGAGACGACAGCGTGATCTTCGATTCGCTCTTGGGCATGTTCAGCATTGACATGGGCATCGACTTGGGCACGTGCAACACGCTGGTCTGCGTCAAGGGCGAAGGCATTGTCCTGAACGAACCCAGCGTCGTCGCCGTCAAAAAAGGAACCAACCGCGTTTTACAGAACGGCAACGCCGTGGGGCTGGTCGCCAAGGAAATGCTGGGCAAGACGCCCGGCTCGATCACCGCGATCCGTCCCTTGAAGGACGGCGTCATCAGCGATTTCGAGATCACGCAGGCGATGCTGGCGTATTTCATCCGCCGCGTGCATGGCCGCAGGCACTTCATCGGTCCGCGGGTGGTCATCGCGATTCCATCGGGCATCACGGCGGTCGAACGCCGCGCCGTCTACGACAGCGCCGAACGCGCCGGAGCCCGCCGGGTTTACCTGGTCGACGAGCCCATGGCCGCCGCCATCGGCGCCGGCCTGCCCGTCATCGAACCCACCGCCAGCATGATCGTGGACATCGGCGGTGGAACCACCGAAGTCGCCATCATCTCCCTGGCCGACATCAGCGTCTGCGAATCCGTCCGCGTCGCCGGCGACGATTTCGACGAGTCGATCATCAGTCACATGAAGAAAACCTACAACATGGCCATCGGCGAGCAGATGGCCGAACGGATCAAGATCGACATCGGCTCGGCGGCGGCGTCGGGCAACGGCGAGCCCACCATGGAAGTCCGCGGCCGCGATCTCATCAGCGGCATGCCGCGCAAAACCACCGTCACCAGCGAGGAAATCCGCGAAGCGATGCAGGAGCCCATCAGCCAGATCATCGATGCCGTCAAACGCACGCTCGAATTGGCCGAGCCGGAACTGGCGGCCGATCTCGTCGAGAACGGCATCACCATGGCGGGCGGATCGTCGCTCCTGCGGGGATTGAACACCGTTCTTTCCAACGCCACCGGTCTGGACGTCAAGGTGGCCGAGGACCCCCTGACCTGCGTGGCGCGGGGCACCAGCGTCTATCTCGAAAATCTCGAACTGTGGAAAGAAACGATGGAATCCGACGCCGACGAGGCGTGATCGAACCCACTAAAAGCCCGGAAAACCCGCGGATGGCTATCCGTGGGTTCCTTTGACCGTGTCCCGCGTGCAATTCAACCAGGTTTTTTTCGGATTGATGATCCTGAGCCTTCTAGGCGCGTTTGTCCTTCCGCCGCGCGCCACCGATCTCGGCCGCACGTCGTTTCAGACGCTGCTGATTCCGATTTCGCGCCCGACTTATAAAATCGCCAACGCCATCCGCGCCCATTTTCAGGCTCAGCCCTCCGAGGATACCCGCTCGGCCCGAACAATCGAGCAGGAGAATCTGGGGCTAAAGCAGCAGATTCAACGCATGAGCGCTGAAATCGAGCAACTCGAGCAACGCGCCGGCGAACGCGCCAGCCTCGGTGGTTTTGAAACCTACTGCACCCGATTTGAGGTGACCGCCGCCGACAGCGACAACCGCGACGGACTCGCCATCGCCGGATCGGGAATCGGGGCCGTTCGCGTCGATCAGCCTGTGTTGTCCTCCGGCGTGGTGATCGATCTGATCGGCCGGATCACCTCCGTCGGCGCTCTCGCCGCCCGCGTCCGGCTCATCACCGACGCCGGGTTCACCGTGACCGGACATTTCAAATCCTATTCCGCCGCCGGCGGGTTCCAGGAAAACAAGGACCTTGGGGCCATCGTCATCGGCCGCGGCGGCGGGCAGATGCTCATCGACAATCTCTGGATCAACAGCGTGCGCGACGCCCACGTGCAGGTCGGCGACTGGGTGGTCCTCTCCGACGAGACCTGGCCGCGCGCCCTCCAGGGCGTGCGCATCGGCCGCGTGGCGTCCATTCAGCCGCTGCCCAAACAATCCCTCTTCGCCGACATCCGCCTGGCCCCGGAGGAAAATCTCATGCATCTGAACGACGTCTGGGTGATGACGCATCAGCCGTAGGAGGTATGCAACAATAGCTTCGCATTTTCCCCTCCCCTGGTACTCCGGGGGAGGGCAAGGGTGGGGGCTATTCTGCGAAATTGTTCCTGCACGGCTTCATAAGAGAGAACCGCTTCATGCGCTGGCTAAGCTTTTTCATTCTCGCATACGTCGCGCTTGGCCTTCAGGCGGGCTTGGCGCGGGCCATCGAATGGAACGGCGCCGCCCCCAACTTCGTGTTGTTGGCCGTCGTGTTTATCGCCCTGAACGCCCCGCGCGACGCGGCCCTGCTCGCCTGCTTCATTCTCGGCGCCATGCACGACCTGACCTCCCAGGGGACGCTGGGTTTGCTGGCCTTCAGCTATGGCCTGGTCGCGACGTTCGTCCTGGGCATGCAGCAGGCGGTGCGCCGCCGGCATCCCGTCACCCATTTTACGCTCGCTCTGCTGGGTGGAATCGTGACGGCGGCGCTTCTGTCCCTGCACGCCTGGCTTCGCCCGCCCGCCGCCGGCGTTCATCCGCCGATTCTGCCGCTCTTCGCCGCGGCCGTTTACACGGCGATTCTCGCGCCTTTGCTCCTTGCAATCTTGCAGCGGATGAATCGAGTATTTCATTTCCAGCGGAGTGCGCACATTTAGCGGCGTGGCGTTCGGGTTTCATCCCGTGCGGCGCATGCGCCCGGTTTCAGTTTCCTGGATCATTGTTCGCGCATCAATGCCCGAAACCCCGCCTGCTCGAAATGATGATCCGCCGTCAAGGCATCCACGATGCCTCGCTCTCGCATCACCAGAAACGACAGACAGTCTGTCAGCGACCACTCTTTATCGTGACGTGCCTCGTAAATTTTCAGGCCGAGTTCAAACTGTGCTTCGCTGGGCGGAGTCACTTCGACGAATGGTTGGCTCAGAAATCCTCTGATGAACCGGGCGGCGAGGTTGCGAGAATCAACTGTGGATAGCGCATCGCCAAATTCCACGAGTACCCAGGTAGTTGTCAATAATCCACCGACACGGCCTTGGCTGTGACGCATCGCCTTTTCGTGGTCCTTGTCTCGTGAGTTCACCAGCGCAAGCAAATAATACGTGTCGACGAACTGGACTTTCATTCGGCGGGCTTTCCGTGTGCATAGTGATCGTGCAGCAGGGCAAGATCTTCGGGACCCTCAATGGCGCATTGTTCGGCCAACTCGAGCAGACGATTCCACTCCACCTCCGGCGTTTCTTGTCGGATCGCCGGTTCGATGGTAACACGCAACGGCGTGTCAATCGGAATTTCGACTCGTTCATCCGGTTTGATGACTTTTCCGTCGAAATGGCCAGTGAATTGAACCATGGTACGCTTCCGGCAGGATTTTATCACGCCGGACCGCTCAAACCAAGTGCCTTTCGGCCATGGATCCGAGCCAGTTTTGTAGGCGAAGCCCCATCGTAAAACTGGCGGTGGGACACCGCTGGTTTTCCACGCTTCCGTACATCGCCAACACCCCCAGCGATCTCCGGCCCGACCGCCGAAAAAAAATTTCCAGCAGCAGCAAAAATTCTGGAAAAAGTTGAGTGGCGCGGGGGAGTTTCACCCCCGCGCTCTCCCAGAACCGGACGTGAACGTCTCCGTTCATCCGGCTCCTATCATCCCATCGCCTCACGGCACGAGTCCGATGTCCCAATGCGCGAACAGCCCTGTGTTCTGCCTCGCATAGCGACGCAGCCACAGCGCGGCTTGTCCGGTCTTGGTCCGGTATCGTTTGTATTTGTTCTGAAGCCAGCGAACCAGCCGCCGATTCAGGCAGCGAAGGGCCCGCCATAGCGTCCCGGGGGAATACTTGCCGTAGTAGTTGACCCAGCCCCGGATTTTCGGATTGAACACCCGTGCCAGGTCCTCCAGTTCCGCGTGGCTCATCCTATGAATGCGCCACTGCCGCACCTCTGCGGCGATGGCCTTAATTGCCTTCACGCTGATGGCCGGAAGGAAGCTGTGGAACAGCTTGCCCCACCGGCTCTTGGCCCGGCGGGGTCGGAAGCTGTAGCCCAGGAAGTCGAACTGGACCTGTTTATGGTCCTTTCGTCGGTTGCTGTCCCGGCAGTACACGATGCGTGTCTTTTCCGGGTGGGCTTCCAACTTGCATTGCCGCAGACGCGCTTCCACCGCGCTCTTGACCGCCAACGCCTCCTCGTAGCTTCGACAATGGATCACCACATCGTCCGCATACCGCTCGAACGGGCTGTCGGGGTATTCCCGGCTCATCCACGTATCAAAAGCGTGATGCAGAAAGATGTTCGCCAGCAGCGGCGAGATCACGCCGCCCTGCGGCGTGCCCCGGTCTCTGGCCATGGGCGTCCCGTCTTCCGCCACGGCGGGCGCTTTCAGCCATCGCTCGATGTACAGCAGCGTCCATCGGCAGTCCGTGTGCTTACGGACCGCATGCATCATCGAGGCGTGATCGATGTTGTCGAAGAACCCCTTGATGTCCAGGTCCACGATCCAGTCGTAACGCCAGCAACGCTGGCGGCACTTGCCGACCGCGTCCAGCGCCGACTTCTTCGGCCTGTACCCGTAGCTGTCGGGATGAAACAGGTGTTCCACCTTCGGCTCCAGGTCCATCTTCACTACCCTCTGGGCCACTCGGTCTCCCACGGTGGGAATACCCAGTGGCCTTTCCCGCCCGTCGGCCTTGGGGATCATGACCCTTCGCACCGGCGGCGGAAAGTACGTCCCGGACGACATGCGATTCCAGACTCGATAGAGGTTGTTTTTCAACTTCCTCTCGAACTCCTGGATCGATACGCCATCCACGCCAGCGGCCCCCTTGTTCTCGCGGACTTTCGTCCACGCCCTGAGGACCGCCCACTTCGAGATACAAAACGGTTTGTCCTCAGTCATAAGCTCCTCTCCCGACAGTTCGGGATTGGCCCGTTGATCGAGAACTGAATGACACGACCCCTTCGCGCGGGGAGGCGAAAGCCTCCCCCTTCCGGGCCGATTACCGGCCGTTCATCGCTACTACGAGTCGTTCCGCTCCTGTGCCTCATGCCGGAGGCTTCGCCTCCGTCGGTACTCTCGGCCTCGCGGGGTTTCCGCTTGCGCCTTTCCCTTGGCATCGAGACGACAGGTTCCGAGGTTCCGTGTTTGAGCCTGTTCCATGATCGCGCCGCCTTAAGGCCGGGTGTCGCATCGGTCGCAGACAGGTCATCGCCGACACTGCTCCCGGAACCTGCGTGTCGCTCCGGTTTTGACACCGTCAACCGTTCTTTTCGACCCTTCATCAGCGGTTCACTTTCGTTCGCCTTCATGGAACTTACCTGACGCGGTCATTGCCGCGCCTTTTTAACTCAACGTTCACCACGACGACTCTTGATCGCCGCAGCTTGAGCCGGTTTGCGGCCAGGCCCTGTCACCCGACCGCGAGAGGCCTACTCTCATCTCTGTTCAAAATTCAACAAAAACACGACTATCCTCGCACACCACGTCCTAAACTTTCACCTCCCGGCCATATATATAGAGGGACCCTCATTTTTTGTTGTCGATCCACCATCCGCCATTCCGGCCCGAATGCGTCCATCCGGAACCTCGACAAAATGGCCGACCGATGCTTTTTCAAGTGGGTCCCCCCGTAGACGTAGACAAAACCCCCCGTGGCGCTGTCGAAAACGGGGGTTTTGTCCACGGCGTACCCGGGCCGATTCTTCAACCGTAGTTTTACGATGACCATTAAAGCGGGAATACCCAGACGGACCACGGATCACGCGGATTGACACGGATGGGAAGCCTGAACCTATCCCCTTTCCTATCCGCGTTATCCGTGAAATCCGTGGTTGGACTCCCTTTTTCTTCTCAGCGTTCTCCGCGATCTCAAGCGAAGCGGGCGGTGAATCCGTGCCTTTCCGTCATCCGATTTGGGGCTGTTTCCCATTTTCCGACGCCTGGCCGCGCGGCCAATTGGCAGCCCCCCGAAATTTCGCTCGGAAAAGCGCGCTGACGCTGACAATGACCGCACTGCCGCTATCAAAAACCGCGTCATTGTCAGCGCCCCCAGGCGTGTTTTTGTAGCTTTATGATGTCCAAAAATCCGTGGTGCAAATTCCCGGATTGCGACATCCCGCCTGGACAGCCGCCGCTGAAAGCGCAACAGCACCCGGCAGCCAAAACACGATTTGTTCCGGCCACATTCTTGCCTTAGACCCTTTCGGCCGTTTTCGGCCCATTGGTAGCTCGATATTATGCCTGCGGCATAGATAATCAGAGTTTTCCCAAGGATGGGACATGTTCGAACGCCGGCTGAAAATACTCCTGGTTGTCCTGCTCGTTGCTTCCGCCGCCCTGGCCATTCGCGCCGCACAGATTCAAATCATCCAGCACAATCTGTGGCGCACGCAGGCGACCGAGATCATGAAACGCGGCGAGTTCATCGAAACCACGCGCGGTTCGATCCTCGACCGCCGTGGCCAGACCCTGGCGTGTGACGCCCCATGCATCGACGCCTGCGTCGATTATCGCGCCATCACTGAGGAGCCGGACGATCCATACGTGCGCGAACGTGCCGCGCAGAATCTCAGGGTCCGCCTTGGCAGGCAGTTTAAGGACGCCAGGCATTTGGATGACCAGGATCGCGCGCTCCTCGATGAGGAATGCGATCACGTCCGCGCCGACATCGCTGCCATGTGGAGCGAATTGGCGGCCGCCGGCGGCAAAACCCCCGAGCAGATCGGCGAAATCCGCCGCGACATCGTCCGACGCGTCGAGATGCGAAAACGCTATATCTGGTGGTACAGCTACGAGCAGGCCATCCAACGATCCAAACAGGAAAACTCCTCGAGCTGGTATCGCCAGTTCCTGAGCGACAGCTCCCCGGACGAATCGGCCGCCGATCAATTCGAGGTGGAAGTCGGCGAGGAAACCTCCCCGCACGTGATCCTGCACAACGTTCCTCCGGAGATTCAGGCGCGTCTGGCGCGGCAGGAGGAGCGTTTTTTCTGCCTCAGCCTTCAGCCCAGCAAATATCGCCAATACCCGTTCGGCCGGGCGGCGTGCAACGTCCTGGGGTATCTCGATACGGCGCGCCCCGAGGAGACCACTGCTGACGCCGGCGAGGAATACTGGACGGGCCAGGCCCGGCGCCTCTGGCCGGGGGATTGGTTCGACCGCTACGGCGTCGCGGCCTTCCGCGAATTACGCAAGTATTGGCCCAACGATCAGGCCGGCCGCGCCGGCGTCGAATCCCTTTGCGAGAGCACGCTGCGCGGCACGCGCGGAAAGATCGACCGCGTCGCCGGCACCGACCAGGTCGTCGATCAGATCGACGCGGCGCCGGGCAAAAATGTTTCGCTCTCAATCGACGTTCTTCTTCAGCAGGACATCGAAAACGAATTCGTCAAAACGCGCGTTCACAAGGACGATCATGGTCAGATTCTCGACACCCGTTTCAATCAGCACGGCGCCGCCGTCGTCATGAAGGTCGATACAGGCGAGATTCTTGCGCTGGTTTCCAATCCCGGCTACGATCTCAACGACCTCGACGCCCGATACTCCGAATTGGCCGGCGACGAGTTGAATCGCCCCTTGCTCGATCGCGCCACCGAATTGGCCGTGGTGCCCGGTTCCACCGTCAAACCCATTCTCGGCAGCGGATCGATTACCGATCACATCATGAAAGCCACCGACAAAATCCAATGCCGCGGCGAGTTGATCATCGACGGCAAGCCCCAGCCGCACGGTCACTGCTGGATATACGCCGCCCTCAAGGACAGCGGCGCTCCGATCAGTCATCGCACCGCAGGCGATCCCAACATCGGCCCCGATGACATGCTGAGCATCTCCGACGGCATCAAGGATAGCTGTAACGTCGTCTTCGAGAACGTCGCGCTGCGGATGGGAATCAAGAAGCTCTATGAATGGTATGACCGTTTCGGTCTCGGCCGGCGAACGGGAATTGGAATCGAGGAAAGCCCCGGCTTGCTATTCGGGCACGCCGGCGAGTTCTCCATTGAAGCACAAACGCAGACCTGGTCCCTCGGCATCGGTGAAGGCCACATTCAAACCACGCCCATCCAGATGGCAAACGTCGCCGCCACCATCGCCCGCAACGGCGTTTGGATGCGCCCGCGCATCGTCGCCGATCAGGACGTCGGCCGCTTCAGCACCCGCCGCGCCGATCCGCCGGACCCCGATCGCGTCGACCTCCATCTTTCGCCCGAGGCCCTCTCGGCGGTCCAGACCGGCATGCGCGAGGTCTGCACCCCGACCGGCTCCGGCTACTGGATCCTGCCCGAAAACATCGATCGCGGACCCGATGATCCGCCCGTGGATCAAGACCCCCTGCGAAACATCCAAATCGCCGGGAAAACCGGCTCCGCCCAAACCGGCGGGTTCATGACCCTTATCCTGCATGACGCCCAGGGCAAGCCCGTTTTTCGCCAGGTCCATTTTGGCGATCCCGGAACGCAAGGTTGGTACATTCAGCCGACCGCGACCAGGACCGACAACTCACCACCCGAAAAGCATCTCGCTCATGCCTGGTTCATGGGCTACGCCCCGGCCGAACATCCCCAGATCGCATTCTGCGTGCTGGTGGAATACGGCGAAGGCGGCGGCCGCGTCGCCGGCCCCATCGCTCACGATCTGCTTGTGGACTGCATCAAGCGGGGGTACCTTTCGGAACCCCGCATGTAGATGCGGGGCCGGAGCCGCCGTTGACCAATCCGCCGCGAAAGTTTGATCCCGCCTCGCGTCGTCCCCCGACGATTCCCTATGCGGGCGGCTCCGCGCCGGTTCCCGCCGCGGCGGTCAACGCCCCGCCCCAACCGGCGCCGCCACCCAGGCCGCTCACCTCCACCGCCAATCGCAGGAGTTGGACCGACCCGCTCGTCCGATTCTGGATTCTGGCCACGGCGGTGCTGCTCGGCATCGGCGGGTGGTTTGTCACCCAGCAATTCATGGCCTCCCGCAGCGAGCAATGGCTCATCTCCCACGGCGCATCCGTCAACGCCGTTTTGATCGAGGCCAACGGCGACTCACGCACCGGCAAACAGTCTCCACCGGGAACGCCCTGTACCTTGAAGTTCGATTGGCAAGGCCAGGCCGTCAACGTCCACGGCACCCTGACTTCCAACAATTTCCTCGTCAACGGCCAAACCGTCCAACTGCACGTCGATCCGAACGATCCCACCGATTGGACCGACCGCACAACGCCCGAACCCCTGGCCCATAGGCTCATTGCCGGGGCGGTCATCATTCCCGCCGCGCTCATCACCGCCCTGGCGGCAGTGTTCCTTCGCCAGCGCGTCCTGCGCGTATGGCGCGAAGGCCAATCGTTCCTTTACACGGTCGTGGATACGCGGTATTCCGCCCTGGCGCCGTTGTCCCACTCCGTGCGCTGCGTCGTCAGCACCGGCCGCGATTCAACGGTCGTCACCGTCCATCTCCCCATGAAATTGCCCCGGCCGCAACGCGGCGAAGTGCTTTGGCTCATCCACCCGCAGGGCAAACCCAAGGCGGCCATCGCCGCCCGCGCGTTTGAATAAATTGAACCGCATCTGGCAACAACTCGCGATCGCCGCCAATTGGCCCATCCTCGCCGCCGTCACCGTGCTTTCCGTGCTCGGCGTCATGAGCATCTGGGTCGATTCCCCCGCCAATGGAACCAAGCAACTCGTCTTCCTCGCCGCCGCCGTCGCCGTCATGGCCGCCATGCAGGCCGTCAACTACCTCATTCTCGGCAGATACGCCTGGCCTCTCTATTTCTTCAGCCTGATCCTCATTGCCTACACGCTCCTGGGGAGCTTTGCCGAGCTGCATCATCATCCCATTCCCGGCGTACACGCCATCAAGGGCGCGTGCTGCTGGATATCGTTCCCGGGCGGCGTGAGCTTCGAACCGTCGGAACTGATGAAAATTTCCTTCATCCTGGTCCTGGCGCGATACCTGCGCTTTCGCGACAATTACCGAACGCTGCATGGCCTGCTGACGCCGTTTCTGCTGGCGCTGATTCCCGCCGTGCTCATTCTCAAGCAGCCGGACCTCGGTGTCGCCGCGCTCTTCGTCCCGGCTCTGTTCATCCTTCTCTTCGTCGCCGGGGCAAGGGTCAAACATCTTCTGGCCATCGTCGGCATTGCGATGGTTCTGATCCCGCTTCTATGGCTATGCGGCGATGAAAACGCGCCGTTCTTCCGACGCCTGCCGGCAATCGTCCAGCCCTACCAGCGTGCCCGCCTCGTCGGCCTGCTCAGCGATGATCCCAAAACCCTGCGGCAGTCCGGCTTCCAGCAGCTGCGCGCCCTCACCGCCATGGGCTCGGGCGGCTCCACCGGCAAAGGACCCGGCGAAATCCCCGTCGGCCACCACATCCCCGAGGCCCAGAACGACATGATCTTCGCCATCATCGGCGAACAATTCGGCCTGGTCGGCTCCATCTCCGTCCTGGCCGCGTACGTCGTCTTCTTCATCGCCGGCATCGAAATCGCCGCCTCCACCCGCGAACCCTTCGGCCGGCTCGTCGCCGTCGGAATCGTCGCCCTCGTCGCCGCCCAGGCCATCCTCAACCTGAGCGTCGTGATGCGCATGTTTCCCGTCACGGGCGTCACCCTGCCGTTCGTCAGCTACGGCGGCAGCAGCCTGGTCGCCAGCTACATCGCCGCCGGATTCCTCCTGAACATCGGCCAAAACCGCCCGCTGGTGATCGCGCGAAATTCGTTTGAGTTCGATTGATGGAAAAACGGGAAGAAAAAACAATCCAAAAAAATTGGCGGAAAACCGGTTGACAATACGATAGGGGGGTATAGTATCCGGCCATGCCCCATACGGTGAGGAACAAGGCGAAGCTTCTGGCGAGAATCCGTCGGCTCCAGGGCCAGATCGAAGGGCTGGCCAAGGCCGTGGAAGAGGAGCGGGGCTGCACGCCGGTGTTGCACCTGATCGCCGCCTGTCACGGGGCGATCGCGGGTTTGATGTTTGAGGTTGTCGAAGGCCATATCCGTGAGCACGTCATGGACACGAGCCATGCCCCGACCTCCGACGAGAGTGAGGCCGCGGAGGAACTGATCGACGTGCTTAAAACCTATTTGAAATAGCCGTTGCGTTTCGTCGGCGTCTGTCGGCGTTCCCGATTCACCGCGATCACTTCGGCAAGTCCAAGTCTCGCATCATTCGCGGGGCGATTGATGCGCCGGGAGACATTGCATTTATCGGGAGCAGCTATGCAGGCAGGACAGACCGTCATGGAACGGACCCAAGCGCCGCCGGACTCGGGCATGAACTCCCTCGCCAGATTTTTCTTCGGGTTCCGAAGGTCGAGCAAGGCGATGCGGATTTTTTTCGCCATCGCCGGACCGGGCATTATCGTCATGGTCGCCGACAATGATGCCGGCGGGATCACCACCTACACGCAAGCCGGGGCCGCGTACAAAATGCACCTGCTCTGGTTTCTCATCCTGCTCGGGCCGGTGGCGTACTACGTCCAGGAGATGACGGTCCGGCTGGGGGCGGTGACCAAGCGCGGCCATGCCGAGGCCATTTTCTCCGCCTTCGGGCGATTTTGGGGCTGGTTCTCTCTGTTGGATCTGGTGTTGACCGACTGGCTGACGATGATCACCGAGTTCATCGGCATGACCGCGGCGATGAGCATCTTTCACATCCCGCCGACTCTTACCATCGTCGTCGTCTGGATCGTCATGGGATCGATGATCTTGTCGGGCCGATATTGGACCTGGGAGAAGATCACGCTCGTCTTCTGCGTCGTCAACCTCATCTACATCCCCGCCGCGTTCATGGTGCATCCATCGGTCAAAGACATTCTTCAAGGCAGCCTCATTCCGCACTTCCCACCCGGCGGCTTGACCAACGCGTTGTTCTTCATGTTGATGGCCCTCTTTGGCACCACCATCGCGCCCTGGATGCTGTTCTTCCAGCAAAGCTCGGTGGTGGACAAGGGACTGGACGAGAAGGACATCAAATTTGGCAAGGCGGACACGGCCATCGGCGCCGTGCTGACTGTGGTGTGCGCGGTGGTGCTGATCATCGTGTGCGGCACGTTGCTGTACAACCCTGACAACCCCATCGGTGATGCCGCCCAGGCCGCCAAGTCCATGATGCCGACTAGCCGGTTCATCGGCACGACCTTCGCCATCGGTTTGTTCGACGCCGGTCTGCTGGGGGCGGTGTGCATCTCGCTGGCCAGTTCCTGGGCTTTTGGCGAGGTGTTCGGCTGGGCGCACTCGCTGAATCACAAGGTCAAGGAGGCGCCGTGGTTCTACGCTTACTATTTCTTTGATCTGCTTCTGGCGGGAGCGGTGACGCGGTTGCTGAAGGGGCCGGCTCAGGTGCTGGTTACGCTGTTCGTTCAGGTGATTGCCACGACGTTGCTGCCGGCCGCCCTGGTGTTCTTGATCGTCCTGCTGAACGATAGGAAAACGATGGGTGGGCATACCAATACGCGGTGGCAGAACATCGCCAACGTCACGATCGTCGTTTCCATCGTGGTCTGCTCGACCTTTTATGCGATCACCACGATATTTCCGAATCTATTCGCAGCCAAATAGCGTGCCGAACGGAGCAATGCCATGAACGCCTTTCACAAGATGAGTGCCGCGATCGTTCAAATCCCGGCCGCAGTCGTCAGAAGCTTGGTGTCGCAGGTGCGGCAGGTGAACCGAAGGTACGTCAAGCCCGAGATCGAACTGACCGGCTTCACCAAGGTTTGTCTGTTCGTCTTGCGAATCTATCTTCTGGCGATGATCGCCCTAATGGGCTACTTTCTGGTTCAGCAAGTCAGAGCCATAGGCTCGGGGAGCTTGGGCCATGGATAATGTTGCCGCATATCACGCCCCAGCGGGGGAAAAGCTTTTTCGACTAAGCGACCTGCTGAAGCGGCCCGTCCGGATGGGGGACGAGAAGATCGGCAACCTGTCCGATCTGGTCATCCTGGACAAGGGGGCCGTTGCCGAGGTCACGCACGTTTGCGTTCACCGGCCGTTCGGGCGGCCTCAGTTCTTCGTGCCGTGGCGCCACGTCCAGGAACTGGCGGACAAGTCGGTGGTCCTCGATCCCAAAACCGAAACAGGGTCTTTCGAAAAATCCCCGCCGGGGGCCGTGCTGCTCGAGGATTACATCGTCGACAAAAAGGTCCTGGACCTCGAAGGCCGCGAGGTGGAGGTGGTGTACGACGTGATGCTCGCGCTGAAATTGGACCGCCTGTACGTCGTCGGCGTCGATCTGAGCCACCGGGCTTTGCTGCGCCGGATCGGGCTGAAATGGCTGGCAAACCTGACCGCCAGCATCACCGACCGGATGGAGAACGACATGGTCGGGTGGAACCTGGTCGGGCCGTTGCCCGATGGCATAGGCAGCTTCGCGGGAGATCTTCGACTCAAGGTCGTCAAAGAGCAGCTCGTCAAGATGCCGCCGGTTGACGTGGCTCGAATTCTGGAACAGCTTAGCGAAGAGCAGCGGGTCGCGATCTTCGACTGGCTGGAGCCCGCGTTCGCCTCTGACGCTTTGGAGGAACTCGATCCCAAGGCCCAGCGCGAAGTCATCGCCGCCATGCCCAAGGAAAAGGCCGCCCATCTCATTGATGCGATGACGCCGGGACAGGCCGCCGACGTTCTGGCGGTGCTGCCCTATGCGGACGTGCAAGCCCTGTTCGGCTTGCTCAACCCCGTGAAGGCAAGGAAAGTCCGTGCGATTCTGGACAAGCAGGAATGGCGGGCCGCGGACTATGCCACTCTTTTCTTTGTAAAGCTCAGACCTGATACCACCGTATTGCAGGCCCGCGAGAGTTTGCGCCAAGCCAAGGAAAACAACGCGGTCGCATATTTGTACGTCCTGGATGCCCAAGACCAGTTGCACGGCCTCATCCATGCAACCGACCTGCTAACCGCCTCGGACGATACGCTGATAAAAGACATCATGAAGAGTGCGGCCATCACGCTCAGCACGGAGAGCACTCTGAAAGAAGCAATCGAGTTGTTCTCCCGCTATGGTTTCATGGCGCTGCCGGTCATCGATCCCAATGGCAAGATGCTGGGGATCGTGCCCTATCGCGACGTGATGGAGTTGGAACACCGCTTTTTGGGATAACGTTGGCGCTACTTGCTTGCAACATTCCCCGCGCTTGTGCGGTGCGGATGCATCTGGAAAAGGGTTGGACATGATCTTTTCAACGCGTCCCCAGCAAGCGGAGTCCGCAAAACTCTTCGTGCGCCGTTCGTCCCGTTTTCAGATGAAGGCGCCGGCCCGCGCATTGCTATTTGCCGTGTTGATGATGGTGTCTCCATCCGCCCTGGCGGCCGCAGACGCGATAGGTCCGGCGACACAGCCCGCTGCGCCGGATGTCCCATGGTTCAACGTGCATGCGCAAGCCACCGTTATCACCCAATGGCACGACGTGTTCCCCGCCCCTTATACAGGCCCCAACAGCCTCCAACCCCATGAAGGCGCGAAAACCTCGGTCACGGCAACTCTCTTCACGGGGTTGCGCATGCCCTGGGACGGCGGAGCATTTTATTTTGATCCCGAAGTCGCCGGTGGCGAAGGGTTGAGCGGCGTGACCGGCATCGCCAGCTTTCCCAACGGCGATATCTCACATGTCGGCGCGCCGCAGCCTGAACCTTACGTCGCCCGCGCCTACTATCAGCAGGTCTTCGGCCTTGGGGGTGAAAAGGAAAGAGTTGATTCCGATCAGAATCAACTCGCCGGCGATCGGGACGTCCGGCGAATTACGGTTTGGCTCGGGGGCTTCTCCGCCACGGACTTCTTTGACAACAACACCTACAGTCACGATCCTCGCACCCAGTTCATGAATGAGTCCTTCATGGACGACACGGCATGGGATTATCCCGCCGACACCCGTGGTTATACAATCGGCGGAGTCATCGAGCTTAACGAGCCGTCCTGGGCCATCCGATACGGGGTTTTTCAGGAGCCGCATACTGCTAATGGAGAAACCCTTGACCCTCACGTGCTGAAATCACTGGGCCACGCTCTTGAGTTAGAAGAGCGCTGGAGCATCAAGGACCAGCCGGGAGTTGTAAGACTGCTCGGCTATGCGAACGTCGCCCACATGGGAAGCTACCGCCAGGCTCTGGCCAACCCCGGTCCCAACGGCCCGGATATCACGCTCTCGCGCACGTACTCGGTGAAATACGGCTTCAGCGTCAGTGCCGAACAGGCGATCACAAGCGACTTGGGAATCTGGGGCCGCGCCGGCTGGAACGACGGCCAGACCGAGTCTTGGGCGTTTACCGAAGTCGACGATCTGGGATCATTGGGCATCAGCCTCAAGGGAACCCATTGGGAAAGGCCCGACGACGTGTTCGGTTTCGCCGGCGCGATCGCCGGTCTTTCCGATGCCCATAAGGACTATCTCGCCGCCGGCGGATTGGGCTTTATCATCGGCGACGGCAAACTGAATTACGCGCCGGAGGAGGTCCTGGAAACCTATTACAACTGCAAAATCGTCGATCACGTGTTTGTCACTCCCGATTTGCAGTTCGTTGAGCATCCGGCTTACAACAGCGACCGAGGCCCGGTTTTCATTGCCGGAGTTCGCGCGCACGTCGAATTTTGAAAGCGATGGTTGCGGAATAGGCGTCGCCGGAGCGGTCCCCAATGCAAAAATTGGCGTTGAAAAGTAACGTCGAGTAAACCATGAACATCGGATCGCGACTAAACCTTCAACTATTGTCGGGACATCGTTGTGGAAGAAACTGAAGCGGCTTGCTCGACCCCCAGACGCCCACGCCGCCGCAGCAGGATCATCGCATGGCTCAGTTGGATTTACGCGATCCAGATTATTGCTGCCTGGCTTTTTCTGAGATTCGAGGGAGATCGCTCGTGGCTGGGCGCCATCGCGATATTCTCTCCGCGCTGGGTTGTCGTATTGCCGCTGGTTCCTCTTCTCCCGCTGGCGCTGGCATTTAACCGGCGCTGCATCTGGATCCTCGCCGTCGCAACTTTCGGCGGCCTCTTTTGGGTGATGGGCCTGTGCCTCCCATGGCGAGCTTTGCTTGCCCCTGGACGCTCGGCCCTGGCGGTTCGTGTTTTGACTTGCAACGTCCATGGTCAGGCCCTGCATTCCCAACAACTGGCTGGTTTAATTGCCGCGGTCCATCCCGACGTCGTTGTATTGCAGGAATGGATACCGCCTTACGAATCCTCAATCTTCGGTGACGGTGATTGGAACGTCGTCACAACTGGCGAACAATGTTTAGCCACCCGATTCCGCATCAACGCCGTTGATGAGCTTCAAGACGGTTCCGGCGTTCACTACGCCCTCGAAACCTCCGCCGGCCCGGTCAATCTCTTCAACGTGCACCTTGCCTCTCCTCACCTGTCATTGCGTGCCGCCCTGCACGGCATGCCGAACGGCAAAGCTGATCTTGAAAAAAACGCCATCGAACGAGAAGATCAGTCGCGCGAACTGGACCGCATCACGCGAAGCATTTCCGGCCCCCTTCTCATCGCCGGTGATTTCAATCTCTGTCCCGATAGCCCGATCTTTCGCGAAAACTTCCGTGAATTTGCCGATGCCTTCGACGCTGCCGGTTTCGGCTTTGGCTGGACGTATCGCGTCGAGTGGACGGCGACGCGAATCGATCACATCCTCAGCAGCAGACAATGGACTTGTCGGGACTGTTGGCTTGGGACTGACGTGGGTTCGCCGCACCTCCCCCTCATCGCCGATTTCTCGATGTCCAGCGCACCTTCACTTCAACGTTGAGTGTTGAGTGTTGAGCGTTGCATTGCCCCATCCGGTAACGGCCAAGTCCCACTGAATACGTAGCCCACTTGTCCCGGCTCCTCGCCGCGCGTTATGCTCACCCGGCGAGGACCATGACCTAGGCGCTCCTCGAAAGGTATTACTACTCCAAACCCGACTTTGAGGACGGCACGCGCCGGTTTCTCCGGCTCTGCCGGGAACAGATTCCGGCAGGCGCCCAGATTCTGGAGATCGGCGCCGGACCGAGCAACGAGTATTCCAAAGCGTTCGCCGGCTTGGGCACGCTCACCGGGCTGGACGTCGATCCGGAGGTGAAGACCAACCAGTGGCTTTCGCAGGCCTTTGTTTTCGACGGCAGGCAGATGCCGTTTCCCGATGCTTCCTTTGACGCTTGTATCTCAAACTTTGTGATGGAGCACGTAGAGCATCCAATCGAGCACTTCAAGGAGGCGGCGCGGGTGCTGCGTCCGGGCGGAGTCTACTGCCTGCGCACGCCCAACCTGTTCCACTACGTCACCATCGGCGCTTCCCTGATGCCACACTCCATGCACCTGCTGTTGGCCAACCGGCTGCGCTCCCGCGATAAGGACGCGCACGATCCCTATCCGACATGGTACCGCGCCAACTCGCGCGGCAAGTTGAAGAAACTGTGCCGGATCGCCGGCCTATGCCCGGCGGCGATCACGATGGTTGAACCCGAGCCGTCTTATGGACGCGCTCACCCCCTGCTCTTCTACCCGATGATGGCCTATGAACGCACCGTGAATTTGTCGCCTGTCTTCTCGGGCTTCCGCGTCACGATTCTGTTGTCCGTGCACAAACCGGCCTAAACCGGTCAAACCTCTGATGGTAGCTTGATGGACCGCCCGGAAAGCATGAACACGCCGTCCCCCCGATAGTGCAGCGTTTGCGGATATTTTGGAGAAACCGCCACGTGCGCCTTCACCACTTCAAAAACGAAAAAGTTGTACCGATCCACGAGCTCGGTATCGAAGATTTTGCATTCGAAGTTGGCGTAACACTCTTGAATGAGAGGGGCATGAACTTTCGACGCGGGGATTGCGGTCAATTTGAACCTCTTGAATTTGTCGACTTCAGATCCGGAGCAGTTTCCGATGCCGACGACTTTCCTGGCCATGTCCCGGGTGGGGACGTTAATCACGCACTCCTTGCTGTTTCTTATCATCTCGAAACTGCGATTTCGATTGCTGATGATGCAGCCTATGAGGGACGGCGAAAACTCCATGACCGTATGCCAGCCCATGGTCATAATGTTCGCCTTTCCGTTCCAGGCGGAACTGACCAGCACGACCGGGCCGGGCTCCAGGAACCGACGAATCTCGGAGACGGGGAAGTCCTTCTTTTTGTACATGGCAAGGCTCCACAACTCTATTTGAAAAATGTTTATCTGTCCCGGATTGACGGCATTGGTACTCGGCGCAAATCATTCAAGATACCCGACGCGATTCCAATTCCCTTTTCACCCGTTCCATCACTTCCGCCCAATCCCCTCGCGTCTTTTGCCGAAACAGCCGCAAGCTCGGATACCACGGCGAATCCGCGCGATCCAGCATCCAGCGCCAGTCGGGCATGTACGGCAGCAGCACCCAGGCCGGCCGGGCCAACGCGCCGGCCAGGTGGGCGACGGCGGTATCCACGGTAATTATCAAGTCGAGATTGGCCAGCATGGCGGCCGTGTCGGCGAAGTCGTGCAACTCGGACGTGTGGTCGATCAATTCCATGCCCGCAGGCGGGCGGCGGGCCTGGATGGCGGCGGGGCCGAGTTGAAGCGTGACGAATCGCGCGTGCTTTATGGTTGATAACGGGGCGAATTGATCGAGCCGCATCGAGCGGTTGCGGTCGTTCTTGTTCTCCGGCCGGCCGGCCCAGGCCAAGCCGATGCGCGGGCTTCTGCGATCGGGCGGCAAACGAATCGCCCATGGCTCAACCAATTGCGGATCGGGCTGGAGATAGGGCACATTGGCGGGGATTGTCGCCAGCGTGGTTTTGAAAACCAAGGGCAGCGTCATCAGCGGGCAATGGACGTCGAACGGCGGCAGCGGCTCGCCCGCCGCGATGATTTGCGTCAGACCCTCGAGATTGCCCAGCAGGCGGATCAGTGGGGCGGGGCATTCCAGAATCACTTTCCCGCCGCGCCCGGCGACCATCGGGACATATCGGGATACGTGGATTGTGTCGCCCAGACCCTGTTCGGCGTGGAGCAGAATCCGTTGGCCGGCCAGATCGGTTCCATCCCATTGGGGCTGGGGAAAATTGCGCGGGGCGACGATCGACTGGGTTTTGAATCGCCATTCGTATTCGGCCAGCCCGCGGGCATAGTCGCCCAGCAGAAGCAGCGCGAAGCCCAGGTTCCAATGGGCCAGGCCGAAATCGCCTTGCATCGCGATGGCTTTTTCATAAGCCGCGATGGCGCCGGCGAGCGTCGGCTCGGTTTCCTGCAGGGCCACGCCCAGGTTGCACTGGGCATCGGCGAAGTCCGGCTTGAGCCGAAGCGCTTTCTGATAGCACTCGATCGCCTGATCGAATTTAAGATCGTTACGAAATTCGTTGCCCAGATTGCTCCATGCTTCGGGGACGTTGGGATCGAGGGCGACGGCCTTGCGCAGGGCTTCGATGGCCTCGGCCGTGCGGCCCAGGCCCATCCCGCCGAGCGACAACCCCAGGTTCACCTGATACTTGACCGATTTGGGGTTCTCCGAGACGGCCCGCTGAAACAGGTCGGCGGACTCGGCGAACCGGCGCGTCAGTTGCGTGACCAGCCCCAGCAGATAGAGCGCATCGGCGTTTCGCGGCCGGGAAGAAAGCACCCGGCGATAGATCGTCTCGGCCTCGCGCAGCCGCCCCGCGCGATGCAGGGCCGCGCCGGCTTGGAGCTGTCGCTGGATGTCGTCCTTGCCAATCACGGGAAGCGGATGATACGCCGGAAAATTCGAAACTCGAAATTCGAATGACGAATCAGATTCGAAGTTAAAAATTCGAATTTCGAGTTTCGAATTTGATTCGTCATTCGAATTTCGAGTTTCGGATTTCGGCCCCGTCGCCGTGTCCGGCCAGGGGGATCACCAGCGAGTCCATGTCGGCGTCCATCAGCGGCGTCATGTGCGGCGCGCCGGCGGGGCGGCGGGGTCCCGAGTGAGCGAAGAACGCCAGCGCCGCCATGGCGGCGAGTCCGCCCAGCGTGACTATCAGCGAATACATCATGCGTGGATCGGTCGTGGCGGGGGCGGTGACGTCGGCCTCGGTGACGGGGCGGATGTCGAAGGCGTGATCGGCGGCGGATTGTCTCTCGTCCCGGTCGCGCTGGGCGGCCTCCAACTCGGTGAAAACGGCGCGCCGATCGTCCAAAAGACCGAGCTTCTGCTGCTGGGCGGCGACGGCGGCGCGATGGCGGGTCAGATCGTCCTCGTAGGCGGTGAGGGCGGCCGCCGAGGATTTCGTGGCCTCGTCGAGCGTCTTTTGATCGGCGACGAGCTTGGCCTGGGCCGCGGCCAGGCCGTTACGGTTCAGGTCGCTCTGCCGCGCGGAGATGCGGATTTTCAAATCCGCGATGCGGTTTTGCAGGTCGGTCACCTTCGCCGATGGGGCGATCTGATCGTCGCCGACCGCTTGGGCGTATTTGCGGCGAGCGTCGTTGAGGGCATCGAGCCGCTGGCGAATCTGTTTTGCCAGGTCCTGCTGCGCCGCGGGCAGGGCGGCGACGACGGGGTCCAAATCGCCCAGTTGTTTCTCCAGTGGGTCCAGCACCTCGTCAGTCTGTTGTTTTTCCTTCTGGAGCTTGTTGCGAAGGGATTGGATGACGTGATTCAACCCCTCCTGCACCTTGATTTCGCTGGGATCGAAGCCGAGTTGGTCCTGGCGATCCTTGATCTGTAGCGTGCAGGCGTCGATTTCCCTTTGCAGGGGGTCCAGGATGCGGGTGTCGGTGATTCCCTGTCCGACGTTGGCGTTGTAGCGGTGCTGGGCGCTTTCGAGTTTCTCCCGAATCTGCTGAAGTTGCGGATCGTTGGCCCATTTTTCAGCCTGACGGGCCGCGATCAGGTCTTCGACGTCGCGGCGGGTGTCCTCCAGTTGCTTTTCCAAATCCTCTCCATCGACGATGAGCACGTCGATCAGATCGCGCGCTTTGGCTTGGGCATCCATGGCCGATTCCACGAACTGCCGAAGTTGCGGCGCACTGCCGAGCACTTGATTGGCCGAGGCGATCCGGTCGTTGAATTGTTGGGCGGCGGCTTCAAGCTGCTGGCGAGCCATCACCGCGCCGGCGACCTGGTCCGAGCGGGCGCTGTCCACCTCGGCGGTCAGGTCCTTCAACTGCTGCCGCATTTCATTGATCTGTGCATCGGCGACGTCGGGCTGGGTGGCGGCGCCGGCAGCGGCGACGGGAGACTCCAGCCGCGCCACGTCGGCGCGATCGCGGTTCACCGCGTCGTCCGCATCCAGACGGACGCGTTCCAACTCGGCCTTGCGCGCCAACAATCGGGTCAACTCGACGATCGGCGGCGCAGCGTCGATCGCCGTCTGCAAATTGCCCAACTGGATTTTGATCTGATCGAGCTTCCGCCCATCGTCCTCGACCGTTTGCTGGGCTTTGAGTTGAGAATCGCGCAGCCGGCGGTTGGCATCGACCAGCGGCGCGTTCAAATCGTACAGGGATTGCAGCAGCGCCAGCATCCGCATGCGGTCGCCGTCCTTGTCGGCGCCGGCGTAGGTAAATTCCATGAGCGTCTGCGGCGGCGTAGTCTGCTCGGGAGTGCTCAGCGATATCGAAGAAGCAACGCGGCCGAACAACTCCGACGATCCCAGAAAACCGTCGGAAAGGTCGGGAGCCATGCGGTGCAGCGCCTCCGCCGCGTGCTGGCGAAGCAGCTCGCCGTTGAAGAACCGGCGCTGCTCGGCTTCGAATTCGGATGATTCTTGCGTGCCGGGGGTATAGCTGAAGTTTACGAAGGTGATTTTTCCAACCACCTGCGACTGCATGGGCATTACCCGCCAGATCACGAGCAGGGCTACCCCGATGCCGGCAAGAATCAGGGGCATGAGGAACGGAATGCGGAATCGGCGGCGTTTGACCGGGGGAGGCGGATTGACAGGCGGGGCGTCCGACCGTCCGGCGGGGGGCGCGCCAGTTGCCGTGCGCGCGGGAGTTTCGGCGTCATTTCCAACGGCGTCGTTCAATTCAGATTCTTTCGGCATCGCGATATCTTCTTCGGGCGAGGATGAAGCAGCGGCAACGCCGGAGGGGTCATCCAGCGCGGGCGTACCATCGGCAGTATCGGCCAGCGACAGGTCATCGCCATCAGATATTGGTCGAGAGGCGGGCTTGATCGAGTCGTCCGCCGCCGGCGCCGGTGGTTCTTGCCGCGGCTCCAGGGAGGGGGTCGCGGTGGAATCGGGGGATTGGGGCGGGACGAGCGTGGCGGGCACGCCATCCTCTTCATCCGTGCGGTTCCAAAACTCGTCGTTGGCGAAATCGGGGTCCAGGACATCGGCGCGGCGCTGGGCCAATTCGGGGCTTTCGGGAAGGTAGACCTCGTCGGGCCGGCTCATCGGGGCGCCGCCGAAAACGGCGTCGTTTATCGGTATCGGAGCGGCGTCAAAATTAGAAAACACGTCCACGTCCGCCGCCGGCGAGATCGCCAGTCCATCGAACGCCGTCGATGCTCCCGCGGGCAGTGCCGGGCCGTGCGGGCTTGGCGGCAATTTGTCGAAATCCAACTCGTGCAAATCGGTCGAGAACGGCGGCTTGCGCGGTCGCCTGGGGATTGACGTGATCGGCGGCGGAGTCCTCGGCTTTGCCGGCGGCGGTGCGGCGACTGCCGGCGGTGGAGGAATGATCGCCTCCGGCGATGACGAAACAACGGTCTCTGGTTCTGGCGCTGCCCATGTTGTTGCGAAGGGAGGCGCGATCAGCGGGGGAGGCGGCGACCAATCTGGGGCCGGCGGTGGTTTGCCCGAGATGTCGATCCTGATCTGGCCGAATCCTCGCGGGACAGGCGGAAGCTGCGGCAAGTTGATCGGCATCCCGCCGAGGAAATGGTCGACGTTGACCGTTCCTCCGCCCATGTAACCCCATCCGCCCAGCATGCCCAGTGGCGCCGGCGCGGGAGCAGCCGCCGGGGGCGAAGAAGCAACCGGCTCCGCGGGCGGTGCAGTCGGAACGTCCGGAATCAGCGGCGCGGGAATCTCGTCTGGAGCGGGAATTTCATCCAGCGCGGAGGATGTGGCCGTCACCATGTCGGCCGCAATATCGTCCGGGCCGGCCGGCACAACCTCGGGCGACGGCGCCGCGGAAACTGCCGCTTCGGGGATTTCGGTCGGGGTTTCCGCCGGTGGAATCTCCACCGGCGGAGCCGGGGGTGGAATTTCCAGCGCCGGCTCTGCCCCAGGTAATTCCGATGCGAGAGCGTCGGGGGCGATGGGCTGTTCAGAGACCTCTTCCTCGGTGGTTTTGGGCGGAATCCGCTTCACCTTGGCGCGGGGAGACTTTCGCGGTTTGCTTTCCGCGGGCGCGGGCCGCTGACGAGGACGCCGAATTCGCTGTTTCGGTTGATCGGAGACCTCGTCATCGTTTGAACCGCCATCGGCCGGTTTTGCTTCCGCCGGGGGTTCCGCGCCGCCGAGTGTTGGCGCCGGTTCAACCATCTCCTGCGGCGGAGCGGGGACAACGGAAAGATCGATCACGGTGCCGCCCGGCTCGACCGCCGACTCATGGGCCACGATCTCCAACGGCTGGGGTTCCGGCTCGGAAACCGCCGGTGCGTCGGATAAATCGAATTCGGGAATCAGCGGCTCTGCCGAGCTTTCCCAATTCGACACCGCCGGCGCATCGGACAGATCAACGGGCGCCGTGGCCGGCTCGGACTGGAATTCGCCAATCGCGGGGATCTCTCCAACGTCGACCGGCACAATGGGATCGGCGGTTGATTCGATGGCCGGCGATTTCGGCTCCGGTTCCACGTCCATCGCGGCAATATCCACCTCGGCAATCTCCGGTGCATCGGAAAGATCGAGAGACGGAACGGCTGGCTCGGGCTGCGGCACAGAATCCATTGCCGCCGGCGCGTCGGAAAGATCGAGGATCGGACTGGTCGGTTCGACCGGCGGTTCGGGGACTTCGACTTTTGATTCGGTCACTGGCATTTCCGGCGGCGGGGTTTGGTCGGAAAGATCGATTGCGGGAATGGGCGGTTCCAAATCAACCGTTGCGGGCGCATCGGAAAGATCGAGGATCGGACTGGCGGGCTCGACCGACGGTCCGGGGACTTCGACTTTTGATTCCGTCGGCGGCATTTCCGGCGGCGGGGTTACCTCGGAAACATCGATTGCGGGAATGGGCGGTTCCAAATCGATCACCGCCGGCGCGTCGGAAAGGTCGAGGATCGGACTGGCCGGTTCGACCGACGGTTCGGGGGCTTCGGTTTTTGATTCAGCCAGCGGCATTTCCGGCGGCGGGGTTACCTCGGAAACATCGATTGCGGGAATTGGCGGTTCCAAATCGATCACCGCCGGCGCGTCGGAAAGGTCGAGGATCGGACTGGCGGGCTCGACCGACGGTTCGGGGGCTTCGATTTTTGATTCAGCCAGTGGCATTTCCGGCGGCGGGACTTGGTCGGAAAGATCGATTGCGGGAATGGGCGGTTCCAAGTCGATCGCCGCCGGCGCGTCGGAAAGGTCGAGGATCGGATTGGCAGGCTCGACCGGCGGTTCGGGGGCTTCGATTTTTGATTCAGCCAGTGGCATTTCCGGCGGCGGGACTTGGTCGGAAAGGTCGATTGCGGGAATGACCGGTTCGGCGCGCGGCTGCGGGGTCTCGACTTCCGGTTCGGCCTCGTGCGGCATGTCCAACAACTGACCATCGTCGGAATGATCAATCCCGCCAATTGCCGATTCAGCCGCAGGTTCCGCGGATTCTTCGGTTGGCTCCGTCGGTTGTTCAGTGGACTGGGCCGGTTCCAGATGCAATGGCGCCGATATGTCGGCAAGATTGAGGACGTGAATCGCCGGTTCGGCCTGCGGCACGAGGACTTCGGGTTTCGCTTCGGGTTCCGGGGCCGGTTCCAGCGCGATGGGTTCGTTGGACAGATCAATCTCGGCATCGCCGGAGGCGGTCGGCCGTCCGGGGGCTTCGATCCCGTGCTGGGCCGCTTCGGGTTCCGGGGCTGGTTCCAGCGCGATGGGTTCGTTGGACAGATCAATCTCGGCATCGCCGGAGGCCGTCGGCTGTTCGGGGGCTTCGATCTCGTGCTGGGCCGCTTCGGGTTCCGGGGCTGGTTCCAGCGCGATGGGTTCGTTGGACAGATCAATCTCGGCATCGCCGGAGGCCGTCGGCTGTTCGGGGGCTTCGATCTCGTGCGAGGTTGCCTCAGGTTCCGGAGCCGGTTCGAGCGCGATCGCGGCCTCAGCACGTTCCGGAACCGGAGCAGCAGTTTCCGGAGCCGGAGCGGGCGATTCCGCTTCCACCGCCTTTGTCAGGGTTATCATTGTCTCGCCAACGCGAACTTCATCGCCCAGGCCAAGTTCGTGCTGATGGATCTTCTTGCCGTTCAGGAAGGTCCCGGTGCGCGAATCCAGATCGCGGAGATAACGCTGTCCGCGGGCGGTGAAGATGATTGCGTGACGGTGCGAAACCGATTCTTCGTTCAGGGGAATATCGCATTCATCTCCATGGCCAATCAGCAGCGTCCGGCCCTGGGGCCGGTCCGGAAGCGTTTTGCCATTGACCATGATCCGAACCGGCCCAAGACGATCGGCAGCGCCGGTTGCCGGCGACCGCATCGAGAAGTTGAACGAAAACTTTCCAATCTGGAGCACGTCCGCATTGGCCAATAACGCTTCACGGCAGGGTTGGCCGTTGACGACAACCTTGGTGCGGCTGCCCAGATCGCGGATATAGACCCCATCTTCATCGCGGATGATCAGAGCGTGGTGGCGGCTGACGCTGGAGGAGACCAGATGCAGATGGCAATGCTCGGCCGCGCCGATCACGATGACGGGCTTGCTTATTTTGAGCGACGGTTTTCCGGCGAATTCACCGCGCGGAATAAGCACGGGATCAACGGAGTCGCGCTCTGGGGAGGGGGGATTGGAAGCCATCGGCAAGAATCCTGTGCAACCGCCGAAGAAATACCAAGTTATCTTACCACGGGACCGACGCCCAGGTTCGTCAAAAACCACTATTTGCAAACCGCGTCGTTATCGGGCAGTCGCTGTTGGACAATTGTAAACGATTTAGTTGAACGTGCGAGTGGGGTCAACATTTCGGGGCGGCCTGGGGGTCCGATTTATTGGATGGGGTCAGCAAAACCTGCCCGACGCGCCGCTGCTGAAGGGTCAGCACCTTGGCCCGGTATTGGCCGATTTCCACTTCATCCCCCACCCGCGGCCAGCGGTTCAGCCGCTGCACGATGTATCCGCCGATGGTATCGACGCCATTGGCCTGAACCGGTCCGATCGGGAGGCGTTCGTGCAGTTCGTGCAGCGCCAGCAGCCCGTTGACCCGCACTCCGTCGCCCTCGCGGACGACGTCGGTGGGAGAAACGGGGTCGAATTCATCCTCGATCTGCCCGACGATCTCCTCCAGCACGTCTTCCATGGTCGCCACGCCCTGGGTCAGGCCATACTCATCCACGACGATCGCCAGGTGAAGATGCCGCGTCTGGAATAGCCGCAGCAGCCGGGCGACGGGCATCAGTTCCGGGACGAACAGCACGTCGCGTTTGATCTGGCGCAAGTCGATCTCGCCGGAGCCGATGACGTGGATGGCCGACCCCGGCAAACCGCTGGGGATGGCCACCGCCTCGCCGCCGGGAAGCGACTCGTCCAGAAATTTCAATTTGCCCGGCACCAGCTTGAGATGATTGAACAGGTCCTTCATGTGAATCAGCCCGATGACGTGATCCATGTCTCCATCGCAAAGCGGCAGGCGGGTGAAGGCGCTCTTCTGCACGGTGCGGAGGATTTCGCCGAGCGGTTGGCTGATCAGCAGGAAATCCACCTCGGGCCGGGGAGTCATGATTTGCCGGACCTTGAGCTGGCCGAACTCGAAGGCGTTGGCCAGAAGATTGGCCCTTCCCTGGGGGATGGTTCCCTGCGCGGCGGCTTGGAGGAGCAGGCCGTGCAACTCCTCCTCGGTATGAGGAAGATAACCCAAGCCCAGCGCGCCCATGCGTTGCACGCCGAACGCCCGCAGCACGGCATGCGTGGCGGTGTTGAGCATCCACGTCGCGGGGTAAAAGACGTAGGTGAAAATGACCAGGGGAATTCCCAGCAGGGTCAAAATGCGGTCGGCATGCTCGATGGCGATGTTCTTGGGCGCCTGCTCTCCCACCACGATCTGCAACGCCAGCGCCAGGGCGAAGCTGACGAGAAACGCGACGGCGTGCTGCGCCGAAGCGGACAGGTGCAATCCCGACGCCACGGGCGCGAGCAGGCTGGCGACCGCCGGGGCGGTGATTGCCCCCAGGCCCAGGGCGGCCAGGCTGGTGCCGAGTTGGCAGCTTGAGAGAAACAGGTCCAGACGTGTCTTGATTAACAGCGCCGCGCGGTCCGCCATGGTATTGGCCGAATTGGCGCGCAGCCGCGTGGTCCGCGCGCTGATGGCCGCATATTCCGCCGCCACGAAAAATGCGTTCAGCACCACCAATCCCAGGGTGGCGAGAATTTTGACGAGTACGATGGCCACTGGAATATCACCGCCGAAGCGCCAGAATCAATTCGATCTCGCCGCTGGGCCGGTTCAGTTGCTGGGCGATGTCCTTGCTGGATCGGCCCTGGTCGGCCAGGGCGTAAACCTGTGCGTGCCGCGGATCGAGTGCGGGCGATTCGGACGGCTCCGGCGGGAGAGATGCCGGCGGAGCTTGCGAGGTGCTGGCGGCGGAGGGCAAGCCCTTCGCGGGCGGCTGGGCATTCATAGCCGCGATGCGTTCGTCCGCCTGGCGGATCAGGGCTTCGAGCCGGGCGGACCGCGTGTCGATCTGGGCGGTGATTTGCCGGGCCATTTCCGACAGTTCCACCAGCACGTTCTGCATCTCCCGCTCGACCGATCTCTGCTGCGCGAGGCTGCCAAACCGATGCGGCTTTCCCAGCGGGTCTCTCTTCCTGAACCACGGCCGCATGGTGGCGTAGAGAATCGTCAATATCCCCAGAATGATGGCCGCCCATTTGGTGATCGGGTCGATTTCGAGCAGCAACGGTGGAGTCATACTGGACATTCCATCCTGCCGTTAGCGCTTGGGAGAATCAAGCGTGGGGATGGCCCGCGGGCCGAATTGGTCGTGTTTTCCACTAATTCGATTTCATCATCGCCCAGACCATAAAGATCATAGACGAGCCGGTCGATCCGGCAGCTTGTGTCGTCAATCCGCCGGTCAGCGGTCGGCGCGGACGTCTGCAACGATAACATCGAATCAATCAGCGATATGAGATTTCCACGTTGTGCGGCGTCGGCTTGGGCGATCGGGAAACCCTCCAGATATTGGCCGAAAAACCGTAAATAGGTTTCCGTCTTGGATTCCAAGCCCGCGCACTTCTGCCGGAAGTAAAAGAAACTCACGCGCGAGTTCAGCAAGCCCAGGAGGAACAGGTCGCGTTTGGGAAGAAAATAAATCGTGTTTGAGCCATAGTGGCCGGAATCATCCAAGGCGAATCTTGGTTCGGTGGCCATATCGGGGAAGACAATTTTCGGCTCTTCCATGAGCCGGGCGAATCGAAGCTGAGGCTGTTGGAGTTCGTACCAATTTTGCCGGGTCGCGCGTTTTTCAAGCTGCGGTTTGAAGGGCTTGAGATGCCTTTCGACCGCCGGATAACGGCGAATCTCCACGCCATGGAATGTATAAATGAGATAAAGGCCGGGAGGTTCGATGCGATAGCGGCGAACGTCCCGTCCATTGAGAAACGGTTTGAGAATCTCTCTTGCTTCGGGATTTCGCCTTAGGATGGACCGGCGCGCCGCTTCGTCGATAACGAATGCATCGGTCAGCCCGGATACCACGCCTCGGCATGGCGGGCCTTGGCAATATTCTCGCAGCGTGCGGCGTCCGGTCTGGAGTTTCGACAGCAATGCGTTGACGCCATTAGGCGAGAATTTCCACTCGCTTTGCCTGCCGCACAGGCGCGCAACATCATATCCAGTCTGATCGACGTTATCCTGGACCGTCAATTTACCGCTCCGAATGGCGGCAAACCGATCGATCGACGGTGGCGGAGCGTAGGTGGTTTTCCGCGGCTTGACGCCGTGAAGCGAAATAAACGCCAAAGTGCGCACCGTCGCGCCGGGGAACACGGGCAGACCGGCGAAATCCGCGATGGTTTCGACGTATGACGACTCGCCGAGGAATTTGCGAAGCGGCTCGCCGTAGTTCGCTCGAACGAACTTGTTTGACACGATCATTCCGAATCGCCCGCCGGGTTTCAGGATTCGATGGCCGCGCTCGATGAAATAGGCATAGAGGTCGCTTCGCTCATCATGACAGCTGTAATTGCGCTTCAGATAATCCTTCAATGTCTTGAACGTCTCCATGCGTATGAATGGAGGATTGCCGATCACCGCATCGAACCCGCCGTTCTGAAAGACCTTCTCGAATTGGACGTGCCAATCAAATGCGTTGATGCCATGGACAGGATCGCCAAAATCCGGCCCGACAAGGCTGTTGCCGCACTTGATATTGCCGCTGAGATCGGGAAGGCCGTGCGATTCCGCCGATTCATCGTCGAGCGCTTTCAACAGAAGCGAAAGCCGGGTGATTTCGACGGCTTGACCATCAACGTCAACCCCAAAGACGTTGTCGAGCAGAATCCGTATTCTCTCTTGCAACGCGAGCCGAAAATGTCCGCGCGAATCGGCGCGAAGCGCCGCGTTCCGCGGGCAGTGCATCGAATACCATGCCAGATGCCAGTCGAGGAGATGCTGGTAAGCGCCGAGCAGGAACACTCCCGCGCCGCACGCCGGATCGACGATCTTCAGGTCCGCGGCTTCCTTCGGAGTTTTGCCGTCAAGCAATTTGCCGACCGTATTATGGACGAGAAAATCGACGATATATTGCGGCGTATAGAAAACCCCGCCTGCTTTGCGATCTCTAACGCCGTCCAAAGACCGCTCGTAGATGGTTGCCAGCTTCTCCGGCGTCATTTCGGCAAGATCATGCCTTCGGATGAATTGCTCGAGCGTGGAATTGCCGATCCGTTTGAGAAGCTGATCGACAATCTCGCGATTCAAGGCGCCGGCTCCTTTCGCTTCAGTGAACCCCGTGGTTCACGATCAGCAGAATTATCGCAATGGCCGCGACGATGCCGGCAACCAGCGAGGCAATTTTCACGGCGCTGTACGGCCTCTCTCCGCGCACCGCGCCGGTGCGGGCGTTGACCAAAAAGCGAAACGTTTTCCCGCTGAAGTGGTACGCGCTGATCCACAGCGGCAACAGCAGATGCCGAAAACGAATGTCGAGATAGCTCGTTTCCATCGACGAGATTCGCTGGTGATCCCCGCCGATGTCCTGCTGAATCGTGGCGCGAATCGTGCCGGCCATAATCGACTTGGCCTGCTCGAAACCCTGGCTTAGATCGATCTGATAACTCTGGCAGGACATGCCGCTCAGGTAATCATCCGCGTACGGCACGATGTGGCCGAGGTCCCACGGCTGCAAATGAGCCGCCTGCTTGGGCGGAAGCGATTGCGTGGCCAAAACCAGCACGTCGCGGAATTGGTCGCTCACTTCGCCGCTGACAGGGCTCCACCGCGTTCGGGTGACGGTTCGGGTGCGTGTCTCCGCCCGGCCATTGACGATTTCGGTGTAGGTTTCGGTGTCGGTGTAATCGTCGCCGCGCTCGCCGGTGTATGAGGTTTGCGTGTTGGTGTTGTAGGTCCAGCATGGGATATACGCGCCGTCGATGCCGGCCTGGTCGGCGCGCCGCGCCAGCTTGCTTGGGGCGAAATAAAGTCCGGCGATCCATTTTCGGAACAGGGCGTTGGCCTGTACCTTGTTGACGACGAACGGCAACAATCCGCCGGGTTTGATCAACTTCTTGGATTGTGCCTCGGCCACGACCGGCGCGCCGCAGAATGCGCATCGTCCCGCGGTGACGTCCTGTGCCAAATGCGTCTCCGCGCCGCAGTTAGCGCAGCGGAAGAGCAGGGCGTCGTGAGCCTCCGGCGCGCCGGCGAGTTGACTGGAATAGCTGAGGAAGTCCAGGAGCGGCACCGTTGCCGGCGGGGCAGCGATGGCGTTGATGGTGCCGCAATATGGGCAGACCAGCGAATCGGTTCCGGGCTGAAACTGGAGTTTTGCGCCGCAACGAGAGCAGGGGAATTGACGTTCGGCCGTGGCTGGTGCGGTGAGGTCGGACATATATGAAAAACCCGAAATCCGAATGACGAATCAAATTCGAAATTCGAATGCCCCAAAGGTCCTGGTTTCGACTTTCGGATTTCCGCGCCGCGGCCCTACGTTTTGGGCAACGGCTGCGGATCGGCGGCGAAAAACAGCGCCGGCCGACTTGACTCGAAAGTCAATGCCGATATCATCGCTTGGGCGATTGCTGAGGTGACCGTCACGCCCGAGGCGCAGACACAGTTTAATCGTTTGCCGCTGCCGATCCAAAAGAGAGTCCGCGCCGTGTTCCATCGCCTGTATCAATGGCCACAAGTCAGTGGCGCCAAGCCCATGCGGCGGGAACTGGCCGGCAGCTATCGCATCCGCACCGGTGATTATCGGGTCGTATTCCATGTGACGGGGGAGGTCGTGACAGTGTGGAAGATCGGCGACCGACGCGACGTTTATGATTGAGCGAAACGAGGAATGCACATGACCGCAACCAAGGTGGTTCTGAACAACCGGAATTTCGTGATCGTGCCCGAGGCCGATTGGCTCAAAGTGGTGCCTACTCTCCCTTCGGCGGCGCGCCCGCCGAAAAAAAACGCGGCGGCCGGGCGACAAGGCCTCGATCGCGACGCCCTTCCGCCATTGCCGCTCGCCGATGAAAGGGGGAATCGCCCGGCCCTGGCGTTCGCCGACGCGGCCATCGCCCGCACCATCATCCGGCGACGAAAACGGTTGGGCCTGTCTCAAGTCGGCCTGGCAAACCTGGCGGGCATCCGCGTGGAGGTGCTCAACCGCGCCGAACGCGCCGTCACCATTCCTAGCGTGCGGACGTTGACGAAGATTGAAAGAGTGCTTCAGCATCTGGAACGCCGATCGGCCAAACGATGGCGCAGTTAGTCCTTCCGTTAGCTCTTAACTGCCGCGCAGGCATCGGACATTTGTCAAAACCCGAAATCCGAATGACGAATCAAGTTCGAAATTCGAATGACTCAAACGTCCTCGTTTCGAGTTTCGACCTTCGAATTTGATTCGTCATTCGAATTTCGAATTTCGAGTTTCCGCGCCGCGGCCTCACGGTTTCGGCAGCGGCGGCGGGGCGGGCGCGAACAGGCCCGCCAGTTCGGGCACCGTATCGGCCGCGACCCATCCGGACATGCCTTGCTTCCACACCAGGGTTTGCGGGGTGAATTGCCCGGCGGCGGCCTTGGCGGAAAGATCGGTGACGGGATGCGGTCCGGATTGGGCGCCGTTGACGGCGATGTAATATGCCGCCGCCTGCGACAGCGGCGGAGGGGTCGCCGCCGCGCCGCCGGCAAAGGCCTGGCCCATTTGGCTAGCCATCTGATATCCGGCCGCCAATCCCGCGCCCGCGCCGGCCAGGCCGCCGGGATTCTTCGCCGCGTCCCGGATCGCGCTGGCGCTTTCGTATTGCGTGTACGCCTGCAGGTTCCCGATCACACCCATGCTGCTGCGTTTGTCGATCGCCGCCTCCACTTCCGGCGGCAGCGAAATGTTCTCGATCACGAAGTTGCAGATTTGCAGCCCGAAAGCGTCGAAGTCCGGCTGAATCGACGCGGCCGCCCATCGGCTTACCTTGTCGTAATTGCCGGCCAGATCGAGCACGGGCATCTTGTTGTTCCCCAGCGCATCGGCAAACCGCGACACCACCATCTCGCGCAATTGCTGCTCGATTTCATCCGTGGTGAATCGCGATTCGGTCCCGGCGATGTTTTTGATCAGAGCGCCGGCGTCCTTCACCTTGATGGCGAACACGCCGAACGCCCGCACGCGCACCGGGCCGAATTCCGGATCGCGCATCATGATCGGGTTCTGCGTTCCCCATTTCTTGTCCGTGAACGTGCGCGTGGAGACGAAATAAACCTCGGCCTTGAACGGGCTTTGAAACCCGTATTTCCAGCCGGCCAGAGTCGAGAGAATCGGAAGGTTCTGCGTTGTCAGGGTGTGCGTCCCCGGCTGGAAGACATCCGCAAGTTGCCCCTGAAGGATGAACACCGCCACCTGCGATTCGCGCACGATGAGCTGCGCTCCGTTCTTGATTTCGTTTTCGTAACGGGGGAATCGCCAGACGAGCGTGTCCTGGGTGTCGTCCGTCCACTGAATGATGTCGATCAGTTCGTTGCGAAGCTTATTGAAAATGCCCATGGCTCTCTCCTCGATGGTTGGGGATCGGCAGATTTATACCAGAGGCGTTTGAGGCGGACAAAAGGCCAGGCGTTATAAACGCGGAGGATTTCTCCAATCCAATGAAGAAAGATCTCACGCAGAGGCGCAAAGGCGCAGAGAAATAATAGAACTCAAAGCCTTTTGCTTTCTTCATGCCTCTGCGCCTTTGCGCCTCTGCGTGAGCCATCTCTTTGAGCCATTTCTATATGTCGCGAAAGCGGAGCGATTTTTCTGGTTTTGCGTCTGGGAATGTCACACTTTGTCCCGAAATGTCCCATCCACCCCCCCCCTCCCCCTCGCTGCGCGAGACAGGAGAACACCTATAAGAAGCGAATTGTCAAGACAATTCCACCGCGCCCCTGGCGCCGCTGTCTTCCTTCGGCGATTCGGGGGCTGGTCTTGTACCGCGGCGGGGCCGTATTCCTTTGACCGCCTCGGTCGGCTTCGACTGGCTTGGACATCGTCGGTCATTGCCCACAGGTTATTCGCCACCGGATCTTTCTCTTCGTCAGACGATCGCTCTTGAGAGGCGTCGCCCAC
>JBEKEC010000002.1:0-234728 GCA_050014015.1 Tepidisphaeraceae bacterium
ATTGGCGAAAACTCAACGGCAGCACGTTGCTGCCGGAGGTGATCGCAGGAGTGGTCTTCAAAGATGGAACGAAGCTCGCCGCTTAAACTGTCGCGGCCATCCACTACTTTTGGGAATATCTCAATCTGGGAAGCAGCCGCGCCATGCACCTTCGTATTCGCAGGAAATGCGTTTTCCCTTCCGGGGTATATACTTGATTGAAATCCTCGGTCTTGAGCCTTCGGCCACCAACGGAAAAAATAGATTCATTCAAATCTACAAACGCTTGGTCCGCAATTTTTTTGAAGTCAACTTTTATGGGGGTTTTGCTGGTTTCAAACATCAACTGAATTGTTCCGATTGCCGCAAAATAACGCATTGCGGGGGGCGGATAGTCTCGTTTGCGAACATCAACGATGTTGGTTTCAAGCCCCCACAGCCTGAAGACCGCGCCGATGGCAAAGCACCAAGCGTATATTCGCTGTTCGGGAGTGGAGAAGAACGACTCCCAATGGGAATGTACCGGACCACTCCAATTCATGACGCTCGTAAAGCCAAGGCCAACGGCGAAATTGTCAGCACCAAGTTCGATCGCTTGGCGAACGGTTTTCGATCTGTAAAAAGCTGCGCCGCCGGACACCGCCTCACAAACCATATCGACGCCAGCAGCCTTTATAATGAATTCGAGTTGCCCCGTGACAATGTGCGCAACCTCGTGAAGAACCAAAAAATCGTAGGCGAGATTGTTTGCAACCATAGAAAACTCTCGTCGAACGGGATCGTTTGGCGATCTCGGCGCGGTGGGCCAACCGCTTCTTATACGGGATGCGTGCAATACGTCGATGTTGTTAAGCAAGCCTTCGGAGAATTGCCCCTCATAGGATTCCAGCCCGACATTTCCGATGAACTTCAGAACGTCGGGATGCGAAAGCATCCGCTGGAAAAGGTCTGCCGAAACAAGAACGGCTCCCTTGTTGATGCGAAAGATTCCTCGTTTATTGCGAATTCCGGCGGCAGCATTGAGGTTCGGACCACTGCTGAAATCGAAGTAGATTTCGATGTTCCTTCCGGGCAAAAAGTGTTGCCGAACCGCATCTATTCGATCCTGTGCGATCCAGTGATAGCTATCAAAAACGCTCTGCAATTCTGTTGGTGGAGAATAGGGCGTCAACTTGTCCTCTGCGCAGAAGGCTGCAAATTCTTTACGGAGGATGTTTATGTCTGTCATTAGCGACCTTTCCGACGTTGAATTAGCAATGGCGATAGCCAGAGAGGTGCTTGGCTGGAAGAATGTTGTTGTGGATCACGAAGGCAATGTACGAGGTGATTCTCCGCAAACGCTTTCCGAGTTTCCATTAACACTGGAATTTCCTATCACGTCAGAATCTGTAGACCTGCTTGAAAACAGACCAAGTTTTGCCGACAGGCGAGAAGCATATTTCTCTCGCCTTCACCAGCTTGTCGGCAACGACGTTTCAATCGCAACGCCACGGCTGCGATGCGAATCCATGCTTATGACTTACCGGAAGCCCTTGGTTTATGCTTAGGCTTTGCCAACTTCTCTTGGGCCGCCCCCAAAATGATCGGTCTTACCCATGTGGCAACATCGGCCTGATCGGAGGCGGCAGCTTCCAGTACAATTCGTTTCTGGTTTTCCGTCATTGGGATTCGCACATCGACGGTTTTACGTTCCGAGGGGTCTTTTGGTGGTCTAGCCATGGCTTTATATTAGCCAAAGAAATCTACAAGTCAAGCGATTTTTCTCTTGCAATGTGGATTAGTTTAGCTATAATAACCCACATGGAAAACACAACTCAAATCACCGATGGGATTACGACTGGCGTAGAGGCTCGAAAACAGCGCGGCCTGCAAATCGCGGCACTGGCCCGGATCGACAAAAAGGACGATGTTTACATTGTCCCGTCACAAACCGACCCGCGCCATCCGAAATACGAAGTGCATTACCACGACAAGCACCCGACCTGCACTTGCCCGGACTTTGAGACGCGGGGATGCCGCTGCAAGCACATTTACGCCGTCGAATACGTCATCCAGCGCGAAGAACATCCGGACGGCAGCACGACCGTTACCCAATCGGTCACAGTCACACAAACCCGCAAGACCTATCCGCAAGACTGGCCGAATTACAACGCCGCGCAGGTGAATGAAAAACGCCATTTCCAAGCCTTGCTTGGCGACTTGTGTCAGGGCATCGAAACGCCAGCCGTTGAACGACCAAACGGCGGGCGTCCGCAATTCCCGCTGGCCGATGCCGTGTTCTCGGTCGTTTACAAAATCTACAGCACCCATAGCGCCCGGCGATTTGTCGGCGATCTTGGAGAAGCGAAGGACAAGGGATATATCACGCAACTCCCGCACTACAACACGATCTTCAAGTTCATTGAGAAGCCAGAGCTATACCCGATCCTATTGGACTTGATCGAACGGGCAGCGCTTCCCCTGAAGGACGTTGAATCACAATTCGCCGTGGACTCAACGGGCTTCGCATTCTGCCGGTTTACCCGATGGTTCGATATTAAATACAACCGCTTCACCGCCGAGCAACAATGGATCAAGGCTCACATTTGCGCCGGGACAAAGACGAACGTCGTCACCGCCGTCGAAATCCACCGGCGGGACGAAGCCGATCAAACACAACTCCCGGCGCTAGTGAAATCGACCGCCAAGAATTTCGATATGGCCGAAGTATCGGCGGACAAGGCGTACTCAGACCGAAATTGCCATAAGGCGATTGCGAAGGTTGGCGCTATCCCCTACATCATGTTCAAAGCCAACACCACGGGCGGCGTCGGCGGATTGTTCCGCAAGGCGTTCCACTACTTCCAGTTCAAAAAGGACGAATTCCTTGCCCACTACCACCGGCGGTCAAACGTCGAGTCAACGGTTATGATGATTAAGACCAAATTTGGTGATGCCGTTCGGTCCAAGACGGAAGTTGCGGCCCGGAACGAAGTGCTTTGCAAGTTGCTTTGCCACAACATTTGCTGCTTGATTTCGGCGATGTACGAACTTGGCATTGAGCCGATGCTCGCGGGCGCGGTTGCCCACAAACTGGACGGGATGCCCACAAACCCGAAGCTTTTCAATGGTTAAAAGGCAAAGCCCACTTTGAGACACTTTTGAGGGTTTAATTAGCATATACTAACTTTTCATTCCTGTCGTAACCATGATATATAAAGATAGTTGCGCACAATATCTCGGGCGAAAGTTGGTGAGACAACGCAGAATCTGTCTCAAGCGAACTCATGCACAAAAATGCGTGAAATTCGAGCTTTTTTTGCTTGATTGTTAGTTAAGTATATGTTAGGTTTGCGGTTCGGCAACTGGTCGCCGCGTTTCCGGTCTTGGCATTGAATACAGGCGGTACGAGGAAGGGATTGGACCACGGATGAGGCGGATTACTCGGATGAATTCTGTCTTATCCATGCAATCCGCGCAATCCGCGGTTTGATCTCTCTGCTTGTTTCGCCTGGAAGCTGCGGCGATCGGTTCACGTTTACAGAATGGGGTCAAATGGTGATGCAGAACGATAGCGGAAACGGGAACGAGGGGCTGGCGGTTGAGCAACAGACGGCGCTGGAATTGCTGCTGCTGGGCAAATCGGTCGCGGAGACGGCGAAGTCGACGGGGGTGTCACGCCAGACGGTGCATCGCTGGCTGAAACACGATGCGACATTTCGGGCGGCGTATAACGAGTGGCACGATCAACTGAAGGAAAGTTCGCGCTCGCGGCTGCTGATGCTGACGGACAAGGCGACCGATGCGCTGGAGAAAGCGCTGGAGGCCGGCGATGCGCGGGCGGCATTGCAGCTTTTGAAGGGGATGGGATTGATCAAGGACGAGCCGGCCGGGCCGACGGACCCACAGGAGGTGAAGAAGAGCATGGAGATGGAGGAGAAGCGGAGAAAAATTGCGTTGAGGCGGGAGAGGGGAAAGCTGGAGAACGAGGACCAAACGGCGGAGTTGGGGTGGTGAGGAGATTGCCGAATGCCGATTGCCGATTGCCGATTGCCGATTGCCGATTACGTTATTGATGCAAATGATGCCGATTTCCACACTGAACTGCTAGAAATTTGCAGCACGGCAAAGTGCATGCTGCTTATTAGCGGGTACGACAATAAATTATATGCCCGTCTACTGAAAGCCAGCGACGGTTGGAGGAAATGGAAGATCGAAACCCACACTCGGGACACTACCGGCACGGATTATGATCGCACAGAAGTGCTGTGGATGAATCGTTCATTTGTTAAAGCACGAGCCTGTGGCAAGGTGCCGATTACCTTGACCAAGAAGGAACGATTGCAGAAGAAAATCAACCCTCCCCGATGAAGCGATCGAACTGAAGCGGGATGCAAACCCCCCACGGCAGCGCCGTGGGCGTTCGGGGCCCTTCGACACCCTGGACTGGCTCGGGGCGGGCAAGCTCAGGGCAGGCGCGGGACGGGGAAACGGTGGGCGAGTACGCGCCACCCTACCAGTGCTGAAGCCGTCGCGTTATTTGTTGCCGGGTTCATTCCTGCCCGGAAGCCGCTTGATGCGGGTGTCGGCGGTGAGGAGTTTCATTTGCTGAATGGCGATCTGGTTTAGGCGTTTGAGCCGAATGGGTTGCGAGAGGGCCTCGGCAATGAACATGGCGTTGAGATTCTCCAGGTTGGAAAGGCAGACAAGCTGGGAGACGTCGGCCTCGTCGCGGATGTTGCCGCGTTTTTGGGGGGATTCGTCGCGCCACTGGGCGGCGGTTTTGCCGAAGAGGGCGAGGTTGAGCACGTCGGCTTCGCTGGCGTAAATGAGGGAGGTTTGGGCCTTGCTTAACTCCGGCGGGATCAGATGAGTCTGAATGGCGTCGGTATGGATGCGATAGTTGATCTTGGCGAGGTTTCGCTTGATGTCCCAGCCGAGAGTCTTTCGCTCTTCTTCCTTGAGGCGCTGGAATTCCTTGATGAGATAGAGCTTGAACTCGACTACAGACCCAGGAGGCGAACTCGAAGGCGATGTCCTTATGGGCATGGGTACCGCCATAACGGCCAGCCTTGGAAATAATGCCGATGGCGCCGGTTTTCTCGATCCACTGCTTGGCGGTGAGAATGAAGCTATTGAGACCAGCTTGCTTTTTAATCCCATCGAATTCGATGGGATTAAAACCGGGGTTATTGAGATGTTCCCAGATGCCTAGGAACTCGATGGTGTTCCGGTTGCGCAGCCAATTCAGGATAATGTAGTCCGTCCGGTCGGGGTCCTTGTACCGCGCGATATCGGTGAGGCTGATATAGTCCTCGTCCTTGACGGAAAGGACGGTCACTTCGCGGCTGAGAACCTTGATCTTAGACATGGGTCGTCTCCACAACTCCACCGGATTGCCTGCCAGCGCGCTGATTTTGTACAGCGATTGGCCCTTCATCGCCAGCCGGGCGCTCCCCGCGAGCGGGGCGGCTAAACGAAATTCGGGTGGGGTGGGGTGCGGGATTTCTGGCCCTTCGACAGGATTGGGGCGGGGGCGGGATGCAAAGCCCCACGGCGGCGGCGGAGGCTTCGCCTTTCGCGCCGTGGGCGTTCGGGGGTGAATTGAGCCGGTGCCGTGGATCGCGGGAGGGGGCGTTCCGATTGGATAGGGCCTTGGGGAATTATCGGTGGTGCAATTTGAATGTTGAAAGGATTGGGATTGCCCAGGGAGCAAGCTCCCAGGGCTTTGGATTCGGAAAGTGGCCGGATTCCAATGTTGCAATCGGCAATCACCAACCGTCTGTGCGGATGCCCATGGCGTCGGCGATCAGCTCGGCGAGGTGTTTGACGTCCGTGCTTACGCCGCGGCGATGGCATAGGCCGGAGATGTTCATGGTGCAGCCGGCGTCGTTGCAGATGACGGTTTTGGCGGCGGTTTGGGAAATGCAAGTAATTTTGTCCTCGACGATGGCGCGGCTGATGGCGGGATATTTGAATGCGAAGGAGCCGCCGAAGCCGCAACATTGGTCGGTCCTTTCCATCGGCTTGAATTGGACGTTGCCAAGTTGGCGGAGGAGGCGGACGGCGGCGTCCTGCGTGCCGAGGGCGCGGAGATGGCAGGTGTAATGATAGGTGATCTCCTGGGGAGCGGGCAAGGAGAACTGGTGGAGATCGACTTTTAGGACCTTGTCTAGGAATTCGACGAATTCGTAGGTCTTGGCGCGGAGATCGTTCATGGGCTCTTGCCATTCGGGGTCATCGTGCAGAAGCTGGTGATATTGCTCGCGCACCATGGCGCAGCAGGAGGCGGAAGGGGTGACGACGTAGGGATAGGGCTGGAAGATTTGGATCATGCGCTGGGCGAGATCGCGGGATTCGGAGAGGAAGCCGTTGTTGAAAAACGGCTGGCCGCAACAGGTCTGGGCTTGGGGGAAGAGCACCTGGCAGCCGAAACGCTCGAGGATTTTGGTGACGGCGACGCCGACGTGCGGATAAAACTGGTCGGTCAGGCAGGTGATGAATAATGCGACGCGAGGCATCAACGGAGGATGATAGGTGATCCGGGGCGGAGAAAAAACGTCCCCGGCCTTTTAAGGGCCGGGGACGCTTCATTTACGAGATAGGCGCGGTGAGCTTGCGATTAGGTGCCGCCCAGGAGCTTCAGGACGTTGTCGGGCTGAGCGTTGGCCTGGGCCAAGACCGTGGTGGCTGCCTGCGAGAGGATCTGGTCGCGGGTGAGGTTGGAGGTTTCGGAGGCGAAGTCGGTGTTCATGATGGCGGACTCGGCGGCCGAGACGTTCTCGTAGGATACTCCCAGACTGCTGACGGTGGAGCCGATGGTGAAGGTCTGGAAAGCGCCCAGGCGGCCGCGCAGGCTGCTGACCTGTCCGATGGCGCTGTTGAGAATGTTCTGGGCGGTGGAGAGGTTGTTGCTGGACAGGCTATTGGAGCCGCCGCTGCCGATGGAGCTCAAGTAGCCGTTGAACGAATCGCCGAGATCGCCGGTGGAAACGGAACTGACGCCGATGGAGGCCTTGTTGGTGGCATCGACCTCAGAGCCCAATTGGAAGGTAGCGCCGCCGCCGGTGACGTAGAAGGTCGTGGAGGTGGGCTTGTCATAATTGGTTGCCAGGTCGAGGCTGACGTCGAGGCTGGCGTTGCGGTAGCTGATGGCCAGGCCATTGGCCTCCGCGGTGGCGCCGTTGATGGTAACGCCGGCATCCGCGCCCACGGTCTTGGTAGCGCTGAAGCTCTGTGCCAGCTTTCCTGCGATGACCTGAATGCTGGCGAACTGGGCCGAGCCGTACTGGGTGGAGTTCACGCGTAGGGCAGTGCCGCTGACTTGGGCGGACAAGCCCGTGGAGTTCTTCACGCCGTTGACCGCGGTGGCGATGGAGCTGACGGAGGTGCCGGAGGCGAAGGACAACTGGGTGCTGCCGAGGTTGCCGGCGATTTGGAGGGTCACGGTGTTTCCGCTGATGGCGCCGCCCTGATAGGTCAGGGCGGCGGTCTTGGCGGATGAAACCACCTGGACCGCGACGGCCACGTTGCCGCCGTCGGGCACCAGGGCGCTGTTGATCTGGAGGTTGGTGACCGCCGAGCCCACGCTGCTGGTGGTATAGGCCAGGCTGCCGTTGAGAAGCTGAGAGCCTTCGAACGACGTGGATTGTGAGATGCGGTTGATGGTGGAAAGAATGGAGTCCACCTGCAACTGATTGGCCGCGACCTCGTCGGAACTGAGAGCACCGGAGTTAGCGGCCTGGCCGATCAGACCCTGCAACTGGATCAGAAGGGAGCTGACCTCGTTCAAGCCGCCTTCGGCGGTTCCGATGACGTTGCCGGCAAGGCTGGCGTTGCTGATGGCGGTTTGGATGCCGGTCTGCTCCTGCTGTAGGCTAAGTCCCGCGATCAAACCGGCGGGATTATCGGCGCCACTGTTGATCTGTAAACCGGTGCTGAGCCGTTCGAGGCTCGTGTTCAAAGCGGTATTGTTTTGCGCGAGGGATCGCTGGGCAATCAGAGAACTGACGTTGGTGTTGATTACGCTCATGAATGTCTCTCCGTGACAATTTGTTTACGTGGGGCAGGATTCGCATCCGTGCGATCCACGTGCCGCTCCGTAAGTGAGCGAGCAAAGTTTTTATGTCATCCCCTTGACAATTGAGCCGGCATTTTGGGGGACGGTAAGCCGGCCGCCGTTCCGTGGCTAGGTTTCGAGAGCCGTCGCTCCCGCATGTGAAGTCGCTGCGCTCCTTTCTCACGAACCATTAATGGCGGGGCTTGGTCGCCTGCTCCCGAGGCTGGCAGCACCGCCGCCGCACGGGTTGAATAATCGACGTTCTTCGTGAGGTTTCTTTCAGTTTCCCGCACATTATTTGTCCGAGGCGAGTTATAGGGCAATGCGCGATTCGAGGGCGTCGGCGGCGGATAAGGCGCTCGGCCGGCGGTGGTGCATTATCCGCCCAGCTTTTTATGGGACGCCGGAGGAAAAAAAGAAATCCCCCGGCCGAGGAGGCCGGGGGACGCTTGACTTGCGAGATAGGACCCCGTGGCTCCGCCGCGGTGTTCACCGAGTTAAGTACCCAGGAGCTTCAGGACGTTGTCCGGTTGAGCATTGGCCTGGGAAAGGACGGTGGTGGCTGCCTGCGACAGAATCTGGTCGCGGGTCAGGTTGGACGTTTCGGAAGCGAAGTCGGTGTCCATGATGGCCGACTCGGCGGCCGAGACGTTCTCATAGGCCACGCCCAGGCTGGCCACCGTCGAGCCGACGGTGAAAGTCTGGAACGCGCCCAGCCGGCCTCGCAGGCTGCTGACCTGCTGGATCGCGCTGTTAAGAATGTTCTGCGCGGTCGAGAGGTTGCCGCTCGACAGGCTATTGGCGCCACCGCTGCCGATGGAGCTCAAGTAGCCGTTGAACGAATCGCCCAGATCGCCGGTCGAAACCGAGCTGATGCCGATGGAGGCCTTGCCTTGCTCGGACACCGTGGATCCCAATTGGAACGTAGCGCCGCCGCCGGTGACGTAGAACGTCGTGGAGGTGGGCAGGTCGTAATTGGCTGCGATGTTGAGGCTGACGTCGAGGTTGGCGTTGCGGTAACTGACGGCCAGGCCGTTCGCCTGAGCCGACGCGCCGTTGATGGTCACGGCGGCATTCGCTCCCGTGGCCTTGGTCGAGCTGAAGTTCTGTGCCAGCTTTCCGGCGATGACCTGGATGCTGGTGAACTGCGCCGAGCCGTATTGCGTGGAGTTCACTCGCAGGGCAGTGCCGCTGACTTGGGCGGACAAGCCCGTGGAGTTCTTCACGCCGTTGATCGCGGTAGCGATCGAGCTGACGGAGGTGCCGGAGGCGAAGGACAACTGGGTGCTGCCGAGGTTTCCGGCGACTTGGAGGGTCACGGTGTTTCCGCTGATGGCGCCGCCCTGGTAGGTCAGGGCCGCGGTCTTGGCGGATGAAACCACCTGCACCGCCACCGCCACGGTGCCGCCGTCGGGCACCAGGGCGCTGTTGACCTGGAGGTTGGTGACCGCCGAGCCCACGCTGCTGGTCGTGTAGGCCAGGCTGCCGTTGAGAAGCTGAGAGCCTTCGAACGACGTGGATTGTGAGATGCGGTTGATGGTGGAAAGAATGGAGTCCACCTGCAACTGATTGGCCGCGACCTCGTCGGGACTGAGGGCGCCGGAGTTGGCGGCTTGGCCGACCAGCCCCTGCACCTGAGTCAGAAGCGAACTGACCTCGTTCAAGCCGCCTTCAGCGGTTCCGATGACGTTGCCAGCGAGGCTGGCGTTGCTGATGGCGGTCTGAATGCCGGTCTGTTCCTGCTGGAGGCTCAGTCCCGCGATCAAACCGGCGGGATTATCGGCACCACTGTTGATCTGCAAACCCGTGCTGAGCCGTTCGAGGCTCGTGTTCAGACTCGTATTGTTTTGCGCCAAGGATCGCTGGGCGATCAGCGAGTTGACGTTGGTATTAATGACGCTCATAACCTGTCTCTCCGTGACTAAAGGACCAATCCCTGAATATGTTTCGCTGGCAGGTCAGGGGAATCCCGCCAAAAACCACAAGGCCATGCACCGCCGCCATATCAAGGCGGCGGCGTCAAATCATCGGCGGATGGGCATGGCCCTTCCGCCATCGATGCCTCCTTTCTCGCAAGTCAGCCGAGCGTGAGGCATATCACGAAACTCCGCGCGGCATAGGCGGCGTATCGACGGAGAGGACGGGGCACTTTAGCGAGACTGGGAAAAGATTTCCGAAAGGAAGGGGGAGATCAGGCCGCCACGTCGGCTATGCGCCGGCTAGGCGATTATATGACGTGAGGGTTCGATAACGCAGAATGGGCGCGGCTGCGCAAAAACGGACGGGTGCGGCCAAGCCGGGTTGTCCGCGAAAATTTCACTTCGTCCATGCTTCAGGATCAATGACCCTGAAGGAGAGTGAGCACGGTCTGCGGAATGTTGTTGGCGGTTGCGAGCACGCTGGTTCCCGCCTGCACGAGGATCTGATTCCGCGTGAGGTTGGCGGTCTCGGCGGCGAAATCGGCGTCCTGAATATCGCTTTCGCTGGAGGTCACGTTTTCCAAGGTGACCTGGAGGCTTGCCGAATTGGTCTCCAGGGTGTTCTTCTCAAAGGCGCCGAGGCGTCCCTGCAACTCGGCGACCTGCTGAATGGCCACCTGAACGATCTGGCTGGCCTTCTCAGCTCGTCCACCGACGATGGAGGCATTTCCCCCCGTGACAATGTCGTTGAGGAATCCAACGGCATTGTTTCCCAGGGCACTGGCGGCAACCGACCCGATGCCAATGCTGACTTGTTGCTGGCTATTGACCTGGCCTCCAAGCTGGAAGAGCGCCCCGCCGCCGGTGATGGCGAAGCTGGTCTGTCCGATGCCGAACGTGTCGCTCAGGGTCATATCCAAGTCGAGCGAGGAGGTGTTGAGCTGCAATTCAAGACCGTTACCCACGGTAAGCGCGCCGTTAATGGTGGCAACGACATCGGCGCCGACGGCGCGTTCCTTGTCGGCGCCGGTGGTGTCGGTGGTCTGGAAGACGCCGGTCTGCGCCTGGATCGATACGTAACTGCTGGAACCGTACCCGGTGCTTTGGAAATTGATCCCAGAAGCGGCGTTGGCGCTGTTAATGAGGTTGGCGGTGACGCCGGTGCTGTCGGAGATTCCGTTGATGGCGAACCCGATCGCCGACGCGGTCGTCCCGCTGACAAACGAGAGAGTCTGGACGCCGCCGTTGCCGCCGATTTCCAGAGTGACGCTCTTGGTGATGGCGCTGGTGCGGAACTGGAGGTCGGCGAGCTTGGCGCTGCTGATCACGTTCACGTCGACGGGCATCGACGTTTGGGTGCCGAGATTGGCCTGTGAAATACTCAAGGCGCTGATGGCGCTGGTCGCGACGCCGCTGGTGATGTAGTTCAGGCTGCCATCCAACAGGTTCAGGCCGGCGAAGCTGGTCGTGCCGGCGATTCGGGTGATGCTTTGGACATCTGAATCGACCTGGAGCTGGTTGGCCTGAAGCTCCTGCGAGGAGAGGGCGCCGGAGTTGGCGGATTCGACGACCAGGCCGTTGATGTCGTCCAGGAGAGAGTTCACCTCGGTCAGGGCGCCATCGGCGGTGGTGATGACGTTGGTAGCCTGGGAGCTGTTGTTGACCGCCTGCTGGATGCCGGTGATTTCGCTCTGCAGGTCCTGGCTGGCGATCAGACCGGCGGGGTCGTCGGCGCCGCTGTTGATGCGGAGACCGGTGCTCAAGCGCTGCAATGACGTGCTGAGGGCTGCCTGCGAATTGGCCAGAGCGTTCTGGGCAATCAGCGACGCGACGTTAGTTTCAATACGGGCCATATCAATCCTCCATGACTGAGCCGGAGGCGAAGCCTACCGGTCATGGCGAAACGGGGCGAGAATTATTTCTTCTGCTGGTTATCATCTGCGGAGGGCGAAGCCCTGTCCGCGGCGGAGGGCGAAGCCCTATCCGCGGCGGAGGGCGAAGCCCTGTCCGCTTTGGAACCGATCTTTCCGAATCCCGAAAGATCCTCGGGTTTGACCTGGGCCGCGGCTTTGTTCTCGCGGCGGATGGCGTCGTAGACTTCCTTGCGGTGGACGCTGATCTCCTTTGGGGCATTGATCCCCAGGCGCACTTTGTCACCGCGGATATCGACGACGGTGACCTCGACGTTGTCACCGATCATGATCGTCTCGTCGCGTTGACGTGACAGGACCAACATGTTCAGGCTCCTTCCTGCTGGTTGGATCGCGCGGGGTGGGGCCCGCGGCGATCAACGTCACCCGAAACATCCCTGTTCCGGGCCCACTTGAACCCCCATCCTCAACGGACCGGCACGAACTGGCCGCGGCTTAGGCCGACTTGGCCAGAGGCACATCGGCGGTAAGCCTCAGAAGGGGCTGGCGCGTGGTCCACTTCTTCTCGGTCAGCACGACCTGCTGGGCGATGCGATTGTCGCTGTTGACGATGATCGGCCCGAGCAGATTGCCGGTGAGCCAATCCCCGATCTTGTTGCAGATGACGAAGACCTGCGCGAACTTCAGATCGGAAAAGGCGAGATCGCCGAGGGTTTCCTCGCGCATGGGGACCTCATAATCCTTGAAGAAGATGGTGGGGTCCGTGACGACGAAGGCGAGGTTCGGATCGTCGACGCTTTGCAGCCAGAAGAAATAATTCCCCTGTCCGGTCTGGATGAGTGCAAAGCGTTGATGATTGGGGAACCCGAGCAAACCGCGCGGGAAGGTCATGAGGCGCTGGTCATCGACCGAAATGGCGCCGAAACGGGAAGTATCGATCTCCATGATCCAAGCTCCGATCCCGCACACCGGTCACGGCGAAAAGGCCGTGGGGTGCGAAAAGGTTTTCCGGCGGCGTCATGCCATCCGGTTTGCGCCCCGGCGGCTAACAAAGGCGTCCGGGGACGTGAAGGGCCGTACCGCAACCCGCGGTGCGGCCCGCGTTCCGCGGGTTGAACCGCGGGGGTCATTCGTTGGCTGCCGTGGGTTCCTCCGCGGCAGCGCGGGCTTCGGCGATTCCTGCCGCTCCCGGCAGTTTTTTCCGCGCGTCGTGCGATTGAATGTTTAATTTTCAATCACAATCTACGCTGCGTAACATACCAGGCAATCCGCGTGCCACTCCCCGCGTCAGGCGATGAAATTCAGCAGCGAAATCTGCATGGTGTTCGCCGCCGTTTCCAGGCTGGCCTCCAACGCCGTCTGAAGCGTCTGGAATTGCGAGATCGCCTGGGCCATGTCCACGTCCTGCAATTGCGAGAGAAGCGACTGGGTGGCCGTGTTCTGCTGCGAAAGATCGGTCTGGCGATTGGTCAGTTCCTTCTGGGTGGCGCCGGTTTGGCCCTGGGACTCGATGACCCGACTGATGTCGGTCTGGATGGCCTGTCCGGCCGCGGTGATGTCCTGCTGACTTCCGGACTGCAAGGCGGTCATAAGAGCTTGCAAATTTCCGAAAACTCCGGCGGAGGTGGGCGCCCCGGCGTCGGCGCCGGTCAGGGTGTTTCCCGATGCCGCGACGTTCAGGCCGAGATCGCCTGCGGCACTGGAGTCGTTTAGCTCCGTGACGCTGAGGGTTCCGGCTCCGCCGGAGGTGTCGGTGAGCACAATGCCGCTTCCGGTGGTGGCCAGGGAAGCGGTGACCTTGGCGCCGGTGGCGGCGTTGATTTCGTTGATGACGTCCTGGACGGTCTGGGCGGCGCTGACGGAGATCTGGAACGTGGAGCCGTCGCGGGCGGTGATCTGGAAATCGGGAGTCGCGCCGCCGGCGGTTTGCACGCCCTTGCCGTTGTTCAGTTTCGACAGGGGAGTAGAGAGTGACATGGTTTGGAGGCCGAGATCGGCGGCGGTGTTTCCGCCGTTTTCTCCGATGCTGAGGCTGGTGCCCTGGGAAGCGTTGAGGACATTGATGCCGGTGCCCGCGGAATTGATCTGGGCGACGACGCCCAAACCCGCGCCGTTGATGGCGTTGAGCATGTCCTGGACGGTGCCCGTGGGGGACCAGGTGATGGTCTTGGTGAACTTTCCGTTGGTGATGGTCAATCCGGAGTTGTCGATGCCCGCGCCATTTTGCAAGGATGAGAGCGGAGTGAGGAGCGTGACTTTGGGGTTGAGCGAGCTGCCGACGACCGGTGTGCCGGCGCCCGCGCCTGCGGACGGGGTGGAGATGCCCAGGTCCTGGGCGGTGGCGCCGGTGACGGTGATGTTATCGGTGGGCGCGCCGGTGAGGGTCAGGCCCTGGCCGGTGATGGATGCGGTGATGCCGCCGACGGCCGCCTGGTTGATGAGATTCACGACGTCCCCGATGCTGGCGGCGGAGGAAAGATCGACGGTCTGGGTGAGGCTGCCGTTGCCGAGGGTGAGCGATCCGAGTTGAAGGCCGGCGTTGGATGCGCCGCCGAGATCGGAGATTCGAGTGGATGCGGAGAGATCGGGGGAGAGGTTGGCCGATCCCGTCACGCCGGAGGAGAGGGCGCCGAAGACCTGAGCGCCGTTGGTTTGTGAGGAGATGGAAATTCCGTCGTCGATGCTGGTTTGGAGGGTTTGAGCGCTACCGACGAATTCCACGACGCCGTTGCTCTCGACGAAGGGCTGGGTGTTTCCCGAGGCCCCGCCGAAGAGATACTGGCCGTTGTATTGCTGGTTGCCGATGGAAAGGGCCTGGCTATAGAGGGATTGGACGACGCTGGCGTCGCTGGTGCGCTGGGTTTGGTTGACATCGGAGCCGACGTCGGCGGAGGCGATCTGCTCGGCCTGCTGAAGGAGGGTGGTGAGATTGCCGAGACTGGAATCGGTCTGCGAAAGCTGGGCGCTGACGCTGTTGATGGTGTCGTTGTAAGACTGCTGGCGATTGAGGGTCTGAGTAAGCTGCATGATGATGGCGGCGGCCGCGGGATTGTCGCTGGGGGTGCTGACGGCCTGGCCGGTGGACAGTTCGTTTTGAACCTGAAGAATCTGGGCCTCGGAGCCGTCGATCTGCTGAGACAGGAGGTTCGCCTGCATCAGGTTGCTCACGCGAGAAATTCCGACGGGAAGCACGGACATGGGTCATTGGTCCTAGAGCGTGATGTTCAAAAGCGATTGCATCATCTGGTTCACGGTGGAGATAAACATGGCGGCGCCCTGGTAACTGCGCTGTTGCTGAAGCATGTTGATGGTTTCCTGATCGAGGCTGACGCCGCTGACGGCCTGCTGCTGGGTCTGAAGGGTCTGGACGATGTCCTGGGTGGAGGTGGTGTTGCTTTTGGCGGCGGCGCTGGCGGTGGCGACGCCGTTGATCATCCCGTTGTAGGCGTCGGTCCAGGTTTGATTATTGAGGATGGCCTGGGTGGTCGAGGGGAAATTGGCGATCGCCAGGGCGTTGGAGTTGTCGCCGGGGTCTCCGTTCTGGGCCGCGGCCAGGAGGCTTGGATTCGAGGCGGCGTTTGAGTTGACCGCGATGGAACCGGCGTCGGAACCCTGGAAAAAGGTGTTGATGCCCAGAGCGGCGAGGACGTGGCTGCTGTCCTGGCTGAAGGTGAGGGTCACGTTGGGATCGGTGGAGGCGATGGTCAACATGCCGCCCTGGACGGTCGCCTTGACGCTGGTGATGCCGTTCAAACTCGTGGCCAGGCTGTTCAGAGTCGTGTCGGTGGGCTGGCCGGTGAGGTTCACCGGGACAAGCGTGCTGCTGGACAGGCCGGTCTGCGAATTGGTGGTGGTGACGACGAAGCTGCCGTTCACGGGCTGAAACGGAAGGTCGGCGGCGGAGCTGTTCAGGGCGGCGGTTGGATCGAGCGCCTGATTGGTGCCGGTGACGCTGCTGTATCCCGTCAGCCCCTGGCCGCTGGAGTAGATGGAGTTCAGCCCGAAGATCAGCCCGCCGGCGAGGGAATTAAGCTGCTGCTGCACGGAGTTGAGCTGATTTTGCGAAGTCAGGTCGGCGCCAAGCTGGCCGCTGGTGGCCTGAACGGCGCCGCCGTTGGAGGCAAATTGCAGGGAATAGGTCGGCTGGCCGTTCACCTGGGTTTGCTGGACCGTCAGGCTGTCGGCGCTGGTAGCGACGACCAGTGGTTCGGAGCCGATGTAGACGTTCACGGTGCCGTTGCCCTGGTTGACGGTCTGGACGTTGACGAGTTGGGCGAGTTGCTGGACGGCGGCGTCGCGCTGGTCCAGAAGATTATTGTCCGCACCGTTGGCGGCCTGGCTGGTGGCAATCTGCTGATTCAAGCCGGCGATCTGTTGTGCAAGCTGGCTGGCGTTGGACGCCAGGGAATTCAGTTCGCCGCCGAGGTTCGACTGCACGGTTTGGAGCTGGGATTCCAATCCGTTGAACTGCTGGGCGAGAGTCTGTCCATCCTGGATGACGACTTGGCGTTGCGAGGTATCGGTGGGGTTGTTGGCAAGCTGCGACCAGTCGGTCATGAAACTCGTGAGCTGGGTATCCAGACTCTGATTGCCCAGGGCGTTAAAAACGGTCTCGATCTGGCCGCTCCAGTTCTGGGTGGTGGAGGCGGACTGGTTGTCGCTGATGGCGGAATTCAACCGGCTGTTGAGGGACTCATCGACCTGTCTTTGGATGGCGGTGAGATCGACGCCCGTGCCGACGTAGATTCCCGGACTGAGTTCCTGGTCGGGGGTGTCGGTGGTGACGGAAACTTCGCGGGAATAATTGGCATTGCCGACGTTGGCAATGTTATTGCCCGTGACCTGGAGGGCGGCCTGACTGGCGGTCAGTGCCGATCCCCCGATGTTGAGCGCTCCGCTGAGAGACATAGGCAAAATCCATCAACCGACGGCGTCCATGACGCCGAGGCGCGATCCGACTCGAGGAATTCCCTGCCGGGTGTAAAGCCCGGCGCGTTGAACGGCGCCTGCGAGAAGTCGAACGACGGTATTCAAATGGCCGAGCACGGCGGACGCCAGGCGGCCCGAACCCTGCGAGCGATGGGCGATTTCAGCGGCCAGTTCGCGCAGGTCCTTGCGGGCCTTGAGCAGCGCCGCGGCGTATTGGGGGAAAAGCTCGGCGAGGCGAGTCAGCCGCGGCTCTTCGGGAAGCTTCAGCGCCGCGGTGATCTGCCGCATCAGCATCCGGCGCTTGTTTTCCAGTTCGCCGAGGCGCAGGCGCGTCAGTTCCTGGCGCGGCATCAGATCGGCCATGGCGCCGAGGTCGAATTTCTTCATGGCGGCGTGCTGGAGATCGAGATATTCGAGCATCTTGCGATGCTCGGCAACCGACTGCGAGAGAATCGAGACCAGATCAGAAATATGTCGAGACATGAGCGGCTCCGGTGGACTGGGCCTTGGCGCGTTCCGCGCCGGCGCGATCGGCGCTGGCGCGTACCGCGCTCTGGCGCTGGGAATTCATGCTGTCGCGGGCGTGGCGGGCATAGGCGTTGCTTCCTTCGATCCGACGGACGATGGATTTGACGAGCGAATCCGATGCGTCGCTGGCCATGCGTTCGGCGAGCCGCTCGTCGTACATCGAAGCGAAGGCCTTGCTGCCCGATCCGCCGTCCAGCAGGTCGCTGTGGAACGGGCTGTCCCGCATCTGCTTGAGGATCGGCTCGAAGAAAGAGAGAGCGACCCATTTGCGGGTCTGCTGAACGAGTTTGTCGTGCGTGGAGAGCGGCCCGCGGCCGGTGTGAAGCACGATGGGGTGCGACGCTCCGGGTCGGGTGGTCGGGAATGGGAGGGATGCGGGATTCATGGTCACTCCTCGATCAGCTCCGCGTGAAGCTTCCCGGTCTTGTAAAGCTCTTCGATGATCTGGATGCGATCCAGCGCGGGCACCTTGAGCTGCTCCATGGCCGCGACCAAATCCTCCAGGTTTCCGTTTGGCTGGTCGGTGGTGGAAATGGCGATGGCGTCATGCTCGGTGACGACCGGATTGCGGGGCGTGGCCTGCTGAGGGGGCATCACGGTGGAAATCGACAGGCCGTTGTGGCTGATCACCACCGGGCTGATCTCCACGTCGCCGGTCATGATGATCGTGCCGGTTTTCTGGTCGATGGTGACCCGCGCCTTGGTGGCGAGCATCTGAACGGGCAATTGCTGGATACGGCTGATGAAGCTGTCTGGGTGTTCGCGTTCGCTGGCGGGCATGGTGACGACGACGTTCTTGCCGTCGATAGCGGTGGCGAGGGTTTCGCCGTCGGCGCCCTCGGAATCGTTGATGATCTTGGCGATTCGGCTGGCGGTCCCCCAACTGGAGGAATATTCGTCGAGGATGAGGGTGAACCGGCCGCCGGCGTCGATGACGCGAGCGGGGAGGTCGGCTTCCATGACCGCCCCGCCGGCGGCGGCGCGGATGACGCCGACGGTGGGCGTGCTGGGATCCTCGATGGTAACGGGGCCCTCGGCCAGCGCCAGCAGCGGTCCGCCGGGCAATGGGCCTTGCATGGGTGTGACAAACAGTCGGCCGCCGTGCAGGCTGGGGGCGGCGCCGACGCTGGAGACGTGGACGTCGAGATGATCCCCGTCGCGGGCCCCGGCAGCGGGGACCGTGGCGGTGACCATGACGACGGCGACGTTGGCGGCGTTATTGAGCTGCTGAACGGTGACGGGGTCGCCGAACTTGGAAAGCATGGACCGCAGGGGCGCGATGGCGGGCGCGAAGCCGCCGCCGTCGCCGGTGCCTTTGAGTCCGTAAACCAGCCCCAGGCCGGTCAGAATATTGGTTCGCTCTCCGCCGATGCGGGTGATATCCGCGATCTTGACGGCGCCCGCGGGCGCGGCCAGGAAGGCGATCGCCACAAAGGCAATTGCCGGGATCGAGATTGGAAAGCGAATCGACATCGTCAAAAAGGCCCTATAACCATCGTCAGAAGGGATTTATCCAGTCCAATAATCTCGTGAAGAGGCCGCGGGTGCCGGTGTCCTTCACCGCGCCCTTGTGCTGTTTGTCCAGGGACAGGTTGTAGATCTGATTGCTCAGGACAGTGTTATCGGGCGTGATGTCATCGACGCGGCAGGTGCCGATGAGCGTGACCCGCTGCTCTTCCTCGTCGGTTTTGATCTCCTCGGTGGCCTGAAGTATGAGGGTTCCGTTGGGCTTGACATCGATGACCTCGGCGGTGATCCGGCCGGTGAAGGTGTCGTCGCGTTCGAGTGCGGCGGTGCCCTTGAAGTCGCGCTGGCCGCTGGTTTTCATCTCGATGGGGGTGGTAGGCAAATGCTCGTTCAGGGAGGGTCCGTTTTTGAGGCCGAAGGTCACGTAGCTGTCGATGAGCGCGTCCAGGTCGTTGGAATGCTTCAAATCGGTGGTGTCGTTGGAGGCGAACTGGCTGTTTTCGCGGATGACGATGGTGACCAGGTCGTGTTTGCGAAGGAGCTTGGGCTTGGGCTCGGGGACGTCGTAATAGCTGGCGGCGGAGGTGGTGATCGGTCCGCCTTCGGATTTGCCGAATGATTCGGCGCGGAGAAGCGAGCCGCCGGTGCGCTGGGTGATCAAGCCGATCGGCAACTGGACGGGCGGAGAGGAAACGGGCTCGACTCCGGCGGCTTGCGGGGAGGTGGTATATGCCGATGGGTTGGATTGCGATGGAACGTTCTGTGCCAGGGCCGTGCCGCCGGCGGCGAATACTGCGGCGGAGGCGATGGCGATGAAGTTATGGTTGTTGGATTGGACTGACATAAATGCGAGCCTTTCAATTTTCCTGGTCGGCAGCGTCGCCGAGGCGGGCCTCCTGGGCGCCGGTCACGGTGACATCGAGCGTATCCCGCGTGTTTTCATTGCGCACTCGAATGGTTTGTCCGAGCGATCCCTCTTCCATGGCTCGGGCGACGGAGCGGAGTTGAACCGAACCGCGCCGTAGCGTGATGGTGACGAGTTGGCCCGGCTTGACCAGGGGCACGGCATTGACGAGTTGGGCGGTCATCACGGTGCCGGGGCGAAGGTCTTCCGCGGCCGCCTGTCCGACACATTGATCAAGTCGAAGCAATTGGTGATCCGGCAAGGAATCGACCAGCAGACGATGAACGGCGAAGTCGCTTTCGGCGAGAACCTTGTGGGCGGGCAGCGGCCGGGCGGCGATCACCTGGTCCTGCCAGGCGCGGGCCTCGGCACTGAGGGTGAGCTTCTTGCTGGCCGAATCGGTAAAGATCGTCACCTCCCATGACACGTTGCCCAAGGCCCTGGCGCGCGAGGGACGAACGTCGAATTTGAAGATGGGCTCGGCCAGCGCAAGCACCTTTTCATCCTGGGGACTGAACGAAAGTTGCAGGGTTTCGGGCAGGATGCTGAGGCGGCGACCGAGATCGGCGACGAGCAAATCCCGGAGAGTGTGGAGATTCGGATCGGGGGCGGGATTGGACGCTGACGCGAGCATCGGCTTGGGCGCGCCAGCCGGCGTGGTTTTCGCGGCGTCGGGCGGGTGGGAGTCGAGCCATTGCTGGACGGTCTGCTGTGAATCGGTCTGTGCATCCGTCCGCGTGATCGAGCAGCTCGTGGCGCCGGCGAAGTTGATCATGGCGACGTTGACGCCGGCCTCGTGAAGCGTCTGGCGAATCTGGTCCACGGTGATGGAGTGGAAGGGGACCTTGTCGGAAAGATTCAGCAGCGTCAGGTCGGCAATGGGGGTGAAGATGGGTGCATCGGCGTCGGACCATCGGCAGACCTGCTTGAGCTTTACGTCCGCGCCGAAAATGGAGGCCTCCTGGCGCAGCTCCAGCGTGCCACCGGGCGTGGAATCGGCGTTGCCGGAGACGAATTTCTCGTCGGCCCGCGAATCGGCCGCGGCATCAGTCGCCGGCGACAACTCCTGGCCAAAACCCCATTGATGCATCAGGGTCTGGGTGGCCCAGGCGAGGATGGTAAGGACAACGAGCAGTTGCACTTGTTTTCGTTTGCCAAGCTTGCGGTGATTCATCGCGGCCTCACGTCCATGAAACATCCAAGGATCACGACCTGCGGAGATTCGTGATGGTTTGCAAAGCCTGGTCGGCGGTCTGGATCGACTGGCTGTTCAACTCGAAAGCCCGCTGGGTCTTGATCAGAGTGACCAGTTCGGTAACGGGATCGACGTTGCTGGCTTCGAGGAAATTCTGGAGAAGCGTGCCGGCGCCCTGGTCGCCGGGATTGCTAAGGATCGGGGGCCCGGAAGCCTGGGTTTCCTGGTAGAGGCTGCCGCCAAGCAGTTGCAGGCCCTGCGGGTTGACGAACTGGGTGAGTTGGAACTGCCCAAGCTGGCTGGGCGTGGTCTGGCCGGCCTTGAGACCGGTGATGATGCCGTCCTGACTGATCTGGATGTTGGAGACGCCCGTGGGAATGGTGAGCGGCGGGTCGAGCAGATAACCGTCGCCCATGCCTACGACGAGTTGGTTTTGATTGTTGACGAAGAATTGTCCATTGCGCGTGTAGGCGGTGCCGTCGCCGAGGGTACTGAGGACTTTGACGCGGAAGAATCCGGAGCCCTGAATGCCGACGTCCAGGTTGTTGCCGGTGCTTTCCATGCTTCCTTCGGTCAGGTCGAGTTGGGTGTTGCTGATTCGAGTTCCAAGTCCGACGAAAATTCCGGCGGGAGAGATGTCGCCGTTGCCGCTGGTGGCGCCGGGCGGCTTTTGCGTTTGATAAAAGAGGTCCTCGAAATTGACGCGGCTGCCCTTGAAGGCGGTGGTCTCGGCGTTGGCCAGGTTGTTGGCGATCACGTCGATGGCGGTGGAAAGGCCACGCAATCCGGTGGCGGCGGCATGTAGGGCGGTAATGGCCATTGCAAGACCCCAGTTCAGTAGCGAGGGCAAGCCCTTCGCTCATTCAGGTCAACTGATTCTTCCGACATCGTTCACGAGCTTGTCGAGCGTTTCATCCTGGATGTGAATCATGTTGGCATTGGCCTCGAGCTGACGCTGGGTATCCATCAATTCGGTCAGCTCGGTGGCCGGATCGACGTTGGAACGCTCGACGAACCCGCTGCGGACGGTGGGCGCGGCGCGGTTGAGCTGCGCGTCGGCGGGAGTGGACAGCAGCGTTGCGCCGTCCTTGCGGAGCGTCGCCGGATCGCTCAGGTCGAACAGGCCCAGCGCCGCCACGACCTTGCCGTTCTGGGTAATGGTTCCGTCCGTGGAGATGGTCGTAGGGGCCGTTCCGTCCAGAGCGATGGGACTTTGTTTGCTGTCGAGCACGGCCTGGTTGGGATCGTTGGACAATACGAGCCGGCCGGTGCGGTCCAGGGCCATCTGGCCGTTGCGAGTCAGATGGATTTTTCCAGCGGAAGAAACGGCGAGAAAGCCGTTGCCCTGGAGGGCGACGTCGAGATTATTGCCGGTGGATTCGATTTCGCCGGGAAGGGAATCGACGACGGTGCTGGAGGCGAGCAGTCCGCCGCCAACGGGTTCGAGCAGGGAATTGGTCTGATTCGAGCGGGCGAGTTCCTGGGCGGCGGTCGGGCGCTGCTGGAGCAGGGCCATGTCCTTTTTGAAGCCAACGGTTTCGGAGTTGGCGATGTTATTGGCAATGACGTCCTGCCGGTACGAATTGGTCAGGACGCCGGAAGCCGAGAGATAGAGGCCATAAATCATGCGGCCTCGCTTTCGGCAAGGTCACCGGCGCAAGGGAACGTCGCCGGCGAAGGGGTGGCGAAGGTGCCGCCGTCCATGACGGCTCCTCCGCGGCGATCGGCTCCGCCGATGGAAAAGATGGCTCCGCCAAAATTGGCGTTCGAATTTTGCAGATGCAAGGCAACGGCAAGGCGAACCGCCTCGACGATTCGTTGGCCGAGATCCTTCGGGACATCCATGGACGCTTGCTCCGCAAAAAGGCCCAATGTCAGGTGTGTTATCCAACTCACCGAACATCCGTTGATACGCAGTTGCTCCGCGAAGAGAGCCAACGTCAGGCGAGGCAGTACAAGCGGCGTGCCAGGGGACGCGGTGTCCGGACCGTGATTCGGGACCCGGCGGCGCCGGCGATGCGTAAGGCCCGGAAAAACCGGTACAAATGTCCGGAACGAGCGGGGTGAATTTTTGGAACGGCGCGCCCCGGATGGCGAGGCCTGTTGGGATGAACGACGCGCAAAAGCTGCGGGCGATCGGGCAGAATCCGCGAGGCGCCAACGTTTTCTATCTGCGTCCCGCTTCGGCATCCCGAAGCTTTGTGCTGCTTCGCGCCGTCAGCCCCGGTTTGGGCAGGCGCTTCAGCACGAGATATTGGAGGCCATGGGTGCGGCAGAAGGCGCTTTTTTCGGGATTGTCGCCGTCTTCGTTCACGGCATAAATGTCCGGTTTGATGCGCTCGATTTCGGGGGCGGCATCCATCCAACCCTGGCCGGTCGAAACCAGTGCCTGCTTCACGTATCGAATCGCGCCCACCACGTATCTTCGCTCGTCTTGCGGAAACCTCGGATGCCCCTTTCCTTTCAGTAGTTCGATGTTGGCATCGTGCCCAACCACCGCATACACATCGCCATATTCCGAGACTTCCTCGAAGAACCGCACGTGGCCGGTGTGCAACCAGTCGAAACAGCCGGTGACCAGCACCCTCTTTTTACCGGAGAAGGAAAAGTCAACCGACGCGGATCTTGGGAACTGTTTCAATATGGGATCGGATAGATCTACCGGCAATGCCGTTGGATCGCTCAACTGGGAAACGATCCGGGCCGATTGGACGTACCGAATCGCCTGGACAAAATAGAGGCGCTCGGCCTCGGGGAACTTGGGCGGGCGGCCTTCGTTTTGTTGGAAAAGCTCATCGGACCAAAGGTGAACGTGCAGATTCCCGCGGCTGGCGGCTTCTTCCAAAAAGCGGACGTGCGGCGAGCGCAAATCGTCGAAACTGCCGGAAACCACCACATCGGCCATTGCATTCACTTTGCTATGCGGACCTGGACGTGAAATGCGCCGGGGACGGGCTGGTCCGAAATCACGTACAGATATCCGCCGCCGCAACCGGAATACATCGCGCCGGGATAGCGCTGCTGGTAATGTTTCAGCAGGGCGCATAAATCAACTTTGAGGGTTGAATGCCTGACGGTGCCGGGAAGCAAAGCCTCCCAGCAGGCCATGCACAAATTCATCGAAGCGCCCAGCGCATCCAAGTCCCTGGCAAGAATGGCCTGGTAGCAATCCCGGCCGCTTTGACCCAGTTTACCCACCCACACAGGCTCGAGATTCTTCACACCCAATGGCGAGTAATCCATGGGCCGAGGTTCGACCGGCAACAGGTGGATGACGTTTTCCAACCAGCGCGCAACGGATGGATCCTGGCACGATTCGATGTGCCTGGGAAAGACACCGCCTTCGTAGGAAGGGTCGTAGTCCAATCGGCTGACGCCCGGGTAAATCAGCCCGATCATGTCCTGCGACCCGGAAGGGTCCGCCTGATGCTGGTTTTCAAAGGCATAGAGCGCTTTGACCAACTGAGCGGGCTCACCGGGTGGAAGGCCGTCCTTCCAGAGTTTCAGGGCGGCGCGGCGTGTGCCGGTCGCCATACCGGCTCGCTCCATAAACCGGAAATTGGGTTCAACGCCCACCACGACCATGGACCCGGTGGGAAAGGGATTGAGGCGGGAAATGAACGGCTGATCGATCCATCCCCCGGCCAGGGCCATGCGGTAGGGAATGCGGCCGATCACGTCGGCGATGTCCGGAGACGTGCCAGTCATGGTGAGTCCCTTCCGGGAAAAACCCCGGTTCAGTGCTTGTCCTCGACGGTCCGCTTTCCGGCTTTGCGGTCGGCGTACTGTTCGGCAATCCAGCCGTAGGTCTTGGCCAAGCCCTTCTTCAACGGAGTATTGGGCTGCCAACCCAGGATGCGCTGGATCATGGTGTTGTCGCTGTTTCGGCCATTGACTCCCTTGGGGGCATGCAGGTCGTAGGCGCGTTTGAGCTTCACGCCGCCGATTTCTTCGGCGAGGCTCACCAACTCGTTGATCGACACCATTTCACTGGATCCGAGATTGATGGGCACGGCGTTCAACTCCTGGCAGTGCATGATCAAGTCGATGCCCAAGGTGCAATCATCGATGTACATGAAGCTGCGGGTCTGCTTGCCATCGCCCCAGATGGTTATGTCGTGTTTGCCGGTGTCCTTGGCTTCAATGACCTTGCGGCAAATGGCGGCGGGCGCCTTTTCCCGGCCGCCGTCCCAGGTGCCCAGCGGTCCATACACGTTGTGGAAGCGGGCGATGGCGGTCTTCAATCCGCGCTCGGCGGTATATTCCTGACAGAACATTTCAGACATGAGCTTCTCCCAACCGTAACCGCGCTCAGCCATGGCGGGATAGGCATCGGATTCCTTCAGCGCCTTGCAATTCGGGTCTTTTTGCAAGTCGGTGTTGTAGGCGCACGCGGAGGAGGAGAAGAAATACCGCTGCGCCCCGGCCCGCCAAGCAGCTTCAATCATGTTTGTGTTGATGAGAATGCTGCGCAGACACTGGATGCGGAATCGCTCGATGAAGCCCATCCCACCCATATCGGCCGCAAGGTTGTACACTTCCACGGCGCCTTGGCAGGCCTTCTGACAGTTGGAATATTCGCTGACATCCAGGCACAGGGATTCCACGCCGGGGACAATCTGGTACCACTCGGGCAAGGGTTTGCGATCGACTGCGCGGATATTGGTAAAGCCCTGGGCGGTGAAATATCTCGCCAGCGCTCCGGCGATGAACCCACCGGCGCCGGTGATGACGATCAAATCGTCGGGGGCCAGGCCGGATGTTTTTGCCGTTGTTTGCGTCGTTGCCATTACAACATCTCCTTGGTCGGTTGAATTTGAGCCGGCGCCGGGCGCCGGCCTCCATGGCACTTCATGGTTTGTGCGAGGAGGAGTATAGAGTCGGATCGGCGAGCCATCCAGTCTCCTTTAGCACTCACGGCCAGGGCTGCCGGAGGCGTTCGAGCAGCGGCGGACAATCCCCGGGCGCCAGCGGCATCAGGGTCAGAGTGATCTGGCCGGGGACGATTCGGATGGCCGAGAGTTTTACCGGCAGGCCGTGATGGAGGTTGGCGATGTTGAAGGGGATGATCAGGATGGGATCGGCGGGCTGATCGTTCAGGGCCGATAATAACAGGCGCAGCCAGGAGGCGGCGAGGGCGGAGGCGTTGGCGGTCAGGGCGGGATCGATGGAGACGGTGGGCCGTTGGAGATTCAATTGCTGCTGGAGCAGGACCTGCAAGCTCCGGAGATGCGGGGCGAGGGCGGCCTGGGGGATGGGAAGCCGGCCGGCGTGAATGGAATCGAGCGTGACGTTCAGATTGCCCTGGGCGTCGATGGTGGGATCGAATTCGGCGCTGGCCAGGGCGCCGAATGCGGGGGATTGCCCGGCGAGGATGAGGGCATCGGCATCGAAAACGACGCGGCCATCGGTGAAATAGCGAGAAATACGCTGCTCAAGGTCGCTTTTGTCCGGGTTTTTCCAGGAGGAGATGAATGAGTTGACCTCGTCTTCGGTGAAGGTGACGGTCTTGGGGCCAACGGGGGCATCGTCGGGGCTGGAGATTCCGTGGATTCGGCGAAGTTGGCGGGCCTGGGCGCTGGCGGCCCAACTGAAAAGATCGAGCAGTTTCTGGTCGGCGCGGTTGGCGGCATCCTTGATCTGCTGAGTCGTGGCGACGCGGGGGCGATACCAGCTTGGGGTGCCGCGATAGAGGTGTATCCCGACCAGAGCAAAGGCGATGATGGCCAGGAGGACGAAGGCGATCAGGTAGAGCAGGCGTTTGAGCCATTTCATGGGGACTGGCAAATAGTTTACCGTCATAGCCGGAAGAATCGCCATAGACGTACCCGGAGCATTGGGGAGCGGGTGTCGAAAGCGGGGGCAAAACTGAGGCCGGGGGCGGTGATGGGAGTAGACTGGGGGGTAATGCGGATTGAGCCGGTTGAAGTCGGGATGCGCCGGTGCGATTGGTCGCGATCGGCGGTATTGGGATCGCGGAGTTCGGCGGCGCTGGATTTTGCGGATCTGGTTGCGGAGCAACTGGTGGGGACGGTATTGCCGTGGAGCCGGCGAGAATCGCTGGTTCGAGCGGCGGCGAAACTGGGGATAAGCCGGTTCGAGGCAAACCTGATCATCGCGGCGGTTCAAAATCAAATGGGGGCAGGCCTTGGGCGCAGCGAAGCGCGGCGGCCACGGCTGGCAAAGCGAATCGCGGTGGGGCTGACGGTGTTCGTCGCGGTTCAGGCGGTAATCGTGGCGGCGGCGTGGTATTGGTTGGGGTGAAGATTGTCGTTTGTCATTGGTCATTAGTCATTAGTGTTTCAGCCGGTATACTCCAAGCCGATCATGAAGCTGAAGGTTTTGGAATCGGGCGAGCCGGCGGCGCCGTGGTTTGCGGAGGGGCTGCGGTTTACGTGCATGCAGTGCGGGAACTGCTGCAGCGGCAGTCCGGGGTACGTGTGGATCAGCCGGCGGGAAATCGCGAAGCTGGTGGAAATCCTTGGGATATCTGGGAAGGAATTGATAGAGACCTATTGCCGGAAAATAGGACGGAGGATTGCACTGAAGGAAATCAGGAATCCGCGTCATGGGGGACATGATTGCGTGTTCTTGAAAGAAGTGCCTGCTTCGCCTTCCGACGGGAAGGTGGTGCATCCGAAGCGGATTTGTACGGTGTACGAGGGGAGGCCGCTGCAATGCCGGACCTGGCCGTTCTGGGAGGGGAACCTGATGAGTCCGAAGGCGTGGGCGCGGGCGTCGCGCACCTGCATGGGGATGGATCGGGGAGAGTTTTTCGATCGGGAGAGAATCGAGAAGCTGCGGGATGCCAAGGAGTGGCCCCAGAAGGCGCCGACGTCGTAGGGGAATACTCGCGTGGTTTGACGAAGGGATGCGGGGAAATACAATTCTGCGCGATTGACTTCCAAATCGCGGGAAACTCTCAAGTGGTTGCTGAGGATCGTTGTCCTGACGTCGATGGGGTTGTGCATTGGATTCGACGCCAATCGCGTGTTCTTCACCGAGGGGCTGGCGAAAATAAGTGGGTCGTACGCGCTGTGGGATGGTTGGCTGGAGGAGGCGGCGGATTCGGGGCGGGGGATTTTCCTGAAATTCGAGGATTTCCCGGATAGATGGGCGGGATATACGCAGAACATTTATTTCCGCGCGGTCTACGTGCTGTATCCGCGGCGGGTGCTGGTGTCCGGACATTCCACGACGGTCAACAAGTGGCGGGAGCTGTTGGAAAACAATGCGTTGCCCAGCGATGAATGGTTGCGGGATCAGGGGGTGGATTCGGTGATGACGATTGAACTTGATCCGAACCATCACGTGCCGCTGGTGCGGGACGTGCGCAGGCTTGGGGAATAGAAGCGCATCGCGCGGCGGTGGGACTTGGACGACGGCAGACGTATGTGGTGCGCGATCTATCTTTGCATTCTGATCGTGGTGGGATATCCGCTGGCGGCGGGACTGGCGCGAGGATCGACCGGGAAGGCTTCGCCTCCCGCTGGGAAGGCTTCGCCTCCCGCTGGGAAGGCTTCGCCTCCCGCTGGGAAGGCTTCGCCTCCCGAGCGGCTGGAGATCGCGGCGCTGAGCGCCTGCATGGGGCCGGGGATCGTGGGGATACTGCTGATTTTTCTGTCGATGTTGGGCGAGCGGCCGGGGCGGGAGGAAATCCTGGCGATCGGGGCGGCGTGGGGGGCGGCGGGAATTGCCATGTGGCGATTGCGTCCGGCGGCGCGGAAGGCTTTGCCTCCGCGGGCGAGATTGAGTGAGCCGCGCACGGATACGCCGAAGTGGTGGACGATCGCCTGTTTTGTTGCGATCGGGTACGGATTGCTGGCGGTGGGGATCGACGCACTGAATTTTCCGGTGATTGAATGGGATGCGTTTGCGATCTGGCAACTGAAAGCGGAGGTGCTTGCGGTGCTGCCGATGCATCCGCGCCCGGGATATTTTTCGGACGTGGCGCTGAGTTACAGCCATCTGCGGTATCCGGTGCTGGAGCCGATGGTCAGTGCGGGGATGCACGCGATGACGGGACGGCTGGACGATCTGGGCAAGACGATTTCGCTGCTGTGGTATGCGGGGATGTTGGGGGCGGTGTATTGCGCGGTGCGGCGAATCAATGGAAGAACGGCGGCGCTGACGGCGACGGCCGTGCTGGCGTGCCTGGAGCCATTCTGCCGGTACGGCGGCACGGGGACGGCCGAGACGGCGCTCACCGCGTTTTACGCATGCGGCATTCTGTGCATCCTGCGATGGCAGGAGACGGGGGGCTGGGGATACGCAATTTTGGCGGCGATCTTCAGCGCGTGGATGGCGTGGACCAAGAACGAAGGTCTGGCGCTGGCGGCGGTGAACGTGGTGGTGATGGCGGCGATGGGGCCGCGAGGGAAATGGGGAAAATCGCTGGCGGCGGCGGGAATGCTGGCGGCGGTCGTCGCCATCCTCTATTTGCCGTGGATCGCGTACACCTGGGGATTGCCGCGCACGGATGAAGACTATGGGGCAAGATTGAATCCGCATGAGATTGTCTCGAACCTGGGGAGATTGGGCACAATTTTGAAGGGAATGGGGACGGAACTGATCAACTGGCAGGATTGGGGGCTGATGTGGGTGATCGTGTTGGGACTGGCGGCGGCGGAGCGGCGGCGATTCAAGGACCGGGCGGTCGCAACGATCGGGATACTGCTGATATTGCACCTGCTGGCGTACGTTCCGCCGCTGATGGTGACGAACTGGAATCTGGGCGAGTTGCTGTGGGTGACGGCGGATCGGTTGATAATGCACGTTGCACCTGTCGGAGCGATTTTGATTGGGGCGCTGTGGCCGACGTGGGTTGGGGGAACTCGTTCAAAGTTGAGCGTTGAGTGTTGAGCGTTGAGCGTTGCATTAAGTCGATTTTGAATGCAACGCTCAACACTCAACACTCAACGCTCAACGTTGAAGTAAAAAAAAGGGCAAATTGCGCACGAAAGTTAGTGGGCGGCGGCGAGAAGATGCTTTTGGACTTCCTTGAGGAGGAGGTCGATGTCGCTGGGCCAGTGATCGCGGGGAAGATTCTCGACTTGCTGATAGTAATACTGTGCGGCGACGTAATCCTGGCGGTGCTGGGCGTCGAGGCCGTTGCTGCGAAGATGCATGGCCAGGGTGTCGAGGTCGCCGGCGGCGGAGGCGCGGAGCTTTTCGGTTGCCTCGGCGGCGGCGGTGGTCCGGGGGTCAACCGGAGGAGGAGGAGAAGCCACGGGGGAATCGTTGGAAGGCGTTGGGACCGGAACGACGTTCGCGGGCGGCGCGGGCTTGGGAAGCGGAGGGGCCGGGTTATTTGGGGTCCCGTCATTCGACACGGCCGGCAAGGCGGACGCCGGTGGTTTGGGCGGGGTGACGATCGGGGGAGGATTGTTGGGAACGGTCGTCATCCAGTCGGGCGTCGGATCGGGCAAAGGTTTTTGTTGCGTTGACTGGCTGAGAGAAGAGCCGGTGACGCCTGCGGGGGCGGGTGAGGAATCCTGAACCCAGGCGATGAATCTTTGCCGCAGCGAAGGAACGAAATAGAAGGTGGAGAGGGCGCCGCCGACGGCAAGAAGAAGGACGGCGGCGAGGAGAAGACCTTTGGGGCGGCCGCGGCGTCGGCGCGCGCCGGGGACGTCCATGTTGGGATCGTATTGAAGGGAGAAAGCGGCGGCGAGTTCGCGGGGCGTGAGCACGCCCTCCTGAGGCCGCTGGCGTGGCCGGGACTGAAGCGCGGCCGGAGCATTGTGAGGCGAGGGGATTTCGGCCAGTTCGGCCATGGTCTCCGCGGCGGAGGGAATCTGTGTTGGTCGAATCGGCTCGGGTAGTGCGGGCTGGTTCGGCCGGGCAACGGCGGGCTGGGATTCCGGCGCGACCTCGCCCCGCGCGACTTCGCCCGGCGCGGCCGGGCGCGAGTTGACCTCGCGATAGACGGTCTTGGCGGGCTGGGGCTCGGTCTCCAGCAGAACGTCGGGATTGGGCGGAAGCTCCTGGGACCGAGAGCAGCGCGGGCAGAACGTGCTGGTGCGCTGAAGCTCGGCGCCGCAGGAATAGCACAGGCCAAACTCGCGGCTGATGCCCTTCACGCGGGCGGCGAATCGCCAGAGCTGAAAGGTCGTCGGCCCGCGAATGACGGATCGGGGAGTGATCTGTCCCTTGCGGATCAGGGCCAGCAGGGTGTTGAATTTCATCCCCGGGGCGGAGGGGTTTCGGGACTGCATGATGTACCAGGGCCCGATGCGAGCGCGCGTGGCTTGGCGCGTGATCGCGCTGTTTTCCATTTTGCAGCGCGGGCAGGGTCCGTCACCTTTTTCGGCGATGGCGCCGCAGAATGGACAGACGGACATCACGGGAACCGAGGGCTTGGGCGGTTCGGCCGAACGGCCGGTCTCGTCCGGAATGGTATCGAAGGATCGTGTCATGGCATGAGTCAGTAACGACCAGATTCCAGCAATCTCTTCAGCAATGCGTGCCAGGAGCGTGCCCGGAGCGACCTGTTAGTTGAGGTAACATTAACCAAGTTATCCATAATCGTCCACCGCAATTAGCGGGCTGGCGAGAAAAAAATCACGGAAAGCCATGGACCTTAAGATTATATGAAAACGGAACTTTGGGCAATTTCACGCGATATTGACCGGCACTTTGGGTAAGTCAACCTCGGATTGATTGAAATTGTTGAAATAGTTGGTGAAGAGATTCAGGGCGACGTTGGCGATGACCTCGGCGATGTCGCCATCGTCGAGTCCGGCGGACCTGGCGGCGTTGGCGTCGGCGTCGGAGACGTTACCGCGGCCGGCGAGGACCTGACGCGCCAGGGATACGGCCGCATTGGTTTTTCGGTCCGCCGACTTGCCAAGTCGGGCATCGCGAATGGCCGCATCGTCGAGGCCGGCGCCTTTTCCCAGCATGGTGTGGGCTGCCAGGCAATAACCGCAGCCGTTGGTTTGGGCGACGATCAGGGCAATGGCATGGCGGATTTTGGCGTCGAGCTTGCCCTGTTGCAGCGCTGAGCTGAATTTCAGAAAGCCGTCGAGAACGGCGGGGCTGTTGGCCATGCCGCGGAAAATGTTCAGCAGCATTTTTTTGGATTCGAGATCGGCCATCAAAGTTTGAGATTTGGGGCCGGCTTGGGATTTTTCCAGGGATTTCAGACGGGGCATGGGAGTCTCCTTTATTGGTTTGTGGAAGATTAACAGGGCGTTGGTCAGTTGTCATTGGTCATTTGTCATTTGTCATGGGTCATTGGAAAGCTATAGGGATGGGTTTGGGCGAAAATGAGCGTCCCTCTTCTATAGCGGGGAGGTGAAGGGTTTGGACGTGGTTTTGGTTGGAGGCGGAAAAACATGTGAAAATTGTTGAATGCGGGAAGAACCCCCGCGGAGCGGAGGGCTAATGGAGGGGGCGGGGCGAATCAATATCGCCAAGTGACCTGGGCGTAATAGGCGCGATCAACGTCGGCGGAGGCGGTGGCGTTGAAGGAGGCTTCGAGGTGATGCGGTTCGAAGGCGTTTTGAATTCCGGCGGAGACTTCCAGGTTGGGGCGGGGATGCCAGGTGATTCCCAGGTCGCCGCGAATATAGGCGCCGGGCGGGGCGCCGACAGCCCCGAGCACGTTACCGTTGCCGATCGCATCGACGTAATAGATGCCGCCATTGAGCTGGAGGGTTTTGGTGATGTCGAGATAAGAGTGCACCTGGAACTGGTTGCGGGGATAGGATTGGTCCTCCGCGGAGGCGTCGGGGGTGAGGCCGGGGTAGTAGTCGTGGACGTTGGCAATCAGGTAGCTGTACGACCCTTGCAAGCGCCAGTGGTCGAGAACCTGCCAGTTCAAGGAGACCTCGGCCCCGTAGGTTCTGGCGCTTTCATCGTTGTCGTAGGTGCTATTGATGAGCACCGGTGGGTTCAGCGCGGGATTGATCGTGGTGCCCGTGCTTAGCAGCGCGATCAGACCCGTATAGTTGTTGGCAAATCCGGTAACGTCGACGGAGAACCGCTTGGTGACCTGCTGGCGGAAGCCGATTTCATAGGCGAGAAGCTGTTCGTTTTGGGGCTTGTCGGTGGTCTTGACGACCTGTGCGTAGTTTCCAGGCGTAGTCGGCACAACAATGTCAGCCGATTCGTCCCATTCAATTTCACTCGGCGTGCGCACCGCGCGCGAAATTGCGCCCCAGAAGGAAGTTTGCTGGGTCGGCGTCCAAAGCAAACGGGCGCTAGGCTGGACGTCAAAGCCGGTGTAGGAATTCTGCTCGAACTTGGAGCCGGCAATGAGATGGAGGCGATCGGGCACGACGGTCATGGTGTCCTGCACGAATGCGCTGAAAAGGTACGCGGTGTCTGAATCCGGGTTGACGACGGGCTGGGTGAGCGCCGTCGTGCCGACATTTTCGACGATGGCGCGCCCGCCGAGGCCGTACATTAGCTCGTGACTGGGCGCCAGTTCAAAGCGATTCTGAAAATCGACGTCGAAGGTATCTCCCCTGAAGGTGGAGTAGGCGTCGCGGAAATCGATACGGTCGAAGTACGCCTGAAGGGAGTAGTCCGAGGTGTCGGAAATGACGTGGGTCCATCGAGTGAGGAGGTTTTCGCCGCTGCGATAATCGTGCAAATAGTTGGGGATGACGTGTCCGGTGACCAATTGATCGGACGCGCTTTGGTCGAACATATCGCCTTGGAGGGTGAGCTTGTCCTGATCGGAGGAGTTTCGGTCGATGCGGAAACCGGAGCTGGCGTCCTGCCACTGGTTGTCGTCGCCGACGGGATTGGGGGATTCGTGTAGATCGTCGTAACTGCGGCCCTTGGCATAGACGCGATAGTAGGTGTCGTCGTCGATCTGGCCGCCGTAGCGTACGGACGCGTCGCTCTCGTCGGTTCCCGCGCGGGAATCGACCATGAGGCCTTGAGTTTCATCCGCGGACTTGGTGGTGATGTTGATGACGCCGTTCATGGCGTTGGCGCCATAGAGGGTTGCGCCTGGGCCGCGGATGACTTCAATGCGGTCGAGATCGTCGATGGGGTAATCGACGGTGTTCCAGTAAACGCCGGAAAAGAGGGGCGTATAGACGGTTCTGCCATCGACCATAACGAGCAGTTTGTCCGAGAAGAGGGCGCCGAACCCGCGTGCGGAAATGCTCCAGCCGGTGAATTGATTGCCGCGTTGGACGAACAATCCGGGAGAGAGGCGGAGGATTTCGGGAATATCGCGCAGCCCGCTGCGCTGGATGTCTTCCTGGGTGATGACGGTGACGGCCGCCGCCGAATCGCCGAGGCGCTGTTTGGTTTTGCTGACGCTGATCACCGGGACGTTCATCAGGTCTTCCAGACTGAGATTGGTCAAATCGGCGTCGTTGGATACGGGACGCGGACGAGTTGTCGGCCGGGTGGAGGGTTTGGAGGCGGCGGGGGTCGTAGTGGGGCGTGTTGCCGGCGAGGTCTGGGCCGGCGAAGTCCGAACGGCCGCCAACAATATCAGGAGGACAGCACAGATGAGTCGCGTCTTGTTGAATTGCAAGTACATCGTCGCCGCCTATTCCTCTTTTGCCGACCTTGCGGGTTATGACGAAGATAGGATCGGACGTATTGCGGCATAACATGATGTGCTCAGCATTTTCATTAAATTGCAAACGGCGTGGATGCAGGGAGCGATGATTACCAGACGTTGGTGAGGCGGTTATCGGTAATTTAGTTCACCGGATAGATGCTGTTGGGTGAGCCGGTTTACAGTCTTCATCCGAGGCGATTTCTCTCTTCCATTGAATTTGGCCGTCTATTGTTGTGAAGCGTGGGTCTGATACCATCAACTGCCATGGGCCAATTGTCATACCGAACGGCGGGCGAATCGCATGGGAAGGCGCTGATCGCGCTGGTGGAGGGATTGCCGGAAGGGGTGGCGGTGGATCAGGGGTTCATCGATGGGGAACTACGGCGACGGCAAGGGGGATATGGACGCGGGGGACGGCAGAAAATCGAGACGGATCACGCGGAATTCCTCGGCGGGGTGAGGCTGGGGAAGACCATCGGGTCGCCGATCGCAATCGAGATCGTTAACAAGGACGCGAGGTTGGACGATTTGGCGGCGACGCCGGCGCTGCATCGGCCGCGGCCGGGACATGCGGATTTGGCGGGATCGGTGAAATGGCTGACGACGGATTGCCGGCTGACGCTGGAGCGGGCGAGCGCGCGGGAGACGGCGGCGCGGGTGGCGGCCGGGGCGCTGTCGCGATGCTTTCTGCGGGAGTTTGGGATCGAGGTTTTCGGGTTCGTGCGGGCGGTGGGACCGGCCCAGGGGAAGTTCGTCGTTACCGAAGAGAATTGGCGGGAGATGCTGAAGAAGCGGGATGCGTCGGAACTTTATTGTCCCGATCCATCATCCGATGAGGAGATGCGGCGATTCATCAACGAGCAGAAGATGGCCAAGGACACGGCGGGCGGGATCGTGGAAGCGCACGTTTTCGGATGCCCGATGGGATTGGGAAGCTGCATGACGTGGGACGGGCGATTGGACGGGCGGATCGCGGGGGCGGTGGCGAGCATCCAGGCGTTCAAGGGCGTGGAGTTTGGGTTGGGGTTCGAGGCGGCGAGAAGGCCGGGATCGAAGGTTCACGATGAGATCGGATTTGATCCGGCGAAAAAAGGGACGGCGGCGTTGGGATTCGTGCGCGGGAGCAATAACGCGGGAGGATTGGAAGGAGGGATGACCAACGGCAAGCCGGTGGTGGTGCGCGGGGCGATGAAGCCGATCAGCACGCTGGGCAAGCCGCTGATGAGCGTGGATCTGAATACCAAGCAGCCATCGGAAGCGGGATGGGAACGGTCGGACGTTTCGGCGATCGGGGCGGCGTCGGTGATCATGGAGAACGTGGTGGCGTTCGAGATCGCGCGGGCGATGCTGGAGAAATTCGGAGGGGATTCGATGCGGGAAATTCGGGGGAATTATGAGAATTATCTGGGGCTGGCGAGGGGGTTGCCGCTGGGATAGCGACGGGTACTAACTGTACCATTACGCAGATGATTTTGGATTCAAGGGTATTTCCTCTCAGGTCGTTTGGTGGTTCGAGGGTTCAAGGGTTCAAAAGGGTTCAAGGGTTCAAGGGTTCAAGGGTTCAAGGGTTCAAGGGTTCAAGGGTTCAAGGGTTCAAAGAAGCTTTGAACTCGAACGCGTCGCAAGCGACGCGGCTAAACTAATTGCGCGGGGATTGGGCTAGCTGGGCGGCGGCGGCTTTGGCGGCGAAAAGTTTCTTGGCTTCGCCAACCAGATAAAAGCTGCCGGTGATGCAGATGATGTCTTCCTTGGTAACGGCGCGGTAGGCGATGTCGAGAGCGTCCTGGAGGCTGTCGGCGACCTGGGCCATCTTGCCGTAAAGTTCGGTGTAGCGGGCGGCGAGTTCGTGAGGATTGGCGGAGCGGACGTTGTCGATGTGGGTGAAGATGACCTTGTCGGCGCCGCTGGTGATGCGGTCGAGCATTCCGGGGACGTCTTTGTCGCCACAACAACCGAAGATAACGACCATGGAGTCATAGGGGATGTGTTGCCCGATGGCTTTCATGGCAGCGTCGAGGCTGGCGGCGTTGTGGGCGCCGTCGACGATGACGCGGGGGACCTGGCAGACCATTTCCATTCGGCCAGCGACGGAGACCTTGGAAAGACCGTCCAAGGCTCGGGCGTCGTTGATGGCGATGCCGCGGGATTTGAGACGGTCGATGACCGCCAGGGCCAGGCCGCAGTTGATGGCCTGGTGCTCGCCGATGAGGGGAACGGCCAAGTGCTCGAACTTGCTGTTAGGTGTGGTGAGGCAGACGCGGTTGTGGGGGCCGAGCATACGGCTGGATTCAAAGCGGTAGCTGAATTCGATAGTCTGGCCGGTGAAATCGAGTGGAGCGCCGACCTTTTCGGCGATTTTTTTGAGAGCGGCCTCGGCGTCGGGATCCTGAGCGACGCTGAGGGCGGGGATGCCGTGCTTGAAGATGCCGGCCTTTTCGGTGGCGATGTGGGTGAGCGTCGGCCCGAGCTGGGCATTGTGGTCGTGGCTGATGCTGGTGATGGCGGTGACTTCGGGACGGATGACGTTGGTGCTGTCGAGGCGGCCGCCAAGGCCGGTTTCGACGACGGCGATATCGACCTTGTTGTCGGCGAAGTATTTGAAGGCAACGGCGGTGAGGACGTCGAAGTAGGTTGGGGTGGGCTTAATGCGAGCGACGCAAGGCTCCAGGAGATGAACCAGGCGGGCGAAGTTGGCCTGGGGGATCATTTCGCCGTTGATGACGATGCGCTCGCGAACGTCGATGAGATGAGGGCTGGTGTAGAGGCCGACCTTGTAGCCGTTGGCCTGGAGCATCGCCGCGATCATAGCGCAAGTGCTGCCCTTACCTTTAGTTCCGGCAACGTGTACGGATCGGAAGCGATCCTGTGGACTGCCCAGGCGCTTGAGCAAGGTGCGCATGCGTTCGAGGTTGAAATTCTCCGAGTTATAGCGGACGATGCGAAGACGCTCGAAATCGCTCAGGGTGGAAAGGAATCGTAAGGCCTTGCTGTAGCTATAGATGGGCCTTGCAGATTTCGAGGCCGGGGCATGAAGGCGGCCTTTTTTGAGGTCGATCATGACCGGCTTGCGATGCCTGAGGGATGGGCGGCTGGCCCGAGTGGTCCCGGGCTTTCGAATGTGAGAGTGTCGACGGATTTTCTCGCGCACCGCCATAAAAATGAGTTTATCAGGATAAGTGAGTGGTTTCAACTTTGCATGCAAGTTCATGTTTATTATTCACTTAACCTCAATTTCCCCATGTCGTTATAGACGTTGAAGTTAGGCGGTAATAACACGGCAACAAAAGGGGCGGTCGCTCTGGCGTAACTGTGAGGGGGGAAGGTATGGTAGGCGGCGGGTCGGTTGCGGGCCTAGTTGAAGGTTGCGGTTTGGATTGCCCAGGGAGCAAGCTCCCAGGGCTTTGGATGGGGAAATTGAGCTGTTGGTGGTTTGATTATGGCGGATGAAATTCAATCCATTGCGTTGGTGAGCCTGGGTTGTCCCAAGAACCTGGTGGACAGCGAGCGGATGCTGGGATTATTGGCCAGCGATGGGCTGGTGGTGACGTCGGATGCGGAGGAGGCGGATGCGATCGTCATAAACACCTGCGGGTTTTTGGAAGCGTCGAAAGTGGAATCGATGGGGGAGATTCATAGAGCGATCCGGCTGAAGGAAAAAGGGAAATGTCGACGGGTGGTGGTGGCGGGATGTCTGGTGCAGAGGCATAAGACGCGATTGCTGGCCGAGGCGCCGGGGATCGACCGGCTGGTGGGGGTGTTCGATCGGGACCACATCGTCGAGGCGGTGCGGGGAACGGGGAACGCCGGCAGGGATGGACATTTTTTGGGGAAGTATCATGAGCTTTCGCGAAGGATGGAAGGGAATACGGCGAGCAAGCTCGCCGGCTACACGGAAGATGACCGTGGGCGGCTGCGGCTGACGCCGCGGCATTACGCGTTTCTGCGGGTCAGCGAAGGGTGCAACCAGGGATGCGCGTTTTGCACCATCCCGTCGATACGCGGGCCGATGCGATCCAAACCGATCGAGCACGTTCTGGCGGAGGCGCGGGAACTGGCGGCGGATGGAGCGGTGGAACTGAACCTGATCGGACAGGATACGACCAGCTATGGCACGGATATCGGGTATGAGCCGGGGTTGTCGGGGCTGATCAAGACGTTGGACAAGGAGATGAAGGACGTGCATTGGCTGCGGCTGATGTACGCGTATCCGTCGTGCTTCACGGATGAGATGATCCGGGCGCTGGCGCAAAGCGATCGGATGGCGCGGTACATCGACATGCCGCTTCAGCACGTCAACGATGAAATGCTGACGACGATGAAGCGGAGAGTGACCCGGAAGCAAATTGAGACGTTGCTGGGGAAGCTGCGGGAATGGGTGCCGGGGATAACGATCCGGACGACGTTCATCGCGGGATCGCCTGGGGAAACGGATGGACAGCATCGGGAACTGGTGGAATTCGTGAGGGAGTTTGGGTTTGACATGATGGGGGTGTTCGCGTTCAGCGCCGAGCCGGGGACGGCGATGGGGAGGATGGAGGGGCAGATTCCCGAAGCGGTGAAGAAGGCGCGAGTGGAGGAGTTGATGCTGGCGCAGCAGGAGATCGCGTTTGCCAAGGCCCGGGGAAGAATAGGGCAAAAGGTTGAGGTGCTGGTCGATCGGACTTTAAGAAAGAAGGGGCAATGGACGGGGAGGACCAGCGGGCAGGCGCCGCAGATTGATTCGGTGACGATCGTCAGTGGGCCGGAGCTTCATGCGGGAAAGATGGTGACGGCGAAGGTGTCGGGGTCAAGGGGGTATGATCTGGTGGCGGAGGTTCAGGCGGGAAGAAGTTTGCGGGTGGTGGAATTGTGATGGGGGATTGGCCTATCGCCGAGTGACGCCTCATTTCCCGCGTCAGGTCCACACGCGCGTCCCCCGCAAATCGTTTTCGGCTGGATGAAATCCAATCCATTCTCGTGTACCATCCCCGCCCTATGGCAAGGATCACGGTCGACGGCAAGCTCATCGAATGCAAGGATCGGCAGATGATATTGCAGGCGTGTCTGGATGCGGGACACGAACTGCCGCGGTATTGCTATCATCCGGGTCTTTCCATTCCGGCATCGTGCCGGATTTGTCTCGTGGAGATCGAAGGGATTCCCAAGCTGGTGCCGTCGTGCCAGACGCCGGTGCGCGACGGGATGGTCGTCCATTCGCGCTCGCCGAAGGCGGTCATGAATCAGAAACAGGTGATGGAATACCTGCTGATAAACCATCCGCTGGATTGCCCGATTTGCGATCAGGCGGGGGAATGCACGCTTCAGGATTATTCCTACGAGTATGGCCGAAGCCAATCCCGGTTCGAGGAGGACAAGGCCAAGAAGCCGAAGAAGGACGTGGGGGAGCACATTTACCTGTATGCCGACCGGTGCATTATGTGCAGCCGTTGCGTGCGGTTCACGCGCGAGGTGTCGGGGACGAGTGAGCTGTACGTCGATGGCCGCGGATTTCGCGAGGAAATCGACATCTTCCCGGGCAAGCCGTGCAACAACAAGCTTGCCGGGAACGTGGTTGACCTGTGCCCGGTGGGAGCGCTGCTGGACAAGGATTTTTTGTTCAAGCAGCGTGTCTGGCTTCTGAAGCAATCGCCGTCGATTTCCCCCGTGGATTCCGGCGGTGAGAACGTCTTCCTGGAACACAACGAAGGGGTCGTTTACCGGATCAAGCCGAGATACAACCCGCAGGTGAATGCCTGGTGGATCAGCGACGACACGCGCTATTCCTACAAGATCATCGAGCACCGCGATCGCCTGAGGTCGGCTTACAAGAGGGAACACGGCGCGCTGGCGGCGACGGCGTCGCATGAGGCGTTTGCCGTGGCGGTGAAACAATTGAAATCGCTGGCGGCGCAGGGGCCCGGGGCGCTCTACGCGGTCCTGTCGCCGATGATGGCCTGCGAAGAGGCGTATCTGCTTGGCAGCGCGATTCGCTCGCTCGACCCGCAGGCGCTGCTGGTCCTTGGTCCGGTCCCGACCTCAGGGCAGGACGAGGTTTTCCGGCATTCGCAGACGGGCCAGCAGACGTTCGTCATCAAGGCTGAGAAAGTCCCCAACGCCGCGGGCGTTCGGCGGGTCATGTCCATGCTCGGCGGCCCGACGGCAACCATCGATGAGTTCGTCTTTTCCCAACCGCCAAATCTCAAGGGCGGCTGGATCGTCGGCGGATATCTGTCGAACTGGATCACGGGGGAGCTTCCGGAGGCACTGAAAACCGGGTTCAGGGTGGTGCAGGATTTGCTGCCGACGTTGCTGAGCGATTCGGCCGACGTGGTGTTGCCCGCCGCCGCCTGGGCCGAGAAGGACGGGTGCTGGGAGAATTATGCCGGGAAGATTCAGCCCTTCCTGGCCGCCGTCCCGCCGCCCGAGGGCGTGACCCGCGACGGGGAATTTTATCTCTCCCTGCTGAATCGCACGGGGCTTTACAATGCCGCAGCCATCCGCAACGAGATGGGCGAACCGTTTGCGTCCGTGACGCTGCCGATCAACCGCGTCGAGTTGCGGGCCATGGAATTCTCGGAGCTTTGAAGAAAAAGAGATTTTGCCAGCATGATGCAACTGATCGAAAAAGGAATTGACTGGTGGACGGCGAACATTCCGCCGTGGGCGGTGATTGCCCTGATCGCGCATGGCACGGTCATGTTGACGGTCGCGTACCTGATTCTTCTGGAGCGCAAAGTCGCCAGTTGGGTGCAGGACCGCCTCGGCCCCAATCGCGTGGGCCTGGGCTTCGGCATTATTCCCATCATCAAGAATTGGAAAATGAACGGCCTCGGCCAGCCCCTCGCTGATGGACTCAAATTCATCGTCAAGGAAGATTACCGCCCGGCCGGCGTGGACAAAATCCTCTTCACGGTCGCCCCCGGCTTCATGGTGCTGGTCATCGTCATCAGCATTGCCGTGTTGCCCTGGGGCGGCACGAGACAAACCGATCGCATCATCTCAATCCCGCCCGGCACGGCCAACGTGCACGACCAGGCCCGGCGGCAACTGGCGCAGGGCGATGAGATCGTCGGCCAACCCGTCCACCTCGGCGGCGATCAATACCGCGTCACCTATCAATATCCCTTCCAAATCGCCAACCTGAACATCGGCGTGCTCTACATCCTGGCCGTGCTCTCCCTGGCGGTTTATGGCGTGGTCATCGGCGGCTGGGCCAGCAACAACAAATATTCCTTCCTCGGTGGATTGCGCGCCACCGCCAACATGATTTCATACGAAATCCCTCTCGGGCTGGCGGTGCTGTGTGTCATCGTGTTGTTCGGCACGCTGGATTTGGGGCAGCTCGTCGAAAAGCAATGCCACAACTGGGCCGTCATTTTCCCCGCGTGGAACGTTTGTTCCCAGCCGCTGGCGTTCATCATGTTCCTCGTCTGCATTCACGCCGAGGCCAACCGGGCGCCTTTCGATCTGGCCGAGGCCGAGCAGGAATTGGTCGGCGGATATCACACGGAATACAGCGCCATGCGATTCGCGATGTTTTTCCTGGGTGAATACGCGGGCATGATCACGACCAGCGCCATCTGCGTGGCGCTGTTTTTCGGGGGATGGGATTTCCCCGGCCTTCGCGGCCCCGACGCCCTTCACCCGGCCGTCACCACCAGCCTCATCGTTTGCATCCTTCGCGCGGTCGTCTTCTTCGCCAAGACCGGGCTGATTATCTTCCTCTTCATGTGGGTGCGCTGGACCCTGCCGCGATTCCGCTTCGATCAGTTGATGATGCTGGCCTGGCGCGGACTGATTCCAATATCCCTGGCGATGCTCATGATGACCGCGCTTGTCGTCTTTGCCTTTCACGGCAACACCTACAACGGCCTGGGCGGAACCGCGGCCTTGGTGTTGCTCATCTTCAACCTGTGCACCGCGTTTTTGATCATGCTCATCAGCTCCATGATTCCGCCGGCGCCGGCGACCAACCGGCGGGTGAAAGTCATCGGAAGCCGTTATGCTGAAACACCGCTGCCGGCCGGCGGGTGAACTTTAGTCGCGCAGAATTGAGAAACCATGAAAGACTCGGACGTCATCATTTTGGAAGAACCCAGGCTGTCGCGGGCCGACCAGTTTTATCTGCCGCAGGTCCTCATCGGACTGGGCACGACGATGAAGCACATGTTCAACGTCGTGGTTCGCGACAAGCACCGCGTCCTTCAGTACCCCGAGGAACGCCGCGAGGATCTCCCCGTTGAAAAGGGCGGAATGCTGCTGAAGAGCTATCGGGGCGTTCATCGGCTGAACAAGGACGAGGAAGGCCGGGTGAAATGCGTCGCCTGCTTCATGTGTTCCACGGCCTGCCCGGCGCGCTGCATTCACATCGAGGCCGCCGAAAGCCCCTGGCCCGACCGCGAGAAATATCCAGCCAAGTTCGACATCGATGAGCTTCGCTGCATCTACTGCGGTATGTGCGAAGAGGCCTGCCCCGTCGACGCCATCGAACTCAGCCACGTCTACGACATTGTCGGACTAACCCGTCAGGAAATGATTTTCGACAAAGCCAAGCTGCTCAAAATCTTCGATGAGACCGTCAAAAATGAGCCAATGTAACTACTTGTTGGATAAAAAGATGCGTTCATTTCACAATAACTGTCCTTCCGGGGCGTTCGATAGGGTGTTGTGGATTACCCGTTAGTTCAGTTCGGTGGCGAAAGCCGATATTGGAGCTAACGATTTGATGGCGGATAACACTATTTTCCTGGAGGTTTGTATGAATCGGGCATTGAACAAGGCACTGTTGGCGTCTTCGGTCGTGGCGGTGTTGGGATTCAGCGGGCTAAGCGGATGCATCATTCGCGAGGAAGCGCCGCCCCCGACCGTCACGGTTTCCCCGGCCCCGCCGCCGCCTGACGCGCCCGCCCCCGGTGAAGTGGTCGTACAGGACGCTCCGCCCCCCGTTCAGGTTGAGGTGCCGCCGCCCCAGCCCGATCCGACTTTCGTCTGGGTCGGTGGATACTGGGGCTGGTACGGCGGACGCTACGTCTGGTACCACGGCCGTTGGGGGCGACCCCCATACGGACACCGCGCTTGGATTCCCGATCGCTGGGAACGCGGCCCTCACGGCTACGTCCATGTCGCTGGCCGTTGGCGTTGATCCCGATTGACGGTTGATTCGGCGGCGCCGGGGTTTGTCAGCGCGTTAACGCTGATTAAGCCCCGGCGTCGTCGGCTTGCGAATCGAGGTCGTCTTCGTCCTTGTCGAGATTGCGGGGATCGCCGGTGGGATAGTCCGCGATGTAGTTGAACACGTTGCGGACGTGTTTCACGAACTCCAATTGCTCCAGCGACCTGATCCTCTCGGTTTCGATGGTGCCTTGGACGACGCCGTCGGCCTCGTCGAAGTCGGAAACCGCCAGACCCAGGTTCCGCAGTTTGTTCGCCGCGTCCTGCGTGGTCATGCCCGGCTCATCCACCAGCACGACCACTACGTCCGATAATTCCGCATCCTGATGTGCCATGGCGCCTTTTCCAATCAATAAGCTGAGGGATTCTAGCCGCCCGCGGCCTGCATTGGCACTTTCAATTCTTCCCCCAAAAATGAATGAGGGATGTCTTGCAAAAAAGGCGCAATCGGGCTAACGTGCTTGACTTGGCTCGCCAGGAGCCGCCCGGAGCGAACTCCCGAACGTGGGTATGTCCGCGTCCCGGGTCTGGTTTAAAACTTCTTTTTTACCACAAGCCTCAGGGCGGCGGTGGATGTCTTGGCCATCCAATCGCGGCAAGGGCTGCCGGCCCGTCCCAACCGGACGACCGATTGTTTTGGAGTTGCTGATGCCACAATCCCAGGCGGAAACGATTAAAGCGCTCGTGGACGCCGGCGTTCATTTCGGTCATCGCGTTTCACGATGGAATCCGAAGATGGCGCCGTACATCCACGGCAAGCGAAACATGATTCACATCATCGACGTTCGCGAGACCCTCAAGGGACTGCTGCGAGCCAGGAAGCTGATCCAGCAAACCGTCGCCGGCGGCCGCGACGTGCTGTTCGTCGGAACCAAGCGCCAGGCCCGGCACGCCATCGAGGAAGAAGCCAAGCGCTGCGGCATGCACTACGTCTCGGAGCGCTGGCTGGGAGGGACCCTGACCAATTTCCGCACGATCCGCGCTCGACTCAACCGCCTTGAGGAACTGGAAAAACTTTGGGAGGCCGGCCCCAACGGCAAGGCGGCCATCGACTCCTATTCCAAAAAAATGACGTCCACCCTGGCGCGCGAGCGCGACAAGATCAAAGCCAATCTCGAAGGCATTCGCCGCATGGATCGGATGCCCGGGGTCATGTTCATCGTGGATACGCGCCGCGAGCACATCGCCGTCAAGGAAGCGCGCAAGCTCGGCGTCAAGACGGTCGCCCTGATCGACACGGACAGCGATCCCGACCTGATCGACCTTCCGATCCCCGGCAACGACGACGCGATGCGGGCGATCGAGATGATATTGAAAGACCTGGCCGATGCGGTGATCGACGGCAAGACGGGTCGAGGCGAGGTGAAGGGCGAGGAGCCGCAGCAACCCCGGCGCCGCAGCACGCGCGCCGCCTTCCGGGCCGATGAAGCGACCGAAGCCCCGCCCGCGGAACAACCCGCCCCGCCGCCCGCGGAGAACGTCCCCGCCGTCCAGCCCGCGTAGAAATGTCACCGAAAATTATTGCCACAGATAAAAATCAGATGGACACGGATGAACTGCATAAGAGAAGATCTCACGCAGAGGCGCAAAGGCGCAAAGAAGGAATTCTGCGCCTTAGCGCCTCTGCGTGAGCTTCTTCTTTCGATTTATCCGTGTTCATCTGATTTTTATCCGTGGCTAAACTGATTTGGGAGAAATCATGGCAGAAATCAGCGCGAAAATGGTCAACGAACTTCGCAGCAAGACGGGGCTGGGAATGATGGAGTGCAAGAAGGCCCTGTCGGAAACGGCGGGCGACGTGCAGAAGGCCATCGACTATTTCCGCAAGAAGGGGGTCAAGACGTCCATCACCCAACGTGCCGCCACCGAGGGCCGCGTCGCCGTCGCCGTCTCGCCGGACCGCAAGCGCGGCGCCATCATCGAGATCAACTGCAACACCGATTTCACGGCTAAGAGCGATCCCGTGGCAAAAATCGCCGCGGCCGCCGCCGAAAAACTCCTGGCCAATCCCGACCTGAAACTTGGCGACGATCCGACCATCAAGGAACAACTGGTCACCGTCTCGCAGCAGACGGGCGAGAACGTGATGATCGGCCGGTCGGCAGCGATTTCGACCGCATCCGGCGCCGTGGGCAGCTACGTTTACAGCGTCGCCGGCAAGGGCAAGAGCGCCGTTCTGGTCGCGGTGGCGGGAAAGGCGGATGACACCGTCTTTCGCGATTTGGGAGTTCAAATCGTCGCCGCCCGCCCCATCGCGCTCAGCCGCCAGGACGTTGCCGCCGAAATCGTCGCCAGGGAAAGGGAGATCGCCGTCGAGCAGGCCAAGGCCACCGGCAAGCCGCAGGAGATCGCCGAGAAGATCGCCATTGGAAAGCTCAACGGGTTTTACGCCGAGCGCGTGCTCCTCGATCAGGAGTACGTCAATCCGGAGATATTCAAAGGCTCGGTGACGAATTACCTCAAGGCCAAGGGCGTCACCATCGAGAAATACGTGCGCATCGAGGTGGGGCAGTAAAGCGAGTTGCGGGTTGCGAGTTGCGAGTTGAGGACAAATCATGGCAACTCGCAACTGGCAATTTTCCCCGTACAATCGCGGGTGATGTTCCGATGCGCGCGTGATCGCCGCCGAGTTGCATCCCGATTCCGGCGACGTCGATGCCGCCATCGATCAGCTTCGCCGCATGGGCTTCGAGATTCTCCGGCGGGGCCATCCTCCGACCGTCCTGGTGCAGGGGCGGCGTTCCAAATGCTCAGTTCAAAGTTGAGCGTTGCATTCAATTCGGAATTAATGCAACGCTCAACACTCAACACTCAACGTTGAAGTGAAAAAGGAACTCTGACTCTTACTGCTTCACCGACAGGGGCCAATTCGGGTCCATGAATATCACCGGCTGGGGCGCGTCGGCGGAGGCGACGGTCTGCTCGAAAAGCTCCCACCGCATTTTGATCGCGGGATTGGCGGCGATGAACTGAGTCCAGGCCGCGTAATGGACGCTGAGAAACAGGGTGCGGTCGGCGACGCCGGCGGCCTGGCGTTTCAATTCCTCCAACTGCGCCGCCTGGGCCTGATTCTGCTTTTCCAGCTCCGCCACCCGGGTGGACAGCTCCGCTTTGCGGTCCTGCGCCGCCTTCAGCTCCGCCCGCATGTTCTTCAATTCGTCCCCTTTCACGTCCTGCGCGCGAATCGTTCCGGCAAACATCAGAACCGCCAGACAACCCGTTACCCATCGCATTTTGAATCCTCTTTTAGCGAAAGACCCCGACTGTAGGATCGTCTTATTTATGCCCGATCATCTTAACAGATGGGCCGCAAGCGGTCGAAAAGCGTGTATATAATGGAAAGCCGGCGGTAATCCATGATCCAGTTCCCATGTCGCTGCAAACACGTTTTCGAGTTTCCCGACGACATGGCGGGAAAACAGGTCCAGTGCCCCAATTGCCAGCTATTGGTGGATATCCCGACGATGGATGAATTGGCGCAATTAACGCCGGACGGGACGTTTCGGGTGGACGCCCCGCCGCCCGGCCGCAGCCACGAACAATTCCAGGCGATGCTCCGCGCTTTTTCCAAGCGAAAAGTGGACGAGAACGGCGTCGAGGTCGATCTGCGGCAAACCCGCGAACAGATCGCCGCCGCGGGAACCAACGAGCCGATCGACGATTTCGAGAATTTCCCGACCTCGCCGAAATACGATCCGGAAACGGGCGAGCTGCTTCGCCCTCTCCAGGTCCGCCCCGACGACAGCATCGCGCCGCATCCTTCGCAGATTCCACTGGCCCAAACCACTTTGAATTATGCCACGCCGGACCTTAACGCCGACTTCTCTCTTTTCCGGCCGCTGCTGGAGCTTTTGACTCCGATCAACCTTGCCGCGATGTTTTTCGTGCTGCTGGCACACCTGTTTCTGATCTTCGCGACGCTTTCGATCTATCTCGTGGTCCTGGCCATCCTCGGCTGCGGAGCCGCCCTGGTCGCCCATTACGCGAACATTGTCGAGGATGTCGGCATCGAGGAACGCGACGAGTTGCCTCGGTTCCTCCGCCAATTCAATTTCACCGATGACATCTGGTTGCCGTTCGTCCGCGTTTTCCTGGCATGCATGATTTGTTTCGGACTCGGGAGGCTGGCGGGGATCGTTGCGATGATCGAAGACTGGCCGGATCGCACCCGGTACCTCATCTCATTCAGCCTGGATTCCGTGGGCCTGGTTTTCTTTCCCGCCGTGGTGCTGACGACCGTCACCAGCGGCTCGCTTTTGAACCTGCGGCCCGATCGCGTCCTCGGCACCATCGCCGAGATCGGACCCCGATATGCGTACCTAGTGCTGCTCTACACCGTCGCATTCCTGATTTATATCTGCGGTATTGTCACCACTCTCTGGCATGCGATGTCCGTCCTCTCCTTTGTGATAAGCCGCCACGCCATCGCTTCGCCGGCGCCCAAGTCCTGGTTTGACACTCTTGGCGCCGCTTATGAAATGCTCATCATCGGGATCTTCCTGATGCACTATTTCGCCTGGCTTCTCGGCCTGGCCTATCGCGCCGGCCACGAAAAATTCCCCTGGGTGTATCATCAGCGCCAGCGCGTACTCCCCGGCATCAACGCTCCGCGATATTCCAAGCCTGTGCATTCTCCGCCGGCGATGCATGCGCATCCGCCGTCGGAGTGATTCGCGCTTGTCTTCATCCGGGTTTTGTTGCGCTGACGGGGCTCAAAACATGGATTACCGCGAAGGCGCGAAGGGGGTCCCGGCGATTAAACGCCGGGTCCCGCGGAGTTGCGCGAGGAAATCCTTTGATGCCACACTCTACTTCTTGGGAATAATCTCAATTCCATTGATTTCTGGCGACTGTTGGCCGGCTTCGAATGTGATCGTCAGCTTGCCGTCTGTTACGGTGACGTTGTCGAACGTTTTGATGATCGGCTTGTCGGCGCCGCCGGCTTCTTTGAAGACGTCGAAATCCTTCAGTTGCTGGTCGCCGATCTTGACGTTGAAGACGCGCTGGCCGACGTCGGTGATGCCTTCGTAGGTTTCGCAGAAATAGAGTTTGACGATGTAGGTTCCGTTGGGAACGTCGCCGGTCCACTTCGTCATGTCGAAGTGTTCGTTGCGATAGAAGTCGGGCATGTCGGTGTGTTCGATTTTCAGGTCGGCATCGCGGTCGGTGGTCTCGCCGGCGTCGAAGCCCTTGTCGGCCTGCCAGACGTGGCCGTGCGGGTCGGTGAACGGCTTGTCCGAGCCGGCCTTGATGCGGATGGCGCCGTCGTCGGGCTGAGTGGCCGGCGTATCGGCCGCGGCGACTTTGGCAATGAAGAGAATGACGGAAAGACACGTTCCGAAGATGGCAAAAGCTCGTTTCATCAGCGGCTCCTTTTCTTTGAAACACTCATTCTAAAATCGACCGACATGCCCAATGGCACCGCCTCGCGCACGCGGATGAGGGTAGACATTTGTGGTGGGAGGATCAAGTTGGCGCGAGGGACGAGATTGAGACGGGCAGGGCCATCGCATTGGAGTGTGCGGCTTGAGTTCAAAGGTTCAAGGGTTCAAGAGTTCAAGGGAAAAGACGTTCCTCTTGAACTTTTGAACCCTTGAACCTTTGAACGCCATCGCCAAGTGCGATGGCCCTGTCGAGACGGGGCGTAGTTCATTGGGCGGATACGGATATCAACGAAGGTCGCGGTTTATCCTTTCGGACAAGCGCAACAAAACACCAATGCCCAGCGGGCGCGGGGTCTCATTCCTCCGGCGGGCGCAGGCGCTTGCCGGCCTCGGTCCAGGCATCGGTGTATTTTGTCTTCGGCTCTGGCTGGCGGCCCCGTGGAAAGAAATAGCGGCCAATCCGAAAGATCAGCATCCAACTCAGGCCGAGAATCACCAAGACCACGAACAGCATCAGAAGCGCATGTGCCGCGATCAATTTTCGGCCGCGCTCGTCGGCCCCTTTGAAAGCCGCCAATGCCTCCGGGAGATAAAACCTCGTCACCATCACCAGCAAAATGCAAAACAACCCCAGAAACCCGACGAACGGCCAGACCGAACGGGCGCTGCGCCAGACAGGTGAACAGGTGAACAGGTGAGCAGGTGAGCGGGAGAGAAAATCCGACTCTTTGTCTTTCACCTGCTCACCTGTCACCTGCTCACCTGTCTTACCACGCGTCTGCCCGCGGATTCATGGGATGTTTCTCGGCAATCCGCTCGATGGACTTGCGGTCCTCTTCGTCCAGGGGCTTGGGAAGGATGATCTTCGTCACCACGATCTGATCCCCCTTTTCCTCGCCACGCTGAATCCCATGGCCCTTGATGCGCAGCTTCGCGCCGCCGCTGGTCAGCGGCGGAATCGTCAGAGTCCGCCGGCCGTCGAGCGTTGGAACGTCCACCTTGGCCCCGAAAATCGCCTCGTACAAACTGATCGGACAATCGAGATACACGTCCAATCCCTCACGGCGAAAATACGCGTGCGGCGTCACCCGGGTGACGATGAACAAATCCCCCGGCTCTCCGGCTCCGGGCTGGCCGCGCCCCTTCACCCGAACGCGGCTTCCGTCCTTCACGCCGCCGGGGATGCGAATGTCGATGGTCTCGATCTTCCCGTCGCGATTGATCTGCAAGGGCAAATGCGTCCCGCGGGCCGACTGCTCGAACGAGAGCGAGACCGGGTATTCAAGGTCCTGCCCGCGCGGCAGGGGCTGGGTGCGCGCCCGACCGCGGCCGGCCCGGCCACGGCCTGAGCCGAAGAATTGCTCGAACACGCTGCCAAAATCCCCGCCACCGAGATCGAAATCCTCGACGCTGACCCCCGGCCCGCCTTGCCAGGATCTTCCGCCCGTTTGCTGCGCCCGCCGAAACGCGGCGAACGGATCTCCGCCCGCTCCCGGCGCCGCTCCCACGCCGGCATGCCCGAACTCATCGTAGTTCTTGCGCTTTCCCTGGTCGGACAGCACTTCGTACGCTTCCTGGGCTTCCTTGAACCGCTCGGTCGATTTCGCGTCGTTCTTGGTGGCATCGGGATGGAACTTCCTGGCCATCTTGCGGAACGCCGCTTTGATCTCGTCCGCCGACGCCGACCGCGAAACACCCAGAACGTCGTAATAATCCCGTTTTGCCATAGACGCTGGGAATCTTAGCATCGCTCAAGCCCGGCGTGAAACACTGCGCATGCGGTTAGAGGCTGTTTCAGAGCGTCCGTCGCGAGAGAGAATCCCCACGGCAGCGCCGTGGGCGTTCGGGGCAGAATTCGCGCGGGTGGGATTTGACTGGTGTACACCGACTTGCAACGTGCTTTAGCCGCCGCAGTTCGGTCCCAACGGGGCGGTAAAGGCAAAGAACCTGCGACGAAGGAATCTCGCCTTGTCCCAGCCTCGTTCATCCGTTAGCATACCCCAACTGGAGAACCGATCCGTGGCCAAATCAGAGCCGATTGAAGTGGAAGCCACCGTTACCACCGCGTTGCCCAACGCCATGTTCAAGCTGCGTCTGGATCAGGGCGGGCAAACGCGCGAGATTCTGGGGCACGTCTCGGGCAAAATGCGAAAGCATTTCATCCGCATCCTTCCCGGCGACAAGGTCAAGGTGGAGCTTTCCCCGTACGACCTGACCCGCGGGCGCATCGTCTTCCGGCAGAAGTAGCGCGCATTCCCTGTTTCGTTCAAATTTGCATATCGCGGACCAATTCGGCGTGCGCGGCGGGGCCGCCCATGACGTAGGGGACCTTGTCGCCGCGATAGCCGGCGAGAGGGAAGGGGAAAATCGCGTTTCCGTTGGGATCGGTGATAATGGCGCCGGCCTCGATGGCGATGGCGGCGGAGGCGGCGATGTCCCAAAGCTTGCCGTTCAAGGTCACGGCGGCGTGGGCGACGCCGGCGGCGACGTGCACGGCTTCGATGGCGGCGGCGCCCAACATGCGGATTTTCCAATTGGTCTGATCGAGCCAGCGCCGGGCGTAAGCGGGCGCTTTGCCGTCGGGGCCGAGGAGATTGCTGGTGAGCATGAGCATGGCGTTGTCGGCGAGGGGGGTCTTGAGGACGTGGAGGCGGCGGTTTGCGAGCCAGGCTCCGTGTCCGTCGGCGGCGGAGTAAAGCTGATCGCGGGTGACGTCGTAAACGACGCCCAGCACCGGCTTGCCGGCATCCAACAGGGCGATGCAGACGGCGAAAATGCCGAGACCGGCGATGAAGTTGTTGGTCCCGTCGATGGGATCGATGACCCAGTTTCTTCCGGCGGGATTGGAGACGTCAAAGGTGATGGCATCGCCGGCGTCGTTTTCTTCGCCGACGATCCCGTCATTGGGGAACCGTCTTCGGAGGCCGGAGACGATGAGGCGTTGGCTGGCGCGGTCGGCGTCGGTGACGGCCTCGTCGTTGCGCTTCAGGAGGCGATCGACTTTCCCATATTTTCCCAGCACCAGCGTGCCGGCGGCACGGGCCAGTTCGGCGGACAATTGCAGCTCGTCATGGAGGTTCATGTCCGCCGAGATTAACCGAGCGCTGGGCGGCGTCAAACCACGGGGCGCCAAAACGATCGCGGCCCCACAAGAGCATGGCGCCCAGGGCGACGGGCGTCATGGCCGAATCATTCAGCGAGGATTCGAGTTTTTTGCGATCCGGCTCGATGGCCAGACAAGCCTCGTGCTCGGATGCGTCGAGCATGCGTTCGATGTCAGCGCGCGTGCGGGAGGATTTGGCGCTGAAGACCAATTCGGGCTGTCCGATGGAAACGTCCTCGATGACGCCGGCGCACCACATCGACGGGACGTCCGCATCGTCAAAGCGCAATTCCTCGGCAAGCTCGCGGCGCATTTCGGCGAAGAGGTCGAGGGGATGGATCGGCTCGAGCGATCCGGCAAAGGGATGGACGCGGGAGGGATAATAGGCCAGGGAGGGGCTTCGCCGACCCAACATCAAAAACCCTTCGGAACTTTCCAGGGCGCAGCTCAAGCCGACGGCATTGGCGAGGGCTTCAGGCCCGTATCGGAAGCCGAGCCATGGATTGTGGAGGTTGGTCCCCCAGAAGATTTTGTAAGAGGTGGGGCTTAATTCGAGTAGGAGCTTGTCGGCGGCAACGAGGCGTTCGAGGCGGCACATCGGCCCGTCAAACAGGTTCAATCCGGGCTGGAGGCGGGCCTCCTGCCAGGCTTGCTCGATCATTCGGTCGATCTCGGCGATGCGAGGCCGGCGATCGCCCACCCATTGGACGACAACGTCTGCCGGCGCCCATCGGCCGATGGCTCGAAAACGGACTTTCACGCATATCACCCGAAGACGTTTGAAGCGGGCAGGGTAAAAGAGAAGGTGGAGCCCTTGCCCAGCTCGCTGGCGACTTCCAGCTTGCCATCCATCAATTCCACGATCCGCCTGGCGATCGCCAATCCCAGACCCGATCCACCGGTCTTGGCGCGTTGGGGATTTTTCAATTGGGTAAATTCATCGAAGATCGAGGCCAAGGCGTCGGCGGCGATGCCGATGCCGGTGTCGGTGACGTCAAATCGCAGGGTGCGGTCGTCCATCAGGCCGGTTTCAACGCGCACCTCTCCTCGGTGGGTGAATTTGATGGCGTTATCGACGAGGATGCCAAGGACGCGAGAAAGCTTGGCCTTATCGATGCGAAGGCAGATTTTAGGATCCGGGCTGGTAACGATGAATTCAAGGTTTTTTCGTTGTGCCAGGGGTTGAAACCGGCTGCATTGTTCTTCGACCCAGGGTCCCAATTCGATTTCGGTTTCGTTGAGTTCGGGGCGGCCCAGGTCCAGGCGCACGAGTTCCAAGGCGTCGCTGACCAGGCTGACCAGACTGTTGGAGGTGCGTTCCAACTCGTTGGCGATCTCGGGAATCTCGGCGATTTGGGCGGGATCGCGGGCGGATCTGCGGAGCAGTTCGGCCATGAGATTGATGGAGCTGGCGGGGTTGCGGATGTCGTGGCAGACGGCGGTGAGAAAGCGGCTCTTGCGGGAGGAGGCATCGTCGGTCTGGCGTCTGCGGCGATCCAACTCTTCCCGCAACGACCGATGGGTGCTGATATCGACGAAAGCGCTGATGGCGCCGGTAATGGCGCCGGAGCGATCGCGGATGGGTGCGGCGTTGCAGAGGGTGCTCAATATCTCGCCATCGGCCAGGCGCAAATCCAGTTCCATCGCGGCGGTGACTTCGCCGCGCAGGGCCCTGAGCAGTGGGTTCCTGCCCTGAGGGATTTCGCCATCGGGACCGATGAGGGTCATTTTGGGCCAGTCCTGGGATTGGGCCTGGACGATTTCGGGGAAGCCGAGCATGGCGGCGGCGGCGGGGTTGCAGATGAGCCGCGAGGCGCGGGCATCGGTGCGGAGAATGCCGAAGGGAACGGCGTCCACGATGGTTTGCAATTCGCGATGCTCGTCTTCGAGTTGCTCGACAAGGGAGGTGGCGGCGATGCTGACGGAGGCCTGGGCGGCCAGGGATTCCACCAGGGAGACGTCGCTTTCGGTCCAACCGCGAGGCTGGGGGCTGTAAACGACAAGCGCCCCGACGACGTCGGGGCCGGATATCAGAGGCGCGCCGAGCATCGCATTGAACGATTCTCCCTGACGAATGCGCTCGGGCATGAGCTCCGGGCGCTGGGACAGCGTCCCCAGGGCGACGGACTTGCGTTGCTCCATGACCAGGCCGGCGAAGCTGCCGGCACGAGGCGCGCTGAGAGTCTGGGGTCCATTTTTTCCGAAGCCCTGGTGAGCGGTCATCTCGACGTTTTGGCCGCGGGCTTCCCAGAGGGCGGCGGCGGCGGTGGAACCCAACAGAAGTCGGATGGTCTGTGCGATGGCGGCGAAAATCTCCTGGCGGCTTTGGCCCACTGTCAGGGAGCGGGAGAGCTTGAGGAGGATTTCCATGGTCTGCTGGCGTTCGAGCAATCCCTCGTTGCTCATCTTGAGTTCCTGCTCGCGGCGGTGGAGTTCCTGCCCGCGCAAATGGAACGTGGCTTGGCGGCGGATGACCAGGTCGACGATTCCGGCCACGACCAGAAGATCGCCCATGAGCAGGAGGAAGTTGAGGATTCGCTGATTTTCCGGCAGCGCGCTGACGTGGACGTTGATGACGAATTTGGTCGCGGCCATGGCCACGAAAATCGCGCACATTCCCCAGACGAAGGTGCGGCGGCGGGTCCAGCCGACCAGGACGATGGGCAGGCTGTATCCGATGCCGACGGAGGCATGCTGAAAGATGACCAGCCGCAGCCAAACCAGCAGCGCCGTCAAAACCGCGCAAAAGAGAATGGATGCCCCCAGGGAGGGCCTGTGCCAATCAGACCGAATTGAAGCCACGTTCATAACGAGCGCTCGTTGGTGCCGTACTAACTCACCAGAAACAGCCGTGGAGAAATGATCGCCGGCCCATCTCCAGCTCCAATCCTACGCATCAAAATACTTTGCCTGAGGATGATGCACAATAAGCGCATCGGTGGATTGTTCGGGGACGAGCATGAAATTCTCGCTGAGCTGGACGCCGATTGTCTCGGCCTTGAGCAAATCGAATATCTTGGCGCGGTCCTCAAGGTTGGGGCAGGCGGGGTAACCGAAGCTGTATCGGCTGCCGCGATAGCGCTGATGAAACAGCTCTTCGATTGAGGAGGCATCCTCGCTGCCGAAACCCAGTTCCTGGCGCACGTATTTATGCCAGAATTCGGCCAGACCCTCGGCCGACTCGACGCCGAAGCCGTGGAGGAAAAGATAATCCTGATATTTGTCGGCTTGGCGGAGGATTTCGGCGGCATGGGTGGCGTGGTCGCCGACGGTGACCAATTGCAGGGCGAGGACGTCGAATTCTCCGGATTGCTTGGATCGGAAGAAATCGGCGATGCACAAGCGCCGGCGAGTGGATTGCCGGGGGAGCGTGAAACGCAAGTGCTCGCGGGGTTGGGCGCGCGGGGTACGGCTGCCCGGGCGGAATTCGTCCAACCGGTAGACGATCACGTCGTCGCCTTCGGATTGCACGGGGAAATAACCGTAGGCAACCTTCGGCTGAATCAGCTTCTCCTCAATCGCGCGGCGCTGGAGGGCCTGGAAGACCGGCTCGGCCTTCTCGGCGATCAGGCGGCGATATTCCTCGGGTAACATCCCCTTTTGCTTGAAGCCCCATTGGCCGGTGAAGACCGCGGTCTTGTTGATGAAAGGATATATTTGGCGCGGAGAGATTTTCTCCACGACGACGGGGCCCCAGAAGGGCGGATCGGGAATCGGATTGTCGCGGGCCACGGAGGATTCGGCCGGCTCGCCGGCGAGGATGTGGGCGAATTTCTTTTCGCTTTCGGCGCGGAGGGTTTTGCGGTGCTGGGCGCGGTCGCGCTGGCGGGTGACGGCGGCGGCAATCGTCCCGCGGGAGATTTCGTCCATGGCGTGCAATCCCTCGAAGGCGTCCTTGCAATAAAGAAGCGGACCGCGATAAAGCTCGGCCAGGGTGTCTTCGGCGTAATCTCGCGTCAGCGCCGCCCCGCCGAGAAGCACCGGAAGCGTCACGCCCTGCGCGTTCAATTCCTCGAGGTTTTCCTTCATGACGGCGACAGATTTGACGAGCAATCCGCTCATGCCGATGGCGTGCGCGGATTTCTCGCGGGCGGCCTTGAGAATGTCGTCCAGCGGCTGCTTGATCCCCAGGTTGAAGACCGTGTAGCCGTTGTTGGTCAGGATGATATCGACCAGGTTTTTGCCGATGTCGTGGACGTCGCCCTTGACGGTTGCCAGGACGATTCGGCCGCGGCTCTGACCGTCGGCCTTTTCCATCAGCGGTTCCAGGTGGGCCACGGCCGCCTTCATGGTCTCGGCACTTTGCAGGACGAAGGGAAGCTGCATCTGCCCGGTGCCGAACAACTCCCCCACCACTTTCATCCCCTCCAAGAGGATCGTGTTGATGATGTCCAGCGGGGGATAGTTCTTGAGCGCATCGTCGAGATGGGCGGTGAGATCGCGCTTCTCGCCGTCGATCACGTGGCGTTTGAGCTTCTCCTCGATGGTGAGGTTGTCCTGGACGGGCGCCTTGGCGATGTCGGTATCGTCGGGGAACAGGGAAATGAAATGAGTGAGGGGATCGAAGCGGTCGCGGCGGCGATCGTAGATCAAATCCATCGCCGCGTTCCACTTTTCATCCTCGATCTTGTTGCGCGGGAGGATTTTGCTGGCGTGGACGATGGCGGCGGTCAGGCCGGCAGCCGTCAATTCGTGCAGAAATGCGCTGTTGAGAACCACGCGCGCCGCCGGCTTCAGGCCGAAGCTGACGTTGCTCAGGCCGACGACCGTGTGGCAATCGGGTAATTCCTTGCTGATGCGGCGGGTGCCTTCGATGGTTTCCAGGGCGTTGCGGCGGTCTTCTTCGATTCCGGTGCTGATCGGCAGGACCAGGGGATCGAAGAGGATGTCGGCGTCGGTCAGGCCGAATTTGGCGACGGCCAGATCGCGGATGCGGCGGGCGATGGAAATTTTGCGGTCGGCGGTGCGGGCCATGGCGTTTTTCTTGTCTTCGTCGATGGTTCCGGCGACGACGGCGGCGCCGTATTTTTTGGCCAGGGCGCAGATTCGCGCGACGCGCTCCTCGCCGTCCTCGAGGTTCATCGAATTCAGCGCGCAACGTCCGCCGGCGAGTTTTAGGCCGGCTTCCATCACGTCGGGATTGGTGCTATCGAGCATGAGGGGAGCGGCCAGGGCGTTGACGTAGCGCGAGACGACCTGCTTCATGTCGGAGACGCCGTCGCGGCCGACGAAATCGACGCAGACGTCAAGCAGGTGCGAGCCTTCGCGAAGCTCGTCGCGGGCCATGCTGACCAGTGCATCCCAGTTCTCCTCCTGCAAGAGTCGTTTGAATTGGCGGCTGCCGTTGGTGTTGGTCCGCTCGGCGACGATGAGATAGCTGGTGTCCTGGCGGAGATCAACGGCGCTGATGAGGCTGGAAAGCTGCGGCTTGGAGACCGGCTGGCGCGGTTTGGGCGGACGGAATCCGACGGCTTGGCACAGCAGTTTCAGATGCTCCGCGGTGGTTCCGCAGCAGCCGCCGACGATGTTTACGCCGAATTCCTCGACGAAGCGCATCACGCCCTTGGTGAAATCGGGCGGAGTCATGGGGAAATGGGCCTTGCCGTTGACGTACACCGGCAACCCGGCGTTGGGCAAAACGCTGACGAAGCGCGGCCAGGATTGGCAGAGATAACGGACGGTCTCGGTCAGTTCGTATGGGCCGAAGGCGCAATTCAGACCGAGCACGTCCACTTCATCAAACGGCTGAATGGCGGCGACCAGCGCGGTGGCATCGGAGCCGGTCAACATCTGCCGGCCGTTCTGCTGGTCCATCGAAGCCTGGGCCATAATCGGCACGCGGCGGCCGACGGCGGCAAAGGCGCGATTGGCGGCGGCAATCGCACACTTGATGGCCAACAGGTCCTGCTGGGTTTCGATCAGCAGCACATCCGCGCCGCCTTCGAGCAAGCCCTGCATTTGCTCGAAGAAGCTTTGCTCCATCTGGTCCCAATTGGTCTGACCTAAAGAAATGATCTTGGTGCCCGGGCCGATGGAGCCGATGACGTAACGCGGGCGGTCGGGAGTCTCGAAGCGGTCGCAGGCCCGGCGGGCGGTCTGGGCGGCGAGGCGGTTGATCTCGACGGTGCGATCGGCCAGACCCGCCTCGGCCAGGACGATTCGGCTCCCGCCGAAGGAATTGGTCTCCACGCCGTCGCAGCCGACGGCTAGAAAGCCCTCGTGAATCTGCTCAATCAGATCGGGCCGGCTGAGGTTGAGGATTTCGCAGCAGTTTTCCTGGCCGCGCCAATCACGCTGAAGATCGAGCGGGAAAGTCTGGAGCGTGGCCCCCATCGCCCCATCGAGGACGACGACACGCTGGCGAACCAAATCCAAGAACGGCTGACGGGCCATCGCAAATCGCTCCAATGCCAGAGTTTAGGCTGGGAAAGTATAGGGGGGCGGTGGGTAGAGACAAGCAAGCGACGTAGGAGATTGATGCATCGCGGTTGGAAGAAGACCCGCACGTACGTGCGGGGCTACGGGGCGGAATTCAGCTTGAAATCGTTTCCTTGTTCGGCGGGATCGTTCCGCATTCGGGGCAGCGGTCGGGGGTGGCGCGGAGGTCGTAGCCACAATGCTGACAGCGCCGGGGCATGGATCATTTCATTCGTCGATGCCGAGACCTAAGAAACACTCAATTCCAACACAGTCGAGCCAATGGTAATACTGCCAAGGGGACCACCGGAATCGCCCACATTTTTGCATATACTCGATCTTCCGGATCGTGAACGATCTTGTCCGTTGCGATGTCGATATACCCGTTAACAAACCAGTGTTCGTGACTTCCGGCTCGCCATAAGCAAAACAAACAAGCTATTGCTGAACAACTTGTCAGTTCGTTTCACATCCATCGGCGGAGGCGTTTCATTTGGGGGAATTGTACCTCGCTGCAGTCGATCAGCCCCACGGCGGCCGCGGAGGCTTCGCCTTCCGCGCCGTGGGCGTTCGGGGGGGGGTGTGGCCATGTTTTGTGGCATGGCTGCGGAACCCCCACCCCAACCCTCCCCCTGAGTACAAGGGGAGGGGGGATAAGAGGGGAAGCGTGCCACAAAACACGGCCACGCCCTTCGGGGAGGGAATCGTGATGGACAAATCCACATTCCCCGCAATTGATGGGCAGGCGTGCCGTCTAATGGCTAGAATGTTGGAATCATTCACCCCGAGACGGAGGCTGCGCATGCGATTGCTTTCCTGGACGATCCCTGTCGTTGCGATGGTTTTGTGCTCGTATGTTCGAGCCGATTCGGCGGCGTTGCCGCGATATCGTCTGTCGCTCGGTCAGGAGTTGACGTATGCGTCAACGGGCATTTTCAAATACGAGGGCGGCACGCTTAAGAGCGGATCGACGGACATCTACGATGTCGTCGCCAAGAATCCCGATGGCGGTTGGCACGTGATCGGGCGGATTTCGTCATGGGAAACGCAAGGCGACAATCCGGCGCAGCCGGAGACGGACCTGATCGCGTTCGATCTGCGTCCGGACGGCACGGCGACGATGTCGCCTGGCGTTTCGGCTCGGGAGGGAACTCCCGGCGATTTTCCGGCGTTGCCGGCGGATCAGTCGCAATGGGAAAATAGCTGGAAGCGCGATCGGCCGTACGGCGGACATATCACCTACAAAGCGTTGCCGACGACGCGGCCGAATCTGACTGAATTCGCCGGCGTCGCGACGGATCCCATCGACAGGATATACCTGATGACCAATCAGACGACGTATCAGTTCGATCCGGGGCGCGGGCTTTTGACCGGCGCCATGTCGCAGAATTCACAGGGATATGGTTTCGTCGGCAAGGGCGGGGACGTTATCACCCTCATGAGCGAAACGGACAAGCCGCGGGAATGGCTCGATCAGTTCTCGCGTGATTGCGAGGCATATTTGGCGGCTGAGGCAAAATTTTCGGATGTGCTGGAAAAGGCGGACCTCGATCCGGGTCAAAGTGATTCTCTTTTCGCGAAGGCGAAGGATATTCTGACGGCGGCGCGAAAGCGGGCGGGGTCGCCCGAAATCGCCGATCTGCTCGACAAGCAGATTGCCGGTCTCGACAGCGAAGCACAATACACCAAACAGGAGGCCGAGAACCGTCAGGCGGTTTTGGATAAGCCCGCCCCGACGTGGGAGTTGGCCGATCTGTCGGGTTCGAAACATTCGCTGGAGGATTATCGGGGGAAGGTGTTGGTGCTGGATTTCTGGTATCGGGGATGCGGGTGGTGCATGCGGGCGATGCCGGAAATGAAACAATTGGCCGCCGATTTCGCCGGCAAACCGGTTGCGGTGCTGGGCATGAACACCGATGCCGATCCGGCCGACCCGAAGTTTGTCGTCGATACGTTTGGGCTGGATTATCCGATCCTGCACGTGGAGCAGAACATCGTGCAGCAATATCACGTGCAGGGATTTCCAACGGTGATCGTCATTGGCCCCGATGGGGTCGTGCGAGACATGGAAGTGGGGTATTCGCCCGATCTGCGCGATAAGCTTGCCGCGAAAATCGCGGGGTTGATGCAGGGGAAGTGAAGCGTGCGGCGGCCGCGGAGGCTTCGCCGTCCGCTACGAAGGCTTTGCCGTCCGCGCCGTGGGGGTTGGGGGAGGGAATCGTGATTGTTGCGCGATCTCCGGGAGGAAGCGGACACAAGTTGAATCGGCAAAGCAGCCTGTGCGCGGCAATCTTTTTCCACGTCATAAACACCACAGCGTCGGCACAGACGGCAAGGTCCGGGACATGAAAACCCGGAATTCAGCGAAAACCAAATCCTCTACATCGAACTTCCGGCCGATTACAAAGGGCGAGGAGGCGCTCCGATGGCCAAACCCAGAAATTTGTTTTACTCTGGCGCGAAGCGTCGCAATTTTCGTCTGGAACATTTGGAAGCGCGGCGATTATTGGCAGTAGCGCTGCCGACGTTGCCGGCAATCGTTGCTCCGGCGAGCGATCCGGCGTTGCCGTCAGGTTTTGACGTTTTTTCGCCGCAGGGACTGACCGGTTCACCGGCGTCCGGTTCGCCGGGAATCGCCCAGTGGACGGAGTCGGGCAGCGCTAACGATACGATTGCGGTCAGCATCACCAACCCCACCGCGTTGCCGGCGGCGAATCAAAGTTCGGACACGGAATTCTTCACCTATGGCCAGACGACCGCGTCTAACGGCGCACTGGTCAACGACACGATCGAGCAACTAGGCGCGGGAGTGGCATCGGTGAATCTCAGCTCGGCCAACACCGGCAATTCGATGTACTTGCTTTGGGCGAAGAACGGGGATGGTTACAGCTCGGCCGTGGCAATCAATAAAGCGGATGCGTGGTGGGTCGGCCCGAACCAGGCCAGCGCCGGCCAAACCGTTGCGGTATACGGCCAGAATCTGACTTTCTCGCCGACGGATGGGTTGTCGTGGGTGTACGTCACGCAGGCGGGCAGCAGCACGGGACAATGGGCGAATGTGATCAGCGCCAATCCGTACCAGGTGAGTTTTGTCGTTCCCACGGGTCTGGCGAGCGGCAATTATCAGGTGTGGGTCCACAACGGACACGGCGGTGAATACGGGTGGAGCAATCCGATGACGCTAGGGGTTGTGGCGGCGGCGGCGTTCAATGGCCCGGTATTCAACGTGGTCAATTTCGGCGCGGTCGGAAACGGCGTGACAGACGATAGCGCGGCGTTTCAGGCCGCGATGGACGCGGCGCAGAACTCTCCAGGCGCAACCGTCTACGTACCGACCGGCAATTACGTCGTCAGCCAGTTCTATTTGGCGGCAAACGCGCTGCTGGTCGGCGACGGAGCAGGAAAATCCAACATTCTGGAGAGCCCCAACGCAACGGGCGTGCTCGACCACCCGATAGTCTGGCTGGCCTCAAACAGCCAGATCGAGAATCTGACCCTCGATGACAACAATACCTCGCTGGTGGACGTCGTCTACGGCCGGTTCTTGTCCAATGTTCATTTCACCGGCGTGACGTTCAATGGCGATCTGGCCAGCGACGTGGACATCCACGGCGATCAGCTTGTCTTCTTCGACAACTGCAAATTCATAGGAGACAGCAGTTTTCTGGGGACGGCGTCCCAAGTGTTCTTCGATCAATGCAATTTCTACGCCACCAACGACGCCGGGGAGATGCTTTACTCCTGGGGCGGAGCGGGCATCAGCATTACCAATTGCACCGTGCAGGACCTGGACAATTCCAACCCCAACTCCGGCGCGGGATGGGGGCAGGGCCGATTCTTCGTCGGCAACGACCTTTGGGGAGACCAGTCCGACACTTACATCGCCAACAATACGACGATCGCGCTGGGGCCGCGGCCCATCAACGGGGAGAACCAAAATTCCGGCGAGCAATTGCTGTGGGAGTCGGGTTCGCTGGTATCCGGAGGCGCCTACGTCGGCGCGACCGCCAACACGGTCACCTACCCCGGACTTGGGGCCCTGGGCGTGGGATATAACGCGATCGTCGTTGCCGGCGACGGCGTCGGTGAATATGTCCCGATCAGCAGCTATAACCCGACCACCGGCGTGATCACGTTGGCCGGCACGTGGGCCGCTCTTCCCGACTCCACCAGCGTCATTCGCGTGGGTCTGGTAATTCACAACATCGCCGTGTACGACAACTTGCTGCAAGGCAAGGGAGTGACCGAGACCGCGTCCGCCGGCGTGGAGTTCTGGGGGACGGCCATCAATTGCGTCGTCGATTCCAATACCATCAGCAACACCCGGTTGGGGATCAACGACGTCGCACTGGACTCGGGCGGCAACGTCATGCCCGCTTATTTCAATCTCTTTCAAAACAACACGATCACAAACGCAGAAAGCGGCTTTTGGGTTGAAAACGATGGCACGTCAAATGAAATCGGCAACGTCGGCTCGGTCTTTCGCTTCAACCATATCAGCATGCTCAGCCCGGGCTACGCTGGAATTCTTTTGAGAGATTACGATTACTTCGGGTCGAGAGATGGCGATACTTCGGGATCGCCGTTTTACCTGATTTTTGAAGGTAACATTGTATCGAGCGCGCCAGTGGCATTGGACGTTGCAAACTTTGGAACGGCCACCACGTACCTGACGCTGGTGGATAATACATTCTCCCTGGGCTCTGCCGCAGCCGCCGGCTCGATTGGGCTCGATGTCGCGCAAAGTCTGGTGCTGACGCAAGCGGGGAATTCGATCACCGGATTCGCCGTATCCGAAGGAGGAAGCGTCACGCCGACCATTTTATCCCCGATCGTCGCCGCCCCGGACACGCAGTTTCCACCGACGACCGGTCTGGACGGTACGACCACCTCGACGCTCGCCGGCGGTTCCGGCTCCGTCACGAGCGGCGCCACGATGGCGGGAAGTTCCACTTCTAGCACAACCGGCACCCAAACGACGACAAATCGGTCGGGAAAATCAAAACATAAGGGCGGAAAACAGACTGTGGCGACCCCCGCCGCGGTTGTAACACTCCAGTCAGTGCCTTTCGCCGCCGCCACCGCAATCATGCCGAACCTACTGAAATTCCCTCCAATGCTCGAGGGAATCGACGCCGCCGTGCTTTCCGCTTGAGCGAAATGATTTCACCGTGGAACCGGCCCAAGTGCCCGGTCGCGGCATAGTTCGCCGGAGGGGTTTAGGGCGTCCACGGATTTCAGTTCGTCGTCGGATAACGATACCGTCAGGGCGGACATGTTGTCCTGCAACTGTTCCGGCGTGCGCGGGCCGATGATCGGGCAGGTTACGCCGGGGACTTGCAAACACCAGGCAATCGCGAATTGGCTGGAGGATATGCCGTGGGCGTCGGCGAGCTTGTCGACGGCTTCCATCAGCGGCCATTGGCTGGCGGGGAAATCGGATTTGCCCTGGGATTTGTACCAGGTTCCGTCGGGGATTTTGCGGCCGCCGCGGGTGTAGGCGCCGGCTAGTCGGCCGCGGGCCAGCGGGGCCCAGGTGATCGTGGCGATCTCGTACTTGCGGCAGAACGGCAGGACTTCGGCTTCGATGCGGCGGTCGATGACGTTCAACGGGGGCTGCTCGATGTCGAAGCGGGCGGTTCCCAACTCGCGGGCCAGGAAATGGGCTTCGGCCAATTGCCAGGCGGCGAACACGCTGCTGGCCAGATATAACACCTTGCCCTGCCGCACCAAATCGTCCAGGGCGCGGAGGGTCTGATCGACCGGCGTATCGGGATCGGGACGATGAACGTGATAGACGTCGATTCGCTCGGTCGCCAGGCGGCGCAGGGAATTCTCCACTTCACGGACGATGTGCCAGCGATGGTTTCCGGCATCGTTGACGTTCGGGGACCGCCGGCCGTGGACCTTGGTGGACAACACGATCCGGTCGCGCGTGCCGCGTTCCTTGATCCATTGGCCGATGATTTCCTCGGATTCTCCGTCGTTGTAGACGTTGGCGGTGTCGATGAAGTTTCCGCCGAGTTCGAGATATTGGTCGAGAATTTTTTTGGACTGGGCGGGGTTGGTTCGGCCGCCGAAATTCATCGTGCCCAGACAAAGCGGGGAGACCTTCACGCCGGTTCGGCCAAGGATGCGGTATTGCATGGATGAATTCTCCTGAAGTTCGAGTTGAGGGTCGTGCAAAAACAACTCCGTAAAACGCCCCCACCCCAGCCCTCCCCCGGAGTACCAGGGGAGGGGGAAAGAGAGCAGTTTACAATCGCCGGGCGAGCAGAAAAGTGCGGTCGTCGGTCGCGGGGGACGGGCCGCGAATCTCGTCGAGCTTTTGCGAAAGCCGATCGCGCAGTTGGGCGAGCGGCGCGCCGGAGTTGGCGGAATAGAGTTCGCCAAGGCGGGATTTCACGCCTTGGACGCCGAGCATTTTCCCGGCGGCATCGTACATCTCGCTGACACCGTCGGTGTAGAGAAACAACAGTTCGGCCGGCTGAAGGTCGGCGGCATCAATCACGGGGCTTGTCGGCAGCACGCCGAGGGGTGGATTGCATCCCCAATTCAGTTCGCGCACCTCGCCGTCGGGGCGGACAATCAGGATGGGCGGATGACCGGCGTTGAGATATTCGGCGTGGCCGGTGCGGGGATCGAACAATACCGCCAGGACGGTCAGATGGCTTTGGCGATCCATGGAATTGATGAGGAAGCGGTTGAGCCCCTGTGCCATTTCGGCCAGCGATTTGCCCTGGCCGACGGAGCCGTCGACCACGCTGTGAACGCCGGTGGCAACCATGGCGGCGGGCAAACCCTTGCCGGAAACGTCGGCGACGATCAGGAGGACGCGGCCGTCGGGAGCGCCCAGGACGTTGGCGTAATCGCCGCCGATCCATAGGCACGGCTCGAAGCCGATGGCGACTTCCAAGCCCGCCGCCGTGGGATTAAGCGGAACCAGGGACATCTGAATCTTCCGGGCTTTTTGCAGTTCATGGCGGATGGCGGCGTTGTCCTGGGTGGTCTTGCGGGCCTCGATCTGAAGCTCGGCCTTCTTGTATTGCTCGCAGGCGAGAGTCACCAGCGCCAACCAATCCAGGGTTCCGAAATCGCGCGGAAAGGTGGCGTAGAGAATGTCGGCCAGGTCGGATTCGATTCGCAGGGGGCAGGCGATGATGGCGGTGACGCCGCGTTCGGCATCGGAGAAATTGACGGTCAATCCGCTGGAGATGGCCCCACCGGCCAGGACGGGCTGCTGAGCCTCGACGGCGGCCTGGACGACCGCGCGGGAAATGCCGGGCAGCGGCGCAGCGCCCTGGCGAAGTTGATACGGACACAAAAGCTGCGGCTGGGCATGCTCCTGGCGCGCGATCCGCAACGCCACCGCGCAGTTGCAACTCATCCCCTGCGCCACCAGGGCCTGGCAAAGCTCGACCAACCGCTGACCGGCATCGGGAATCTCCGCCAATCGTTGGCCCAGGGCATTCACCTTGGTCAGGTGCCAGGCGTTCAGGCGCTGAGCGGGCGAAGACGAAAGCGTGCGGATGTCGGTCGATTCCGGCTGCTCGGCGGACCAGGCGGTCGTCGGCGAATCCTTCGCAGGTTCTGGGTCCAAGGGCAAAACGCGAAGCTGAAATTGGCCGATCTCGATGAGATCGTCTTTGGCCAGCAGGCGTTCGGCGACGATCTCGCCGTTGACGCGGGTATGATTTCGGCTGTCGAGATCGCGAAGGAGCCATCGACCCAGGTCATCGCGAACAAGCTGGGCATGGCGGCGGGAGACGCGCTGGCTGTCGAGTTGAACGTCGCAATCCGGAAGCCGGCCGATCACGGCCGGCGATGCGGCCAATTCGCGCTCGGCGGTCTGACCCTGCGGGGTGGTGATTTGCAGGATCAGGGGCGATGACGCTTGGGGCATGGCAACGGGATGATATGGCAGGAGGGGCGGGAAAGGGTAGGGTGGGCGTATTCGCCCACCGTTCCGCCACATTCAAACGGTGGGCGGGTACGCCCACCCTACCGCATTAAAGCGTATGATTGGCGGATGGAAGTGAAACGCGGATTGCGAAATTCGTGGTGGGTGCATTTGCCGGGAATCGTCGCGGTCGTGGCGATGATTGCGCTGACGGCGGCGCGGAGGCCGTGGCCGGCGCGGGCGCCGGTGCATTTCGACCTGCATTGGAACGCGGATCGGTGGGGACCGACATGGGAATGTGCGGTGTTTCCGGCGATGGGAACGATGATCGTGGTTTCGGGGATGATGGTGTCGGCGATGTGGGCGAATCAGGAGAAGGGAAAGAAGCGGTTCAACCTGACGTTGCCGCTGCTGGTCGCGCCGCTGGGGGCGTTGACGGGGGTGCACCTGTGGTATTGGTGGAACCTGGCGGAACTGGCGGGGACCGGGCATGCGGGCGGGGCGTGGGGATGGGTCTGGATTTGTGCGGGGATCGTGTTGGCCGGAAGCGCGACGTTGGAAACTTTTCGCAAGGCAGGTACGCAGGCATGAAATCGCATACCGAATATCTGACGTTTAATTTGCCGAGGCGGGTGGGATTCGAGCGCATCACGGAGCAGGTGCAGCGGATCGTGACGGAATCCGGCGTGAGGGAAGGATTGGCGCTGGTCAACGCAAAGCGTATTTAGTTAATGCTTCCTGCTGTTCCGCCGCACTGTCAGGGTCCACCAACTGTTCTTTTTCTTCCGCTGTCATTGGCAGCACGTCGCTCCGGGTAATCAGACCTTTGATCGTATACTCGCACGGCCTATCTTTGCCTTTCGGCCATTCAATGTAAACGCCCGCCCGTTTACCGTCGGGAGTTTTGCCAGCAAACACCCGCTGAAGTAGGTCGCGCCTGTCCTCCCATTTCATTTTCTCGAAATCACCAGCGCTAACGCCCTTTGCCGCGATGATCCGGGCTTGCGCCTTGCTCACCCGCTTAAACTTGCTGGCAACGCTCGCGGCGGTTTCCTTCACTTCGGCGACGCTGGGAATGTTTGATGTTGATGCAGCCAGCCGATCACGCTCGGCCTGAAAGCGGTCAATCTTTTCTTTCGCTTCCCCAAGCCCCTCGCCCGCTTCGTCCATGTCACACAGGCCGCGCTGGACCAATTTCAGCACCTTCTGGCGACCGTCCATCTCCTTGCGGATCAGCGCGTCCAGTTCCGCGAGACGTGCCTGATGCTGGCGGTGGGCATCGAGATTTGGCATAGCCCGTTCAACCGCCCGCTCGAAGGCTACCGGGTTTCCGAACGTGTTGAACAGATGCCGGAGGACGGCATCCTCCAGATCGTCAGCCGGCACCCAACCTTTGCTCGATTCACATTTCCGCACCCGCTTTGTATGGGCGTGCCGATAGTAGCGGCGTTCGCCGTGATTCGTCTGGCCGAAGTAGGCGTATCCGCATTCCGCACAAATCACCATCCGGCCAAGCAGATACTTATGTTTCGTCTGGCCATGCTGGTATGTTTTATTGGCCTCGACTTTCGCCAGAATCGCCTTGATCTTTTCGGGTGATAGCAGCGGCGGGATCGCCGTTTCTACCGTCTCGTGAATGTTAAGTTCATCGCAATCGAATGTCTGCTTCCACCTTTCCCCGCACCGCTTCGTCAGCGTCTTGTGCAAGCTGGCGTGGTTTACGCCAAGTTCTTCGGCCAGTCGCGGCATCGGCTCGCCCGCCAAGTAACGACGTGCAACGTCCTCGATCAATCGCTTCTTTTTTGCATCGACCCCCCACTTCCCCGTCGCCTTATCAAACGTCCTACCAAATGGAAGTTTGCCGCAAGTCGGGCTACCGCGCTCGGCGCGTTTGATCCGGTTCTGCATCGACTTTTGATTTTGCAGGCGGGATTGAAACTCCCCGATCTCCGCCGACATGCCAAGGAACAATGTCGCCGTCGGGTTGAACAAATCGTGTTCCACACTCCCAACGTAAAATTTCACGCCGGCCCTGCGGAGGATTTCCAGACCTTTTTTGGAGTCGCTGTTGTCACGCGACCACCGATCAGGGTGCGTAACAATCACGGCGTTAAAGCGCCGGTGCTGTTTCGCGGCGTCGGCAAGCAGTCGGGCGAGTTCCTTCTTTTCCCAGCCCGGCGTTGCGTGTTCCTGACCCCCGTACCATTCGACCACTGTGCCCCCAAGTTGCTTCACCACACGTTCAATTTCGCTGCGCTGGGTTTTCAGGCTTTCCCCTTCCGTGGCCTGGCGATCAGTTGATACGCGGATCAATGCGGCGAACGAAATGGGCTTGTTATTTTCCACGGCTTGCTCCCTTCTTCGGCCACGGACGGCCCGGCTTGCGGTTTTTGATCGCGTCGAGATCGGCGGGCAAAATGAGCCAATCGCGGCCCGTCTTGTCGGCCTTCAATTTGCCCTTGAGAATCAGTTGGCGGATACGTCCGTCTGTGATGCCGAGTCGTTTAGCCGCTGCCGCCGTTCCCAGGTATTTCATTTGTTGCCTCATGTCTATAACTATAACGCTGGCGTAACTAGATTGCAAGTCGTAAGCGGCGGAAAATTCAAAACTCGCATGAGAACGGCTATCTTGTTGATGGCAATTTGGCGTTCGCTGCGATCAGCGAACCGCGTGGCCCTTTTTTGGGAGGTTCTATGAGGACGTTCCGAATTTCGATTCTTCTGGCCGTGTGCGTTGCTGTAGCGGTTTTGATTGTTGGCCGGGCTGGAGCGCAATACAGGGGTAGCGCGTACGGCCAGCCCGCCAGCCCACAATCCACCGCCCCACAACCCTATCCCCATCCGCAGTTGGAATACGCGCTGCTGTTTGAGACGGGTGATGGGATTGTCTGCAACTTTATCACCCCGCAGCGAATGATTGACGCCAGTAGCATACCTGATCTGGCCCACAAGCTAGGATGCAACGCGACGGAGATCGGTGTGCTAAACGCTATTGGAGCGCAAGGGTGGTCGCTGGTTTGTAAAGACCACGACAACCTAGGGACAAATTGGTATTTTGATCGGGTGAAATAGGCAGCCGGTCGAAAACCGCCAAAACCGCGTATGCGCACCAATTTCCTGCGTCCTCAGCGGCCTTTTCGGCAACCCCTACGCCCGACGGCGCGAACGCGCCAGCGTTGCAGTGGTGCGGACAGCGGCGATTGTTGAGTATTGTGGCGTTTCAAGCGCCGCTGGCCATTGAAAACAGCCGGGGGCCGGGAACGCCCCAACCCGCCGGCTGATGATGTTGATCGCTCGTTAAATGGGCCGTGGGTGGGTTGAAGGCGCGAGCCAACCACCGCACCCACGGCGGTTTCAAAAGGTGGCCGGGGGCGGGCAGCAGGAGTGACCACCATACCCCACGGCCACAACGGCAACGGTCCGCCAGTGCGGCTTATGCAAACATCAATTCGGGCAATCCCAACGGCGCTACGCCGAGCCAAGCGTTACGGCAGAGGCCAGCGCCCATTTCGACCGAACACGCTCCTTGCTGGTCCGGTAGAATCGCCAAATGGTCCGGCAAATGACTCCGGGCAATGGCAACGTAGCCGCGTCCCTGAAATACGCCTTGCGTCGGCTCGTTCTCCGTAAATAAGCCGGTGCTGACTTCCATCACGTCGCCGTTTTTGATCGCATCTAAGACGCGCGGATCGACAATGGCGGCGCGCTGTGGGTCTATCCAGCACTCGGCCTTCAGCCCGCGACTCCTGCGATCAAACCTCGCGTTGAAAATCGTGCCGATCTTTTGCCGGCTGAATATGGCCGGGTCGCCCGCGATCCCGCTGAGGGACATTTGGGGGTGATAAACCACCACGGGCTTGCCGCACCACAACGCCGCCGACTTGGCCAAATCGCTCGCCGTGTAGAGCAAACTTCCCTTGCTGCCGTTCCACACGCCCTCGACGCCAAGGACGCATGGCACAACCCAATGGGGCCTGCCCTCCAGTTCTTTGATTTTGAAGTTCATCGCCAACCTCAATACTGGGCCGTGTCATTCGCCGGGACAAACGAATTTCCGCAGCGGGGGCAATCCACGGGCGACACGCGATCAGTCAGTCGTGCGCCGCCGCCGGCATTTCCATCGTCGCCAGAATCCGAGAAGTCATTGTCGCGTTGCTGGCCGCTATCGGGATACAGATTCCCACCGGCCACGCGGCCCCGCACGGCTCCTTTTTTGACGGCAAAGTTCATGGTCAATACGCCAAGCGGCTTGACGTTGTGGACGGGTACGTCAACTTGGTAGTCGAACGTGTGACCGCAGGCCGGACATTGCGCCGTCCGATTTACGCGCGTGTTTTGGGGATCGCGCACGGTGCCGAGTGCAACGTGCGGATCGCCGGGCGTCGTGCCGTCGTCTGAACCGGAGTCAATCCATGTATTGCCGTCATCGCTCATCCTGGCACCGGCTGCGGCGGACACGCTGCCCACCACGCGGGGGAGCGGCGGATCGCCGGGGGTACGGCCGTCAGACTGATGGCCATCGGTGCCAACGTCCTGGCCGTTCACGCGGCGGAAATCGCCGACGACGCGGCCCCTGGCGTTGCGAACAAATCGCAATCGTGGCGGGGGACCAAGCGGCGCGATTCGCTCGCGGCCCATTACATTCTCAACGTAGGTCTTCATAAAATGCTCCTCTAAAGAAGTTAGATCGAGATTGCGTTCAGTTCGCTCAACACGTTTTGGTTGTATTCCCGGTTGTGCTGGTCGCCGCGCTCGCGGTCGCTCACCTCACGCGGCTTGACTGCTTCAAGCGCCTTCGTCGCGGCTTCGTACTTTTTCTTCGCGTCCAGCGCCACCTTATGCCGGGCCTTCAGTTCGGCCACCTGCCCCGGTTCCGGCGCAGGCCCGCAAATGGAAGAGGAAAGGTTGCCCCCGCAAACGTTCACGAGGTATTGCTTGCCCGCGTCAAAATCACTCACGGCTTTTTCAAAGACGTGTTTCCAGTAAAAAACGATCCGCCTCGCGCGTTCGTATGGGTCGGTTGGCGGCTCGACGAGCAACCCAAACGGCGATTGTTCTCGCCATGCCCCATCTTGGAAAAAGCACCTGTAGTCCTTCACGATATAGTCGCCGCCGTGGCGTTTATCGAATTGGGCGATGTCGTTTGACATTCCGGTTGTATCAATGATGCTCATATAAGTACGCTCCTGTTTGAATTTGAATTTGCGGAAACTGCCGCCGCCAGCGCGCGCCGGGCAAGTGTTACGCCGTTGTCACTGCCAGCGCCATTACCGCCGAGGACTCCAATGCCCCCAACGAGTTGCCGGTTGCGGCCCAAGTTGAAAATCACACCGCAGACTACGTTGGATAAATCGTCGTGTCCGTTCCGTGGATGATCCACGATGTCGCGTCCGCCGGATCGCGTCTTCCGCTCCAATTGGCAAAACTGCTCGATCAATTTTGGATTGTCGGGCAATTCGACTTGGCCCCCGCATAGCACCGGAAGCGCCTCAAGGTACAAGTCACTTTTGCTTTTCTCACTTGGCAAGTAGGCGATGCCATGGGAACGGAATGCTTGGCGTGTGAACTCGGCACTGTAACGATCCCCCTTGGCCTGCCTAATACCAAAGCGCTTCAGTTCCGACGCCATGTCAGCAATTACCGCGTAGGGATCGAATGGCGGTTTGTACCGGCAAACTTTATCAATGATTCCGACCTTGCGTTCGCCGCCAGTAGAGCCGATGCCACGGTGGCCGATGGCCATTCCGGCGTCATCGAGCCTTCCCCCGCTCATATCAATAAACGCCGTGTAAACAATGTCGGGGCGTGGGACAGATTCAATGCGGCCTTTGACTACCGCCGCTTCAATGACCGAACGCGGGATGAAGGCGGCTATATCCTCGCGCCACTCATTGAGGAATTCCGAGCGGCCCGATTCGGGGTCTTCGGCCATCGCTTCGTCAATTTCGGTTTGAGAAATTGTGGGGTTCATCTCCGTGGTCACGGCGTCCCACACGAGAGTCTTGGCGGCATCGGCGGACCCGCTTTCCCAAACGCCTTTCCAAGTATCAAAGGCCCAACCGTCCCGCGAATACTTGGAGCCGATGGCAATCAACTTCGATCCGTTGATCGTCATAAGCGCCGGCCTTAGCGCGCGAATCAATTCCTGGGCATTGATTTCGCACTCCTCGGAGTGGCGGAAGTAGCAAATTTCGTCCACGACCGCGCCCAAAAGTGTGTAGCCCCGGCTGGTGCGGAAGCTGCCCGCAAACGTCCTAATCTCCACGCCGTTGGATAACACAAGGCAGCCTTTGTTGTCGTCAACCACTTCGGCATTGAGCAAGGGGGTTTGAAACGCGCCGCGGATATAGTGCCGGGTGATTTCGGCCTGTTCCTTCGTCGGGGCGAGCGTGGCGATGAAACCGCGTTCGCCACGGCTCAGTTGTTTTTCCAGACCGGACATGGAGGCAAGGTACGCGGCAATCAGTCCGGCGATCTTTGACTTGCCCGACCGACGCCCGCATAAAGCTAGGGAGTGTTTGAACCCTTCGGGCGGCAACTTGCTAATTCTGCGGCGCGTGGCCCGGCGCACTAGCGGCCAGCAAGTGCGATCAATCGGTAGGCCGAAGATTGCGGGCAATACGCCGCCCAACCATGCCTCCCACGTCGTCAAGTCGCCGAGGAACGGCTGGAACAAATTCGGATCGTTGATCGCGTCGATGATCGTCACGTTCTTCGTTCCTCAACGTAGGCTGCTAAACTTCCGAGCTTTTTGACTTGGCGCTCCAACCCCAACGACTTGAGGATTCCCAAAAGCGCGTTGCACGATTGGACGTAGCTGCCGACATCGAGCGCCCGGATGCCTTCGATAGCGTCACGCTCACTAGTTTCAAGAAGACTGACGATGAAGATCGCACGCTCACACAGAATTTCCTTGGCGTAGGATTCGCTGCCGGTATCGTCCTTCATCCGCCGCACGCGATCCTCTATAGCACGCACCAATGCAACACGCCGATCCGCGTCCTGCCAAAAACGAGGGGTGAAGCGGGTGGGTAGCGTTTTGTGCTTCGGATATTCCGGGCGTTTGGTTTCGATGGCGGTTGTCATTCGTCCTCCGCGAGGTCGTTGGGGCGGGGCGGGAACATTCTGCCGCGCGTCCGGCGCTTTCGTAGTTTTCGTGGCTGTGTGTTGCAGACGTAGGCCAACGCCCTTGCGTTGCGGTGGGCAAGCTCGCGTCCGGCGTTGGCGCTTGCATCGCTGCCGTCGTGGCGTGGTTGTTCTACGGTTCGGGGCATATCCGTTGCGTTTTTGCTACAACGCAATCCTATTGGACACCCAAACCCTACGTTTTCGCGTAACGATGAAGCAAGGGCTTTTGCCCTAATCGGCGGAAAATAATTTGTAGATCGTGGGCCGCGTCAATCCGGTTGTTTTCGCAATAGCGGTTACGCCAGCGCCTTCTTTTCTCATGCGGCGGACCATCTTCACCTGCTCCGGCTTAACCCAAATCAGACGGCCCTTTTTTGATCCGCCCCACCGCTTGCCGGTTGCCCTGGCGACGGCCTGCCCGGCAAGCACCCTTTCGCCCCGCACTTCCGTTTCGTATTGCGCCACGCTGGCCAGAACGTTGGCGATCAATCGCCCGGCGGTGGTGTTCAAGTCGATTCCGTCCTTGATGGATACAAGGTTGATCTTGCGTTCGCGCAGCTCATCGAAAAGCGCGGTCAAACCTTTTGCCGTGCGGCCCAAGCGGTCCAAGCGCCAAACCACGACGCTGGATACCTCGCCGCGATCCATGGCGTTTTTGAGTTTGTTCCAGCCGGGCCGATCCATCGTCTTACCGCTGTATTTGTCCCGGTAAATCACAACACGGCCCGGCTGGGCTTCGGCGTATCGGTCAAGGTCCGGTTCCTGAGATTTTGTGTCCTGAGCTTTGGTGGAAACTCGAATGTAGACGGCAATGTGTTTTTTCATGGCAACGACAGTACGCCGGCACCACCCATTTGTAAAGTGTCAACTATAAATCATTCATTGCGCGTAGTCGGTTGGAGAAACCTTGCAAAGTCGCGGGAAATCGTAAACAGAAAAGCTGGATACTGACCCTTTACACTTTCAAAAAGGGTAGCCGGTTGCCGGGCGTCGGTACGCGGTGGCGTTCGCCCCTCCCACATAGCGGCTCGGAGTCAAGAATTGCGGAAAGCTGCTGCCGGGGAAAATGAGCCAATAAAAAAACGCCGAGCGGTTGCGGCGTTTTGTCCGGGTTGATAGCGCCGGAGCTTACGGATGCCCAACTGATAAGGCCGGGCGGTCGTTCTTAGCAACAGAATTATCGGCGGGATTCTCCAAAATGTCAACCAAAAATGTCAACCAATAATGTCAACCACCAATGCCAACTAAAAACGGAAGGGGTGGGATTCGAACCCACGGGTCATTGCTAAGAACGACCGCCCGATTATCAGTCGGGAGCCTTCAGCCGCTCGGCCACCCTTCCGTTTGATGGCCCGTAGGCCAGCTTACCGCTTACGATCACATTGAGCGCCGAAGATTATCGTTCCTTGGCTAACCGTGCGTCTGAATCATCGCGGCAATAACATATCATTCTATCTACGCTAAAGCGAGGCAACCTATTTGCGGAATTTCAGATAGGAATCTGACCGCTGTTGATACCGTTTCGCCGCACCCTTCGCTCGACGGGCACCCTCTTGGTTTCCCGCCTCTTTGCAGGAGTCAGCCGCGTTCAGTTGTTCTATTTGGGCGTCATGGTATCCCTTGGCCAAAGCCTCTATTTTCTCCCCGGATAAATCGCTCAAGAACTTGCCGAAACCCGTCTTGAAATCCTTGGCCGAATTGCCCAGTTCGATCCACTTTTCATAAAGAGGTCTGTGTTCTTCGGTATCCAACCGATGTTCTTCCTCCATCACCTTTTTCATGTCCATTGGCGGCTCCTGGTTTGATCCATCGCGTCGGCGGCATCGGCGATCAAATTGGAGATTGGGGGCGCGCCTTTGTCAATGAGAAATACTCACTGGCGGTCGGGCCTCGGCGGCGTTGTTTAGCCTTATCATCGTCGGGGCGTTGGTTTGGCCATTTGGAGCGGTTTGTTTTTTCACGTCCATTCCCAAATCCCCCGCGAAGCAGAAAAAGAAAATAGTCCCGCCAACCGCCACGCGGGGGCGGGACTCATTTATTTCCTTAAATTCCTTAAATTCTTATGTTCCTGTGTGGTCTTATGTTCTTGTGTGGTAGCTAACGCCCTACCGATCTGCCCATGCTTCCAATTGCGGCCCAACGCGATATTCCCAAGCCTTTCGGACCCCTCGCGGGTATTTCTTCGTCAAGATGAGGTGGCCGTCCTTCTCCGCCAGCTTGATCCAACGCCCGATTTTCTTTGGATCATTCACCCCCAAGGCAGCGGCGGCGTGGCGCTGGGATAGGAAGAAACCGGAAATCCCTTCGACCGTGCCTCGCCCCGTCACCTTCGGCAAAAAGGCGCACATAGACAGAAATTTTGGGTAGTCGTCATAGCCGTGGTCGCGGTCGGGCTTGAAGAACGGTTGGTGAGCCACCGCCAACTTCGCAGCCGCCTTCAATGGTGCATCTAGGCTTGCTGGGCGGCATTTATCGAACGAGTTGACAAAATCCACATGGATGCTGTCCACGTCCATTAGTTCTAATTCGCCGCGTCCATCGTCGTCTTGGCGAACGAATACCCAAATCTTCCATTGACGCCAACCGCCGAGCTTTTCCGTGACGAAGCGGTTTACCCTTGGCCACGCATCTTCGCCGTCGCCAGTGAAGTCCGGGTCGCGGCGCCTCAACGCAAGGGCTAACGGGAACATCGGACTTCTGTATTTGCCGCAGCGCGGTTCCCATGGCTCGGCCTCAACTATTTTCGTCAGTTCGGTCCTCAAAAACTCGACAATCGGAAGGCGTTTTTTTTCTTTCATACGGCTGCTCCTCTCGCAGCAAACCTCAACAAAAGGCGGTCGGGCAGGCGGGTGAGGATTCCCGCTTTTCGCTTGGCCAAGCTAGCCCGCCGCGTGAATCAAATTCGCTCCTTCAAAATCGGGAATCGGTCGATGGCAAAGCGGCCTCCACCGGCGGGCGTCACGGTTTGGAGAAATCCGTCCCTAACCGCCCACTCAACCCAAACGCCGATGGTGTTGATCCACTGGATGTCGAATAAGGCCGTGAGTTTGGCGCGGGGCAGCGGGAACGGATCGGGCGATTCGACCACCGCCAACCACCCGCAGAATGTCACGAATTGCCGGTATCCCTCCGCGACCGTCGCCAGCTTGCCATCGACCGGGAAAGGCCGTCGATGGGCAAGCGCCAACGCCTGGGCGCAGGACCGCAAGTAGTTCATGTCCTCAAACGTGGAATGCCACACCGCCTCGATTCGCCGTTGATGCCGTGGTTCGGGTTGCCAAGGCTCAGGGTTTGGCGGCGTTGTGGGTTCTGTCGGCTTTTGCATTTGCTTACTCAGCAATTGAATCTCCATGGCGGCGCTGTCCGGTTTCCATCGGGTCCACCACTTCTACTTTCGCATCGGCGCACCGATCGCCGGAAGCGGCACAACCGTTGCCTTGATGTTGTTCCGCGCAATAATTCGCACCACGGTCCTGGCGGCGGCGATGGACGGGAAGTGTTTCGCGTCCTTGATCGTTTGCACCCAGCCGGGTTTCCTGTTGACGTTGGTGTAAAAGCCGCAGGCTGATTTGACCGCGTATTTCATGGCCGTTCTCCTTTGTGGTTGGAAAGAAGAGCGGCAAGCGAGAAGGGGAGTTGATAACTAGATACGTTTTGTAAACGCGATGCACATCACGGCCAGCGTGTTCATCAACGACGACGAATCGGGCTTGCACGAGGATTACAAGAAATGGCTGGAAAAGCTGGCGCCGTTCGACGCTTCGCCGAAAACGTACCAGCACAACCGGACGGGCGAGGACAATGCCGATGCCCATTTGAAGCGGCAAATCATGGGGCGGGAAGTAGTGGTGGCGGTCACCAAGGGCAAGCTGGACTTCGGGCCGTGGGAGCAGATTTTTTACGGGGAGTTCGATGGGAGACGGGCCAAGCGGGTGGTGGTGAAGGTGATCGGGGAGTGACGGGGAATTGAACCGCGGCGGTTTCGACGCCAGCAAACGTAGCACGGCGATGGAAATCTTGAATGTCCCCTTTATTTGGCAACGACCGATTTCACTTTCACGACCGAGCCGGCTGCGGGGAAAATGGAGAGGCCCTGATTCACGTGTGAAAAATCGGCCTGGGTCAAGAACCGCTGCTGGCCGTCGACAAGGATTTTCATGGAATCCGGAAGGACTATGATCTCGACCTTGACCCATAGATTCGTGGGGATTTTTCCGGCTCCGTCAGTGTGCCGCCCACCGGCGGGGCCGCCGTCGATCCGAAGCTGGTCCTGATTCATTTCCCAGTTGAAAATGATTTGATCGGCCGCGTAGGAGATGCGAAGATTCGTGGAATCCGTCTGGGCGATGATGGTAAGTTTCACGGGAGGCGAAAATGTCCGCGCGGTGGTGATCCGTTCATGGCCCTGCAGCACGATCGCCCCATTGTCCAGCCGCGACGTATCTCCCTGCATGGTGCTGAGCAAATTCCTGTTTGATGCGGCGGCGGCAACAGGTTTGGGTTGCGGCTTTGGAAGCGGTCCGACCACAGGCCCCTGCGTGACCGACGAATCGATTGGCGTCAACTGAAGCTGCCGGGTCTGCTGGTCGAGCCGGCAGACAAAATGTTTCTGGAAGGTATCGCCGAGCAGGTCGTCGGTCCCATGATAATCCGGAGGCAGCACGGCACATTCAACGTTCTTGACGGTAAATCCCGCCAACCGGATCGAATCCAGCGTCATGACCTTGGCTGTAACCTTCCGCCCATCCGCCACCGTCAGGTCGATGCTTTCATCTTTGTCGTTAGGCTGAAGGCCCGCGGCGCTGGCGGTCGCGGCGCTGAGCGTCACCATAGCCGCCCCGGAATCCCAGACCATGGTGGCGGTCAGCGTTCCATTTAACACGGCATTTACGCAGTCCACGCCGCCGGCCGATTCCACCGGCACGGGACTGGAGAGCACTTCCTTGGCGCACTGGCGGATAAACTGCAGGTCGTCGAGGAAGCGTCCCGACGGGCCGAGTCTTGCGCGGGGCTGGGCTGTCTGGTTGTACTGATCGATAGCGGCTGCCAGTTCCGTGTCCTTGGCCAGTCCCGCGTAGGCCGCCGCCACCGATTCAGCCTTGCTCCCCATATCGATCATCATGTTGACGTACCGCGAGCGGGAATGCTTGATAGTTGCATCGCGCTTCTGGAGTTCGTCGAGTTCCCTTTCCTGCTTGTGGATGTCCTCGATCAGCGAATCGCGCTTCGCCTGGAGTTTGTTGTTTGTGTTGACCCAGTTGTTATATGGCTCGACATTTTTGTTATCGATCTGCACAGGGTTGTTGATCGACTGGGTGAGCTGGTCTTCCGTCGTCTTGAGCTCCACCTCCAACTGGTCGAGGTTTCGATGGGCTTGATTCAGGGCAACGGTCGAATCCCGCCGCGCCACCACGTCATCGCGTATAGACATCTTGGCTGCCCTAAACGCCCTGATGTTGTCGTGAATATCCTCTTCATCGGAGAGAATGAGCCAGAAACCCAGGTACGCGAGTCCCTTGGACTTAAAGACATCCTCGGAAGATTGTGCCTTGCTGGCTTGCCCGGCGGGCGCCGGGCTCGATACAGAATCTGCGCGGACGATCCCCGTCGTCGTTAAGGCTAGACAAATCCCCGCAAAAATTATGCCCTCTCCAGATTTGTCCATGACGACGCTGAATCATATCCGAACACAGTCCGCCGACTCAACGAATATTGGGTGTTCGAGCGGTGGGAAATTCGCAATTGTTATCGATTTCCGATCGGACGCGCCGCACAAGTGCGGCCGCTAAAAGGGGATGCGGATGCCTTGACGGGTCCGGGGGTTTCGTATCCAATTTTGGGCCTATGGCCAAGGCTCGGGCGATCGTGAAACGCCGCAAGGCGGTGCGGAATATCAGGAAAATCACCAAGACGATGCAGATGATCGCGACGGCGAAATTCCAGAAAGCGCTGAAGCGGGCGGTGGGAACCAAGGCATATTCCAAAAAGGTGAAGGAACTGGTGGCGGAGGTGGCCGGGAGCGTGGGGGACGTGACGCATCCGCTGCTGAGACGGCCGGAGCCAGGAACCGGCGGGACGGTGGGGCTGGTGGTGATCACGAGCAATCGCGGGCTGGCCGGGGCGTATAACGGAAGCGTTTTGCGGCTGGCGGGGCAATTCATTCGCGAGCAGGAGTCGCAGGGGAAGAAGATCGAGTTGCACGTGGCGGGGAAAAAGGGCGTGAGCTATTTCAATTTTCAGCGGCGTGCGATCGCACGGAGGTTGGAGATCGGCGACACGCCGAAGTTCGAGGACGTGGAAAAGATCGCGCAATCGTTCATCGAGAAATTCACGGCCGGGGAATGCGATTCGGTACACGTGGCATATATGAACTTCCTGAGTGCGGGGTCACAGAAGCCGGAGGTCATGGCGTTGTTGCCGCTGGCGGGAGTGGAGGCGCCAAAGGCGACGGGGGCGGAGGCGGCGGGATTGCGGGTGGAGGCGATTTACGATTTCATTCCGGATGCGCAGACGCTGCTGGACGAGCTGTTGCCGCTGACGGTGAAGACGGCGATGTTCCAGGCGTTTCTGGATGCGACGACGAGCGAGCACGTGGCGCGGATGGTGTCGATGAAGAGCGCGACGGACAACGCGGACAAGATGGTGAAGTCGCTGACGATGAGATACAACCGTGCTCGGCAGAGCCAGATCACGACGGAACTGTCGGAGATCATGGGGGGCGTGGAAGCGATGAATGGGTAAACGGCCCGCGGGGTCCGCAGGGAGCAAGCTCCCTGGGCTTTGGGGGAAGAGACTGTGTCGCCATGTTACGCGAGGGTGTCGCCGGCGGGGGCGATGGTGGGGTCTTTGGGAGCGGTGTCGGGGAGCCGGAACTGGGCGCGATAGGACGTGGGGGTCATTCCGACCAGGGCGCGAAATACCTGAGATAATTGTTTGGCTTCGGAAAAACCGGACCTGCGCGCGACCATGGGCATGGGAAGGTCGGTGCCGGAAAGAAGCTGCCTGGCCAGATCGACGCGGACGCGGCGGATTTCCTCGAGCGGGCTTCGGCCGAGGACTTTGCGGAATTTGCGTTCGAGGGACCGGCGTTGGACGGGAAGGGACAGGAGAAGCTCGCGGACGCCGATCCATTCGCCGGCATGGGCGAGGATGAAGCGAAGCGCGTTGGCGACGTCGGGATCGCGGACGGAAACGTTGTCGGTGGATTCGCGGGGGATGACGCTGGAGACCTGGACGAGGCGTTTTCGTTCGACGGGTTTTTTGTGGTTGACGAGAGTCGCCAGGAGGTCGGCGGCCTCGAAGCCGACGCGTTCGGCGGGGAGCGCGACGCTGCTGAGGGAGGGGCTGGCCAGTCCGCAGATGACGGGATCGTTTCCGCAGCCCAGGACGGCGACGGCGCTGGGGACGCGGATGGAGCAGGCGCGGCAGGCATCGATGACGACGCGGCCGAGGGCGTCGTTGATGGTGAAAATACCGGCGGGCTTGGGAAGGGCACCGATCCACTCGCCGAGTTGTTTGAAGGTGTCGGCGTCGAATTTTTCGGGGGCGTCGAGGAAGGCGATTTTGGAGAATCCGTCAACGGCGAGGCGTTCGCAAAATCCGGCGTGGCGGGCCTGGGAATCGACGCGGCCGGGAAGGCCGAGGTATGCGAAATGGCGCATCTGCCGTTCGAGGAAGTGGCTGGCGGCGAGGCCGCCGATCATTTTGTCGTCGCAGGCGACGGCGGGCAGTTCGGGGTCGTTGAGGGCGAAGGAAACACTGACGCAGGGGACGCCCAGGGACCTGAAGGCATCGGCCTGCTGGGGCGATTCGATGAGGGCGATGACCCCGCCGCGTTCCAACTCGGAAAAACTGGCCGTACCATGCTGAACAGTTCCGTCGTCGGCGGCGGGCGCATCGACGAGAACCCAATTGGTGGTGGCGGCGAAACGGATGATTCCCTGAATGACTCCGCGGCCATATTCGAGGTCTGCCGGTATGCCAAGCAGAATGTTGACGGATTTCTTCATAAGGATTCGTCGATCCCGAATCTGGCGAGTGCCGAGAGCCTACCTGAATCGGACGAACCGATCAAATAAAAAGCCGCAAATAGGGAAAGTTAATGGCGTATTTAGGGTTGATAATAGGCCGATGGTGTTGTTTTTGGGATAATGGGGGATTTAGGAGGGATGTCCGATAACCAGAATGACGGCCCCGTCGATGAAAGCGGCGGCGTATTTCTTTCGGGAGTATGGCACACCGGGCCCATCCACCTGAAACAGTTGGCTGACGTTGCGCGGGGTGATTGACTTCTCTCCGAACAACTGGAGGGATCCGGTGGGGGTGAGGGTGATGGCCTGGTCGGGGAGGGTAACGGGCCGCCATTTCATGCCGTTGGCCTGTTGTTCGGGCGTGGCGGGCACCATGGCGCCGACGGCGGGGTTGTCCACCAGGAAGATGCGGCCATCGGTGCGCGTGCCGTCAGTTCCATAACCGACGACGACGACGCAATGGCCGCGGACTCGCCGCCATTGGCCGGGGGAATCGCCGTGGATGTAATATCCGATCTCCAGCCAGGCCGTTCCGTTGGGAGCAGCGACGACGGCCTTGATCCAATTGAGATTGAGCACGGGGGCAACGGCGGCACTGGACCAGCGGCGCTGGAGCGGTCGCCAACCGGCATATTCAAGCCGCCGGCAGAGGTATCCGTGTTCCTGGACATACCGGAATATGCCGGTCAAGGCGTTGGATGGGGTGGTGCCGGTGTCTGCGTTGGTGGACATGTAGCCGGGGGAGGCGAGCGTCTTGACCAGTTCGCCCTGGACGATTTCGAGGTCGCCGCTGTCGATCGGCACCAGGCGATCGAAGCCGTGGGTGGCGAAGTAAACGAAGGAGTCGGAGGCGGAGGTGGGAACGCAGAAGTTGTCGCCGGCGACGGACAGGTCCATGCGCGGATCGCGTTGATAGAATCGCGGGGTGGAAGCGACCTTGGCGGTATAGACCGGGGGAAAGGGAAGATCGCCGGGCCGGGTGGTTGGCGTGGGGTCGGCATGGACCGCGACCGTTATTGAAAGTAGCACCGCGAAAACTGGCAGGGGGAGCCGCATTCGCTGCTCAATATATCGGCGGGCTGAGGATTGCCAACAAGCGACTATGGATAAGGGGCGGACTGGGGCTGATCGCCGGGAAGCTGAAGTGCACCGACGATTTCGCCGAGGCGGGCGACGCCGGAGCGCTGGAGATAATCGGTCAGGCCCGTGAGAATCTTGTTGGGAGTGGCGGGATCGACAAAGAGTGCGGTGCCGATGCCGATGGCGCTGGCGCCGGCCAGCAGGAATTCCAAGGCGTCGGACCAGAACTGGATGCCGCCCATGCCGATGATGGGCACGCCAGCGGACTTGGCGACGGTGCGATAGACGCGGCTGACAAGGTGCAGGGCGATGGGTTTGATGGCCGGGCCGGACAAACCGCCGGTAACGTTGGCCAATCGCGGACGCCGCTTATTGAAGTCGATGGCCATGGCGGTGAAGGTGTTGATCATGGAAATGACGTCGGCGCCGCCATCGATGGCCGCCCGGGCGGTTTGAGTGATGTCGTCCGCGTTGGGCGAGAGCTTGACGATCAACGGCTTCTTCGACAGCACCTTCTTAACCACTGCGGTCAATTCCCTGAGCCGGGCGGGATTCGTGCCGAAGGTCAGTCCATCCTTGACGTTTGGACAGGAAACATTGAGTTCGACGGCCGAGACACAATCCAGATCGTTCATGGCGGCGCAGGTTTCGGCGTAATCGTCGTAACTGTGCCCGGCGACGTTGACGATCACCGGACAGGGCATTTTGCGAATCAGCGGAACCTTTTCGACGAGAAAGCGGTCGAGGCCGACGTTGGCCAAGCCGATGGCGTTGAGCATTCCGGCGCGGGTTTCGACGATGCGCGTCGGCTCATTGCCGGGGCGCTCTTCACGGGTGATGGATTTGGTGACGAAGGCGCCGAGTTGGGCGAGGTCCATGAAATCGGCGTATTCGAAAGCGTATCCGCTGGTGCCGGAGCAGGTCATCACCGGATTGGCGAGTTGGAGTCCGGCGAGGTTGAGGGATAGATCGGGCACGAGGGCCTTTTTTAGACGTTTGCGGTTGAAAGGCAAGGGTAAAGGGAACTTGCGGCATGGACGCGAAATGAATATTAACAGGCAATGCCCTCCGACCGAGCAGAGCCCGTAGCGGCCGCATTTAACGCCGGCGCGCAGCTTCCATACAACCTTCGACTGAAGGATTTTGAGTTGGCAATGCAGGACGTTTATGATTTTTTCCACGACGTCAATTCGTTATTGCGTGGCCGGGGACTGGAGCGGCTGGATGACATGCTTCGCCCGGCAATCATGTCGGGTCTTCTGTCGGATATGTTGACCGCAAGCTTCGCAAGGCATTCTCGATCCCTGACGGAAAACCAGTATTTCAACGGTCATCCCGACCTGGTTGTCAAGGGCATCTATGAAGCCAATAAGGTGAAATCGGGATCGGAAGGCGTTGAGATCAAAACCACGAGGAAGATCGGGGGAGCGGTCGATTTCCATGGAGCCCGCGATCAGTGGTTGGTGGTGTTCGTATACGAAGTGGACAACGAGACCGAACCGGCAGTTCGCCGCCGCCCCATGACGTTCAACGAAATTTACCTTGGGCAGGTCCGCGTGAGCGATTTCCGAAAGAACGAGCGCGGCGAACTGGGGACCCGGACGGCGACGCTCAATCGAGCGGGAATAGCGCGTTTTCGGCAAAACTGGGTCTATCGTCTTGAGAAGAAGACAGCCGAAGGCGATGCAGTCGGGGAATAGCCTCAAAAGCCATCTTCAAATAGATCGGGTCATTTTCGACGCCGACACTTGCATAGCCCACGGCTTCCGCGGCGGCGAGAGTGGATCCCGATCCGGCGAAGGGATCCAGAACGATACCGCGTCCCAGCGGAAGCATGGCCCGAACCAGGGGCCGCAAGAAGGATTGGGGCTTGAGACTCGGATGGGGCGCAAGCTTTCGCTCGGCGGGCCGGGTCGGATGTGAAACCAGGACATCCCCAAAGGGTTTTCCCGACGAAGGGCGGCGAAGGCCTCCCGTTCCCCAACGGCGCAGATTGTCTTGGACCCGGCCTGAAAACGGCTTTCGAAAAAGCGGCCAGGGTTCCCACATCGAGCGAGCCATGACGCTGACCTCGGGAAATTCCAGATGGGCGTTCTTGGGGCGGTCTCCCCCGCGAAGCGTCATGACCAGGCGGATGATCTCGCCGCGGCGTTCGAATCCAGCATCCGCCAGGGCGGCGGATACTTTGTGGGAAACGAGCGGATTGGAAGCAATCACGACGTGTCCTCCGGGAACAAGAACGCGCAGACATGCTTTGGCCCAATCCAGGAAAAATCGATAAAGCGCAAGCAGATCGCGATCATTTAATACGGTAAATCGGGGAAGCGGAGAACGACGATGCCCGTCGAATGAGGGAGGGATGCGCCAGACCCCGCCCCGCCCGGCGCGAAGCTTGCGTTGCTGTTCCGGCGTGTATTCGACAAGTCCATAGGGCGGATCGCAAACGATGGCATGGAACGAGTTGGCTTGCTGGGCCTGGAGCCATTGGAAGCAATCGGCAAAATAGAGCTTGGATCGACCGTGGCAAAAAACGGGTTCGACGGAAGCGCTCGCGGGAGAGACGGTTTGTCGAACTGAAGGAACGCCGTTCAATCGGTAGGTTCCCCGCGACGTGCGCTCGAATTCGCCGGGAGTGTTGAGCCGCAAATAGGACCGCACCGACGACTCGGCCAATTGTCCCTTCATGCGCTGCGCGACGGCCTGGCGGATTTCAGAAACGGACGCCTCGGGCGTTCGGCTGCTAAGAAATTCGAAAATCGCGTCGCGAATTTCGCCGGGCTTTCTGCGCTGTTCAACTAAATGATCCATGGGACGACATCGTAGACGTCTCGACGTCTTTGGACAAGGGATGTCGCTCTGGTCGAAAGCGAAGATTCAGTCGTTTGTGTACACCTTATGCCTCGGCCGGCCGCGGAGGATTTCGGATTTGCCCCAGTTGGTGACCTGTTTGAACGCGTCGCTGTGGATGAAATTTTGGAAATCCTGCTGGGTCGTCCAGTTGCTGAGGATCAGGAATGAGCCGGGAACGGCGACGTCTTCGTACAGATGGGAATCGACGTGGCCGGCGACGGTTTTCAAGTGATCGATGACCTTGAGGAATCCGTCGGTGAATTCGCGTTCCTTGCCGGAGATGACGTCGTAGTGCATGCCGATGGTCGTCATGATGGGGGGAAAGTACCCGAATGGGCGAAGGGAGAGCAAATGGGTCAGTTGATCCTTTCGGGGCGGGTGGCGGGGTAAGCGGCGGAGGCGGGCGGGGCCAGATAGCGGCCAAACCATTCATCGGATTGGCCCATGATCAAGTTGGCGCCCTTGAACCACAGATCGAAATGATCGGCGCCGGGGACGAGAATGAGTTGGCTGTGATCGGGATCGGCTTGGTGAAGGTGGATGCTGTGGGTGGGACGAACAAAATCGTCGGATTCGCCATGGATGAGCAGGATGGGCGTGCTGGTGTGGGTAATGGCGACGAGGGCGTTTTGACGGTCGGGATCGAAGCCGGCGAGACGGCCCATGCGACGGGTGATGTCGCGAAAGTCATCTATGGAATACATCCAGCGGTAGGCGCCGAGCATCATGGGCCCGGCATCGGCCTCGGCGTCGTGGAGGGAACTGAAAGGCTCGAGGGCGACGACGACGCGAAGGCGCGGATCGATCGCGGCCCAGCAGATGGCGATGGAAGCGCCGTAGGAAATTCCGACGGCGCCGACTTCGCCGGCGATCAGGCCGCGTTGCTGGAGTGCGTCGAGGAGCTGAACCATGTCGCGCGATTCGCAAGCACCGTAGCTGATGCGGTCGCCGGTGGATCGTCCGTGGCCGCGATGGTCCACGAGGATGACGCGATATCCCTGGCAGGCCAGGCCGAGGGACAAGAACTGATACGGCGCCTCCTCCTTGCCGTCGCCGAGTCCGGGAAGCAGGAAAACGGTTCCGCGGGGCGATTTGGCGGGCTGGGCGGAGGGCGAGACTTGCGGCGGCGCGATGAGGCTGACGGTTGGGACGCCGTGTGGGTGAACATCAATGAACGGATAATCCGGGCTGGGGATGGGGTTGACGATCCAGACCGACAGCGACGCGGCGGGAGGACCGACGTCCAGGCGAAGCTGCAGGGAAACGTGACGTTCGAGAAGCACGGACTGGGGCGCGTCGAGTCCGCGGATGGCCCAATCGCGGTTCGGCGCCTGGACGAATCTGTTGGCAACGTAGCTGTTGCAGCCCGCTGCCAGCAGCGGACAGATCAGGAGGAGAAGGTTTAGGAATGGTTGCCGCAAGGTTTTCAAGGATCACCAAAGAAGAGAATTACCACAGAAGTTGGGCGGCGGTGAAGATGGGGCCATCGGTGCAGGCCAGGCGGTAACACCAATCCTTGCCGGGCAGCGGGGGCTTGGCGGGATCGGGTTTGCGGACGCGGATACAACAGCTTTGGCAGGTGCCCATCCCGCAGGCCATGGCCCGTTCAACGGCGATCTGGCAGGGGATATTACGCTGAAGGGCGATGTCGGCAACACGTTTCATCATAGCCTCGGGTCCGCAGGTGTAAATGACGGGTTGAAGACCGGCTCGGGGGATATCGGGAGCCAGGCGGTTGTCGAGGAAATCTTCCAGGGCCTGGGTGACCAGGCAGTGGAAGCCCAGGGAGCCATCATCCGTGCAGAGGATGGCGGGGACGTTGTGGTCGGCGAACTCGGCCACTTGATATGGTCGCGACCCGGCGGTCAGGGGCATCAGATCGCGGCAAAGTGCTCCGGCGAAGGCGACGGTCGGGCGATGGGGCAATTGCGAGGCCAGATAAAGCATCGGAGGAATTCCCACCCCCCCACCGACGAGAATCGCCAGTTGATCGGGAGTGGGAAGGGTAAAGGCGTTGCCGAGGGGGCCGAGGATGCCGAGACAATCGCCGGGATTCAGACTGGCGAGGTATCGGGTCGCCAGTCCGACCTGGCGATGGATGATGTCAATCTGGTCGCCGCGGCGGCCGGCCAGAGAAAACGGTCGGCGGAGAAAGGCCAGAGGCTGGCTCAACTCGGGATCGTGAATTTGGACGGCCGTTGCGGGCGAGCAGACGATTTCCGGTGGTTCGGCGTCGAGTTTGGGAAGGTCGCAACCTGAAATCTGGATGAATTGCCCAGGGTTTGTCGGGGGAAGATTGGGCACGTCAAGCACCAGCCGGTAATGATCGCGGCAAAGCCGGGAGTTGGAGATAACCTTGGCGGTGAATTGGTTTGCGGGTGTTCGAATCATCCAGCGGGATTGTGAGGCAATGTGAAGTGAATCTCAACGTGCGGGGAAAAAGACTTCCGGAAAAAAGACTTCCGGAAAAAAGCGCCCCGCGAAAAAAAAGACTTCCGGAGGGGTGGCTCCTATCCACCTCCGGAAGTACGCCACGGCTTTCAAGCCGCTAGTTCACAAAGTTGGATCGCCAAAAAAGCGACGACGCGACTATAACCGTGGCCTTGGAGGCTGTCAATCGACTGAGGCTCGCGCAATGCGAACATTTTTCGATTATAACCCAATTAACAACAACATGTTGTGTAAAGTTCCGTTGAAACGCCATCGGTTGTATCTTGTGTTGAATTGGATGGTTTTTTTTGCACCACAACTATCGCAAAATCCATTCGACTTTGCGGATTACACCCCCGATGGCGGCTGGTTTATCAAGGATGGTTTGGGAGATTGAGGATTTGCTCAAGCTCATCGACTGAAACGAGGTACAATTCCCGCGAATGAAACGCTTCCGCCAATGGGTGTTAAAAGGGCTTGGGGGAACGTCGCTGCTGCTTTGCGTGGCGACGTTGGCAATCTGGCTTACAACCTATGGAAAGAAAAGCCCGGCTGAACAACACTTTATCGTCTCTGACTATAGATTCACAGCGAGGTCCTATCTTGGAGTTCTAAGTATTTCATGGCAGCAAGGCCACCCGGCGCGAAAAGGGGGCTGGCAAAGTCCGTCGGGGACAATGTGGGACGTCAGGTACTCCGGATTTAGAAACGATGAGCTATTCTTGCGCTTTGGTTTCAAATTAGCGCCATCTGGAGCGACAATTGGTTATGCGCCAGGTTATCGCCTCGCGAAGCAAGGTGTGGCTTTGATACCCTATTGGTCTCTTTCATTCGCCTTCGGATTGGCATCCATCGCCTGCTTTTGGTTCTCTCGCCAGCCGAACCATCTGCTCGCCGGTCAGTGCGCTCGTTGTGGCTACGACCTTCGCGCCACGCCGGATCGTTGTCCGGAATGCGGAACAATCCCAAAAAAGGCGATTTAATTTCAAACTGCACCAGTACCGTTTTTTTGCGTTTTTCGACGCGTCACTACACTGCCGGCACTGAAAATGGACGCTGATAAGGAAATGATGCGCGTTGACGCGGCTATCGGGGTGGTGAAAAGGGATGGGCGTGTCCTGATTTGCCAGCGTAAGACCGACGATACGTTGGGGGACTTTTGGGAATTTCCCGGCGGCAAATGCGAGCCGGGGGAGAGCCTTCAGGAGTGTCTGGCGCGGGAACTGATGGAAGAGGTGGCCATCAAGGCCCGAGTGGTGCGGAAGTTGACGCCGATCGAGCACGACTATCCGGATGTCTGCGTGAGGTTGCATCCGTTTCTGTGCGAACATCTTGAGGGCGAGGCGACGGCCATCGAATGCCAGCGGACCAAATGGGTGGAGGCTTCGGAATTGTCCGGATACCAGTTTCCACCGGCCAATGAGTCGCTGCTGGAGGAGGTCGTGCGGGAGATGAAACGTGCCTGAGAGAATACGCCGCACAAGTGCGGCGGCTAGACAAAATCCATCTGACGATTGCCAATCGGCGGTTTTTGGGTTAACACTGCCAAGGCCATGGTGGACCCCGCCCTCGCCAGCATCGCGGATTATGCCGATGCCCTGATCACCACCCGCAAGGCGCGCAACTGGCTGATCCTGATCATTGGGGTGACGTTGCTGTTTCAGTTGGGGCTTTTCTTCGCGGCCCGTTACAAAATTGGGATCGACGGCTCTTCAGCCAAGCTGGATTTCCTCAAATACGCGGTCGGTCTGACCGATTTTCTGGGTGTGGCAGCGCCGATCGTGCTGGCGATGGTTCTGCTGCTGATGGCGCAGGTGATGCTGGTGGGCCGATTGCTGGGAGTTTCCAAGGTGGTTTGGGCGTTCGTGGGCTGCATCGTGCTGATCACGCTGCTGTTTCCATGGCAGGCTTTTTTGATGAATCAGACGTTTACATCGACGGAATTCAAGATTCCCGGAGTGCTGTACACCTGGTCGGAGCTTGTGCAGCGGGCGCGGGTCCATCCGCAAGGGCCGATGCTGGCGCTGTTGTATTGGGCGCGATTCGTGGGCTGGCCGGCGGTGGCGCTGGTGCTGGTGGTGATGATCCATCACCACAGCGGGCGGGGCCTGCGCGCCGCGTTTGGTAAGAACCCCCCCGCCGGGCCGGCGGACCAACCGTCCGGGGCCAGGTCGTAACGCCATGCGGGAAGAGCGCGGGAAACTCAGCGGCGATTGCGCGATCGACGAACTGTACACCCTTTGGGGAATGATCGTCGGCGACGTGACGGTCGTCGAAGACGGCAAGCTGTATCTGCGGGGCAGCATTTACGGCGATCTGACCATCGAACACGGCGGCCGGGCGCATATCTTCGGAAATCTCCAGGGTTCGCTGATCGTCAAGCGTGGGGCGAAGGTCATCCATAGCGGCGTCATCGGCGGCGACATCCTCAACCGCGGAGGGCGGATCTTCATCGACCAGGGCGCAAAAACCATGGGAAAGATCAAGACCAAGGCCGGAGAGACGACGTTCGAGAAACAGCGGAAGTTTCTCGATGATTGAATCTTTGCGATTTATGACGCGGGCGATTACCTTTGGGCGCATGCCGGTGGAAAAATGGTCGGATTCCGTCGTGGTGGTGCACCTGGGGGATGACCCGCGCTTTGGCGAGGAAATGGAGGCGGCGTCGGCCATGACGCCGCCCTGCCACAGCGGGGTTCTGGATTTCTCCGCAATCCATTACATCAATTCGTCGAACATCGCATCGCTGCTGCGGCTTCGCCGCCAAATCCACGACCTGAACGGAAAGCTGGTCCTGTGCAACGTCGGCAACCCGGTATGGACGACGTTTCTGATTACCGGTCTGGACAAGATTTTCGAGTTCACGGAGAACGTGCCGACGGCGCTGGCGACAATACAACTTCATGAACCGGACAAGACGCGGAAGATGAAGGCGGAATGATTTGGCGGGGGTGAGCCATTAACGGCAACATCGGGCTTCTGAGGTTACAGAGGCGCATACACAACGGCCCTATGAGCACCCCAAGTCCCGAAACAAGCTCTCAGATGCCTGAAGGAACGGCGCGGAATTCATGTGCTTGTTCCAAATCTGCAGAAACTGCGGGTTTGCCCAGGGACGCGCATCGCAATTGATGAAGGGGGGAATGCATTTCCAGTTCGAGTCGGTTGACCAATCCGCGGCGATGTAGTGCCAGGCACCGATGACATCGATGTTGGCGCGGATGAAATCGATCATGGGCTGGTGCCAGCCATCCCAGATTGCTTGTGCGGAAATCTTCCGCGGTTTACCGAGGCAAAACGGGTAGTGGGCGGTTTCGCCGATGTTGTATTTTATGGGCGTGGTCTCGGCCAGCAGGACGGGCTTGCCGCGCTTTCGCGATTCGCTCAGGATGATTGTGTCCACGTCGGTTGGGTTCCACATCGAGCAACCAAGCCAATCCACGTAGTCGTCGCCCGGATAGAAGCGATTGAACGATTCGGTGGTGAGTGGTGGCACAAGGCTCGGGAAATTGGTGGACGCCAGCACGGACGAGACGTTGTCCGCGGCGGCGGCTCGGCAGCGATCGACGATTCGACAAAACGCCTGGGCGAAATAAGCGGGGTCATAGTGAAAATCACGAGTCGGCAATCCGCGGTCGAATTCATAGCCGATGCGCATCAAAATCGGGCGAGGCTGCCGCCTACACCAATCTGCCAATTGGTCAATGTTCTCATCGAAAGCGCCCGTCGTGATGGCTCTGTTGTTGTCTTTCGAGGTGGGACTGAAGTCAGAAATCCAACTCACGGAAAGATGAAGCACGGAGTCTTTCAAAGCGGGCAGGTCTGAAACGCGAGCTAGATCGTTCAGATCGGTGCAATCGGAGGCCACTGAGCAATAGAGAGTGAATCCGCCTGGGCGCGTCGGCATGTTGTCGAGATATCCGTTTCCCAAGCCCTCGGCGGGACGGCCGCCGAGCTGATCCGCGCCTTGGCCAGCGATAAACAACACCTGACCCGCGGGCGGGCGAATTGCCTTGCGGCCCGAGCGCGTCGATATGAGCTTGGTATTTTGCCGATTAACATTCGGTGATACCGCGCAGCCAATTAGGGCCGCCGACGCGAGAACCCTGGCGCCCGATTGGCAAGCCGCGGAAAGGAACGCGCGGCGAGTAAGACTCAACTCAGCTTTTTGGGGCAATCGTTCCATGGGAAACTCGTCCATCCGGCGTTTACTTCCTGGGGCCGCGGCGCGCCGGTTCGCGGCGCGACCTTCAATCGGAATGACGGACCCGCCGGCGGCGGGCGGTGGGTTGAATTAATCCGCATGCAGTTCTTTCAAGCCTGAAACGACCGCGTCGATCACGGCGGGCCAGTTGGCGACGGACGTTTGGCGGTAGAGGCGCATCGTGGGATACCAGGGCGTTTGGGGACCGCGCAGCCCCCAGCGGAAGTCGGGGACGAAGGGAAGCAGAGTCCAGACGGGCTTGCCCAGCGCGCCGGCGAGATGGGCGACGGCGGTGTCGGCGGAGATCACCAAGTCCAGGTGGTCGATGAGGGCTGCGGTTTCGGCGAAATCGTGGAGCGACGTGGTGAAGTCGACGAGCCGGGGGAGAGGCGGGAGGATTTCGGCTTTCTCGTTCTCATTGGATTTCTGGAGGGTGAAGAACGCGATGTCTTGCACTTCGGCCAGGGGAGCGAGCAATTCGGGATGGATGGATCGCTTGGCGTCATTTTTGTGCTTGGGGTTTCCCGCCCACGCCAGGCCGACGCGGAGTTTCGTCCCCGTCGGCGTGGCGGCGTGGACGCGCGCGAGCCATGATCTTCGGAGCGCCGGATCGACGCGAAGGTAGGGAATCTCGGCCGGAACGGTCTGGATCGTCGTCCCGAACGCCAGCGGCAGGCTCATCATGGGGATGTGCCAGTCATAACTCGGCAGAGTTTCGAGCATCCCATACGCGAGGCGGACGCCGGCGGATTTCTCCAGCAGGGATTTAAGCGGCCAGGGGCAATGGACGATGACGCGTGCGCCGCGGCGGGCGAAGAGGTCGGCGTAACGCACGAACTGAATCGTGTCGCCGACGCCCTGCTCGGAATAGAGCACGATCGTCTTGCCGGCGACGTCGGGACGGCCGGTCGGCGGGCAGCCCCATTGGCGCGAGGGATCGCGGTGGACGTTGTCGCTGAAGGATTGGCAATCCCACCGGGATTCGTATTGGAGCCAGCCGTTTTGGTAATCACCCAGGGTGATGAGACACATGGCCCATTGTCCGCGGGCCTCGGTGCAACGCGGGTCGGCTTCGACGGCGCGGCGCCAGACATCGGTGGCATCCTCGAACCGCCCGGCGGCCTTGAGGGCGTCGGCCGGGAGCCGAACCGTTTCCTCGTTCACCTTGCCCGTGTCGCGGATTCGGTTGAAAACGGTTTCCTCGGCCAAAGCGAGCTGGTTGTCCCGGCAAAGGGCCATGACCAGATCGTGATGCGTGCCCTGGCCGTTCGGGTCCAGTTGCAGGGATTTTCGCAACGCTTCGATGGCCTGCGGGAAATCACCCTTTTTGCCCAGGCAAGTGCCAAGGCGATGCCAGTGCTCGGCGGAATCGGGCCGGAGTTCGATGGTCCTTCGGCGAGCGGCGACGGAGCGGTCCCAATCATCGAGCCGTTCGCAGGCCAGGCTCAGGTTCGCCCAGGCGTCGATATGGCTGGGATCGATCTCGACAGCCCGCTGGAAAATGTCGCGCGCCTCGGTCAGACGATTGGCCTCTCCCAGGCAGATGCCAAGGTCGTTGAGAACCGTGACGTTGTCCGGCGTCAGCGCCAGGATTTGGCGATAAACGTTCTCAGCCTCAGCCAGCTTGCGGGCGGACTGGAGTTGTTGGGCCAACTGAATCGCTTGATCGACGCTCAAAGCGGGCATGGATGGATCGTATAAGAACGGTTGGCGGGGTTCCATGGAGTTGGGGTTGGAGGGAGGTGGGGCCGGCGCCGCACGCAGGGAGCACCCCCCGCGGCGTCGCGGTGGGCGTTCCGAATCTTTCGATCGTCGAACCGGTGCGGGGCGAAATCCACGGCGGCGAGAAAAAGGGGTCATAAGCCTTTTTCGCAATTTCCGCTAAAAATTGGAATAATTATCGCTTTTATCGAAAATGGCTTATGACCCCTTTTTTCGATTGCTGAATGGGGGCGACGCGATATCCTCTTGGCGATGGAAATCCGGGCCATGACGGCGGGCGATCTGGGGGCGATTGGCGATATCGACGCCACGGTGGAATCGTCGCAATATCTGCACATTGAGCGGGCGGGCGAGGGGCTGGCGTTTTCGTGGAAAACGCAATTGCGGCCGTTGCGGGAAAAACGGGTGCATCGGCATGCGCTGGACGACGAGAGGGAACTGGCGATCAAGCAGATCGTCATCGGCGCGGAGGAGGGCATTGCGCTGGTGGCGGAACACGAGGGAAGGCCGGTGGCGACGGCGGCGGCCGTGCCGGACCGGAGCGCGGGGGTCCTGCGGCTGATCGACGTGCGCGTGGATTTTGATTTTCGCCGGCAGGGATTGGCATCGGCGATGTTGTTCCGGATGATCCAGGAAGCACGGCAGAGCGAGCTGCGCGCGGTAATGGCCAGATCGGCGGCGGACGATTTCCCGGCGCTGCAGCTTCTGGGCAAGCTCGGCTTCGAGCCGGCGGGGTTGGACACACATTACCATTCCAATCACGACCTGGTGAAGGAATCGGTGGTTCTTTTTTTCTATCTCACGTTGAAATAGCGCGGTTGCCGCAACGGCGCCGCGGAGGGGGAGCGATTTGGGGTGAGAACCCTGCCGACTGAAGTCGGCAGGCCGCTACAGAGTTTCTGAGAATGTGATAAGTGACCAATGAGCGAAGAAATGCAACGCGAGGCTGGCGGCGAGGAATTCGATCCGCGTGACATTGCGCGGCGGGTGAGTTTGATCGGCGCGGAAGAGGCGGCGGTGGTGCTGGAGTTCCTGCCGGCCGAGGTGGCCGCGGGGGCGATGGAGAACCTTGCGCCGCAGGCGGCGGGGGAAATCCTGAGGGGGATGGAGCCGAGGCGCGCCGGCGGGCTGATTGGGCGGATGGACCGGCAGGCGGCGTCGAACGTCCTGTCGGCCATGGCGCCGGACGACCGCGTCGATTTGCTGAGGCAGTTGAAGGGCCAAGTGCACGATGCGCTGGTGCAGCAATTGGGTGCGGCACAGGCGGCGGAGACGCGGCAACTGGAGCAATATCCCCCGCACACGGCCGGTGGGATCATGACGACGCGGGTCACCTGCCTGCACAAGGATATCACGGTCGAGCAGGCGATCGCGGAGCTGCGCCGCATCCATCAGGAGCTCGGGCAGATGTTCTACGTTTACGTCGTGGACGAGCAGCGGCGATTGCTGGGCGTGCTGTCCATGCGGGACCTGATCCTGGCGCGGCCGGAGAGCACGCTGAGGACGATCATGATTCCAGCGGTCAAAAGCGTTCCGGCGACGATGGGCCGGGAGGAAGTGGCGCGGCAGATGCGCGCTTCGCGATTCCTGGCGCTGCCGGTCGTCGATGCCGAGGGACGATTGTGCGGGCTGATCACTTTGGATGACGTGGTCGACGTCATTGAGGACGAGGCGACGGAGGACGTTCAGCGAATGTTCGGCGCCGGGGCCGAGGAGCGATTGAGCAGCTCGTGGCAATTCAGTTTCTCCCGGCGCATCGGGTGGTTGCAGGTGAACCTGGGAACGGCGTTTCTGGCGGGGCTGGTGGTGGCGATGTTCGGGGGAACGATCAGCAGATTATCGGTGCTGGCGATCTATATCCCGATCGTGTCGAGCATGGGAAGCAATGCCGGGGCCCAGGCGATGTCGGTGGCCATCCGCGGCATCACGCATGGCCGGACCGACCGCAAGCTCCTGGGCCACGTCCTGGCGCGGGAAACGATCGTGGGCGCCCTGAGCGGCGTGGTGATCGGCGTCACAACCGCGCTGATCGCGATGGCGTGGCAATATCACCACGGAATCGCCCTGGGCGCGGTGGTCGGCGCGTCCCTGATCGTCACGCAAACGCTTGCCTGCGTGAGCGGCGCGGCGATCCCGTTCATCATGCGCCGGCTGGGATTCGACCCGGCCCAATCGGCGACGATCTTTATCACCACCATCACGGACGTGGCGGGGTTCGCGTGTTTGCTGGGGCTGGCGACGCTGTGCCAGGGGTGGATGAGGTAAAACAAATTCGAAACTCGAAATTCGAAATTCGAATCAAATTCGAAGTCTGAAACTCGAATTTCGGATTTCGAATTTGATTCGAATTTCGAGTTTCGAATTTCGAGTTTCGATCCCTTACACTTCCCCCATGCCCGAACCTCCGCGGCGGCCTATCTTTGAACTCCTTGGCCTTGCTCTGCCCACTGTGACGCAGATGGCGTCGTATACCACGATGCAGTTCATCGACACGTGGATCCTGTCGCGGCTCGGCAACACGCCGCCTACCGCGGCGTCCAACAGCGGAATGCTGGCGTTCGCGCCGCTGGCGTTCGGAATGGGAATGCTCGTCATCGTCAATACGCTGGTGAGCCAGAGCTTTGGACGAAAGGATTTCGCGCAGTGCGGACAATTTCTCTGGCAGGGGATTTGGCTGGCGCTGTTTTTCGGATTGGCGCTGTTGCCGCTGCGAATGCTGGCCGGCGATATTTTCGCGCTTTTCCATCATCCACCAGAGCAGGCGGCGATGGAGGCGACGTATTTCCGCATCGTGCTGCTGTCGGCGGGTGTGAAGCTGGCGGCCACGGCGGTGGGACAATATTCGCTGGGGATCGACCGGCCGAACGCGCTGCTGATCGCGTCGGTCATCGGGGTGTCGATCAACGCGCTGGGGGCATGGTGCATCGTGCTGGGACGTTTGGGTTTTCCGGCCTGGGGAATCGCCGGGGCGGCGTGGGCGCAGAACCTGGGCGTGAGCTGCGAACTGGCGGTGCTGATCGTCCTGACGCTGAGGAAAGACGTGCGCCGGAAATACAACGCCTTGGATTTCCGGCTGCGATCGGGCGAGATGAGGACGCTGATCCGAGTGGGAGTTCCGTCGGGGCTGCAATGGTTCAGCGACGTGCTGGCGTGGTCGATTTTCTGCAACGTGGTGATCGGGCTGCTGGGGGCGGAGACGATGGCGGCCAATGCGTTCATGTTCCGCTACATGGTGGTGAGTTTTCTGCCGGCGGTGGGAATATCGACGGCGGTGACGGCGCTGGTGGGCCGATATATCGGCGGGAAGCGTCCGGACCTGGCGGCGCGGCGGGCCCATCTGGGGTTCGCGGTTACCGGGGTTTACATCCTCAGCTGCGGAATCGTGTTTGTGCTGGGGCGGGTGCCGCTGATCCGGCTGTTCACCGCCGAAGAGCACGTCGTCCGCATCGGGGCGAGTTACCTCATCTTCGCGGCGATTTACGAAATCTCCGACGCGCTCTACATCGTGTACAGCGGCGCTCTGCGCGGAGCGGGGGACACGTTCGCGCCGACGGTGGTGATGGCGTCGCTGTGCTGGTCGATGATGGTGGCCGGGGGATATTGCGTGGCCCGATTCGTTCCCCAGGCGGGTTTCGGCGGGCCGTGGGCGGTGGCGTGCGTTTATGGCTGGATATTGGGAGTTTACATGCTGCGGCGATTTACGGGCGGGAAATGGCGGGGAATTCATTTGGAAAGCGATGCCGCGGATAAAAATGGGTCTGCCAATTCTTTCGGAAGCAAAGACAATTGAACCGCCAAGACGCCAAGACGCCAAGGGGGAAATGCGGCAAAGAATTTACCTTGGCGTCTTGGCGTCTTGGCGGTTCAATTTCTGCTTCCCCGGAAATTATGGCGGACAAAATGAGAATCGGTTTATTGACCAACCCCATCTTTCCGATACAATTTGTGACTTATGCGGAAAGCCGCGGTCGCGATCATCGGCCGAACGATTATTATCCCGCGACAAGACGGGTAGGGCCGATCGTTCATCCATACGATTTGTAAAGCCCTGCCCAACGGCGGGGTTTTTTTGTTTTCCGGTGCTGCTACACTTTGAGAAATCCAATGGAAGAGAAAAAGAATTACAAGACGACGCTGAACCTCCCGAAGACGACGTTCGCGATGGAGGCCAAGCTCACGGCCAACGAGCCGGCGCGGCTGAAGCGGTGGAATGAATCGAAGCTGTATGAGAAGTTGATGGCGCGGCCGGCGCCGTTGGGGAAATGGGTGCTACACGATGGGCCGCCGTTCGCCAACGGCGACATTCATATCGGGCATCTGATCAACAAGACGCTGAAGGATGTCATTCTGCGGTTCCGGTCGATGCAGGGATACCAGACTCCGTACGTTCCGGGCTGGGATTGCCATGGCTTGCCGATCGAGCACAAGATTCAGGAGCAGATCAAGAAGGAAGGCAAGAACATCCGCGAATTGAGCACGCTGGAAGTGCGCAAGCAATGCCAGGAATACGCCGCGAAATACGTGGCGGTGCAGCGCGAGCAGTTCAAGCGATTGGGCATCCTCGGCGAATGGGAGAATCCATACGAGACGATGTCGCCGGGATATGAAGCGGCCACGCTGGACGTGTTCGCCAAATTCGTCGAGTCGGGGTTGGTGTATCGCAAGCTCAAACCGGTGCCGTGGTCGATCGCCAACCAAACGGCCCTGGCGGATGCGGAGTTGGAATATCAGGACGTGCAGGACAAGAGCATCTACGTCGAGTTTCCGATTGTTTCCGGAGGCGAATGGAACAAGAATACTTTTTTGCTCGTTTGGACGACGACTCCATGGACGTTGCCGGGGAATCTGGCGGTGGCGGTCCATCCTGACGTGAAATACCGCGCGGCCACGTACGTGAAAAACGGGGAAAAACGCATCGGCGTCGTCGCCGAGGATTTGGAAGAAAGCGTCTTGAAACGAGCGGGAATCGAACGCGACCCCGCTGGGAAATCTTTCACCGGCCGGGAACTGGCCGGCACGACGTATCGCCATCCATTCGTCGATCGGGTCGGCAAGGTGGTGCTGGCGGAGTACGTCACGACAACCGACGGCACGGGCTTGGTGCACACCGCGCCCGGGCACGGGGAAGACGACTACGAAACCGGAATCCGGGAAGGGCTGGAGGTGTATAGCCCGGTGCTGGCCAGCGGGCGGTTCGACGACAGCGTGCCGGAATGGCTGCGCGGGAAAAGCGTAAAGGAAGCGAATCCGCTGATCGTCGAGCGATTGAAGAGTGCGGGATTGTTGTTTGCTGAAGAGACGATCACGCACAGTTATCCGCACGACTGGCGGAGCAAGACGCCGATCATCTTCCGCGCGACGGAACAGTGGTTCGTGGCGATGGACAAGCCGTTTGCGATCGACGGGCAATCCGAATCGCTACGAAAGCGCGCGGAAGAGGCGGCGGGCGGTTCGGTGGAATTCGTACCGAAATGGGGCCAGGCGAGGCTGGCGGGCATGTTGGAAAGCCGGCCGGATTGGTGCATCTCGCGCCAGCGGGCGTGGGGATTGCCGATCCCGGTGTTCTACAATGAGAAGGGCGAGGCGCTGTTGACGGCGCAATCCGTCCGCGCAGTGGCCAAGACGTTTGGCGTCAAGGGAAGCGATGCGTGGTTCACGGATTCGGCGGCCGAATTGCTCGGCGCGGATTTCAAGTATCCGCATGGATTTTCGCCGGATAATCTCCGGAAAGAGAAGGACATTTTCGACGTCTGGTTCGAGTCGGGCAGCTCGTGGCATGCGGTGGCGGAAGCGCTGCGAAGTCTGCAATTCCCGGTCGATCTTTATCTGGAAGGATCGGACCAGCATCGCGGCTGGTTTCAGCTTTCGCTCTTGCTTAGTCTCGGCGCGACCGGCAAGCCGCCGTTCAAGCAGGTGCTGACGCATGGATTCGTCGTGAAGCCGGATGGGACCAAGGTGAGCAAGTCTGATAAGGAATACGTGACGGCGATGCAGGAGATCGACAGGCACGGGGCCGATCTTCTGCGGCTTTGGTGTTGCAGCGTCGATTATCAGAACGACATCCCGGCAAGTCCGACGGCCATCCGGGAATTCGGGGACAAGTACCGGAAAATCCGCAATACGCTGCGGTATCTGCTGTCGAATCTTTACGATTTCGACCCGGCGACGGATTCGCGAACAATCGAGGCCGCGAGCCTCGACGGGTGGGCGCTTGCCGAGGTGAACAAGCTGATCGGCGAGGTGACGGCGGCGTATGATGCGTATCAGCTTCACCGGACGTTCAGGCTGATGCACGATTTCTGCGCGGTGCAGATCAGCGCGGTTTATGGCAACGCGATGAAGGACCGGCTGTATTGCGAGAAGGCGGATTCGCCGCTGCGGCGGCGATGCCAGACCGTCATGCGGCGTATGGCGGATTGCCTGATTCGTTTGCTGTCGCCCATGCTGGTGTTCACGGCGGATGAGGCGTGGGAACATTTGCCGCACAAGAGCGGCGAGGAAGCCGCCCTGGCGGCGGTGCATCTGCTGCTTGGGCCGAACGAAGCGGGCGAACAGCCCACCGAGGAGCAGACGCGGGAATGGGCGCTATTGATGGAAATGCGGGATCAGGCATTGTTGCAGCTTGATGGGCTAAAAAAATCCGTTGGATTGAACAAGGCGTTGGATGCGGAGGTGGTGTATCGCGTGGATGCAACGCTGCGTCAGCGGCTTGAGCGATACGGCCCGGACCTGGAAGACCTGGTTGGCGCCGGGTTTCACAGCTTTGTGGACTGCCCGCCGGGAAATAACGGCGTGGAAGTGGTGGATACGCGGGAGAAATACAAAGCCTGCGCCCGAAGCTGGAAGCGCCGGCCGGATGTCGGAAGCGATCCGGAGTATCCGGATTTGTCGATGCGCGACGCGGCGGTGGTGCGAGCGGCCGGCTAAAATGAGGCGGTCAATGCGCGAAATTCAGATTTTGCCGCGGAGAACGCGGAGATAGATGCAAGAGTTTTCGCCACAGATGTAAATCAGATGGACACAGATAAAAGGAAAGAAGGATCTCACGCAGAGGCGCAAAGGCGCAGAGAAAATAAAGGCATTATCTTCTCTGCGCCTTTGCGCCTCTGCGTGAGCTCTTCCGCTTCGCATTTCATCCGTGATTTCCGCGGTGAATGATCCGGAGCGAATTAATTCCAATGTCGAAGTCGCCGATTCAACTTGCGGTGCTGATCAGCGGAGGGGGAACGACGCTGCAAAACCTGGTGGATCGGATCGGGGATGGGTCGCTGAATGCCAGGATCGCGGCGGTGATCGGGTCGCGATCGGGAATCAAGGGGATCGAACGGGCGAAAAATGCTGGGCTGGCTTGTCAGGTCGTCGAGCGAGGTAGATATTTCTCCGACGCCCAATTCAGCCGGGACGTGTTCAAAATCTGCCTCGATGCGCGAGCCGAGTTGGTTTGCCTGGGCGGATGGCTGTCGATGCTGGAGATTCCGGCGGCATTTTCCGGGCGGCTGATGAACATTCATCCGGCGCTGTTGCCGAGCTTCGGGGGAAAGGGGATGTATGGCCGGCGGGTGCATCAGGCGGTGCTGGAACATGGCTGCAAGGTGAGCGGATGCACGGTTCATTTTGTCGATCAGGCGTATGACACGGGTCCGATTATCCTCCAGCGCACCTGTCTGGTGCTTGAGGACGACACGGCTGAATCGCTGGCGCAACGGGTGTTCGAGGAGGAAATGATCGCGTATCCGGAGGCGATCAGGCTTTTCCAGGACGGGCGGCTGCGGATCGAAGGGCGACGGGTGAGAATTTCGCCCCAATAAAAAAGCGGCCTGTCTGAAGCCGCGTTTGTCGGATAAATTTCCAGATTAATTATGCGGGTTTCTTGTGATGGCGGTGGTGATGGCGGCAATGATGCTTCTTGACGAGTTGCGTGACGGTGCCCGCGTGGGCCGGAACCGACGGAAGCATCGCGACGCCGAATGCCCCCAACATCAGGATAACCAATAGCTTACGCATAATGCGCTCCTCAGGTTTCTTCCATCCGCACACCCCAGCGAACCCCGCGGTCCGGCATGATCCTTAGGCGGACTGTACCATATCAAACGCTACCGAATCAGAATTATTCTCGGATAAATGAATGTCGGTACTGGGCGTAGGACCCCACGGATGAACATCCGTGGGCTTTGGGGGCAAGCCGTTATATCTGCATGACTTCCGCGCGCTTCTTCTCGACCACCTCATCGACTTTGGTCTCGTAGGTCTTGGTTAACTCCTGGATCTGTTCTTTGCCTTTGGTGGAATCGTCTTCGGTGACGACGCCGCCCTTTTCCTCGGTCTCCAAAATCTTGTTGGCATCGCGGCGGGCGTTGCGGATGGCGACTTTGGCGGTTTCCGCCAGTTGTTTGCATTGTCCGGCAAGCTGCAATCGCCGCTCCTGCGACAGGGACGGCAAGACCAGGCGAAGCTGCTTGCCATCGCTATGCGGGGTCAGGCCGATCTTGCTGTCGTTGATGGCCTTTTCGATCGCGTGCATATCGCTGGGGCTGAAGGGCTTGATGAGAATCTGGGTTGCCTCGGGAATGCTGATGGCGGCGATGGAGCGGAGATCGGTGGCCGAACCGTAGTATTCGACTTTGATGTGCTCGACGAGTCCCGGGCTGGCGCGGCCGGTGCGGATGCCCCGAAGCTCTTGAAGAAGATGATCGGTCGCCTTCTCCATGTGCATCTCGGCATCAATGAGAATGTCATCCAGTGGCATGGGGAATATGGTAACAAGAAATCGGGGTTCTTGCATCAATAACGGGAGATGAGGATGATGGATATTGGATGACTTCATCCATGATTCGTCGGGTATCCAACATCCTCGTGCTGCTGACGTTCGCCTATTGGGCGTCGGGGCTGGGCGAATGCCTGCACGAGCGGTTCGAGCATCATCACGAAAAGCCGCAGGCGGTTGAATCGGGGAAGAGGGATTCGTCCAAGCCGCTACAGGAGGGGGACGATCATGATGACTGCGTGATTTGCCAGACATTGAAGGCGATGAAGGCGCATCAGCCGACGCCGCCGACGTTGCCCGAGCCCACCCTGCCAAGCGTTGAGATTGTTCCCCTCCCGCAGCCCGAAGCGCCGGTGCTGGCGTTTGTCGTTTTCATTCCGGCGCGTGCGCCGCCGAGTCTTTCGGCATCGGATTAGGACATTTCAGATTTTTTGTCGCGCGGGAATTCCCCACGGCAGCGCCGTGGGCGTTCCGGGATGCGCCGATGGATTTGAAATGGCTTTTCGTTGACGAAATTCCAATGGCATCTCTCGGAGGCGCAATCCCATGCGTTTATTCTTCGTTTGGGCCGTCGCGGCTGTTGCCGCGGGCGGCGCGCTCGGCTGGGGCGCAGAAATTCCAGCGGCGACCAATGTAAGTCCGTCCAAAAACCCGGATACCTCGGCAATACCCCCGGCCCCCCCGCCACCGCCGGCGATGCACGAGCTGGCGCCGACGCCGACCACGGCGCCATCGCCGGCGCCGGCATTGGCTCCGGCGCCGGTCGGGGGACAACTGGCCAAGGTGTTGGTCACGTCCGATCTGGATTTGTCCCGCGACCAGATCGCGCCGAGCCTGGGGGCGACGACGTACACCGTAGGGCCGAACCAGATTGAAACGATTCCGGAGGGAGACAATGCGAACTTCCAGCAGGTGCTTTTGCGAACGCCGGGCGTGGTGATGGATTCGTTTGGCCAGGAACACGTGCGCGGCGAGCACGCGAACACGACTTACCGGGTGGACGGCGTTCTGCTGCCCCAGCCGGTCAGCACGTTCGGACAGGAATTGGACACGCACATGATCGAGTCGGTGACGCTCATCGATGGAAGTTTGCCGGCGCAGTTTGGATTTCACACGGCGGGGATCATCGACGTGACGAGCAAGTCGGGCCAGGCGCTGCAGGGAGGCGAAGTTTCGATGTACGGCGGAGGATACGACACGCTGGAGCCATCGGTCGACCTGGGCTGGACGCAGGGGAAATGGGATTACTTTGTCGCCGGGTCGTACAAGCACAGCGACGACGGGATTGAGAATCCCACGCCGAGCTACCGGCCCATCCACGACGATACCGACCAGGAAAAGTTGTTCGTTTACTCGACGTACCACATCGACGACACGAGCCGGCTGAGCTTCATCGTCAACGGGTCGGACGCGGATTTTCAAATCCCCAACGTTCCCAACGTCCCCGTGGCGTTTCCGATCGGAAACTACTCGACGTTTGATTCATCGATCGAAAACGAGACCCAGAACGAGCAGGAGTATTACGGAGTCGTCTCGTATCAGAAGAGCGTGGATCAATTCTCGCTGCTGGCGTCGGCGTTCTTTCGTTACGGGCAGATTCATTTCGTTCCCGACCCGGTCGGGGACCTGATGTTGCAGGGAGTGGCCGGAGAGATCCTCAACTCCTTCACCACGAGCGGGCTTCAGGTGGACGGCTCGTACAACATCAACGATCAGCACACGCTTCGAGCGGGGTTGATCGCGGATTACACGGTGGAAAGGAACAACACGAACACCAGCGTGTTCGCGATCGATCCCGTGACTCAGGCGGTGTCGGCCTTTCCCGAATATATCGTGGACGACACGCGAAACAACGCGACGGAAGCGGGAGTGTACGTCCAGGATGAATGGAAGATCCTCCCGGAGGTGACGGTGAACTACGGCGCCCGGCTCGATGAATTCGCGGCGAATTTCGACAATGAAGGGCAGATCAGCCCGCGGGTGAACCTGGTATGGAAGATGAACAAGCAGACGACGGCGCATATTGGGTATTCGCGGTTTTTCGTGCCGCCGCCGGTGCAGTACGTGCCGCCGGGGACGATCGCGAAATTCGCGAACACGACCAACGCCCCGCCGAACACGCTGGACGGGGCGCCGCTGGTCGAGCGGTCGAATTATTACGACGTTGGGGTTTCGGAGCAGATCACCAAGCCGTGGCAGGTGAACGTGGATGGGTTTTACAAGCAGGCGAAGAACCTGATTGATCTGGGGCAATTTGGAAACGCGGTGATTTTCACGCCGTTCAATTACAGATACGGCCTGGTGTACGGAACGGAAGTCAGCACGACCTACAAGGAGGGAGGATTCACCGCGTTCGGGAATTTCGCCTGGACGCTGGACCAGGGCCGGGACATCGTTTCCCAGCAGTTCACGATCGACAGTTCGGAACTGGCGTATATCCAAAACCAGGCGATTCCGCTGGACCACCAATCCGAATACACGGCATCGGCGGGTGTTTCGTACGAGTGGAAGAACAACGAGGTTTACGTGGATGCGTTGTACGGATCCGGTTTACGGTCGGGGTTCGCCAATCAATTTGCGGAACCGCCGTATTACCCGATCAATGTCGGATACGAACACGCGTTCCACCCCAATGGCTCGCGGGGCGACATCATCAAGCTTCGGTTCGACGTGCTGAACGTGTTTGATGAAAGCTATCAAATCCGCAGCGGCACGGGAATCGGAGTGGCCGCGCCGCAGTACGGACAGCGGCGGACTTTCTACGTGGGGCTGGCGTATGAGTTCTGATGGAGAAGCGAAACACGAGGCGGGCCTGTTGGCGGTGGCCACGATGGTGGTGTGGTGCGGGTGCGTTTTGGTCGGGCTGATTGGAATGCACTTTTCGCTTAGGCGGGCGATGCTGGCGGGTCCTGCGGCGCCCGTCGATGCGGAGCTGTTGAACGTCGAGGCGATCCAACAGCGGCAGGCGGAATCAATCCCCCCGCCGGCGGCCGCGCCGCCGGATTCGCCGGCGGTGGCCGCGCCCAGTCCGGCGATCGCCTTCGCCGAGGCGGTGGATGCGCCCGTGCATCTGGTCGAAACGCCGCGGATCACGGCGACGGAGAAGTCCGTGATCCGGCTGACGTACGGGGAAGGCGAGGGGCAGCAGCCCGCGCCGGAGTATCCGCCGGAGGCGGTTCGAGCCGGGCAGGAGGGGACCATCGTGGTGCGAATGACGGTTTCAGAGGATGGCCGGGTAACGCAAGCCGAGGCCGTCACGCCCTGTCCGTGGCCGGTGCTGAACAGCGCGGCGGTCCGCGCGGTGCGAAGCACATGGCGGTTCCGAAGAGGCCCGGTGCGGATTTATGAAGTTTCCATCCAGTTTCAAATCAATCGGCATGAATGAGGAGTCGCAATGATGAACATGGGTTTGGCGAACATCGTCGTGGATTATTTTCAGGAGGGCGGGCCGGTCATGTGGCCGATCCTGGTTGCCCTGCTGGCCGCCGTCACGGTGGTCATTGAACGGTCGCTGTGGTGGTGGAGCCTGAAGCGGCGGACGCGGGCGGAGGTGATGGAGCGGAGCTTTGACGCGATCGCCGCCGGCGATTTTGACGGGGCCATGATGCTGACCAACGATCGGCGCGATCCGTTCCTTCAGACCATTCACGAAGGGCTGGTTCACGCGCACAGCTCGCTGCTGGGCGCGATGCAGCTTCGGGCATCGAAGGAGCTGGAGGCGGGGGAACGTCGGCAATGGGTGCTGGGAACGCTGATCACGCTGGCGCCGCTGCTTGGATTGCTGGGGACCGTCACGGGGATCATGCGGTCGTTCCATTTTGTCGGCGAGGAACAGCTTGCACCCACGAAGGTCAGCGGCGGAATCGCCGAGGCGCTGATCGCCACCGCCTGCGGGCTGGGGATCGCGATTTTCTGCCTGGTTCCCTACAACTATTTCAACCGGCAACTGGCGCATTTCCGGGCGAGGCTGGAGCGAACGATCAACCACGTTGAATTGCTGGTGGAATCGGCCAAGCATCACGGACACGATCTGGAGCAATTCGCCCGCAAGCGCGCCATCGACCAACGGGAAAAGACGCAGGAGGCCGCCCATGCCGGTTAAACTGGATGCCAAGCTCCCTTCCGACCTGGCCGAAGCGCGGATCGAAATCATCCCGCTCATCGACATCATGTTTTTCCTTCTGGCATCGTTCATGCTGGTGAGCCTGAGCATGGTGAACCTGAAGAGCGTGCCGGTGAACCTGCCGACGGCCGTCTCGGCGGTGAATGAATCCAAGCGGGATTTCGTGGATATTTCGGTGGACAAGGCGGGATCGGCGTACGTGGACAAGAAGGTCGTGGATGACAATGAACTGGTCGGCGCGCTGGTGGGATTCCGAAGGGCCAACCCCAACGTGCGGATCATCATCAGCGGAGATACGGAGGCGCGGCACGGCGACGTGATCCACGTGCTGGACCTGGTCCGCCTGGCGGGAATCGAAAAGGTGGCGTTTGAGATCAACCCCTCGGGAAAGAAGGCGACGCCGTGAACCGTTTCCTTTCAATCTTCAACTGTCTGGGCGTGGGGGTGCTGGCGGTGCTGTGCGCGGTTCAATGGCAGGCAAACAGCCGGCTGGAAAACAACGTCGAGCAGCTCGACAAGACGCGGATCGAGCAATCGGCGAAGATCGCCCAGCAGGAGAGCACGCTGAAGGACGACGCGGCCGACCTGGAGGATCTGCGCCAGCGATTGTCGATGTCGGAGTCGGAACTGAAGACGGCTGTGACCCAGGCAGGACAGCTTAAGACGGCGTTGGACAAGTGGAAGGCGGCCCTGAAACAAGCGGGCGAGCAGATTCAAAAGCTGGCCGGGGAGCGCAACGAGGCGATCCAGAAATTCAACGACCTGGCGGATAAATATAATTCGCTGGTGAAGCAGATGGGAGGGGAAAATAAGTGAATTATCAAATCGAGATTCTCGTGCCGACGTTTTCGCCGCGGACGACTTTCACGACGTTGCCGGAGGTCCGGAGATTGAAGATCACCAGGGGAATCTTGCGTTCCATGCACAAGGTGATGGCGGTCAGGTCCATGACGCGGAGCTTTCCGGCCAGGACCTGATCGTAGGAAAGATTGTGCAGCAACTTGGCGGAAGGATTGGTTTTAGGGTCGTCGGAATAGACGCCGTCCACCTTGGTGGCCTTGAGCAGAACGTCGGCGCCGATCTCGGTGGCGCGGAGGGCGGCGCAGGTGTCGGTGGTGAAGTAGGGATTCCCGGTGCCGGCGGCGAGGATCAGGACGCGGCCTTTCTCGAGATGCCGGACGGCGCGGCGGCGGATGAAGGGCTCGCAGACGCTGGTGACGCTGATGGCGGATTGAACGCGGGTGGGCTGGCCCATCTTCTCCAGGGTTTCCTGGAGTGCGACGGCGTTGATGATGGTGGCGAGCATGCCCATGTAGTCGGCGGTGGCGCGGGGGATGTTACCGTCCTCGGCGAACGTGGCCCCGCGGATGAAATTTCCGCCGCCCACGACGATCGCCAGTTGAACGCCCATTTTGGCGACTTCGACGCATTGGCGGGCGACGTTTTCCAGTTCCGGCGCTTCCAGGCCGAAGGAGCCTTCGTGGCAGAATCCCTCGCCGCTGATTTTCAGAAGGACTCGGGAATAGGCGGCGCCGGTAGAGGAGGGGTGGGACATGGGTAGGGATTATACGGATTTGGGGGCGGCGGGAAAACGGGACGCCGAGTGGAAATTCGAAACTCGAAACTCGAAACTCGAATGACGAATCAAATTCGAAATTCAAAAATCGAAACCAATTTGTTTTCGAGTTTCGTCCTTCGAATTTGATTCGAATTTCGAATTTCGAGTTTCGAGTTTCCGCCCAGCGGCTTCCCTTTTGATGAGACGCTCCCATCGGCTTATAGTTGGCGGCATGGCCATCGTCCTCATCGGTTATCGCGGGAGCGGGAAGACGACGGCGGGGCGGCTTTTGGCCGAGCGACTGGCGAAGGCGTTTGTGGATTGCGATGAAGAGATCGTCGCGCGGCAGGGAAAAACGATCCGGGAGATCTTTCAGGCTGGGGGAGAGGAAGCGTTTCGCAAGGCGGAGATGGAAGTCATTTCGGAATTGGCATCGAGAACGGATTGCGTGATCGCGCTGGGAGGTGGAGCGATCATTCGGGAAGAAAACCGGCGCGCGCTGGCGGGACACAAGATCGTATATCTTCGCTGCGAGGCGGGGGAATTGCTGCGGCGAATCAAGGCCGACCCGGCGAGTTCCGATAATCGGCCCAATCTGACGAATCTCGGCGGGGAAATCGAGGAAATCCAATCGCTTCTGCGGCTGCGCGAGCCGATCTATAGGGCGGCGATGTCGGCCGAGTTGGACGTGACCCACCTGACGCCGCTGGAAGTGGCCGAGCGGTTGGAACGTCTCATAACGTGAGCAATGCAGATTCTGGAATCACAATGGCTGGGCGGTCGGCTGGCGGAAATCGCGGATGGCGAGTTGTTTCCGCTGCTGAACGTGGGATCGTCTACGGGCGAATTCCGAACGAAGGTTCAGCCGCACATCGACGCCAACGTTTTCGCGCCGCTGCGCGCCCGGGGCGGGAAGGTGCTGCACCTGGATATCAAGCCGGCGGACGGCGTGGACATCGTGGGGGACCTGCTCGATCCGGGATTTCTGCGGCAGATCGGGCGGTTGCAGGTGAAGTCGGTGATGGTGTCGAACCTGCTGGAGCACGTGACCCGGCGGCAAGAGATATGCGACGCGATCCTGAACATGCTGCCGATCGGGGGGTATATTTTTGTTTCGGGGCCGTATCATTATCCGTATCACGCCGATCCGATCGACACGATGTTCCGTCCGACAATTAGGGAGATGCAGGCGTATTTTCCGGGGACACGGCTGGTTCGGGGTGAGATCATCGACTCGGGAAATTGGCGGCGCTGGAACAAGTCGGAGCGCGGGGGGCGGGATTTGGGACGAGCGGCGGCGCGGCTGCTGGCGCCGTTCTATCGGCCGGGGAAATGGTGGGAGCTGGCGCGGCAGTCTCCGTATTTCTTCAAGCCCGTACGGGCGTTTGCGATGGTACTGCAAAAGGACGCGGCGGCTGCGCCGGTGGCGGCGGATTTGGCGAAGGTGGGCGCGGTGGTCATCGGGCGAAACGAAGGGGAACGGCTGCGCGCGTGCCTGAACTCGCTGGCCGGGCGGGTGCGGCAGGTGGTGTACGTGGATTCGGGATCGAGCGACGGAAGCGTTGAACTGGCCAGATCGCTGGGGGCAGAGGTGGTGGAACTGGACGGCTCGCAGCCGTTCACGGCGGCGCGCGGGCGGGATGCGGGATTCGAGCGGCTGATGGGCGTGTGTCCGGAGGTGGCGTACGTGCAGTTTGTGGACGGCGATTGCCGGGTGGTTCCGGGCTGGGTGGAGGACGGCTGCGCATACCTGGACCAATGGCCGCCGTTTGCGGCGGTGTGCGGGCGACGGCGCGAGCGGTTTGGGGAACGGTCGATTTACAATCGGATGCTCGACCTGGAGTGGGATGCGCCGACGGGCGTGGTCCGCTGGTGCGGCGGGGATGCGCTGATGCGCGTCGAGGCGATGAGGCAGGAGCGATTCAATCCCATCCTGCTGGCGCGCGAGGAGCCGGAGCTTTGCCTGCGTTTGGGCCGCCGGGGGTGGAAGATCGCGCGCCTGGATGCGGAGATGACGTGGCACGACGCGGCGTTGTTGCGATTCGGGGCGTGGTGGCGGCGAACGGTGCGCAATGCCATCGGATATGCGCAGAATGCCGAGCTACACGGCGGCGAGGCCGAGCGATTCTGCGTGCGGGAGGTGCGCAGCTTTCTATTTTGGGGATTGGCGTTGCCGGCGGCGATGGTGGCGCTGGCGGCGGCGGGGATTGCGTGGCATCCGGCGTGGTGGGGATTGTGCGCGTGCGGCGCGTATCCTGTGTTGGGTTGGCGGGTATATCGGCATCAGCGTGCGCGCGACGTGGAGGGAAGCGCATCGCGGATTTATGCGATGCTGACGGTGGTGGGAAAATTCGCCGGGGCGGCCGGGGCGGTCAAATACCGGCTCGATCGGCGGTCGGGGCGGCGGGACATGATGGTCGAATACAAATCCGCGGCGCCGGAAGCGGCGGCGGCGGAAACGAACGAATCCGGCGGGCGCTGAATGGGCGAGTCATTGGCATCCTTTCCGATTGCCTACGTCGCGGCGGTCTTTCCGCGGGTGAGCGAGACGTTCGTCTATCGCGAGGTGCGTGGCCTGCGCAAGCGAGGCTGGAGCGTGACGGCGGTGAGTTTGAATCCGGCGGAGGCGGTGAAGGAATTGGAGGACCTGGAGCGAGATCGCGTGGTGGTGTACGGTCGGGAAATCCGCTCGACGCTGCTTGGGGCCGCGCGCGAATTGTTCGCGCATCCCATTCGATCGGCGGCGACGCTGGGCACGGCGATCGGAGATGCGATTTGGCCGGGGGAACGGCTTTCGGTGAGCGGGCGCTTGAAGTTGCCGATGCAGGCGATTGCGGGGATGGGATTGGCGCGGCGGCTGCGGCAGAGGGGGGTTCGACACGTCCATTGCCATTTCGCGCATGCGCCGACGAGCGTGGGGATGTATGCCGCCATGCAAATGGGCATCCCCTTCAGTTTCACGGGCCATGCCAATGACATTTTCCAGCGTCGGGCGATTCTGAAGACCAAGCTGCGGCGCGCGCGGTTCGTGGCGTGCATCAGCCGATGGCATCAGAGTTTTTACAACACGAAATGTGCGGACATGGTGAACAAGTATGAGGTGATCCGATGTGGGGTGGAGGCGGGCGAGGCGAAGGAATTGTCGCCGGGCGATGGGCAATTGAGAATTCTGACGGTTTGCCGGCTGGTGGAGAAGAAGGGGATCGACACGCTGATCGGAGCGGCGGCGGAATTGAATCGGCGTGGGATTCACCTGAGACTGACGATCGCGGGAGAAGGTCCGGACCGGCAGCGATTGGAAAAGCTGGCGGCGGAGTTGGGATGCGGCCAATGGCTGGCGTGGCTGGGGGCGGTGGCCAATTCGCGGGTTTTTTCGCTGCTGAAAGAGGCGGACGTGCTGGCATTGCCGTGCCGGGAGGATTCGCGTGGGGACCGGGACGGGATTCCGGTGGTGCTGATGGAAGCGATGGCCAGCGGCACGCCGGTGGTGGCGGGGAATCTTCCTGCGATTGGGGAGTTGGTGGAGGACGGGGTGAGCGGGCTGTTGGTGGAGGGGAACAAACCAGCCGCCCTGGCCGATAAGCTGGCCATGCTGTGGGCAAACCCAGATCTAAGCGGGCGCCTGGCGGAAGAGGGAAGAAGGAGAATCGCGACGGAGTTTTCGCTGGGGACGACCCTGGACCTACTGGAGCGCCGGTTCGTGGCGGGGCAAAATCTCCGGGAGAGCAGAAATTGAACCGCCAAGACGCCAAGACGCCAAGATGCGATCATGCCATTGCGCAATTTTGGGTGCGTGACACTTTCGGCGAGCCATCTTCTCCCCCTCCCCTGGTACTCCGGGGGAGGGTCGGGGTGGGGGTTTCGTGGGGCAATCGACCTTCGACCCCCACCCCAACCCTCCCCCTGAGTACATGGGGAGGGGGAAGTCCTCCGCAGAAAGTGTCACGCAACCCGCAATTCCCACCTTGGCGTCTTGGCGTCGTGGCGGTTCAATCGTGTTTGTTCGCGAAAGAGTTGGCAGATCACAGGTTGGTGGCGGGGCAAGGATCATGAGCGGGAATCGGCGATATTGTCTGATCACCCCCTGCCGGGACGAAGCGAAGTTCGCCCGGCGGACGCTCCAGAGCGTGACGTCGCAGTCGGTTGCGCCGGCGTTGTGGGTGATCGTGGACGACGGCTCGACGGACCAGACGCCGGGGATTTTGGCTGAATATGCGGCGAAATATCCGTACCTGCGGATTTTGCGGCGTGAAAACCGGGGCTTTCGCAAGCTGGGGGGCGGGGTGATCGACGCGTTTTATCACGGGTACGAGACGATCGATCCGCGGGAATTCGATTTTGTGTGCAAGCTGGACTTGGATTTGGATTTGCCGCGGAGATATTTCGAGGGGTTGATGGATCGGATGGATGCGGAGCCGCGGATCGGGACCGCGAGCGGCAAGCCGTTCTTCCTGGATCAAGAAACCGGGCGGAAGGTGATGGAGACGTGCGGGGATGAGAACTCCGTGGGGATGGTGAAGTTTTATCGGACGGACTGTTTTGTGCAGATCGGCGGGTTCGTTCGGGAGCTGATGTGGGATGGAATTGACTGTCATCGTTGCCGGATGCTGGGATGGATCGCGGTGTCGTGGGATGATGCGGAGCTGAATTTCGAGCATTTGCGGCCGATGGGGACGAGCGACAAGAATTGGTGGACGGGCCGGGTTCGGCATGGGGTGGGGCAGTATTTCATGGGGACGGGGGTGTGCTATGTGATCGCCAGCGCGGCGTTCCGCGTGGTGCATCCGCCGATGGTTTTGGGGTCGATGGGAATGCTGTGGGGGTATTTCAAGAGCCTGATGGGGCGGAAGGCGCGGTATGGGGACCGGGAATTTCGCAGATTTTTGCGCGCTTATCAATGGTCGAGCATGCTACATGGGAAGCGCGCGGCGACGGCGGAACTGAATGCCAGGCAGGCGAATATTTGGAACCCGGGGGGGATTTCGGAGTCGAAGATTCAATAGTGGGGCACGTTTCGCGTTTGAAGACAATATGGCGAGCGAGCTCGCCGACTGCACAAATCACTGATTGTACGCACAAAGTTTGCACGGCATTTGCGTTGCTGATGGCTTGGGATGGTTGTGTCGATAAAGGAAATGCGCCGCATAAGTTAGCGGGCGAGGCCCGAAAAAAGCTTACCCGGGAGCAAAATTACGGGTCGGCAAATGGCGTCATGGTCCTATAATGCGAGTTGCAATTAGGAGCGGCGATAGCCATATTGCAGCGGTCATTTGTGGGTTCGGCGCGCGTTTTTGATAAAAGTTGCCTCATCCATGGCGGCGCGTCCCAAGGTTCGCAGCATCATGCAATTGAAAGAGGGCGAATATCGATGGAGCGATGCGGCCGTAGGCGCGGCGGTGTCGGCGTTGACGGCGGCGCGAACGGCGCCCGCGGGGGCGGCGCGGCGGTTACCGAGCATCCGGCTGCGCGGCATGCGCATCCATCGCATCGACGAACATACGTGCATCGAGCACATTCTGAGTCAGCTTGCCGCGGGCAGGGGCGGATTCGTGGTGACGCCGAACCTCGATCATTTGCGGCGAAGTCAGCAGGACGTGAGCTTTTCGGTGTTGGTGGAGGAGGCGAACTTGGTGGTGGCGGATGGGATGCCGCTGGTCTGGGCCAGCCGGTTGCAGGGAACCCCCCTGCCGCAGCGGGTTGCGGGGTCGGACCTGATATCGAGCCTGAGCGCGGCGGCGGCCGGACAGGGGAGATCGATTTTCCTGCTGGGGGGTGAGGATGGAACGGCAACGGCGGCGGCGAAAGTGCTGCGGGGCCGGTATCCACAACTGATCATCGCGGGCACGCTTTGCCCGGCGATGGGGTTTGAGACCGACGAAGCGGCGATGCGGGAAATCACGGCGACGCTGCAAGCGGTCCGGCCGGACATCGTGTACGTGGCGCTGGGATCGCCGAAGCAGGAGCGGCTGATCGAGCGGATTCGCGGCGCGCTGCCGAAAACGTGGTGGCTGGGCGTGGGGGTGAGCTTCAGCTTTTTGTGCGGCGACGTGAAGCGAGCGCCGCTCTGGATGCGAAACTGGGGATTGGAATGGGTCCACCGGCTGGCTCAGGAGCCCAAGCGGCTGTTCAAGCGGTACGTGATCACGGGGATTCCATTCGCCGGGATTCTGCTGTTTCAGTCGATGTTGCGGGGAATCCGCAATCGCCTGATGCCTCGACGGGCGGAAGGCGAAGCCTCCGCGGCGGAAGGCGAAGCCTCCGCGCTGGAGGCGGAAATCGCTGGGTATGAAGATGAACCGGAGACGCTGGCCCGAGGCAACGCGGTGTTCGGGGCATCTTCAGCAGACACGGTCGAATCGGTGAACGAAATAGCGACACGGTTGGAGGCGGCGCGTGCGAAGTCGGCGGACAGCGAGGTTGAATCGAGCCACTTCCATGAGCCGGTGCCCGTGGTGGCGACGGGTCGCGGCCGGTTGCGCGGTTTGGTGCTGTTGGGAGGAGGGGTTCGCCCGACGCCGCTGGCGATGTCGCTGAGCCGAAACGTGCTGGATCTTCCGGTGGGGAAGGGCAAGACGGTGCTGACGCGCTGGCTGGACGAGGCGGCGATCGTGGCGCAGATGCTGGGGATGGAGCAGTTGCCGGTGCGGCTGCTGCTGGACCGGGAAGCCACGGAGCCGGTGAGCGCGGGGACGATAGTTTGGGACCAATATCGCCTGGAGCGGGACACGGCGGAGTATCGGGGGACCGGAGGGTTGCTGGCGAATATTGCGGTGGAATACGATGACGACGACACGATCCTGGTGGGGAATGCGGCACAGATTTTGCTTGATCCCTTATCGGCACTGCTGATGTCGCTGAAAAAGACGCGGGGCGTGGTGAGCTTGATTGGGCATCGGGACGGGGAACCGAGCGGCTTGATGCTGATAACCTGCCGGGCCTTGCGGCTTATTCCGAGGGTGGGATTCGTCGATATGAAGGAGCAGGCGTTGCCGATCATCGCCTCGTCATACGACGTTCGGGTGGTGCAATGCCGAAGGCCTACGGGTCTTTCGATTCGGACGTTATCGGACTACATCGCGGCATTGCGGGCGTTGCACCAGCCGATCCGGGCGACGGCGACGGACCCTTGGGCGGAGGACTGGAAATCGACGTTCGCGATCGTGGAACCGGGCGCGGCGGTGTCGCCGAGTGCGCGCATCCACGACTCGGTGGTGCTGGCGGGGGCGAGTGTGGAGGCCGGCGCGGTGGTGGTGAGGTCGGTGATTGCGGGAACGGTGCGTCGAGACCGCAACGCGGTGGATCAATGCGTTGAACGGACGGGCAAGCGGGGGTTTGAGGTTGTTTTTCCAGGGACGCGGGCATGAAGTTGCCGGTGCTGCGAGACGACCGTCTGACGATGGCCCACGTGGCGCTGGCCGCGGGAATGGGCGCGCTGGGGGTGTTGGCGACGTTGGGCGCATGGCAGGACATCTATCTGATCGCGCGCAACGACGAGGAATACAGCCATATTTTTGTGGTGCCGCTGGTGGCGATTTTCCTGGTGTGGGTGAGGCGGATGCGGATGCGGCACTGCAAGCCGTCCGGGCGGTTGATCGGACCGTTCGTGGTGGCGATCGGGTGGTTCTTCAGTTCATTGGGATTCTACAGGGGCATTCAGAGCTTCTGGCACGGGGGCGCGGTGCTGGTGGTGGTGGGCTGCGTGCTCTCGGTGCTGGGCAAAGGGGTGATCTTCCGGTTCTTCCCGGCATTTTTGCTGCTGGTTTTCCTGGTGCCCGCGCCGGGGCGATTGCGTTTGGCGATCGCCTCGCCGCTGCAGAACTGGACAGCGTCGATGACGCAGCATCTTCTGGAAGCGGGCGGGGTGGTAAACACGGAAGTGAACGGGAACGCGCTGACGATCAACGGGCACGCGGTGCTGGTGGCGGAGGCGTGCAACGGATTGCGGATGGTGTTTTCGCTGATCATGGTGGGTTTCGCGTTCTGCTTCGCGATGCCGTTGAGGAATTACATTCGGGCGATCATTTTGTTGTTCAGCCCGCTGGCGGCGATTTTTTGCAACGTGGTTCGGGTGATCCCGACCATCTGGATGTACGGGTACATGCCGGAACATGCCAAGCAATTCCATTTTTACGCCGGCTGGGCGATGTTGCCGCTGGCGTTTGGAATGTTGTATGGGCTGATCAGGACGCTTCAATGGGCGATGATCCCGGTGAACGAATACACGTTGGCATCGCAATGAGGGAGTTTGTCGCAATGAGGGAGTTTGGAGAGATGGATTGAAGGCGAATGCTAGAAAATTGAGTCGGGGCGTTTGGCTTTGGCCGACGATTTCGATCCTGATGCTGGCGGGGATGGTTGCGGAGGCGCGCACCCACGTTCAGCCGACGGAGGCGGAGCCGCATTTGAAGCGTTGCCGGGAGGCGATCGCGGCGTTCCCGATGACGATTGAGACTCCATCGGGCACGTGGACGGGAAGGGATACGACGGTTCCGGAGCCGGCAATCAAGCTGTTGCGTCCGAACGGCGATCCTCTGAGCCGGGATTTCGTGAACGACGAGACAAAACAGATGGTTTCGCTGCTGATCGTGAATTGCGAGGATGCGAGGTATCTGGAAGGGCATTACCCGCCGCGGTGTTATCCCGCGCAGGGCGAAAAGGAGATTAGGGAGGAAAGGAAACAGCGGACGTGGCAATTGCCGCATATTGAATTGACGGGGATGGAATACCACTTTGCGCCGAAGAGTCCGACGGACCAGGGGCAGGTGGTGTACAATTTTTTCGTGATGCCGCTGGTGCCCGCCTCGACGGTTTCACACAAGGAGCTGGATGGAGTAATCTGTCCGGATATCGACAGCGTGGACAGGAGCGGCGAAGATTATCAGAGGCGATATTACGGCGCGGCGGAGTTTCAACTGGTGACCGGGCCGCAGATGTCGGCGCAGGAGCGGGATCGGGCGCTGATCGACCTGCTGAGTCCCAACGAGAAATTGCTTTGGACGCTTGAGAACCGGCCGAATGCCGGAGGTAAGTAGTTTATGACAAACGAGATGCAGTTGGCGCAGGCGGCGGGCTTGCCGATTCCGAGCCACGACATGGCTACGGGGCAACATCCGAATCAGCAGGGCAAGCCGATGGGGTTGAAGAAGATTCACCGCCTGATGCGCGGGCGGTATCCATTGGTGATAACGCTGGGGCTATTGTTCGGCGTGGCCGGGGGGCTGATGGGATTCCTGAGCGCACAGCCGGTGTACACCAGCACGTTCGTGGTTGAGATCGTTCCGCAAATTCAGAACCCCAGTAATTACATGGGGGAGATGATGCCGGGATACAACCTGTTCCTGCAGTCTCAGGTCGCGGTGCTCAAGAGTTATGAAATCGTTCAGCGGGCGCTGGATGAGGATGAATGGAAGGCCACCGGGGCGCCTCGGGGAGATGACGCGGCAATGGCGCATTTCGCGGCCGGGGTGGAGGCGGAGAATTCACCGCCGGACACGACGATGCTGAAGATCAGCTACAGCGATCCGGACAAGAATCTCGCGCTGGCAGGCGCACAGTCAGTGCTGAAGGCGTATCGGGAGTTTTTCGAGCAATCGGACGAGACGCTGTACCCAGAGAAGCTTCAGGAACTGCAGAAGCAACAGGCGAAGTACAACAGCGACCTGCAGTCTTCCGCGCAGCAATTGCGGGAGTTGCAAAACCAATACAACACGGATGACCTGGTTTCTTTCCAGAGCGAGAACATGCGGCACCAGGGCGATCTTGCCAGCCGGTTGGACGATGACAAGACGAGGCTGGATATCGATGAGAAGATCATGGGCGTGAATCAGCCCGGTGGGCCGACGGACGGCGGCGCCACGACGCAGCCCACGGCCTTAACGGAAGAGCAGATCGCGGCGGGAGACGGCGGGAAGTTGAATGGGATGCGCGCGCAGCGCGACGCAATCGCGATGGAAATCGAACGGATGAAAGCCGAGGGTTACGGCGACGCCGCTCCGAGGATGCAGAATCTGCATGCCGACCTGAGCGTGTGGGATCAAGAGATCGCGGCGTACGTGCAGAGCGTCAGCCAGGGTTATCGCCTCAATCCGCAAGGCGGGGGATTGGGGCTGACGTCGGTTCGAGCGGAAATCGTGGCGTTGAAGGTGACGATTGACGATTTGACAAAGCAGCTCGAAAGGCAAAAGGCGCTGTGCGCCGACGTAGGGAAATACTCGCAGTTCATCCGGGACGTGAAGTCCAACATGGCTCGCGCGCAGCAGGGTCTGGACATCGCGAATGCGGCATACGAAAAGCTACAGTCGATACGCGACCTGATGAACGGAAACCAGATGCGCGTGATCAGCAACCCGATCGTCCCGGGCGCGCCTTCCACCGACAAGCGCAAGGCGATGGGCGTGATGGGATTCCTGGGCGGCGGGCTGCTTCCGATGCTGGTGATCATGTTGGTTAGCGTGCTGGATGGACGGTTCCGCTATAGCGACGAGGCGAACACGGACCTGGGGGGTATCCCGCTGCTGGGGATCCTGCCGAATTTGCCGGACCTGCTGACCGATCCGTCGCAGGCGGCAACGGCGGCGCATTGCGTGCACCAGATCAGGACGATCCTTCAGATCACGGGGCACAACACGGAGAAGCGGGTGTTTACGATCACCAGCGCATCGCCCGGGGACGGCAAGACGAGCCTGACGCTGGCGTTGGGCCTGAGCTTTGCCGCCAGCGGATCGCGCACGCTGCTGGTGGATGGCGACATGATCGGGGGCGGGCTGACGGCGCGGTTGAACGTCAACGCCGAACACGGGGTGCTGGAAGCCATGGCGGCGCGCGACATCACGCCGTTCATCCGCACGACGGACGTGGCGGATTTGTCGTTCCTGCCGGTGGGCAAGGCGATGGGGGGATATACGGGGACGATTTCGCCGGCGGCGGTGCGGCGGCTGGTGGACGAAGCCCGCAAGCAATTCGACGTGATCCTGATCGACACCGGCCCGATCCTGGGTAGCATCGAGGCGTCACCGGTGGCGGTGGCATCGGACGGGGTGGTCCTGTGCGTTTCGCGCGGGCAGCAACGGCAACTGGTGGATAGGGCGCTGGCGCATCTGCACGCGATCGGCGCCAGACTGGCGGGAGTGGTATTCAACCGGGCGCAGGCGCACGATTTCGAGCGATCGACCAATCGCCTGGGGCTGGGCTCGGTTCCGGCCGGCACGGATGGCCGCCGCAACGAGGCGATCGGTCCCGTGGCGCGAGCGGTGGCGTCGTCGGTGCGGTCGGCGTCGTCGGGACACGACCATTGACGGGCGGAAGGCAAAGCCTCCGCATTGGCAGCTATGACCGCTTTGGATACAGCCACCGATTCGCTCGCCGCCGCCCAGGAACGGCCGTCGTCGGGAAAGGCGCGCACCATCTGGGGGTTGGACCCGGTAGCATTGCACCACCGGTTTTGGGCGGCGCACGGCATCCAGGTGGTCCGGCAAGGCGAGCCGTCTGAAATCGTCGATCATGCCGAGTTGTATCTACTAACCGATCCGCGTTCGCTGGTGCTGTTCCGGATGACGAGCGTGATCGACGTTCTGAACTGGCTGAAGCCGCAGGTTTTGTTCTTGCGGCTGCACGACCGGCATGAGCGGGGATACCGGGAAAAAGTAATCACCGATGGGCACAACCGGTTCCTGAGGTTTCAAAGGCTGTACGACGGTTCGGAGGACCTGCGGCTGGCGCGGGCGGTGCTGACGCCGGAGCGCGAAGTGGCCAGGCTGTGGCAATCGTCGCCGGACCCGCTGACGGGGTGGCGTCGGTTGCGGCGTTACACGCCGCAGCGCGAGCGGAGCACGCTGTCGATTGACGGGAGCGCGTTCGACCGGAGCGTGGACCGGGAGATCGCGACGTTTTTGCGAGATTTGACGGCGGCATGGAACCACCCGGATTCGACGATCGGCCGGGCCGAGCCGTTTGAGCCGCAGGTGTGGAAGGACCCGCAGAGCGTGGTCGATCCGGAAGCGCGGTTCGTCGGCCCGGTCTGGGTGGGCGCCGGACGGAGGATCGACGGGGGAACGACCATCGTGGGTCCGGCGATTATCTGGGACGATCCCGAAAAACGGCCGCCGACGGAGGAGATTCAGTGGCTGACCATCGAGCCGCACGACATTACGCGCCAAGCCGCGGTGAAAGACCTGCCGGCCTTCAGCCGCTTGTCCAAGCGCGGATTCGACATCGCGTTCAGCCTGGCGGTGCTGATGGTGACGATCTGGGCATATCCGATCATCATGCTGGCGATCTGGCTGGATGACGGCGGGCCATTTTTCTTCACGCACCGGCGTGAATCGGCCGGGGGACGGGAGTTCTCCTGCATCAAATTCCGGTCGATGAGGAAGAACGCCGAGGAGCAGAGGGCGCAGCTTCAGTCGCAGAACCAGGCGGACGGCCCGCAGTTTTACATCGAGAAGGACCCGCGGCTGACGAAAACCGGAAAGTACCTGAGGAAGTACAACCTCGACGAGTTGCCGCAGTTCATCAACGTGCTGTGGGGCGACATGTCGGTGGTGGGCCCGCGGCCCAGCCCGCGCGGGGAGAACCAGTATTGTCCGTCGTGGCGTGACGCGAGGCTGAGCGTGCGGCCGGGGATTACCGGATTATGGCAAATCCATCGCACGCGCCGGAGCGGAACCGACTTCCAGGAGTGGATCAAGTACGATATTGAATACGTCGAAAACCGTTCCTGGAGACTGGATCTCTGGATCATCTGGAAGACGATCGTCCAGGTCATCCGCAAGGTGACGCGCTCATGACCATTCGTCCGAAAACCAAGCGCCGCGTTTTAATCCTGATCACGGTCCTGGCGATTTGCTCCAGCGCCGTCGGGTGGCTCTACAGCTACCGCATGGGCATCGCCGAGGGAAAGCTGGAACTGGACAAGCAGCTTGGGATGGCGGCGTATCGCAACGGGGACTATCCGACGGCGGTTGACAAGCTCTCGGAATACATCAATCACGAGCACAAACGGCCGAACAACCAGTTGGATCCGGAAGCGTTGCTGGCGTTCGCCAACGCGCGAGCCAAGGTGCCCACGAAGAACGACGATTACCTTGTTTTGGCGATCCAGACGCTGCACCGGTATTGCACGCTGGTGCCGGAGAACGCGCAGGCCAGGGACCAGCTCCTGGAGATGGAAGTGCCGCATCCGAACTTCGCGCCGAACGTCCTGGAGGATGCGGCGGAAATGCTGCGGAGCAATCCGAACGATCTGGTGGCGTTGAAGGCGATCGCGCAAGTGAACGTCGCGCTGAAGAAATACGCGGATGCCGCCCCCGCCGCCAGGCGGTACGTCGAATTGGCGCCGACGGACCTGGACATGCAGAGAGTCAATTTTGAAATCATGCAGGCGACGGGGGTATCGGCAGCGGACATGCAGAAGTATGCCGACGCGCTTCGGGCGAAATATCCGGCCGATCCGCGCTTCAAGATCGTCAAGGCCTGGGCGTATTCCTTCCGCCGCAGCCGCCTTCAGACGGCGGATGAGACCCAGGCGGATCGCAAGGAATATCGGGCACTGGTGCTGAGCGCGGCCAAGGACGCTCCCCCGAGCAGCCAATTCGTGAGGACGACGATCGGTCTGCTGGACGTGCTGGGAGAGTTCGGGGTGGCGGAGGATTTGCTGAACCGCGCGGCGGCGAAATTCAACGATCCGCAATTGACGCAGCAATTGATCGTGCGGCTTTGGGAATACCGGAAATTTTCGGACGTCGTGTCGCGGCTGAAGACCCTGGACGCGGGATCGCCGACGACCAATGTGACGCTGATCGCGTACAAGGCGCTGGCGCTGTTTCAAATGGGGCAGGACAAGGATGCCAACGCGCTGGTGGATCAATTGGCGGCGCGGGGTGCGGACGATCGAGCGGCGTATGCGTGGGCGACGACGCTGAAGGCGCAATACGGCGCCCCGCCGGAGGATTTGAAGACGCGGATGGGGCAGTACCGGGACGCGCAAGCGGCGTCGCCGGACAATGGTTACGTGGCGTTTTTGCTTGGGGACGCGTACGCGAAACTGGGTGAGAACGAATTGGCGTTGCAGGCGTTCCGGCGGTCTTGCCAGGAGATGCCGAGCTGGTCGGAGCCGCACGCTCAGTTATCGCTGCTGCTGGTTCAGGAAGGCCGGGGCGGCAGTCCGGAGGCGATACAGGCGGCGGAAGAGGCCCGGCTGGCGGGAACGAATGCGGCGGGGTCGGTGAATCTCCAGGCGGTGATCGCGGACATCAAGGTGAGCTACGCCAGCCTGCTGGCATCAGTGGAGGCGAAGCCTTCCACGCCCGATGCGAACAATACGGCGGCGCTGCTGGATGAAGTGAAGCAACTTCAGGCGCAGCTTCCCAACGAGCCGCAGACGCTGCCGATTTACGTCGCCCTGCTGTCGGAGACGGGCCAGCGGGGCGCGGCGATCGATGCGATCAAGGGGGCGTGCAAGAACCCCGGGGACGGCGGGGAAGAGCTGCTGATGGACCTGGTGCAGGCCAGCCGGGCGGCAAAGCTGGGGATGGAACAGTCGATTTATGCGGCGATCCAGGCGAAATATGGTCTGACTCCGCGGCTGGCGTATGCCCGGGCGATGGAATTGTTCAACGCCGGGCAAGCGGCGGACGGCCTGAAATTGCTGCTGGATGCCAAGCAGAAGAGCAAGAGCGTGTCCGCCCCCGACGACGCCGGGTATTGGGAACGGGCGATTTGCCAATACCGTGAAGTGTCGCACGATCCCGGCGCCGCCGCCGCGTGGGAGAAGCTCGGCAACACGTATCCGAACGACATCGGGATTCAATCGGCGATTTTGACCGCCGGCAATTCCGCGTGGGCGGACCGCGACTTCATACGCCAGACCATCGACCGCGTGAAATCATTGACGGGAGAAGAGGCGCTGGGATGGAAGACGGCGTATGCGCGGTGGCTGCTGGCGGGCAGCGTGGAAGGCTTCGCCTCCACTGGAGCCGAGAAAGACGCGACCGAAGCGGTTGTGCTGCTGACCGCGGTGACCACTGAGAACCCCGACGCATATTTGCCGCACGTGCTGCTGGCGACGGCGTATGACCGGCTGAAGAACTTCACCGGCGGGTTGGAGGAGTGGCACAAGGCGGCGGAGCTGGCGCCGCAATCGCCGCAGGCGCAGTTCGCGCTGCTCCAGGCCCTGCACAATGCGGACAAGAGGGACGAAGCGCAGGTGGTGTTCGACAAACTACAGGCGATGAGCGGCCTTCCGCCGGATTTGGCCCTGGCGGCGGCGACGATCATCGCGGCCGAGGGGGACATGCCACGCGCGGAAAAGATGCTGCTGGAATATCCGAAGAACTCGAACCAAAGTGCAGGCGAAGCCTTCCACGTTCTGCACGATGCGACGCTGGCCAAGGTATACCGCCTGGAAAACCGCCCGAACGACGCGGCGCGAATTTATTTCGATCTGGCCAAAGCCAAGACGCTGGACGTGAACACGATTCGCGAAGCGGCGGATTTCTTTGGCGCGCAGGGCGAATTGGCCGAGGCGCGGAAGTTCCTGGACCGGCTGGTTGAAACGCCGCTGCCCGCCGGGCAACGCCAACTGCTCCAGGCCGCGTTCGAGGAGGAACACGGAACGGTCGAGGCGGCGGGGAAGCTGTACGATGACGCGGTCAAATCGGCTGGGGACGATCCGGGCGCATCCATCCGGCAGATTGGGTTCCTGATGCGGCGGCACGATTGGACCAAGGCCCAAAGCGCCATCGACAAGGCGGCCGGACGCTGGCCGGCGAATGAGTCCGTTGCGAACCTGGCCAAGGCCGTGGCGGAACTGGCAAATTACACGCGTGTGGATGAAATGGGGACGCTGATCGACGCGGTGACGACCGATCCGCAAAACGCCGCGGCGAACGAATCGATCGCGATCGCAACGGACCCGGCGTCCACGCCGTCGCAGGTTCGGTCGCTGCTGGAGAAATATCCGGATTTTGAGCCGTTGTACGAATTGGCGAGCCGGCGAATGATGTCGGCGGGGAACCCGACCGAAGCGGTCTCGATAGCCCGCAAGGCGATGGGGCGATTCCCCCGTTCGGAGGATGCGGCGAGGACGATGGCCGAAGTGAACGCGGCGACGGGGAACTGGGCCGGCGCGATGGTCGCAGCGCGGGAATGGCGGCGGCGCATCACGGGGAATCCGCGTTCGGCGGACCAGTTCATCGCCATGGCCGACCTGGCGATCCAGCAGCCGCAGGATGCGGTGGACCGGCTTGGGCCCTACGTGGCGGACGCCCGGGCGCACGCGGATGATAATCAGGCATTACTGACGACTTATTCCGAGGCGTTGATTCGCGCGGGCCACCAGTCCGATGCCGCGGCGCTGCTGCAACCGCTGGCGCAGAATGAATCGCGATGGCGGATGGCGTGGCTCGATCTGGCGCCGGTCTCTTTCATGGATGGCGCGGCTTCGGGAAGCTGGATCGCTCAGGTCAAGCCGCTGCTGATTCCCGATTCGATTGAAGAGCAGGAGGACCTGGCGGAAGTGTACGTGGCCTGCGCGGAGAAGCAGGACTATCCGCAGGATTATGGGCTGGCGTGTGACGCGCTCAAGCCGTTCGTGCAGACGGCGAAGATGGGCTCGCGGCAGTGGTTGACCTACGCCGGCGCCAGCGCCGGGGCGGGCGACGCCGCCACCGCCCGGCAAGCGTATCGGCAAGTCCTCAGGCTCGATCCGACCAACGCCGTCGCCCAGAACAATCTGGCCGATCTTTTGCGGCAATCCAACGACGCCGATTCGCTGAAGGAAGCGGAAGGCCTGGTCAACCAGGCGATCGCCGGCCACGGAAACGATCCGGATGCGTTCAACTACTTCGACACGCTGGCGAGGATTCTGATGAAGGAAGGGCGCGCCGATGAGGCGATTGCCGCGTTTGAAAAGGGCAACGCGATCGATCCGAAGAATCTGGACATCCTGATCGGGCTGGCATCGGCGTGCGCGAGCAATAACCGGACGAGCGCGGCGATCCGGTATCTTTCCCAGATCGACGGCCTGCTCCCCCCCGGCACCCAACTGAGCGGCGAATTGGCGGCGGAGTTGGCAACCGCCCGGCAGACCGTGCACAAGAGCGATTCGCGGAACTCCGTGTCGGGAACCGACTATTCTCCGGCCGGAAAATAGAGATCACGTTGTGCAAAAGCGACGCATGGGCAAACCGCCGGCGATCGCTGTTTGTGGTACTGGGTCAACTTGAGACATAGAGCCGGGGCGCCGGGCCGGGCCGAGACGGGTGCGGCTCTGCCATAAATCCAAAAACAGTCCGACTGCCCTATTTGTTATCATAATCCCTATAAAGACTTACGCATGACGCTTGTTCGGGAATCCTTTGGATTGTTCCGGATAATTGCTGGCGTTCCAGATTTGCGGTTTAACGGGGAAAAACCGTCCATTGGCGGGAAATCGGGGTGCTTTTAATGCGGAGGCGCCGCTAACGCCATCCTAACCGCATTTAATGATTGTACTAGGAAGTAACGGGGGCTATAATGCCCACGTTCGGCCCTTGCCAGGGGGCTGGACGTGGGTAGCAATTTGTACCTCTCAAGCTGGGTGGCTTGCGAGCAATGCGAGCGGAATGAGAAAAGTCCCGTCGCTGCCGTCAAATCGAGGCGCCTGACCATTGTACGTGTTTGGTGTCCTGAGAGAGTTAAGGAGTTCGAAGTATGAGCGTTTGGTGCACGAGAGGGGTGACGGCTGCGCTGTCACTTATCTTGAGCGCGGGAGCCGCCCGGTCGTATGGAACGCCCATCAGCGTGGCGGGCGGGAATTCAACGGCGGTCGGCGGATGGCAAATTTCGCCCGAGCGGGGAATCCCACTCAACGTCACGGGGGTGAATTCGACGGGCTCGGCGACGTTCGAAAGCGATTCGGATGTTCTTGCCCCGCCGCTGGATACGGGGGTCGATAATTCCGGCTCCCGGCTTGGCGTCGCGCCAGCCACCGTCAAATTCTCTGGAAGTCAACTCGGGGCCAATTCGGATGGGAACAGCGATAACTCCGGCGATGAACTGCCGGTCGCGGCCGATCCGTCAACTACCATGGATGGCAATTCCTACGCGGATTTGACGATTCAGCAATCGCCGGAGGGAACTGTCAGCGAAGTCGTGAACAGCCCGCTGGCGGCATGGCTGAGCCTCGCCGGTCTATTGGTCGTCGCCATTCTGACGTTGAAATCTTCCAAGTCGCCAAAATCGCCATTATAGAATCTCACCCGGCGTCGATTATTTCAACTTTGCAGATTTAGCTAGTCCGCCATCGCGCCAAGCTGTCGCGGTTGGTCGCAATGTCCGTCGGGTTGACGCGGCACTGAGTCTTCCGAGACGCCCGCTTCAACCTGAGGCGTTTGGGGCGAGATATCGACCCGGACCGGCTCGGACATAACGGCCGAGGCGCGGTTTTTTCGCCGCTCGGCGGAACGGCGACCGCCGAGGCGGCCGATTTCGATCATGTGGGTGCGGTTGGCGGCGACCTGCTGGCCGCCTCTGCGGCCGGCAAAACGAGCTTCTTCGATCGTGAATTCGTGGGCGGTTCCCTTGCGATGGGCGGCCATGCCGCCCTTGCGGGCAATTTCACGCTGTTTATGCCGGTCCATTGAGGCAAATCCGCCGAGGCGTGTTTTGGGTTCCATGGGTAAATCCCTTTCGATGTTACGTCCTTAAAAACAAAGCAAGCGACATACCACCGGCCCCAGGAGCAGCCGTGACACTTTTTCCCCGGTCCGTGAATGATTGTAGGCAGGCACAACGGCGGCGGGCTACCCAATTGTCAATTTGCGATAGCTGATGCGGTGGGGCCGCTCGGCGTCGATGCCCAGGCGACGCTTGCGGTCGGCCTCGTATTCGCTGTAGTTGCCGTCAAAAAATCGCGCCTGGCTTTCGCCCTCGAAGGCGAGAATGTGGGTGGCGATGCGGTCGAGAAACCAACGGTCGTGGCTGATGATGACGGCGCAGCCGGCGAAGCTTTCCAGGGCTTCTTCCAACGCCCGCATGGTGTTGACGTCGAGGTCGTTGGTTGGCTCGTCGAGGAGAAGGACGTTGGCGCCCTGTTTGAGCATGCGCGCCAGATGCACGCGGTTGCGCTCGCCGCCGGAAAGCGTACCGACGATGCGCTGCTGATCGGCGCCGCTGAAGCCGAATCGGGAAACGTAGGCGCGAGAATTGACCTGCACCGATCCGAGACGGATGTTGTCCACCTTTTCCGAGATGGCTTCCCAAACGTTGCAGTCGGGGTCCAGGTCGTCGCGGCTCTGCTGGACGTAGGCCAGCTTCACGCTTTCGCCCAACCGAAGCTCGCCGGAATCAGCCTTCTCCTGTCCGGTGATGAGGCGGAAGAGGGTTGTCTTTCCGGCTCCGTTGGCTCCGATCACGCCGATGATGGCGTTGGGCGGAAGAACGAAATCAAGGTCCTGGAAGAGAATGTTATCGCCGTAGGCCTTGGTGAGTTTGATCGCTTCGATGACCTTGGCGCCGAGGCGCGGCCCTGGGGGGATGTAAATCTCGATCTCCTGAGCGCGTTTTTGGGCATCCTGGTTGAGCATGGCCTCGTAAGCGGCGAGGCGGGCCTTGGATTTGGCGCGGCGGGCGGTGGGGGATTTTCGCACCCATTCCAATTCGTGGGCGAGGGCGCGCTGGCGGCTGCTCTCCGACTTTTCCTCCTGCGCCAGTCTCGCCCGCTTCTGCTCCAGCCAGGACGAGTAATTGCCCTTCCATGGAATCCCCTGGCCGCGGTCCAATTCGAGAATCCATCCGGCGACGTTATCGAGAAAATAGCGGTCGTGGGTGACGGCGATCACGGTGCCGGCATATCGGGCCAGATGCTGCTCCAGCCAGGCGACGGATTCTGCGTCGAGGTGGTTGGTCGGCTCGTCGAGCAGGAGCACGTCCGGCTTCTTGAGCAGCAGGCGGCACAGCGCCACCCGCCTCCGCTCCCCGCCGGACAGGACTTTCACCGACGCATCGGCGGGCGGACAACGCAACGCGTCCATCGCCATCTCCAGTTGCGAATCCAAATCCCAGGCGTTGGCGGCGTCCAGTTTTTCCTGCACCTGGCCCTGCTTCTCCAGGAGCTTGTTCATCTGGTCATCGCTGAGCGGATCGGCAAGACGATGGTTGATGCGGTCGTATTCGGCCAGGAGATCGATGGTGGATTGCAAGCCCTGCTCGACGGTCCGGCGAACGGTCAGGGAATCGTCGAGCTGCGGCTCCTGCTCGAGAAACCCGATGGTGTACCCGCTGGAGAGGCTGATTTGCCCGTCGTATTTGGCGTCCACGCCGGCGAGGATGCGCAGCAGCGAGCTTTTCCCCGATCCGTTGAGGCCGAGGACCCCGATCTTGGCGCCGTAGAAGTAGGACAGGTAAATGTCCTTGAGGATGACCTTCTTTTCGTGCGACTTGCTGACGCCGATCATGGAATAGATGATTTTGTTGGGCTCGGGCATGAAGGGGTCCTTGGAAAATTCGAAACTCGAAACTCGAAATTCGAATCAAATTCGAAATTCAAATGGCTGAAACATTGGTTTCGAATTTCGTCATTCGAATTTGATTCGAATTTCGAGTTTCGAGTTTCGAGTTTTTTTCATTAGCCATCATTCGCTTCTCATCGTATAAACTCGCCATGACCGCGCGCAAACGCATTCTCACCGGCGATACTCCGACTGGCCGGCTTCATCTGGGCCATTACGTGGGCAGCATCGAAACCCGGCTGGCGCTTCAGGACGAGTATGATTGCTATTTCATCATCGCCAACAAGCACGCGTTCACCACGCGGGCCGACAAGCCGGGCGACATCCGGCAATCGGTGATCGACATCGCCACGGATTACCTGGCGGTGGGAATCGACCCGAACAGGAGCACGCTGTTCATCCAGAGCGAAGTCCCGGCGATCGACGAGCTGACGTTTTTCTTCGCGATGCTGTTGCCGTTCAACCGCGTGATGCGGAATCCCACGCTGAAGGACGAAATCCGCGACAAGGGGCTGGGGGATGAATATCCCTTTGGTTTTCCGCTGTATGCGGTGGGCCAATGCGCGGACATTCTGGCGTTTCGGCCGGCGCTGGTGCCGGTGGGCGAGGACCAGCTTCCACACCTGGAAATGTCGCGGGAAGTGGCCCGGCGGTTCAACCAGATTTATTGCGGGGTTGATCCGCACACGGAGGACAAGGATTACGTGTCGCGGGGCGGGGTGTTTCCGATCATCGAGCCGAAGCTGGGCCGCGTCCGCCGGCTGGTCGGCACGGGCGCGCCGGGACCGGATGGTGAATTGCTGAAGATGAGCAAGTCGCTCAACAACGCCATATATTTGTCGGACGAGGCGGACGCCGTGCAGAAAAAAGTGATGGGGATGTACACCGACCCCAAGCGCATCCGGGCGACCGATCCGGGAACGGTGGAGAACAATCCGCTGTGGATTTTTCACCAGACGTTCAACCCCGACAAGGCGTGGGTGGCCGAGCAGGAGGAGGCGTATCGCGCCGGCAAGGTTGGGGACGTGTCGATCAAGCGCAAGCTAGTGGAGGTTCTGGACGCGCTGATCGAGCCAATCCGATCCCGGCGGAAGCAATACGAATCGCGGCCGGACGACGTGATGGACGCGCTGCGAATGGGCACCCGCCGGGCCAACGTGCTGGCGGAAGAAACGCTGGCGCTGGCGAAGCGGGCGATGAAGCAGGACTATTTTTCGCGGTCGCTCAAGATCGAATGAGAATGCCGATTGCCGATTGCCGATTGCCAATTGCCGATTGGAAGAGGGGAGGTCGTTGCTCCTTCTTCCAATCGGCAATTGGCAATTGGCAATCGGCAATGAGTTCTCATCCCTTGTCATCCGGCGGCGGAGGAGGCGGCGAAATGGGGTGGGGCGGCGGTGGAGGCGCCGGCGGGGATTGGCCGTATCCGTAGCCTTGCTGGCCATATCCCCCGGCGGCTTGTTGTTGTTGCATCATCCAGTAATAGGCCTGCTGCATCGCCTGCAATTGGGCGGGGTCGGCGGATTGGAAAGCGGCGACGAGCTTGACGAGGGTGATCGCGCACAAGGCGATCAAGCCGCCAAACACCGCCAGCGGAAGTATCGCCACCGGATTGACGGCGACCTGGCGCAGCCCGGTCACGCTATTCATGAGCAGGAACAATGCGATGAGGCTGTTGAGGACAATCGAGCAAACGGTGGAGATTTTTCCGCCGCGGCGAACGAAAATGACGAGGATCAGCAGAAGCCCACCCGCCGCCAACATCATCGCCGAGCCAACCATCGTCAGCATGCGGATTTCCTGGATGGGAGTGAAGCCCTCAATCGGAGGAAGCTCGGTTTGCTGCTGGCGAACGGCTTGCAACATCATGTCATCGGGGGCGAGGTGGGAAAGAGCGCCGACGCAGGTTCCGGAGAGGAAAATAATGGCGCCCAGGACGAGTTGCCAGAGACCGGCGGCGCGGCCGGCGGCGTGAGGCCGGGACATCGCCCAGGCGCGCGGATCGATCATCGGCGGTAAATACGGCGAGGGGGAATAAGGATACTGGCTCAAGCGGGCTTCCTTGGGTTGTTGGAAAGAATCGTCGCGGCGGGGAGCGTGAGCGTCAAGGCGGATTGGATAACGGCCGCGGCGGCGACGGCGGCGGTCTCAACCCGCAGGATCGTTCGCGTCAGACGAACCGGCACGATTTGGGCGGCGCGGAAGGCGTCGGCTTCCTCGGTGCTCCAGCCACCCTCCGGTCCCACGAACACCGTCAATGCCTCATTCAATGCCGAGATCAATTGGAAAATCGGTACGGCATCCTCATCGAGCGACAAATGCCAGAGTGCGCTGCCGGCGGCTTTGGCACGCTCAATCATGACGGGCAGTTCGGTCAGGGGTTCGATGCGCATGACGCCGGTGCGGGCGGATTGTTCGGCGGACTCGGCGGCCAAACGCCACCAGCGGTCTTCTTTGCCCAACCCCCTATGTTTGCCCGAACGACGCGGAAGAACAACGCTTCGCCGGGTGGACAGGGGAACCAGCGTGTCCACGCCCAGCTCGCTGAGTTTTTCGATCATCCAATCGGCCCGAGCGGCCTTGGGCACGGCGGCGGCGATCGTCAGGCGCGGGCCATTTGTGCAGGCAGCGGCGATCTCATCCACTTCGACGCTGACGCCGACGTGGGTGACGGAGGCGATCCGTCCACGGCCGCTGGTCCCCGATTCGTCGAAAACCTCGACGATCTCGCCGGCTGCCAGACGCAGGACGTCGCGAAGATGATGGGCCTGCGGGCCGGCGAGGTCGATCCGGCCGACGATCGCTTTGGGCACCAGAATCCGCCGCATGTCCGGGGATTATCGGACGGTTCGGCGCCAACGGCAACGGCGGTTGCTTTGGCGGATCGGCAAGGTTATGCTGAATGGAAACCTGTCCGAAGTATGCGCATGGACGCGCGATAAAAACCGATGGCTTGCCAGAAGGTTTTTGCTTCGAGGAAGGATTCCGATGGCACAGGCAACCGCAAACAGCACCGACGACCTGCTCTCCCAATTGGCCTCCAGCGAGATCGACCGGCTTCTAGCGGAATCCGAGGACAATCCATCTGCGCCCGCGACCCCGGCGGCGGAGGAGAAGGCCGCCGGTGACGACGTGGTCACGGAAGGCTCGGAGCGTGCGGCGCTGCTGGAGGCCGCGGGGTTTGAGACGCCAAATCCCGCGCCGGCGGAGCCGGCCCAACCCGCGGCGCCGGCCGCCCCCGCCCCACCGATGGAGGATGAGCGAGCGGCGCTGCTGCAAGCCGCGGGATTTGAATCGCCCGATCCGCCCGCCGCCAATCCCTCCGCCGCCAATGCCCCCGCCGCAGATGCCCCGCCCGTGCAGGAACACCCGGACTACGTTCCGATTTATCTCAAGCCGCTGGTGTGGATCAACGCCCCGCTCGACGCCTGCCCGACGATCGTTCGGAAAGTGCTGGGAAACGCGGGCATCGTAACGCTGGTAAATGCCCTGGCGGTGCTGACGTACGTTTGCTTCTTCCGAAAGCATTGAAGAAGGATCTCACGCAGAGGCGCAAAGGCGCAGAGACGTGAGAAAAGCAAGAACCCTTGGGTTTTTTCACGCTTTCTCTGCGCCTTTGCGCCTCTGCGTGAGCTATTTCTTTTAACCTGTCGCATTCCGCAGAAGTACGTCAGACTCTCGATACGCTGCGGTAGCATTTTCCCGGTGGCAAAACCCGCGGCGATGGGGCTACACTTACAGCAAGCTGCGCGGTCGAACGGATGCGTGGAATCCTTCGCGCCGGCTTCGATTGTCCGCCGAGAGGTGAAAGATGGGTCAGATTTTGGAAGCGGGAACCGTGGCTCCGGACTTCTCGCTGCATGTCACTCCCGATCAAAAATTGGCGCTCAGCGAGCTGCGCGGCCGGCCGGTGATTCTGGCATTCTATCCGGCCGATTGGAGCCCGGTGTGCGGCGACCAGATGGCGCTATACAACGAGGTCCTTTCCGAATTTCAGAAATTCGGAGCGGAACTGCTCGGCATTTCGGTTGACGGGGTCTGGTGTCATGAGGCGTTCACAAAGGACCGCCATCTGCATTTCCCGCTGCTGGCTGATTACGAACCCAAGGGCGCGGTCGCGAAGAAATACGGCGCGTACCGGGACGAAGACGGGTTTTGCGAACGCGCCCTGTTCATGATCGATCGCAAGGGAAAGATCTTCTGGAGTTACTGTTCGCCGGTGGCCGTCAATCCCGGCGCCGACGGCATTCTCCAGGCGATGGAAGAGATGCCTAAATAAGGGAGGAATCATGGCCATGCTGAAGGCGCCCGTGACGGCAAGCGATCATATCCAGGGCGACCAAGCCGCCCCGGTCACCTTATTGGAATACGGAGACTACGAGTGTCCGCACTGCGGCCATGCCTATCCAATCATCAAGCGGATACAAAAACATTTCGGCAAACAACTGAAGTTTGTCTTTCGGAATTTCCCGCTGAGTGAGATGCATCCGAACGCGGAAGGCGCGGCCGAGGCGGCGGAATTCGCGGGGACGAAAGGCCGATTCTGGGAGATGCACGATGGCATCTTCGAGAACCAGCAAGAATTGGGCGTGCCTCTGCTGCTAACCCTGGCCGAAACCCTGGGCCTATCCGCTCCGGACCTTCGCAATGCGCTGATGGACCGGGAATATGCGCCGCGCGTAAAAAGCGATTTCCTCGGCGGAGTGCGCAGCGGCGTCAACGGCACGCCGACATTCTTCATAAACGGCCAGCGCCACGACGGTTTGCCCGACTTCGAAGACCTCGTCGCGGCGATAGAGGCGCGGATGTCATCGGAGCCCGACTGAGCGACGGGAGATTCTGCCATGACGCCCAGACGATCGATCATTGCCTCGAACGGCGCCGCGGCCGTGCGCGGAAAGGACCTTCCACCGTTGCCCAAGCCGGATGCTGATGGAAACGTGCCGGCGCTGGAATACGCCCGGGCATCGCTGGCCAGAAAATTGATCGTTCAGCGAAAAACGCGCGGATGGTCACAAGCCGAGTTGGCTCGCAGAGCGGGCGTGCGGATTGAGACGATCAACCGGCTGGAAAAGGCCAAGCACACCGCCGATCCGGCGACGGCCAGGAAAATCGAAATGGCGTTGGATGTGCATCGGAATCGCATGCGGAGCGGCCAGAGGGCGGATTGACTTCAACGACTGAAACGAAGGAGCAACTAATCATCAAGACCAAAGACGGGCCTCAGCAAAAGTAATTGCCAATCGGGGAAACGAGTTGCTGCCAACAGAAAAATTGGGATGATGAAACAGCCGTATGCTGCTTAAATCGTTTGAAATAGAAAACTTCCGCGGATTCCGCCGGCTTCAATTGTCGGGATGGCCTCGAATTAATCTCATTTCCGGAAAGAACAACACGGGGAAAACCGCGCTGTTGGAAGCAATATACCTGCAAATGGGACCGCTCCAGCCGCAACTAGCGACTGGTTTCGCGCATAGAGGCGAGGGTAGCGGCACCGCTCCGGTTCTGCCGATGGGACTTCGGTATTTCGATGAATGGCGCGACCTTTTTTTTAATCAGGCCATTTTCAACCCAATCAAATTGTCGTCGGTCCTTGCAAACGAGACTCAGCACACCTTGAACATTCTCCTTCGCGAGGCTCAGGTGCAGTTAATTGAGCCTCCTAGCAGGCGGGAAGAACAGAGTTCGGGTTCCGGCTCAAGTGATACGGGACCGGCAACTACACAAGAACCAAACCTTGAACTGGTTTATCTCTATACCAATTCCAGTGGTAGCAACATCGAAACGGTCGCGACCCCAAGTGTGGTGGGCACTGGAATACCGCGCGAGCGTTTGGCAATTACAAGAAATAATCCGAAACGTTCGGATCTGCCAAAGGCGACTTTCCTGGGGACAACCCGACAACCACGCTGGCAGGTGGCCGAGTCATTTTCTGAACTGCTCGATACCGAGCATCGCAATTCGATTGAGGCGATTTTGAGACGGCTAGAACCGCGGCTTCGCGAAATCGAAATTCGGGTGACAGCCCGCCGACCTGAATTGGCTGCCAATATTGGATTGGGTCCGCTTGTTCCGCTACGAATGATGGGAGAGGGCATAACACGACTGGTGGAGATTCTTGTGGCCATTTACCGAACACCGGGCGGCATAGTTTTGATCGACGAAATCGAGAATGGATTGCACTATTCGGTTCTGGGTGACGTGTGGAAGGCGATTGCAATCGGAGCGAGAGACGCAGGCGTCCAGCTAATGAGCACAACACACAGTTGGGAATGTATTCGCGCCGCCCATAACTTCTTCGCTGGGGATAGCGAGTACGATCTTGGACTGCATCGACTTGACCGTACGGCAAACGACGTGGTTGCGGTCACCTATGATCGCAAGACAATTGAGGCCTCGCTGAATACGGGAATCGAGGTGAGATAGTGATTCCGTCGGTTGCGCGTCCAGAGCCACAACCAGTTCCAATCACGCTCAGTAGACTTTTACTGACGGAGGGTGTTTCGCCAATGCACTTTTGCGAGGCGATACTACGTCATATTGATCTTGCTCCCCAAGTCGAGGTCCGCAGTTTCGGCGGGAATACCGATCTTGCCACGATCCTGAAGGCATTTGCGGAATCCTCGGAATTTAAGGCGTTGGTCACCTCGGTGGGAATCATTCGCGACGCCGAGGGAGATGCGGTCGCGGCTCGGCGGTTGGTCGACGCGGCGATAGAAAATGCAAATCTTCCGGATCATGTTCGGCGTTCCGTTTTTATTTTGCCGGACAATGTGTCACCAGGAATGATCGAAACACTTTGCATGGACGCAGTCCGGCAACATGCACCCCTGGCCGAAGCGTACAATTGCGTTCAGTCGTTCTTTACATGCCTTCAGGAATCGGGCGTATTTGTGCCTCATCCTGTTCGCGGCGCAAAGAACCGTGCCCAGGCATTTCTCGCGACGAAGGCAGATGCGCAGATGTTTCCTGGGATCGCCGCATACCGTGGATTCTGGCCATGGGACAGTCCCACATTCGATACATTGAAACAATTCCTGCGCTCGCTTTGAGGAGAAAACTGGGGGGGGTCGAGCTTCCGGAAGGCTAAGGTCATTTCTCGCCCGGCTCCCCGCGCTTTGGTGAACTCTGCTCGTAGTTCTGCGCAATGGGCATCCGCCGGCCGAAGCCGAAGGCGCGGCTGGTGACTTTCAGGCCCGGAGCGGCTTGGCGGCGCTTGTATTCGCTGCGGTCGATCAAGCGGATCACGCGAATGACCGTGTCGCGGTCGAATCCCTCGGAAATGATCTCGGCGACGCCTTTTTCCTCCTCGACGTATCGGTAGAGAATCGCGTCGAGAACGTCGTAGGGCGGCAGGGAATCCTGGTCAGTCTGGTTCGGGCGAAGCTCGGCGCTGGGGATTTTGTCGATGCTGCTTTGGGGAATTGACGGCTTGGGGGATTGCTGGTTCATCCAGCGGGCGAGTTGCCAGATGGTGGTTTTGGGGACGTCGCTGATGACGGCCAAGCCGCCGCACATGTCGCCGTAGAGGGTGCAATAGCCAACGGCGATTTCGCTTTTGTTGCCGGTGGTCAGGAGGAGATGGCCGAACTTGTTGCTGAAGGCCATGAGCAGTGCGCCGCGGATGCGGGCCTGGAGGTTTTCCTCCGTGACATCGGGGGGTTTGCCGGCGAAGGCGGGGGCGAGAGTCCTTTCGTAGGCGTCGTGAAGATCCTTGATCGGGACGACGTGGAATTCGATGCCGAGGTTCATAGCCAGGGCCCGGGCGTCGGCGAGGGAATGACCGGAGCTGAACCGGCTGGGCATGGCGACGCCGACGACTTTGTCGTTGCCGAGCGCGGCAACGGCGAGGGCGGCGGTGAGCGCGGAGTCGATTCCACCGGACAATCCGACCACGACGCTCTTGAAGCCGCATTTGCGGACGTAATCGCGCAGGCCGAGAATCAGGGCGCGGTAGATGGATTCGATTCCTTCGCTGGCGCGATTCACGGGGCCGCAAGGCGCGGCAAGCGACATCCCGCCAACCGGAACGTCGACGACGATCAAATCCTCTTCAAAATCCTTGGCCTGGGCGATGACGTTGCCGGCGCCGTCGAAGACGGCGCTGTTGCCGTCGAAGATCAGCTCGTCGTTGCCGCCCACCTGGTTGACGTAGATCAGCGGCTGGCCGTATTGGCGGACCTGCGAGGAAAAGAGTTTGAGCCGGAATTCATGCTTGCCGACGATGAAGGGGCTGGCGCTGGTGTTGATCATGAGCTCGGCGCCGGCATCATGGAGATCGGCGATGGGGTTGCGATGATAGAGGCGATGGGGAATCAATCGTTCGTCGTTCCACAAATCCTCACAGATGGAAAGCCCCCCCACCACGTCGCCGAGCTTCACGAGGTTTTGTTTTTCATTGTCCGGGCCGGGCTCGAAATATCGGCTCTCATCAAAGACGTCGTAGGTGGGAAGGAGGGTCTTGAAGTGCCGGCTGACAACTTGGCCGCCGCGCAGGAGTGCGACCGCATTGTGAAGAGGCCGGCCGACGGGATCGGTATTTCGCTCGGCATAGCCGACGATGGCATCGATGTCCCGCACTTGTTCGGCGATGGATTGCAGGCCGCGCAGGTTGTCGTCGATGAACTGCGGCTTGAGGAGCAAATCCTTCGGGGGATAGCCGATGATCGACAATTCGGGGAAGACGACGAGCTGGGCGGCCTGCGCCTTGGCGCGGTCGAGAAACTCGATCGCCTTGCGGCAATTGCCGGCGATGTCGCCGACGGTAGGATTGATCTGGGCCAGGGCGATGCGCATGTCAGGCAATTCTAAGCGCTGGCGTTCAATCCGCGAAGATCGAGCGTTCCCACAAATTCCCGCGAATTTTCATGCGGCTTTCATTTGATGCTATTATAAGAGGCGACCATTTTAGAGGGAGTCCAACATGAAACTGGTGTTTGCATTGATGGCGGCGTTCTCGTTGTTTGCATCGGCGTTCGCATCGGCGGCGTTGGCGGATGACGCCGGCGGGCCGTACAAGCTTCTCAAGAGCGTGACGGTCGGCGGGGAGGGTGGCTGGGATTATCTTTACGTCGATTCGGACACCCGAAACGTTTATGTCTCGCGCGGCAATCGCTTCGACGTTTTCAATGCCGACACTCTGGAAAAAGTTGGCGAAATCGCCGACACCAACGGCTGTCACGGCGTCGCCATCGACCCCGTGTCCGGTCACGGCTTCACGAGCAACGGGCGCGATCCATCCGTCACCATGTTCGATTCCAAGACGCTGAAGGTGATCCAGAAAATCACCGTGACCGGCCGCCCCGACGGGATTTTCTACGAGCCCTTCACCAAACACATTTTCGTCGAAAGCCATGCCGACCCGAATGAGACCGTCATCAACGCCGCCGACGGAACCGTGGTTGGAACGATCGACCTCGGCGGCCAGCCCGAACAAGGCGCCAGCGACGGCAATGGACACGTGTACGTCAACCTGGAAAGCACCAGCGAGGTGGTCGTCGTCGATCCCACCGCCATGAAAGTCACCGCCCGATACAAGCTGGGGGATGGGGACGGGCCGTCCGGTCTGGGGCTGGATGCCAAGAATCACCGCATTTTTTCCTGCTGCGGCAACGCCAAGATGGTCGTCCTCGACGCCGACAGCGGTAATATCCTGGCAACTCTTCCCACTGGCGATGGCACGGACGCCGGAACGTTTAATCCCGACACGATGGAAGCATTCAGTTCCAACGGAAATTCCACGCTGACCGTCGTCAAGGAAAACAGCCCGACAGAATTCGTCGTCGAGCAAAACGTGCAAACCAAACCCCGCGCACGCACCTGCGCTCTGGACGCCAAGACGGGCAATATCATTCTATGCACCGCGCAGTTTGAGGCCCCCTCGACGGCTCCATCCACGGCCCCCGCCGCCGGCGGCGACAACCCCCGCCCCCGCCGCCAGCGCCCCCGCGCCGTGCCAGGGTCCTTCATGCTCCTGGTCGTCGGGAAATCGTGAAGAATAAGTGCAAGTTGCAAGTGCAAGTTGCAAGTTAAGAAGCGCGCTTCCTAACTTGCAACTTGCACTCACAACTTGCACTTGCACTTGTAACTTGCAACTTCCTAAAAAGGGGCCGGCCCTCGGGTCGGAAAGGTTTAAGAACCCGGGGGCCGGTGGGGTTGTACGGTGAATGGAGCGATGGACTTTGCGCGGCTTTAGGCAGCTAACGGCTGCGTGGAGAGATACAGGCCGAGCATGCCGCGGTCGATCTCGTCCATATCAACGAGCCGGCCGGCGACGTCGTATTCGTCCTTGTTGATCTTGGCTACGCGGCTGACGGTCATCCAGCCGACCCATTCATTCTTGGGGCACAAAGCCCTGCCCCGTGAGGCGATGAAGGGGCTGATGCCGGCGTAGGCCGGGAGTTCCAGCCGGACGCGGATTTGGTTATCGGCTTTGACGTTGGTCTGTGCGGTGCGGATGCGGACGCCGCCGGCGGACAGATCGACGATCCGACCGAAGCTTTTTTCGGACTGCTTGCCGCCATCCCAGCGATCGACGGTGATGTCCTGGGTTTCCAGGTCGTGCCGGCGGTGTTCGCGCCGGTCGGCGGCCGATTTCAACTCGCTGGCTGTTTCGGGCTGGTGCTTTGATATGGTCATCCGGCTCATAGAAGTGTGCTCCTCGGTTATTCCTGGTGTTGGAAGCATCGGACATATCGACGTGGGACTTTGTTAAAATGGGTATTTTGCTTAAGACAGATAATAATTTTGATGGCGATAATGGCTACCCAATCCTCCAGGGCGGCAGTTTGGTTTGACAATAGCTGTTTAGACAAATAAGCTGGTATTTGAAATGGCTGGGAAACTGGAAAAGGAGATTGCCAAGAGCGGGCCATTCGCATCGCTGGAGGAAGAGGTGATGCTGAATCTTCTGCGGACCGCGGATCGGCTTACGGCGAAGTTTGAGAGCGCCTTGAAGCCTTCGGGCCTGACGCCGACGCAGTACAACGTGTTGCGGATTCTTCGGGGCGTGTCACCGCAAGGCATTGCTTGCCAGGAAATTGCGCGACGAATGATCACGCGCGACGCCGATTTGACGCGCTTGCTGGATCGCATGGAATCGCGGGGCTTGGTCCATCGGCAAAGACAGGTGGACGACCGGAGAGTCGTGCATGCCACGATCACTGGGGCCGGGATGTCGTTGCTGGCCGAACTGGACGGCGTTGCCATGGAGTCGAACAAGAAAGCTCTGGGCCATTTGGGATCTGAGCGGCTGAGGTTGCTTTTGGAATTGCTGGAAGAGTCGCGCGATCGGGCGGAAGGATAAGTTCGACTCATCGACCAGCGCGGCGGCGATACGTGTTGCCGGGCTTCTCCTGGACATGGGCAACACATCGCTTAGACGTCGTCCGCCGAAGCGACAGTAAGCCCAATGTTCCCAAGACCAGTAACATGAATGACGCCGGCTCCGGCACGATGTCCGCGGGAAGCGCCGCTGGGATGAATGCCGGTCCGTTGATTCCGCCTGAAAGCGGATCGTCGGCGAAATTCAGATCGTCAAGCGGAATCAAGGTGTCGCTGAGCTGAATTTCATGGTTCGTGAAATGAATCGGATCGAGCGGATCGGCCCAGCCGCCGTAGGTGAAGGTGGGTTGGTTTCCGGGAACGTAAGGAAATTCCGCCCACTCGCTGCCGCTGATTCCATCCTCGGTGAATTGGACGAAATCGACGATGTAGTCGAAACTTATCCCGTTGGGCGGCGCCGCGGGCGGTGCGGGATTGGGGATGATGCTCACAACCGGCACGCCGCGCAGATAGTTGTAATGTTCCGAAATAAAATCGGTGTACGAACCGACCCAGTGCTGGGCGAGAATGTGCAGCGGAGTATTGTCGGTCGGACCGACGAGGCCAAACTGCACCTGGTCGGTTGGATTGGAAAGATTCTGGTTTGGAATGTTGGATTGATTGATTGGAACGGTGCCGCTGAAGTGGACGCGGGTCTGGCCGGGCAGCGTGAACAAGCCTGGGCCAACGGGGATGCCGGCATCCGTAGCCAACGCGGTGTAGAGGCCGACGGTGATCGTGGATGTTCCATTGACGGCGAATGGATCGGTATTGGTATCCGAAGCGTTTTGGGCGGGCAAAACGGGATCGGCGGAGAGGAGGACGTTGAATCCGTTCCAGCCGGTGACCGGGTTGCCGTCGTATAGAGCTGTCAAAGGCGGAACGTAAACCGATTCGCTGAATAGTTCGCTGGCGCGGATATTTCGGCTCGCAAGCGACAGGATCGATATGGCCAAGATGCTGAAAAGAACCTTAAATTGCTGCCCACTTGAAGAAAACCGCGCGGTCATAACGCCTCCCTCGTTGGAACAATAATAAAGCGCCATTCGGTTGATGCCAACAGCACAATCTCCATACCGGCCCAGCTGCTCGATACGTGACAGGGGCAAGCTTTTGCCGCACCGCCCACAAATCGGCCTTGACAGTTTAGTTGTTGTAACATATAATGTCGCAACAATTGATTTGGAGGTTTTGTGATCGGGACTATTCGATCGGATAAGCGGCACCATGGCCAGTTCGGCTGGTTGGACACCCGCTGGCATTTCTCCTTCGGGGATTATCACGATCCCAGCAACGTGCACTGGGGCGCTCTGCGGGTTTTCAATGACGACATTATCCAAGGCGGCGGCGGGTTTGATTTCCATCCCCACCGGGACATGGAAATCGTCACCGTGGTTTACAGGGGTGAGCTTCGGCATCAGGACGACCTGGGGAATGCCGGCGTGATTCATCCGGGCGAAGTGCAGGTGATGTCGGCCGGCCGGGGAATCACGCACGCTGAGCACAACAACTCCCCCACCGAGCCGGTGCGGCTGTTGCAAATATGGATTATTCCCCGGCACAAGGGGAACGCCCCGCGTTGGGAGCAGAAGCAGTTCGACCCTACGGCGAGGGTCGGCAAGCTGTTGCCGGTGGTTTCCGGCGGCCAAATCCCCGGAACGTTGCGGATCGACCAGAACGCGGCGATCTATCTCTCGACATTGGCGGCCGGCAATCAGTTGGAGCACGAACTGGCCGCGGGACGCAAGGGGTATTTGTTTGTGGTGGATGGGAAGATCGAGTTGAACGGCAAGCCGCTGGCGGCGGGCGATCAGGCCCGGATCGACCACGAAACGCGATTAACCGTCGTTGCCAAGAATGATGCGGAGTTGATACTGTTGGATTTGCCGTAGAACCGGAAATTCGAAATTCGAATGACGAATCAAATTCAAAATTCGAATGAGTAAAACACTGGTTTCGAATTTCGTCATTCGAATTTGATTCGTCATTCGAATTTCGGATTTCGAATTTTCACAAGGAGCTCTCATGACCCGTTCACTGTCCGTTTGCGCCGGATTCGCCCTCGCATTGGCGTTCGTGTTTTCTTCCGCGGCATTGGCGGATGACTTGAAGGCCGACCCCGTTCACTCGTTCGTCGTGTTCGACGTCCATCATTTGGGCGCGGGGTACGTTTACGGGACGTTCGCCGGGCCGACCGGGACGATCGGGTATGACAGCACCGATTTGACCAAGACGAGCTTCGATCTGAGCGTGGACACCGCCAGCATCGAGACGCGCAACGAGAACCGCGACAAGGACCTCAAAGGTCCGGATTATTTCGACGTCAAACAGTTCCCGACGATGACGTTCAAGAGCACGAGCGTGACGAAAACGGGAGATCAGACGATGGCGGTCACCGGCGACCTGACGGTGCGCGGAGTGACCAAGTCGATCACGGTTCCGATCGAGATCACGGGCACGGGCACGATGATGGGCCATACGCGCACGGGATTCCGGGCGGATTTCAAGATCGATCGCCGCGATTACGGAATGGTCATCCACCCCGAACCGTTTATCGGCAACGAGATCCACATCGTCGTGGCGATTGAAGCGGTCCAGCAATAACGCGAAGTTCGGCCATGCCGTATACGCCGATGCAAATGCTCTGCGGCCTGGTCCTGCCGGCGGCGCTGGTGGGTCTGGCCGCGGCTCTGGCGTGGCGGCTGTTTGCCGATGCGCGCTGGGTCTTTGGGCCGCTGGTGGGCGCTGCGTTTGGAATCGCTTATTGGAACCTGGAGCCGAAGATCGGCTGGCCGCCGAACGCCAACGTCCTTTACCTGCTGTTCTACTTCGCGCTGGTCGCGGGGGTTTTGGCGAAGGCGGATGCGCTGTTTCGACCGACGTGGTGGCTGCGGATGTTGGTGCTGGTAGTTCTGTGGCGGATAGCGGTTCGGCTGCTGCTCATCCGGCAAGTGCCGAGTTCGATCTCCGCCTCCGGCATGGAGATGTGGATCGACGTTTCGACGCTGGTGACGCTGATCTGGTGGCTGGCGTTTGAAGGGCTGGCGGAGCGATGTCCTGGGGTGGCGGTTCCCCTGCTTCTGGGTGCGACGGCCGGAGCAAGCGCGATAGTTCTGACACTGGGATGGCACATCATAAGTTCCGGGGCTCTGGCCGGGGCGCTGGCGATGATGTGTATCGCCGGCGCCGTGCTGGGAGCGTGCAGCTCGCGAATTTCTTTTTCGCGAGGGTTTGCGCAGACTATCGCGCTGATTCTGCAACTGATCCTCGTGCACGGGTATTTTTATACGGACGATGAATTGACGGGCCGGCAGCAGGTGTGGATCGCGCTGCTGCTTGGATCGCCGCTGCTGGCGTTCCTGGGGGAGATCGCGTTTTTGCGGCGGCAACGGCCGATATGGCGGCTGGCGGCGAGGCTGGCGCCGGCGCTGATTGTTCTGGCGGCGGTTTGTGCCGCGACGATGCGGGATTACGTCCACGCGCAACAATCGGCCGGGGAAATGCAGGATAGATAAGATACCGGGGGATGGCCATCCCCCGGCTTTGGGAGCGGGCCTAAAATTTCTCGACAAGCCGCCAGAACTCCGATAGCTTGATCGAGAGAGAAGATGTCGCGTTTTTTGCCGCTGGTTATCTTTGTGATCTGGTTGTCCAGTCCCCCGCTTCCACCGGCGGATGGGATCGGGCCGGGGGTGGGGTGCGCGATTTTTCTGGGATTTTACGTCGGGGTGATCGCGGTGCTGGCGGTCTGGAGCCGGCACGTGGCGCGGTGGGCGCACCTGAGCCACGTTCAGCGTCGGCTGCGGAGGTTCAACGCGGTGATCTACGCCAGCCGGATCATGATTCCGCTTTGGCTGGCGGCGGGGGTTTTCGCGCTGGGATGGAAGGAGTTGATTTCCAACGGTCTGGATCGGACGCCGGTGGGACGATTGGGGCTGGACTGCCCGGGCCTGCTGGTGGGATGCCTGCCGTCGTTTTTGGCGTGGATGGGGTTGTGGTGGGCGCAGTTCCCGGCGGACCGGGCGCTGCGCGAGCAGAATATCCTGATTCAGCTCAACGAGAACCTGCCGCTACAGCCGCCGCCGTCCTTTCGAGCCTATTTTTTCGTGAACCTTCGGTTGCAGCTTTTGTTCACCATCGCGCCGGCGCTGCTGCTGCTGTTTTTGCACGATGGGCTGTCGCTGATTTTACCGCCGATCTTTCATCGGATTCCGCTGTTGGCCAACCGGCAGGACATGGGTGAGGCGTTGATCACGCTGCCGGCGTTGGGGGTGTTCCTGGTTTTCAGTCCGGAGATTCTGCGTCGGGTCTTGCAGACGGAGCCGATGCCGGATTGCGCGTTGCGCCGGCGTCTGGTGGAGATCGCGCGGCGGCACGGGGTGGGGATTCGGCGCGTGCTGTTGTGGAAGACGCAAAACCAGATGGGGAACGCGGCGGTGATGGGTTTCGTATCTCGTTTCCGCTACGTGCTGCTGAGCGATCTGCTGCTGGAAACAATGCACGATGAGCAGATTGAGGCGATCTTCGCGCACGAGATCGGGCACGTGACGCACCGGCATCTTCCGTGGCTGATGGCCGCGATGGCGACGATGATGTTGGTGATGGCCGGGCCGGGGCAGATGCTGGCGGGCGCGCTGGGAGCGCCGCACGGGGGGCGCGTGTGGCTGGCGGAATCGGTGCAGATGGCGTTGATGCTGGGTGCGGCGATCGGATTGTTCGCGCTGGTCTTCGGGTTCGTGAGCCGGAAATTCGAGAGACAGGCGGACGTTTTCGCGGCGCGGACGATCCAGGGGGAGTTGGGGCCCCAGTTGCAACAGGCCGCCGGCGATGCGGGAACTGAAGGCGACGCGATCCTTAATATTAAGGATCGCGTCCCCTTCAGTTCGGCGGTGCTGGCGGAGGCTGAGTATGCGGCGGTGGATCACGTGGGCCGGCACGGCGCCGCGGTTTTCTGTTCGGCGCTGGAGCGTGTGGCGGCGGTGAACAACATTCCCATCGCCGCGCGAAGCTGGTGCCACGGAAGCATCGCCAAGCGGATCCGGTTCCTGGAGTTCCTCAGCCGCGATTCCCGGAGAACGGCGGATTTCGACCGATTCATGTACCGTTTATACCTGACGTTGGTCATCAGCCTGCTGGCGTTCGGAGCCTGGACGATGCTGACGGCCAAGGACTGGATGAACTGATCGGTGAGGAATCCCACCGTTCTCAAAGCGGTTTGCCCGGATTCACGTCCGATATAGCGGGGCCTATCTTTCGGACAAAGTAGTCTGCAGTTACTGTCGAAGTGTAGTGGTGCAGCAGATGTTTTGCGGTGCCGCAAATCCGAAAATTCAGCGTTGATTTCAGGGAAGGCGAATGATTTCAGCAATGATGCCGGCGAATGAATCCGAGCGTCTGTCGGCGTTGCGTCGCTGCCAGCAGTTGGACACGGCGTCGGAAATCGCGTTTGACGACCTCGTGTTTTTGGCGTCGCGGGTGTGCGAGGCGCCGATGGCGGCGATCAGCCTGGTTGACGAGCACCGGCAGTGGTTCAAATCGCAGGTGGGGTTGGGGGTTCGCCAGACGCCGCGGGAGGTGGCGTTCTGTGCGCACGCGATTTTGCAGCCCGATCTGCTGGTGGTTCCGGACGCGCTGAAGGACGAGAGATTTCACGACAGCCCGCTGGTCCGGAACGATCCGCACATCCGGTTCTACGCTGGGGCGCCGCTGCTGACGGCGGACGGCCAGGCCATCGGCGCGTTATGCGCGATGGACACGGTGGCGCGTTCGCTTTCAACGCAGCAGGCCGAGGCGCTTCAGGCGCTTGCCAGACAGGTGATGAACCAGATCGAGTTGCGGCAAGCGCAGCGGGGGCTGGTGCAGGCCGCGCTGCACGATGCGCTGACGGGGCTGCCGAACCGGGTGCTGTTGGTCGATCGCATCGAGCAATGCATCGCCCGCGCGCGGTCGCGGAGCGGGTATCATTTCGCGGTTTTGTATTTGGACCTGGACCGATTCAAGGTGATCAACGACAGCATGGATCACTCGGTGGGCGACAAGCTGCTGGTGGCGGTGGCGCAGCGGCTGACGCAAAGCGTGCGTTGCGGGGACACGGTGGGCCGCGCGGACGACCTGGGAACGGTGGCGCGTCTTGGCGGGGATGAATTCACGGTGGTGCTGGAGAACCTGCGGTCCCCTGCCGACGTGGCCGGCGTGGCGGGGCGGCTTTTGGCGGAACTGTCCAAGCCGCTGCCGTTCAACGGGCAGGAAATCGTGGTCACGGCCAGCATGGGCGTGGTCGCGGAATCGGGCGGCGCGGCATCGGCGGCCCAATTGCTCCGCGACGCGGACGTTGCGATGTATCGCGCCAAGGGCGCGGGCGGAAACCGCTTTGCGATGTTCGATCCGGCGATGCACGCCTCGGCGACGAATCGGATGCAGTTGGAGAACGACCTTCGCCACGCCATCGATCGCGGGCAACTGGTGCTGGAGTATCAACCGATCGTGTCGCTTCAGAGCCTCAAACTCCAGGGATTTGAAGCGCTGCTGCGCTGGCAATTCGGCGGAGAACTGATCCTCCCGGAAGAATTCGTGCCCATCGCGGAGGAGACGGGATTGATCGTGCCGATCGGCCGATGGATCATCGCCGGAGCCTGCCGGCAACTGGCCGAATGGCGGCGCGCGTTCGCCGGGGCGCCGCTGACGATGAGCATCAACCTTTCGCGGCGGCAGTTGGCGGATCGCGAATTGATCCCGCACGTCTCGCGGACTTTGTGCGAAACGGGATTGGAGGCGCAGAGCCTGCAACTGGAGTTGACCGAAAGCGCCATTTGCGCCGAGGAATCGGCGCGGGTGATGTTGCCGCGGCTCAAGGAAATGGGCGTGCATCTTGCGATGGACGACTTTGGGACGGGGTATTCGTCGCTGAGCTGCCTGCGAGACTATCCACTGGACGTGCTGAAAATCGACCGGTCATTCGTCAGCGGCCAAGGCTCGTGCCGGGACGCGGTCACGGTGCTGAAGGGGATCGTGGACCTGGCGCACAATCTACAGATGCGCACGGTGGCCGAAGGCATCCAGACGATGGAGGAGGCGGCGATGCTGCAATCGGTGAAATGCGACGAGGGGCAGGGATATCTGTTCTCGCCGCCGTGCAGCGTCCAGACCGCGACCGCGTGGATTTCCGCCCGCTTGGCGGCAACCGAAGCGGCGTGAGAGCTCGGGCGATCGTTCGACCAGAATTCATTTCCTATTTCGGCGAGATTGTTCCATCGTGGCCCGAAAGTACGGATTACCGCGAAGGCGCGAAGAAGCGAAGTTGCGCGAAGAAATATCAATTTAATATTCCTTCGCGCAACTTCGCGCCCTTCGTGTCTTCGCGGTTAATCTCTTGGATGCAGCGCCGCTTTCAGGGGCATTGCAGGGAACAGATCGCGGGCGTCAACGGGCAGGGCGTCGGGATTCAAATCCGCCCACATCGCGGCCTCGCCGTTCAGGGGGCTTTTGACGTTGTACTCCTGATACGCGATCATCTGTCCGATGCGGACCACCAGGTCGATCAGGCGTTCGCCGGCCACCCAGTGATCGCCGACGCAAATGGCCGATTCGTCGATGTTGGGATGGAAGATCGGGGTGAGCATTCGGCAGGCGGGGGCGAGGCGCGGATAGCCGCTGGCGAGGCGGATTTCGGCAACGTGGCGGTCGCGAAAAATCGGCTGTTTGGATTTCAGGGCTTCGATGCCGCGGACGTTGAATTCGATTTTGTAAACCTCCGCCGGATCGCCGGCCACCTCCATCAGGTGGATGATGGGGCCATTGCGGAACGCCTCGCCCATCTGGCGGAGATCGGCGATGAGCCGGCGGGTGCGCACGGGGAGTTTGCCGGATGATTGGGCAGGGTTCTGGACGGGGGGCGTTTCAGTGGGCTGGGGCACAACGACGGCATGATCGCAGGTTTTGCAGACCGCGCGTTTTCCGGCGTAATGGTTGGGGACGTTGAATTTCCGCCCGCAGCCGGGGCAAGCGAAGCGGATCATCGGCTTCTCCAGAGCGGGACGTTGAAGATGAAGCTGCTGGCGATAACGCCGCCGGCCATGCCGAAGAGGCAGATGACCGCGGAGAGGGTTGCCACGCGGTGGTTTCCATCGCGGCGTCGCATGGCGTAGATGAGCGACAATGTCCCCATCACGAGGGCGGGCAGTCCGAAGGTGAACGCTCCGAATACGCTGCCGAGGACGCTGCCGCCGAGGAGGGCAAAATCCCAGGGGAAGGGGCGCAGCTGATAATCAGGGCCGGGCGGGAATTCGGTTTTGGCGGCGACCGCCAAGTCCGGTACGGCGGTGGTTGCCGGCTCGTCCAGCGCTCCGACTTGCGGGCAGCCGTAGGCGGCGCAGCCGTGATTTTCGCGCCAGCATTCGGTGTGATAGACCTGGGAGCAACTGGAGCATTGGGTGGCGGGGTCATCGGGGAGGATGGGGCTTTGGCATACGGCGCAGGTCCTGGCGGCGGAGGCGGCGGGCTTGGGCTGAGGGAAATCCGCCGCCAGCGGATCGAACGGGCGGGCGAAATCTCCCAACGCGACGGGCTGGGAAATCGCGGGCATATCGACGATTGAATCATTGGGCGTCAGCGGCCGGCGAATGCCGGACGCCGGCTCGCCGGGAACGATGATGTCCCCGCCGCAGATGGCGCACCGGCCGAACGCCCCGGCCATGCCGGCCGGCACCCACATCGGCGCGCCGCACGCGGAGCAGGCGATGAGGATACCGGGATCTTCGAAGTCGGGATTGGCGCCGTTGTCGGCGATGTGAAAGGTCACCGCGCCGTCGGGGATGGCGTCGGTTTCGTGGAAAGTCATTGTCGACGTGCCGATTTTAATCTCGTCGCCGTCGTGGAGGACGGTTTTTCCTAAGGTGTGCGTTCCGTTGACGAAAGTTCCGCCGCGGCTGCGGGCGTCGCGGATGAAGAACGAATCACCGTCGTTGTCGATCCAGGCGTGAATGCGCGAGACGATGCGTTGGCCGAACTGGACGCCGTTGAACGGCTTCCTCCCGATCAGGACGCGTTTTGAAAACGAAGCGGCCTGAATGGGCTCTTCGGATTGAATGACGAGGCTCGCCATGCGATTGCCAAAAAAAAGACCGCCATGCATGGCCCTCGATCCCGACGGCCCTTTTCACGGCTGATTTTACGCTGGCGCCAGCCCGTCGGACAGCAAGTCCTATTTATGCGCCATGTTCTGAATCCAATAGGGGAGCTGCAGATGCTGCACGCGGATCAGCAAGCCCAGCAGCCCGCCCATCATGATAAACAACACAAGACCGATAACCCCGAGGGCGTAGCGGCCGATGGGAATGGACCGGCGCGGCTTTCGGGTGTACATGGCCGGAGTCCGAGGCGACGTGGAATCGGGCGCCAGCGACGCGGCCGCCTCGGGCGATAGAACGGGCGATGGCGGGGCCGCGGTAGCCGGTTCGTCCGCCTCGACGATGTAGTCCAGACGTTGCGAGCGGCTCTTGTGAGCCTTGAAGACCCCCTCTTCGCCGCTGCGCGGATCGTAAACCAGCGCGGCCTGCCAGGGCAGCCCGAAAAAGCTCTCGTGGAGGAAGATGTCCATGTCCGACAGGAAAACCCCATGGCCGGGATGGGTGTGATACCAACCGACAATGCGCAGATCGGGGTACTGCTTGTCCATGAGAACCTGGATGTGCTGCCAGGTGTCGGCGGTGAAGGTGACCTGACCGGCGCTGCCGGCGGCCGCTTGGCCTTCGATGACGTGCTCGACAAGCAGGAAATCACCGGTGTCGTCGTGGTAGACATCGCCGACGAGGACGCCGCAGACCTCGGCGCGGGGCGAGGAATCTCCGTGGAGGTGAACGTGGTTGAGCGCCGATTGGCGGACGACCACCTGAAACGAGGTCGTGCGCAGGCCGCTGAGCTTGATAAGCTCACGGCGCGGCAGGCGCGAAAAATCAACCCCACCGGAGAGATCATTTTCGGTTTCGACGGTTTGCATTACTCCCATGACAAAGCCTCCGTTTCTAAACAAAGCGGCCCGAGGACGCGTTGGCGGTCCGCGGCCAATTCCAGCCCGACGGCTTGGGCGCCGTTGCGGGCAATGAGGATGTCCAGCGGCGGAACGCCGATCTGGCCCAACGTCTTATCCAGCAATCCCCTGTCGTCACCGATTTGGAAAAAGGTTTTGACGGCCCGGCGAACGCCGGGGCAATTGGGGCAAAACGCCTTTTCCGCACGGATTTTCCCGAGCGAAACAAACAACTCTTCCGATTGGCCGCAACGCGGGCAATCCAGGGATTGCAACACGTCGCGGCAAAGTTCCAGACACGCCCCCGGCACCAGACGCCGGGCTTCGCAAAGCAAATCCCCGATGGGCATGTCGTCCACGCCCGCGTCCAGCGAATGAATCTGGCCCAGCGTTTCGTGGCTGAGGCAGTCATCCTTGCGCTGAAAATCGACGAGATAGGAATCGGCGGATAAGCCCTGGAAGACCCAACCGTGGCCGGCGATCGTGGGCAATCCGTGAAGGAGTTTCACGGCTTCCTGACATTGGACGGCGGCGACGATCGAGGCGATGGTCGGCGTCGTGGGCGTTTTTCCGTTTTCCATCTCGGAGCGGCTGAGAAGATTGCACGACCGCCGGGCCTGAAGGAGCTTCCAATCGGTCTGGGACATGGTGCATTCGTAGCACGGACCGTCGCCGGGGAGGAAAACCCGCGCCGTGCCGGAGATGGCCTCGATGGCGCCGTCGATCCAGGGACGATTGATCTTGTGGCAATGGCGGTTGATGGTGAGCCGCGCCTCGCGGTTGTCGAGGCCGGCGACGATCACGTCGGCCCAGCGGAATGCGCCCATGCCCAGGTCGTGAACGACGTTCCCATTGAAGGCGTGAACGCGAACGTCGGGATAGATCGCCTTGGCGGCCTCGGCGGCGACGTCGGCCTTGAACCGGCCGTTGTCGGATTCGCGATATAAAACAGATCGCGAGAGATTGGAGTTCTCCACGCGGTCCATGTCCGCGATCAGGATATTTCCGATTCCAAGGAGTGCGAGGTTCTTGACGATCTCGTTGCCGAGCGCGCCGGCGCCGACCACCAACACCTTGGCGTTGGAGAGCTTGGCCTGATCCCACCATTCGATGAGGCGGAACCGATCGAAGCGATCCTCCGGCGAGGATGGCCCCGGCGAAATGTGAAGCGTCCGCTCAATCATGGCGGTCGTCGAACCTCAGGTTGTGACGTTCCTTCAATCCCGCGTCAGGCATCGCCTGACGCCGCGGCAGCGTGAACCTTCCTGGTGAAGGCGGCCGCACTAGCGCAGATGACCCACAAGTCGATCTTTTGGGGGCAAATCCTACCTGATTCGCCCGGGCTTGACGCCCCTGTAAGGATATACACCAATTCCCGCCGTTCGGCCAATTTCGGGGGCCGAACGGTCCGGTAACGATATCATATACCCAATTCAACCGGGGTAAAAGTTATTTCTTGCCAGTGATTCAGCGGCCCCCCACGGCGACGCCGTGGGCGTTCGGGGATGGTGAATGCGATGTGAAGCGGGTTCACGCCGGCCAAGGGCGAACGGTCGTTCAGCTTGGCGTCAATGTGACGCGGAATAGCTCCAGGTCTTTCGCCCCCAGGCGGGTCTTGTATTCCTCGGCGCCGCGGAGAAGGTTGAAGACCGGGGCCCCGGCGGCGATGGCGTCCTGAATCGCCAGGGCGAAGCTGACGACGCCGGGACTCCATTGGCGCTGGGCGAATTCGTAGCTGGTGTTGTAGATCATCGGACCGCGATCGGACCGGAGGCACAGCAGCCAGGCGGATGGCTTGCCTTCCAGCCAAAGTTCGTGCAGGAAGAAATCGCCCTGCCGCGCCAGGATGGGGCAGAGCCGGCGGAGGAATCCGACCAGGACTTCATCGGTGAAGTCGGCCTTGGTGGATTCGGATTGGCGCATGGCGGCCAGAGCACGGTCCAGAGCGGGGACCAATTCTTCCGCGCTGCGGATCGTGAGCCATTGAAGATGCGCTTTGGTCTGGGCGTTGCGGATTTTGCGTTTGATTTCTTTTCGTTCGTGGACGTCGAGCGAGGCGAGATAGTCATCCCAGGATTTGGGCAGCACGATATACGGCGCTTTGACGGCGAGAGTTTCGCTGTATTCGAATCCGAATTGGGAGGCCAGGCCCGGAAGAACCTGTCGAAGCGGCGAATCTCCGCGGACGTGATGAAGCAAAACGCCGCCCGTGGACCAATCCCACAATTCATCGAGCAAGCGGAGGATGATCTCCCAGCATTCGGCGGCGGTCTGGGAATCGACAAGCGGATCGAGATAGTCGGTGACCCAGCTTCCCGGCGTTTCGAGCATGGAGGAGGTATTCAAAGCCAGGGGAAGAACGGCCAGGAGTTGCTGTTGGCGGGAGACGGTGATGAGCCGGAACTGGCCGGCGGGGACAAATTCGTTGACGGCGGCGGATTGCCACGCCGGGCAGAGGAATACGGTGGCCCACGGATTTCGGGCGAGCAGTCCGTTCCAGCGCGGGAGGAAATCGGGGTCGTCGGGCCAATCGCGGAGGCAGCGGGCGCACAGGCCATTGCGCTCCAGGGGCTCGAAATCGCCGCTGCTGCCGGCGATTTTAAGCGCGGCGGGGACCAGGGCGCGCAAGGCGCCGCGCATCCGGCCGGTGAGTTGAAGCTTTCCCACCATGCTTTCTCCCGCGTTCGGGGCGTTGGGGACCTTCGAGGATTTATCAGCCTTTGCCATCGGGGACTTGAGAATATAGCGGAAATTGGGGAAATCCCCACGCCGGCGGCGTGGGCGTTCGGGGAAATTGATTCGGCGGCGTCGATTGCGATATCCTCGGTCTTGTGAGCGACGGACCTTGGCAGGCGTGGTATCACTGCATGTGCAATACTTACGGCACGTGGGTTCAGGGCGATTCACGCGGATGGAGAGAAAGACATCATCGCAAACACGTCGCGGGAGACTATCGGAATCCGCCACAAAAGGGCACGTTTGAAACAATCCAGGCACGCTCTAAGCACTTAATGCTGAGAGACCCTGTACGGCTGGAACGCGAACTGCGCGAAATTGCATTGCGCGGCGTCGTCGAGTGTTTAATGAAAGACGGAATCGTTGTATTGGTAGCCTGCCTGGATGCCACGCACCTGCACGTGCTGGCGCAGTTCAAAGACCTGCGTCCGCGCCAACGGCTTGGATGGGCGAAGTTTTTTGCCACCAAGCAAGTCAAGCAGTATTTGAACGCCCACGGCGCTGCCGTGGGGAATTCCCTCGAATTAAAACTGGGCGAAGGAATCTGGGGAAAACGCTCCGAATGCGTCCCGATCACGGATCGCCAGCATCGAGTCAATGTTTTGAACTACGTCGCGGGGCATGGGAAGAAGGGGGCATTGGTCTGGTTGAATGCGCGATTGCCGGGGCGGGCGCCTTCCATCTAAAACCCCACGCCGGCGGCGTGGGCGTTCAAGAACACTTTACACGCGAGGTCGGACGCTCCACAATCGGTCCATGGCGAGCGGGTCGTTCGTACATCTTCATTGCCACACCCATTATTCGCTGCTGGACGGCGCTTGCCGGATTCCCGACCTCGTTGCTCGGGTCAAGGAATTGGGGATGAACAGCCTGGCCATCACCGATCACGGGTGCATGTTCGGGGTCGTGGAGTTTTTCAACGAATGCACCAAGGCGGGGATCAAGCCGATTCTGGGCATGGAAGCGTACGTGGCGCCCGGGGATCGCCGGGAAAGATCGACCGTGACCGGCACCGGAAGCGACGCGGCGTACCACTTGCTCCTGCTGTGCCAGAACCTTCAGGGGTATCAGAACCTGATCAAGCTGTCGAGCATTTCGTATCGCGAGGGGTTTTACTATAAGCCGCGGATCGACAAGGAAATCCTCAAGGAATTTGGCGGCGGGCTGATCGCAACCAGCGCGTGTCTGGGTGGGGAGATTCCGTCGTGCCTGTCCCGGCGCGACGCCAAGGCGGCGAAACGAATCGCCGAAACGTACCTGGAGATTTTCGGCCCGGACCGGTTCTTCATCGAGGTGCAGAAACACGTGGCCGAGCAGGACCGCGTGAACCCGGAGCTGGCGGAGCTGGCGAAAAAGCTGGGAGTGGGGCTGGTGGCGACCAATGACGTGCACTTTTTGAACAAGGACGATCATCACGCCCACGACGTGCTGTGCTGCATCAGCATGGGCAAGCTGATTACCGACGACAGCCGGTTGAAATATCCCACGGGCCTGTACGTCAAAAGCCCGGAGGAAATGACCGAGGCGCTGGGGGATTTCGATCAGGCGATCGAAAACACGGTTCGGATCGCGGCGATGTGCGACGTGACGCTGGATTTCGGGAAGCGGCACGCGCCGGTGTATCACGTGCCGGCCGAGGCGATGAAGGGGCCGGATTCATCGGAGACGGCCAGGGACGCGCGATATCTCCGTCAGCTTTGCGAGGACGGGCTGGAATGGCGCTACGGGACGCGCCAGGTTCCGTCGGAGGTTCGCAAGCGGCTGGACCATGAATTGAAGATCATCACGAGCAAGAATTTCTGCTCGTATTTTCTGATCGTCTGGGACTTCTGCAATTTCGCCAGACAACAGGGAATTCCCGTGGGGGCCAGGGGCTCGGGCGTGGGGACGATGGTGGGATATCTGCTGGGGCTGTGCAACGTCGATCCGATCAAATATGGGCTGCTGTTCGAGCGATTCATGGACCCGAGCCGGGACGAGATGCCGGATATCGACATCGACATCTGCCAGGACGGGCGGGCGAAAATCATCGAATACGTGCGGAACAAATACGGGCACGTGGCGCAGATCATCACGTTCGGGACGCTGGCGGCGCGGGCGGTGTGCAAGGACGTGGGGCGCGTGATGGGCGTGCCGCTGGCGCTGACGGACAAAATGACCAAGCTCATTCCCGGCGCCGTGGGGATGACGCTCGACAAGGCCCTGGCCCAGGCGCCGGAGCTGCGAGAACTCTATCAAACCGACGCGCAGGTGAGGCAGATCATCGACGTGGGCAAGCGGCTGGAGGGCCTGTGCCGCAACGCCGGGACGCACGCGGCGGGAGTGGTCATCGCGGATCAGCCGCTGGAAAACGTCCTCCCGCTGTGCAAAAGCGGGGACGATTTGCTCACCCAGTTTGAAGGGCCGATCGTGGAAAAGGTCGGCCTGCTGAAGATGGATTTCCTGGGCCTGCGAACGCTGACGACGCTGGAGCGGTCGATCAAGCTGGTAAAGCAGATCAAGGGAATCGACGTCGACATTGAAAAGATCGACTACACCGACCGGAAGGTGCTCGACCTGTTTTGCCGGGGCGAGACCAAGGGCGTCTTCCAGTTTGAATCGGGAGGGATGCGGGATTTGCTGATGAAGATGCGGCCGGACCGGCTCGAGGATTTGATCGCCGCCAACGCGCTCTATCGCCCGGGGCCGATGGAATTGATTCCGTTGTATTGCAACCGCAAACACGGCACGGAGAAGCCGCCCCAGGCGCATCCGATCATGGACCACATCCTGGCCGAGACCTACGGGATCATGGTGTATCAGGAACAGGTGATGCAGATTTTCAACCAGCTCGGGGGGATCGAACTGAGCGCGGCGTACAAGCTGGTCAAGGCCATCAGCAAAAAGCAAACGGACGTGATCGCGAAATATAAGCCGGATTTTCTGGAAGGCGCCCAGGGGAACGGCGTGGCGCCGGGCAAGGCGCAGGAACTGTTCGATTCGATCCTGAAATTCGGGGGATATGGTTTCAACAAAAGCCACTCGACCCGCTACGCCATCATCGCGTTTCAGACGGCGTACATGAAGACGTATCACCCGGTTGAATACATGGCGGCGTTGCTGACGTTTGAAATGGGGTCCACGGAGAAGGTGGTTGAATACATTGAAGAATGCCGGCGAATGACGCAGCCGGACGGTTCGCGCGGGATTCCCGTGCAGGCGCCGGACATCAACGTTTCGGACAAGGATTTCACGCCGATCTACCTGAACCAAACCGGCAACATCCGCTTTGGGCTGATGGCGGTGCGCGGGGTGGGGGAAAAGGCGGTGGAAGCGATCATCGCCGAGAGACAAAAATCCGGCGCGTTCACCAGCCTGTACGATTTCTGCGAGCGGGTGGATCAGCGGCAGGTGACGCGCGGCACGATCGAGGCGCTGGTGAAATGCGGCGCGTTTTCCTCGCTGAAGGCCCGGCGCTCCCAGCTCCTGGCGATCCTGGACCGGGCCACCGAGATGGGCCAGCAATCGCAGCAGGACAAGCGGATGGGGCAGATGAGCATGTTCGGCTCGAGCGCGGCCAGGAGCGATTCGCCGGCGGCGGACGTGCTGCCGAATTTCGAGGAGTTCCCCAGCGCCGAGTTGTTGAAGTTCGAGAAGGAATTTTTGGGCTTTTACGTCACCAATCACCCGCTGACGGAACATGCGACGGCGCTGACAAACTATTCGACCGCCACGACGCGGGGAATCAAAACCATGTCCGAAGGCGCGGAAGTGACACTCGGCGGATTGATCAGCCGGATCAAGCGCGCGATGACCAAGACCGGGCGGTCCGCGGGCCAGCCGATGTGCATCGTGACGCTGGAAGACCTCGACGGCCAGATCGAGGCGACGATCTTTGCCGAGAGCCTGGCCGAGATCACCAGGAAACACCCCCGGGCGATCGCGGCCGAACAGATCGTTTTCATCCGCGGGAGAGTGGACAAGCGGCGTGAAACGCCGGGCGTGATCGTCAACGAACTCGTGCCGATCGCCGAGGCGATGTCGCGCTTCACCCGCTGCATCAAGGTGGAAATCGACAAGGTCGATGGCGCGATCGAAACGCTCCGGCAGCTCAAGGCGGTTCTGGCCAAGCACAGCGGCACTTGCCAGACGTTCCTGAGCGTCCCGGCCGTTGGAGAAAAGCGGGCGCTGATCGTGCTGGACAAGCAATGGTCGATCCGCGCGACGCCGGAATTGAAGGAGGAATTGGAATTCGTGCTCGACGGCCAGGGGCGGGTGGAACTGGCCGGCGACGGCACCAGGCGCCCGCAGGCGGTGCAGCAGCCGCTGTTTCAGGGGGCCCAGACAACCGAGGCGGCGGAGGAAATTCCGGTCATGAGTTCCGCCGCCGACGAGGCGGACGCCCTATAACCAATCCTCCTCATGCCCGGGCATCCTCCGTGCGGGAATCGCCCGCATGGGCGAGATGCCCATGCCACAAAATGATTTGACTTAGGCTCAATTGAATTGGATTTCCTTCCCTTGGAGGACGTGAACCATGAAGGGACGGATCAGCCAACACGCCGATGCGACAAGCCAGGGCCGGTCGCGGGTTCAACGAGACCTGGCCAACGCCTGCCGATTTGAGGCGCTGGAGAGCCGGACGCTGATGTCGGCGAGCATTCTGGCCGCCCCATCGGCTTTGACGGCGACGGCCGCCGCCCCCATCGACGTGCAGCTTCATTGGAAGGACAACGCCAGCACCGCGACGGGATATAACGTTCTGCGTTCAACGGACGGCGTACATTACACGGAATTGACCCAAATCAAGTCCGCCAGCGCCAGCAGCTTCACCGACGCGACCGCCGTGTCGGGGCACGTTTATGACTACGAGATTCAGGCGTACAACGGCTCGGTAACTTCGGCGGCGTCGAACGTTGCCAAAGCCACCACGCCGCTGGTGACGCCGACGGGCTTCACCGCCAGCCTCTCCGGGTCTTCAGTCAAGCTGGCCTGGACGGACAGCGATTCCTCGGCGACGGGATATTATATCGCTCGCTCGACCGATGACGTTCATTTCTACCTAATTGCAACGATCAACGGCGCTTCGACCAAGAGCTATACCGACTCGGCGACCGCGACGGGGACGAAGTATTACTACATTATGGAATCGTTCAACGCGGTGACGACTTCGGCGCTTTCGACCACGGCGAGCGTCACTACGCCGCTGGTGACGCCGACGAGCCTGACCGCCAACGTCTCCGGATTTACAATCAAGCTGGCCTGGACGGACAACGACTCCTCGGCGACGGGATATTACGTCCTTCGCTCGACCGATGGCGTTCATTTCAGCCAAATTGCAACGATCAGCAGCGGTTCGACCCGGAGCTATACCGACTCGGCGACGGCCTCGGGAACCAAGTATTACTATCAGGTCGAAGCGTTCAACGCGGTGACGACTTCGGCGGCTTCGGCGGCGGCGAGCGCCACCATGCCGAGCCTGGGCGTCACCATCACAACGCGATATGGCGACGAACTGGTGGTGACGGCGGCGGGCGCGGACGATTCGGTCTCCATCCTGGAAAGCGGATCGACGTTCACCATCGACGCCGATGGGAAAACCTACACCGATGCGGCGCTGGCGGGGGGTTTGTTCGTCTACACGCGCGGCGGGACGGACGCGATCAACGTCGATAAGTCCGTGAAGTCCCAGACGACGTTGGAAACCATCGACGGCGCACTGACGACGATCACCAGCGCGGGCACGGACGTCATCGCCTGGATCGACTCCACGGACAAATATTCCGGCACGGGCACGGTGCATGATGTCGCCAGCTTCGCCGGCGGCGTGAGCAAAGCGGTGGGCGCGGCCCTGGCCAACCCCACGGACGCGGGAAAGACCGTGACGGTGAACGCATCCCTGTTCGGGACCGGCCCAGTGGCCGGGGACGTCAACCAGGGCGAGGTGGGCGACTGCTACTTCCTGTCGTCCCTGGCCGCGTTCGCGGGGCAGAATCCCAACGTCCTGGTGCAATCGGCGGTGGACATGGGCGACGGGACCTATACCGTGCAGTTCATCTCCAACGGTAAACCCACGTTCGTCCGCGTTTCCAACCAGTTCTCAGCCGGGCCGTTCGAAGGATTGCTGTACGCCCATCCGGGAACCGACGGCTCGATCTGGGCCATGGTGATCGAAAAGGCCTTCGCCTACTTCCGAACCGGCGCCAATACCTACGCCTCCACGAACAGCGGCTGGATGGGCGAAGCCTACAGCGATTTCGGCGTGAACTCCACGGCCTTCAACCCGAGCAGTTACACGGCCACGACGCTGTACAACCTGCTGTCCGCCGATCTGTCCGCCGGCAAGGAAGTGACCCTGGGCACCAGCAATTCCGCGCCGGACCTTGTCAGCGATCACGCATATACGCTGGTCAGCGCGTATAAGGACTCCAAAGGCGTAACGTACTACGTCGTTCGCAACCCCTGGGGCGACTCCGGCGATTCGCTGGAAAACAGCCAGGGCTACGCCACGCTGACGTTCGCACAACTGGTTGCCAACTACGCCGATGGGTGCGCGTCGGTCTAAAACCCGATTCCATCCGAGTGAACGCAAACCACCCTCTCGCCCTCTCCCCGGAAAAGCCGGGGAGAGGGCCGGGACACGACGGACGCCTGGCTGTACAGTGGCGACATGCCCCGATTTATCGTGATGCTCCGCGGAGTCAACGTGGGCGGAAACATCCTCAAAATGGACCGGCTGCGAGAACTTTGCGATGAACTCGGATTCAAAAACACCGAGACCTACGTTCAAAGCGGCAACATCATTTTCGATTCCCCACGGCCCGCATCCACGTTGTGCTCACTGATCGAAAAACGCCTTGCTGGCGAAACACGCCTTCCGGTATCCGTCATCCTGCGAACACCGGCGGAATTGCAAGCAATTATCTCCGGCAATCCATTCCTGAAAGAAAAGGAAATCGATCGCTCAAAGCTGCACGTGACATTTCTGGCCAAGCCCCCGGGAAAGAATGCACCGAAGCAACTGGCCGCGATCGACGCCGGCGACGATCGCTTCCGCCTCATCGGCAATGAGGTGTATCTTCACTGCCCGAATGGATACGGAAATACAAAACTGTCGAACAACGCCCTGCAGAAAGTCCTCGACGTAAACGCCACCACGCGGAATTGGAACACGGTCAACAGCCTTTATGAAATGGCATTATAGTCCGCGGATTACACGGATTGCGCGGATGAATCAATTTCTTATCCGCGCCAGTCGCGCAATCCGCGGTTCGCTCCCTTTCTTTGTCTCCCCTGTGCCCGACGGCAAAATGGTGCGGACGACAAGCAATTACGCCATATCCGATTGAAATCATGAATGTCCCCTTTCCACGTTCGGAAACAGCGGCTGCGCCTCGCCGAGTTTCGCCCCCCCCGCCGCCGGCGGATTGGCGTAGAGCCAATCCAGCGTCTTGCCGGCGACGTCGATCTTCAATTGCGATAAACCCTCGGCCGCCTTCGTCGGCAAGATCGGGAGCAGGCCGACCAAGCAGCGGTGAATCGAGATCGCCGCGACGTTCAGCACCGTGTTTAGCCGCGTCGCTTGCGACGCGTCCCGTTTCAGTTTGAACGGTTCGGTGGCATCGATATACCCGTTGGTCAGCCTCGCCAACTGCACCGGCAATTCGGCACACTGTTGGAGGTCGATGCGGTCGTAGGCAGCCGCGAGCTGTGCGGGCAATTGCTCGGCGTGCGCCAGAAGGTCGGAATCGATCTTTTCCAGTTCGCCCGGCGCCGGCAAAACGCCCTCGCGATAAAGGTGGACCATTTTGATAATGCGGTTCAGGCAGTTGCCGACGACGTTCTTCAGTTCGTTGAAGGATTTGAGGAAATCGGCGTCCGTCCAATCGAGGTCGCTGCCGAAGGGAGCGGCCCGCAACAGATAATATCGCAGCGCGTCCAGCGAATACGTGCCGATCACCTGGCGGAGCTTCGTCAGGTCGATGAAATTGCCGAGCGATTTGCTCATTTTCTTCCCCGCGCTGGTCCACCAGCCGTGGGCGAAAACTTTCTTCGGCAACGGAATGCCCAGCGAAAGCAGCATGGCCGGCCAGTAGACCGTGTGGAACCAGAGGATTTCCTTGCCGATGATTTGCACGTCGGCCGGCCAGAACTTTTTGAACAGCGATTCATCCGCGGACGTATATCCCAGCGCGGTGACGTAATTGCTCAGCGCGTCGATCCAAACGTAAACGACGTGGTCCGGATCGTGGGGGAGGGGGATGCCCCACTTGAGCGTGGCCCGGCTGATGGACAGATCGTCCACCCCCTGCTTCAATTTGCTGAGCACTTCGTTTCGCCGCGCGGCGGGCTGGATGAATTCGGGGTTGGATTCGATGTATTGCTGAACGCGCGGGGCGTACTTCTTCAGCCGGAAGAAATAACTCTTTTCGGAATATCGCGTCAGCGGCCGGCCGGTGATGACGGATTTGTATTCCCGCGATTTGGCCTCGGTCTCGGTGACGAATTCCTCCTGGCCCTCGTCGTACCAGCCTTCGTAGCTGCCGAGATAAATGTCGTCGTTGGCGAGCAATCGGCGGACGATCTCCTGGACGGCGGATTTGTGCCGCTCCTGCGTCGTGCGGATGAAGTCGTCGTGGGTGATCCCGATTTCTTTCCAGAAACTCTGGAACGCGGCGACCATCTGGTCCGCCAACACGCGCGGCTCGACGTTCTGGGCGGCCGCGGTCTTGACCATTTTGATCCCGTGCTCGTCGGTCCCGGTGAGGAAAAACGTCTCCTCGCCCCGCAGCCGGTGATACCGCGCCAGCGCGTCGGACGCGACGGTCGTATAGGTATGCCCCAGATGCGGTTCGCCGTTGGGATAGTAAATCGGCGTCGTGACGTAAAAAGTCTTGTTCATAAGAAAAATCTCTTAAGCGAAACGAAAAAAAAGAACCACCGTTTGTCTCGGCTGACGGCAACGCGCAAAGGGATAGACTGCTCCGAACCAAATCGGAGCGGGCTATCCCAATCGCATGGCCATCAATCGGTGCAAACGGTGGTTCATAAAAAAGATTATCGGCAGCAAGCCGTTCGGAATCAAGAGAAAGCAAACCGGGAAGCTGGTTCGCGGCTCGCTTTCATAATTCAAAGCCCGGGGAGCTTGCTCCCTGGGTCACAGTTTCATCTCGATCGCCTTTTTCGGGCAATCGTCCGCGCAGACGTTGCAGTCGATGCAGTTCTCCGGCTTGACCACCGCGACTTTCTCCTCGACGTGAATCGCGTCGCTCGGGCAGTTATCCTGGCACGTTCCGCATCCGTCACATTTACTAGCATCCACAACCGCGGGCATATACGGCTCCTCGAAAAAACTTGACCTTCCGCCGATAGGATCGGCAAAATCCGCCACCCCCGCCATCAGGCAACCCCCGTTTCCAACCTTAGGAGCCTTCCCTATGCCGTATACCGGACCGAAAACGGGGTTAATGCCATATTTCCCGAAGGAGAGCCCCCGACAAAAAGAACAGCAGGAAAAGGAGCACCCGCCAAATTCGTTTCATGCGTGGCCGTCATTTACCCAAGGTTTGGTTTTTAAGCAAGAAAGGGAAGATGAAATCGGCGGAGTTGGACAGTCCTGGCACAACCGATGCGTCAACCGCATCTCCTTCGTTACGTCAATCCGAGAACTATCAACATGCGCGCGGACTCAGAAGGAAGGCTGCTGGTTCAAATCCCGTCACTTCGATTTGATGGGACGGAAATTCGTTTTGGCGGATTCGTCGCGTCATCTCCTTGAGAAACCGATACATGCAGCAGCATCGCAGTTTCGATGAATCTCTGAAAATCGCTTGAAACATCTGGAGTTACGTCGGCCAAGCGACGGGATTTGAACCAAGACTACGCCATACACATCGATTCCTCGACTTTTGCATAGTTTCATAGTTGAATTATTGTCTTTGGTGCCAGAGCAAACGCATTTACGTGCTGCGGCGTGATCGGTACGTACGGACATCGAAATTTGTCTCAGGAAGGTTCATCTAAAAGGAGCGGTGTCGTGAAATGTGAAGTGCCCTGCATAATGGCTGCGACGATTATTGTCGGCTTGTGCGGCTGTGTTTCGAGTTTGACGAGCAATGACCCGATGGAACGACAGCGCGCGGTCGCAGACGTGTCCGACAACGCGGCGCTCCTGAAGATTGCCGTGAATGACGCGGATGCAAACGTCCGCTACGCCGCTGCCGGAAGGATCCGCGACCTTGACGCACTTCGCAATATCTCTGACAACGACGAGAAGAAGAACACGCACAGTCGAATGAAATTGATCGTTCTTTTACGTAGAGTCCTTGCGGAATCGGAAATACTCCGAAGGCCTGTTTGGATATCGCTTTGGGTTGGCGAGTTGTCCTGGCCGTACAAAGACAGTAGGGACGGTCGAACCGTGGTAGTGCGCGGTGAGAAAGTCGAAATTGCAATCATGGATGGACCGAGAACCGTCCTCGCGCACGATACATTGACCACGGACTTTGCGGCGAATCTTGCGATCTGGGAACTCGATTCCCTCGATCCGTTCATACCTGCGGCTCCCCTCAATCCGGTCTTTCCTGCGAATACAGCCACGAGCTGCATTGGGGGTATCGTCGTAGACCTGTGCCGCGCGGAGCATTGCGCGCCAGCCCAGATCAGAGCCGCATTAGCCAAGGTGGCCGTCAGGGACCGAGACCCTCTCGCCTGGGAATCCGCCCTTTGTTCGATTCAGGATTTCAACGGTGACAGTGGCCGTCGGGTCAACTTCGACTTCACCAATTACCATACGGCTGTTATTGCAGCGGCAGGCGCGGGCGCCGTGGATACCTTGGAGCTGTTGTTGGCCAACGGGGGCGATGTTAACAGCACCGACGGTGCTGGCGGCGCGCCGTTGCTCGCAGCGGCGGGCTACTCGGGTTCTACGGAAGTGTGTGCAATGCTCATCGCCAGCGGTGCCGACGTCAACGTCAAGGGCGGCATGGGCTTGACGCCCTTGCACGTTGCGGCGTCTTGCGGCAGGAAAGATGTTGCGGAACTCTTGGTGGCTAAGGGTGCTGATGTTAATGCTAAGGATGAACAGGGCTCGACGGCTTTGTCCCTTGCCGTCCAGGCGGGCCACAGCGATATTGCGGACTTGTTGCGTATGCATGGTGGCCACGAATAACCTCGTACAAACCATGCCTATGGTGGTATCAAGAGCCCCATGCTAAAAAACTCCGATTTCAGCGAAAAAAACGCAGGAAAAATTGAACTGGTGTCTTGTCACTCCGATTTGAGGGAACGGAGTTTCGCCTACGCAGTCTAGCCGAGCCATCTGCCGTCGTGTTTTGGGACCATGAATGGGTGGGCGACGAACAAGAGATCGGTCCGATGTTCTCCAGTTGCCGCAAAATGTTTGAGTGCCTCTCGCTGGTCGCGGCGACCGACTTCGATTTTATTTACCACGATGACGACGATGATTCATTGTTGTTGTCAAAGAAGCGCGAGCGGCTGACGGAATTCCTGTCCCTCGACCCCGACGGTTCAGGTGGACCGGCCAGGCAGTACTGGACTTGCTGGGGTGTTGCTGCCAAGGAATGAAATCGGGATGGGAGAACGCTTCTTAATCCGCGATGGCTGGCCAACGGATATTATTTAGCAATTTATAGATAAATTTGGCGCGCTCGCCCATGCCGCTTAGCGCGCCAAAAGGTCCTTAATCCATAAGACTCTGTACAAAAAACAGTTACATCATTAACCAAAGCTGGCAATCGGCAAATGCACATTGAAAAGTGTCAAATGTGTAAAGTGTCTTCCTCGGCCAAAGCCCCGGCCAATGGCATCGTCAAAGCCAAATCTGGGTAATGGTTCAGTTTGAAATGTGAAATCCGCGAATTAGTTTGACGCCAGCCGAAGTTTGTGGCATGGTCCGATCATGCCAGCACGAGCAAGCACACGCCGGGATTTTACCCAAATTGCAAAGGCCGTTTTGGACTCTGCGACCGGACAAGGGCCGAAGATTCTGCCGCCGGGATCTCCACGGCAGAATGATACCCGCAATCCGCACGCCGTCGCCCTGAGCAAGCTGGGGGCCAGTAAGGGGGGCAAGGCACGGGCCAAGGCATTATCGAAAGCGAAGCGCCGAGCCATTGCCAAATTAGCGGCAAAACGGCGGTGGGGGCGGTAATTCACGCCAAGTTATCCACCGGTCATCCACACAATTAGGTTAGGGCATCGTTCGCACTTCTATGATGGAGAATTTTGCGCCCACGCCGAGATTTTTCATACTAGATGTGGGGGAAAAAACGACTTATCCACAATATTTTGTACCCGCGCCGACCAGAGTTCATTTTTGACTTTACACAGCAGCCCGACTTCGTTACGGTGGTGTGTGGCGCAAAAAAAGCCCAGGGGGACGATACCCTGAGCTTTTGGATTGCCCATTGTGTGATTATTCGTAGCTGGAAGTAATGGGCGGGCCTCACATTAAAAAGACCCACCTAAAAAGTCAACAAAAAAGCACTTGGCGACACGGGATTTAATTGCTCGTGTTTCTGTGGCGCGCAAAAAGTCGCCCGGCGAGAGTTCGAGGCTCGCGCCGGGCTAATCGGCTTTAGCGTGTCACGCCTATGGTGGCTGCTGCTCATTGGCTGCGAGCACCCGGCTGTTAACCGGGTTGTTGGGGGTTCAATTCCCCTCAGCCACCCTTATGCGAAAACAACATCACAAAGCCGATGTATCGGTACGTCGTCAAAGATCATTGTCATGGGGCATGGGGTTCGTGAAAAAAGCATACTCCTCCAAACCAATTATACAACCCCCGGCGCCGACCGGCCAAAAAAAGAGAAGATTCTTATTGACATTTCCTGCACGAGCAAGCATAATGTTCAGTATGAACAGGCTTGATAAGGAAACGCGGGTTCGGATCGTTCAATGCCTTGTCGAGGGGGTCGGGGTCAATGCCACTTGCCGAATGACCGGCGCTGCAAAGAACACGGTGTTAAAGCTGTTGGCTGACCTTGGCGAAGCGTGTGCGAAATATCACGACGAGCATGTCTGCCATCTGCTGACGAAGCGCGTCCAGTGCGATGAGGTTTGGTCATTCGTTTACGCCAAGCAAAAGAACGTCCCCGCCGAAATGAAAGGGCAATTCGGCGTCGGCGACGTTTGGACCTGGACGGCCATTGACGCGGACACAAAGCTGATGATTTCGTGGATGATTGGCTTGCGTGATGCCGGATACGCGAACGAATTCATGCACGATGTCGCCAGCCGGCTCGCCCGCAAGGTGCAGTTGACCACGGATGGCCTAAAGGTCTATCTGGACGCCGTAGAGGACGCTTTCGGCGGTGACATTGACTATGCCCAACTCGTCAAGATTTACGGGGCGGAAAATCCCGGCGCTGGCCGTTACAGCCCACCACAGGTCATCGGTGTTGAGCATGAGGAAATCTGCGGAACACCCGACATTGGCCACGTCTCTACCAGCTACGTTGAGCGGTCGAATCTGACGATCCGAATGATGAACCGGCGATTTACCCGACTGACAAATGCGTTCTCAAAGAAGATCGACAATCACATACACGCCTTTGCCCTATTCGTCATGCACTACAACTTTTGCAAACTCCACGGAACAATCCGCGTCACCCCGGCCATGGAGGCCGGATTGTCAAAGACCGTTTGGGAGATTGAAGATTTACTGAAACTGATTGATTGAGAATCACGGTCACTCTGGTAAAAGGATGCAACATGAAATCATTGGATGATTTGAATGGGAAGTTTTCGACGATCCTGGCCGATCCGCCATGGCGATTTCAAAACCGTACGGGGAAGATGGCCCCGGAGCACAAGCGCCTGTCCCGGTATGAGACGATGAGCATAGAGGAAATCTGCGCTCTGCCTGTCGCCGCTCATGCTGCCGACCCCTCTCACCTTTACCTGTGGGTTCCCAACGCTCTGTTGCCGTGGGGCCTGCGCGTAATGGACGCCTGGGGATTCCAGTACAAGGCGAACGTCGTCTGGTACAAAGTCCGTAAGGACGGTGGTCCTGATGGGCGCGGCGTCGGATTCTATTTCCGGAACGTTACCGAAATCCTGTTGTTCGGAATTCGTGGCAAGATGCGCACGCTTCAACCGGGGCGGACCCAGGTAAATATCATTGCGACCCGCAAGCGAGAGCACTCCCGCAAACCATCCGCCGTCTACGGACTCATTGAGCGGTGCAGCCCTGGCCCCCGCTTAGAGCTATTCGCCCGGGAGCGAGTCAAGGGCTGGACACAGTGGGGAATCGAATTAGACAGCTATGCCGTCAAGCGTGATGTTCACCCGATGTACGACAGCGACGAGTCCAGTGATTACATGTTCGCGTCGTAACATTCTGGCATGATGCCAATGGCCAGAACCGGGCATCCCCCAGCCCCACCGCCGTCTATCTTTGGCAACAGCTTGTTCCAGTGCGTTGTCGAATTGCCGTATTTCTTGCCGATGCCCAATCCATCGAATATGTGCTGTAGCTCGGAAACTCGCGTAATAATGACCCCGACCGACATTACGCGAAGCTGATGCAGTAGGCGGAAGTTGTTGAGATCTCGGTCATAGAACTCGGTTTTGTTGTTCCACTCCACCTCGATACCAATCCCGCCCTTGAAGTTGTCGATCCTGTGCGTCGGCACGTCGATTTCCGTTTGATCTACCCGAATTCCGATATCGAATTGCTTTTCCGCCCAGCCCCGCGCGTTCAAATAGCCATCAAGCCGCTGCGGAATACGGGATCGTCCGCCCCCACCGACCATAATGTCACTTCTTTTGAGACGGAATTCGCGCAGGCAACCAAGCAATTCGTTCCATTGTTCAGGAAAGTCGCCAGCCAGGATCGCGGCGGCATGATTCCATTCTTTCAGCCGGTATCGCGCTAAGATGTCCGCTGGAACGTCATCCAGTCCCATGCCCAAATGAGACTGGAAATCGCCCTATGGGTCAAATTTCGGGCCGTCCGAACGAAATAAATTCAAACTGAACCACTACCCAAATCTGGATGTGACGCTGATTCATCTCGGCTTGACTTATAATCCCGCGACATGGCATTGGGCGTTTGCGATCTTTGCGGAAGGAAGCTGGAGCCGCACAATTTTTACGTCGTGCGGATCGACGTCTTCGCCGATCCGTCGATGCCGGCCACGAGCTTGGCGGAATTGGAAGCGGTGGATTTCGACGCGGCCATCGATCGGTTGCTGGATCAGATGAAGGACATGACGGCTGATGAGCTTCAGGATCAGGTTCATCGGCGGTTTGAGATGAGGATTTGCCCGGCGTGTCAGCCGGAGTTTTTGGCCAATCCGCTGGGCAAGCCGCGGGGGGCGCGGGTTGGAGAAAATTAAAAAAAATAGGCCGCACGGCGGAGGGTTAATGCCGTGCGGCCTGGCGGAGGAGGAAACGAGGCTTATGAGGCGAGATCCCTAGGTCTTGCAAGACCTCGCCGTTGTATTGTCAACCGTCCTGACTACCCAGATATCTTTCATACCCACGTCCTTACATGGGGGAGTAGAACAAAAGTTGTGCCACACTCCGTTTTTGGAGAGAATCGACCCCGCTCGCCGAGTGTTTTCAGCGGAAATCGCTGATTTTGGGCCAATTTTTTCGCTTGGGGATAGCTGAAATGATTAGAGGGATGTCGATGCGAGATCGGCGAAAGATGCGGCAAACGCCATTTGGCTGCACATCAACTACGCACGGCCGCCTGGGCTTAACTCCAAGCACCATTGCTCTTTGCACGATGCTAATGGGGATTGGGTTAATTCCCGGATGCCAGCCGAATAAGGCCGCCGCCCCCCCGCCGGCGAGCGTGGCGGGAATCGGAATCACGTTGGAAGCGGTGGATATAAACGATTCGCTGCTTCCGGCGAGCGATGGGAAGGCGATTGCGCTATCGGCGGCGAAGAACGAATGGACAAGCCTGGCGCTGCGGATCGGGAATTTGCCGCGGTCGGGGCCGAAGCTGGAACTTCGGGTCAGTTTTTCGCCGGCGATCCCGGCCGAGAACGTTTCGGCATTCCAGGCATTGCCGATGCCGGTGGACACCAACCGAGCCGGGTACGTCAGGCAAACGGGCATGTCGTCGGGCGCGCGGCAATTGCCGCGGGCGCTGTTGCCGATGAGCATGGCGGGTGGTGCGGTGGATCTTTCATCGCTGCGTGATCCGGCGCATCCGTTGGACCCACAAGGTCACGCCGTAGGCGGCGAGCCGGCGATTGTCTGGATCGATCTTCACGTTCCACCGAAAGCGGCTGCGGGGGATTATGCGATTCGGTGCGAGGTTGCGGCGGGGGCAGGGGTGGCGGCGGCGGTGCGGGGGACGTTGCACGTTTATGACTTCGCGATCCCGGAAGAGCGGCATCTACTGATGGTCAGCGAGATCGATTGGGATCGATTGGAGCAGCTTTATCCGGATGAATTCGAGGCGATCACGCCGCGGCTGGTGAACCGGAGCGAGGCGAAATACTCGGCGGCGGTACACGTTCTGGATCAACTGGTGGAGTTGGCGCAGGCGAACCGGACGGAGGTGGTGGTTCCGCGGCTTCAACCGACGGTGAAATGGCCGGCGGCCAATCGGCCGGCGGTGGACTGGTCGGATTTTGATTCGGTGGTATCGCCGTGGCTGAACGGCGACGGGTTTGGGGACCTGTCGCCGCTGGGATTCTGGCCGCTGCCGCGGGCGGATTATCTGGAGAATTACGATCCGGCGAGTCAGCGGGCATACTGGTCGAACGCGGCAACGCATTTCAACCGTGAGGATTGGCTGAGCCATTCGGGCGTGGTTTTGGAAAAGCGATCGGCGGCCCGGGCGACGGCGCTGCAGAGCATACAGCTATCGATGCTGGCGCGGTCGATTCTTGAATCGCATCCGCTGCTGCGGGTGGTGTTGCCGCTGGAGGACGACCAGGTTCAGTTCGAGTCGTCGGACAATCCGATGCTGTTGCCGGCGACGATGGCGCAGCGGATCGTGACGCTGTCGCCGGGGCTGGTGTTCGGCGCGCCGACGCAGAACTGGCCGGCGGAGGTGCGCCGTCCGGAGCACTGGATGCGAACGGAAGGAACGGGGCTGGTTCCGTACCTGGGAGCGGGGACGGATCAGCGGGACGTGCGGCTTTGGGCGTGGCTGGCGTATCTGAGGCAGGCGGATTTGATCCAATGGCCCGGGGCGCTACCGGAGCAGAACGATCCGGCGGAGCAAGCCGATCCGGGGAAGCCGACGTGGTTCTATCCGGGGAGTTGGTTCGGCGTGGCCGCGCCGGTGGCGAGCGTTCAACTGAAATGGCTGCGTCGGGCGCAGGAGGATTATGAGTATCTGATGCTGGCGGAGGAGCGGGGGATGAGGACGAACGCATTTTTGCTGGCCCGGCTGCTGGCGCGGCAGGTGGAGCTTCAGGCGGCGCAGGCGCCCGATCCGGAATACGGGCTTTTGAGCGGGACGGTGGACCAGAAGACGTGGGACGAGGCGCACGACCTGCTGGCGCGGTCGATCCTGGCGCGTCCGCCGGAGTCCTCGCCGGACGATCCCACCGTCAAGGCGGGGGAGCGGGAGTTGGACCTGGACATAGTCCGGTGGCAGTCGCCGAAGGAGCGTCCGTACGTCTTGCCGCGGACGGCGCAGTGGATGTGGGACGATCCAAGCCGGTCAAACGGCGACCCGTGGGCCTTCTTGCGGCTTGGGGTGGACATCTACAACGCGGGGGACAACCGGCCGGAGGACAACCAACTGGAATGGACGGGCGCCGGGGACGGTTGGGAAATCAAACCGCAGCCGCAGTTCATCGGCTCGCTACGGACGTACTGGGTGCAGCGATTTGCGATTGATGCGCGGGTGAATCTGGCCCGGATCAGCGCGAACTCGCGCAAGCCGCTGGAGATCACGTTTATAGACGGATACACGCGGGGCGCGTATGCGGCGCAGGCGATGTTGCCGGTGGCGGCGAGCGTGCGGCGCGAGGGGGACTTGCGTATCGACGGCAAGCTGGACGACTGGGCGGCGGACGATCTGATCCAAGACGGCCGGCTGACGAAGATGGTGGACCGGCCGTCGATTCAGCATTGGCGGATCGAACCGGCATCGACGCCGTCGCAGATCTACACGGGTTGGAGCGACGACAATTTTTACCTGGCGTTCCGGGTCAACGGCGCGGCGCCGGGGCAGGAGTCGCACCGGAATTTCGTGGACTACCAGTTTCGCCGGGCGTGGGGCGAGGATTTGTGCCAGGTGTTGATCCAGCCGATTTACGACGACAATTCGCTGGGCCCGTTGACGTACCTGGCGTGCAAACCGAACGGAGTTTGCATGGTGAAGCGGCGGCTGGACCCTCGGACGAATTCCGACCCGTGGCGGGAGACGGATGGGACGGCGGTGCGATACGCGGCCGATCCGGAGCAATCGGTCTGGACGGGCGAAGCGGCGATTCCGTGGCGGTTGCTGCTGAACAACAGCACCACCAGGCCGCGGCTGCTGAAGTTCAATTTCATCCAGCATCAGCAGTCGACCGGGGAGTCGGCAAGCTGGGCGGGCCCGATCGATTTCGATCAAGACGATGGATTTATGGGACTGTTGTATTTACAGGAATTGAGCGCGCCGGGGCTGCATCCCTAAGACTCCCACGCGATTTCAGACGACCAGGATACCCATTTTAACGGCGGGGGTTTGCGGGTTGGGTAGACGTGGCAGATTTTAGTTTGCATCGGCACAGGGCTGGGGTACGATCAAGCCGGTTTCGCCTCAGTGGGAGCGGTATCTCAGTGCAACAATTGATTTCCGGATCAAAAAAGGAGAAGAAAATGCTTCGTATCGCCAAGACCAGGAGTTTTTGCGGCTTGTACGTTGCGGCGGCGATTTGGGCGGCGGGCCCGATGTTCGGTTCGACGGCTCAAGCGGCGACCATCTCGAACGGCAATTCAGACCTGATCATCAATACCAGTGGATCGAATCCATTCATCACGAGTTGGACGGTGGACGGCGTGGATCAGTACGGAGGCTCCCCGGCCGGGAGCGAGGATTTCCAAATCTCCACGGGAGGCGGTTCGCTGGTCGAACTGAATTCTCTGAGCCTGACGAGTTCTTTCGTCAGCCCTCCTGGGCTTGGCTTGTTCTCCGCGACGTATACAGGTGAAGGCTACACGGTCACGGTGAAGGACACGCTCACCGGCGGCAACAGCGGAAGCGGCGCTTCGGCGCTAAGCGAAGTCATCACGATCAACAATACGGAAGCGGTCCCCGCCGATACGAACGTCAATAGTGCGATCGAACTTTCGCCGCTGACTTTCCGGTTGGTGCAGGTCAGCAATCTGACCTTGGACGCGACTGCGGGGAATGACGCGCTGACGCTTAGCCCCAGCCAGCCAAACACCGCGAACCAAACGAACCCGTTGGGAACGGTGGCCAACGTGAGTGTCACGCCGACGCCCACTTCGTTTACGGGCGGCACGGTCGGCTCGCAAAGTGCGTCGACCGGCCCGTTTTTCGGCAACGACAGTTTCTCGTTTGAATGGGATGGAACGATTGATGCCGGCAATTCGTACCAGGTGAGCATCAATGAGACGGTGCAGGGGGCGACGGCGGGAACCGCGGCGGTGCCGCTGCCGAGTTCCGCGAAAAGCGCACTGACGATGCTGGCCGGGTTGGCGGTAATCGGCATCGTTCGGCGGATGCGAAGAGCGATCGCTTAAGGCGAAAATCCGATTGAAAAAGGACTGCCCCGGGAGCAAGCTCCCGGGGCTTTTGTTTGGGAAAGGATTGGGGCAATTTGGAGTTTTCCGCGGCCAAGGGAACCCAGGGATGGCCATCCGTGGGCTTTCGGGATTGAAATCGAACCACCACCAATGCGCTTGGGGCGCTTGACGGTTGGCGCGCCGCCTTGGAGCATGGCGGGCAATGGCGGACATTGATAAGGGGCGATCGGGATTTCTCAGGCCGGCGGGGTTGGCGGCCTCTTGTGTGGCGCTGCTGACGCTGGCGTTCGCGCCGGTGGGACAATTTTATCTCGCCTGGGTGGGCCTGGCGCCGTGGCTGATATTGCTGGCGGAAGCCAGATCGAAGAAATCAGTGTTTTTCTGGAGCTGGATCGCGGGGACGGCGTTCTTCGTCGCCAATATGTGGTGGATGTCATGCATCAGTTGGCCGGGGATGATGGCGCTGATGATTTTTTGCGGGCTGTATTGGGGGCTTGCGGCCCTGGTCATTCGCGGAGCGGGACTTTTGCACGGGGGGATTTTGGGCGGAGTGTTGGGGATCGCGGTAGTGTGGACGGCGTTTGAATGGTTGAGGGGAATTATCTTTACCGGGTTGCCGTGGTTGTATCTTGGATACACGCAGACGCCGATTTTGGCGATGTGCCAGGTGGCGGACATCGCGGGAGCATACGGGGTGACGTTCTGGGTGGTGGCGGTAAATGGGCTGGTGGCGACGGCATGGTTGAATCGCGATCGGCTGCGCGGGTTGGTTCCGGCGGCGGGGGTAGTGGGGATGTTGACGATCATGCTGATGGGGTATGGGCTGTATCGGATGTGGCAGACGGCCCGCTGCCTATCGGCGGGTCCGACGCTGGCGCTGGTGCAATCGAATTACCCGCAAACCAACACAGGCGAAAAGCCGGTGAAAGTTGCCGAGAGGCTGGAATTCCATGCGGGCAAGACCCTGGCGGCATTGAATGATGAGCCGGGGAAAATCGACATGGTCGTCTGGTCGGAAACGATGATGTGCCCGCTGAACGTCACGGCCCGGCTGGAGGATCCGCGCTTTCAGGAGATTTACGAAGCGCTGAGCGGCCTGACGAGGAACAATCACGTCGCCTTGCTCACCGGCGGGGAATATTACGCGGATTGGCAAGATGAGACGCGCGACGATGGGATATACCGGGTTCCGAAGGAGCAGCGGAACACGGTATATTTGTTCGATCGCGACGGGCGGATGGACGATTCGCCGGGGCATCGGTATGACAAGATCCATCTGGTTCCGTGGGGCGAATTCATTCCGGGTAAAGAGTCGATGCCGTTTTTGTACAAGCTGTCCGTGGCGTTGGGGCCGAACTATTACACGGATTACATCATGCAGCCCGGAGACGTGCTGACGGTGTTTCATTTGAAGGACCAGGGGCGGGACTTTCGATTTGTGACGCCGATCTGCTTTGAGGACATTGATGCGCGGATTTGCTCGGCGATGTTTCGGCCGACGGATGGCGGGGGCAAGCGTGCGGATTTTCTGGTGAACCTGACGAACGACGGGTGGTTCAAGGCGAACGAGAACGCGCAGCATTTTCAGGCGGCGACGTTCCGGAGCATCGAAAACCGCGCGTGGATGGCGCGGTGCGTCAACACGGGGATCAGCGGGTTTATAGATTCCGAGGGGCACAGCGGCGATCTCTTGCCCGCCAGGGTGGAAGGGTCGAGCGTGAGGCGGATCATGATCGACGGTCGGCTGAGTTTTTACACGAGATTCGGGGACGTTTTCGCATGGGGTTGCGTCGGGGGGTCGGGGGTGATGGCGGCGTGGGCGTGGAAAAACAGGCGGAAACCGGAGACGGCGAAGAAAGAAGAGGAAAAGTCATCATGAAGAATAAAGTGCTCGGATTGATGCTGGTTTTGGCGTTGTGGGGATGCGCGTCGGAAGAGAAGGTTGATTCGAAGGCCCCGGCCCCCCCGCCGTCGGTGAAGCCGGCGCCGGCGTACGTACGGCAGGCGATCGACCCGGAATTGCACGCCAAGGCGAAGCAGGAACTTTTGGCCGAAACGAATTCGTCGGACCCGTTTCTGCGATGCAACGTGATCGAGGCGTTGAGCGACGTGGATGCGGCGGATGCGCCGGCGGCGGTGCTGAAGGGGCTGGGGGACGCGGATTCGCCGGTGCGATTTGCGGCGGCGATGGCGGCGGGCCAGATGAAGCTGGTGGACGCCTACAAGCCGCTCAGGGACATGGCCGATGATCCGGACCCGCGCGTTCGCGCCGGGGTTCGGTTTGCGCTGCATCGGCTGGGGGATACGCGGTTGAGCCATGACCTGGAGCGGTTGGCGGCAAGCCCCGATCCGCACGTTCGGGGGACGGTGGCGTTCGTTTTGGGCCTGTTGAAGGAACCGAGCGCGGCAAAGATGCTGGGGACTCTGTCGGCCGACCGGGCGCCGTCGGTGCGAATCCAGGCCGCGGAAGCGCTCTGGCGGCTGGGGGATCAGCGCGGTCTGGAGGATTTGGCGGCGTACGCGATCAGCGGCTACCCGGACGACCAGATCATTGCCTTACAGGCGCTGGCTGAGCCGGGGGATCAACGGGTGATCCAGCACATTCGGGCGGAACTGACGAGCGATTACCCGGAAGTGTGTCTGGCGGCGGCGCGGGGGGTGGGAATGCTGGGATCGGACGAGGGATGGTGGGTGGCCGTTCCGGCCGCCACGAGCAAGGACCCGCGACAGCGTTCGATGGCGGCGGCGGCCATGGGAGCGATCGGGCGGTCGGATTTGCAGCCCTATCTGAAAGACCTGCTGAGCGACCCGGATGCCGCAGTGCGGATTTCCGCGGCCACCGCCATATTGCAACTGCGTTCGCCGTGACGCCGGAGCGACGGCGATCGACAGAAGGACTCCGGTTGCAGACCATGCAAATCCAGCGATGTGCCGCCCGGCACAAGAATCATCTCCGCATGGGTTTACGACCCGGAGAGTGGGCGGGCCCATCGGTTGGTAGGGGCTGGTCCGTTTTTCCGGCCGAAATCTGTGGCCAAGCCGGTTTCCCGGAATTTGCACTGAGAATCCCGCGAACACCGGAAATGGCGAATCTGCCGAATCTTACGAAAAAACTTGACAGTGAACGCAATAAAAATACTATAGAGAATCGGCTAGACACAAAGGCCTATGGCGCCTAGTCGTCCTCGGCGGGGGACGGTCCGCCAAGGGTTTTTTGAGGGCCTGCGAGAGAGTTTCAAGGAGCAGCATTTGAGTCCCCTTACCAAATTGTTCGTCGCGTTGCTGGTGATCGTGTCGATGTTGAACGCCGCGGCAATCGTGGTGTTCGTCAATGAGGCACAGCCGTTGAAGCCGCAACTGGATGCGTTGAATCAGCAGTTGGCGTCGGTGCGCTCGGAGGCCGCGGCCAACCTGGCGGCGAAGAACAAGGCGGAAGGCAATTACAACTCCGAGGTGCTGCTGCATCAGAAGGACAACAGCAATTACCAGGGGATGATCACCAGCGTCAAATCGGATTTGAACAATGCCACCGTGACCATCGCCCGGTTGCAGGCCGACAATACCAATCTACAGGCGGCGATGAACCAGGCGAACAGCAACGTGCAGCTTTCAACCTCCACGGCGAACAAACTACAGGAGCAGGTGACGCAGCTTCGCACGTCCAATGATGGGTTGGCCAAGCAGAACGAGGACTTTGCGCGGCGAAACGCACAGCTGACCAGCACGCTGGAAAGCCTACAGGCGAAGGATGAGGAGACTCAGGAACAATTGGCGCAGGTGAAAGACGACAAGCAGAAGCTGGCGGGAGCTTTGAAGGAGCGGGGATATGATCCCGACCTGATCCTGCAGGCGCCGGTGGCCAACGCCCTGGGCGCTCCATCCATCGAGGGCGTGGTGCGGGAGAAGAGCGTGATCAACGGCAACACGTTCGTGACGATCTCGGTGGGAAGCGCCGACGGCGTGACCAAGGGGATGAGGTTTTACGTCGTCAACGGGGCGGAGTTCCTGGGGATCGTGACCATCGACACGGTGGATTCGGATAATTCCATCGGCAAGCTGGAGGGCGAGCCGGCCAAGATAAGCCAGGTTCAGAAGGGCGACGAGGTCAAAACGCAGCTTCGCGGATCGTAGGTTCAGCATTGGATTGGAGTCTGATTCATGAGTCGGATAGCAACGGGTGATCGGCCGGTACTGGTGAAGCCGGGGAACAACGTGTACACGGTGCTGGTGGCGGTGGCGTTGCTGGTGAACGTGCTTTGCTTTCTGCTGATATTGCTGAGTTACACCAAGGTTTTCGGGGACAAGGCGAATTTGTTTTCAACGCATTGACGCGCGTCGCAAGCGACGCGGCTAAACGTAAACGAAACAATGCCGTTCCGGCTGCGTGATTGCCTGCCATTCTCGGGGTTCGGGGCCCAGGGGTTCAAATTTCTGGAAACGGGCCGGCTGATCGACCAGGAGCTGGAGTTAGTTCCGCCGTCGGAGCAATGGGTTGACGCGGCGCTGACGGCGTGCAAGCACCCGCTGTCGCTGGAGCAGTCGCCGGCGCTGGCGGATGCCTCGCGGCAGCAGATTTTGGAATTTGTGAAGGCCTGCCCCCAGGGCCGGCAGGCGGCCAACGCCTCCGCGGGGATGGCGCCGGCATATCACTTCTGGATGCGCGTTGCCGACAACCCGGAACTGGCCATCGCCGGGGGAATCAATCTGCGGATCGGGAATCAATATGACCTGCTGATGTACAACGGGCAGGTGGGGTATCACGTTTACCCGGCGGCGCGGGGACGCCATTACGCCGAGCGGGCATGCCGGCTGTTGTTTCCGCTGGCGCTTCGGCATGCGATCAATCCGCTGTGGATCACGTGCAACCCGGACAATTTCGCGTCGAGGCGGACGTGCGAGCGGCTGGGGGGCAAGCTGGTGGAGATCGTGGCGGTGCCAGCGGAGCATGCGCTATATGCTCGCGGGGAGCGTGAAAAGTGCCGGTATCGCATAGACCTGACGTAAGTCTGGCGACGGGAAACGTCAGTCGTGCCGCCTTGCGGCGCGGAGCGCGGCGATGGCGTTGGCGATGACGGAGATGATTCCGCCGGCCACGACCAATATGGCGGCGTAGAGCCAGCCGTTCCAGGTGACGGCCGCGGCTGGATCGAAAACGAGGGGGGGAGGCGGCGGTGAGGGAGCGACGTCGGCAGCCGGGGCGGCGACCGCGGGGGGCGGGGGCGGAGGACGTTTGGGCGGAGCGGTGCGAAGAACGATTTTCTGATCGCCGGCGCCGGCGAATCGGTTCCTATATCCGCTGGGTGTGCTGTAAGAGATGTTCAGGCGGTCGCCGGAGACGACGGCACAAGTGAACTGACCGTTGGAGTCGGTGGTGATGCCGTTGTAACCGCTGCGCGGGCCGTTCACGTTGACTCGTGTGCCGGCGACGGGCTTGCTATCGGCGTCGAGGAGCACGCCGGCGATAGTGGAGTCGCGTTTGTAGAGGGTGAGATCGTGCGCGGCGGTGGTTTGGCCTGGTTGCAAGCGAAGATCGGAGGTGCTGGCTTGGCCGTAGCCGTCGCGCATGGCCTCGACGGAATAAACGGCGTCAGCCCAAAGAGCGGGAACGGTGTAATTCCCCCGCTCGTCGGTGGAACCGCTGGTTTGTCCCGAAGTATATCGGCCGGCGCGGACGAAGAGGACAATTTGAGCATCCTTGATCGGCTGGCTCTGAGGATCGAGCACGCGGCCGGATATGGATGCCAGGGCGTTTTTCTCAAGTTGAACGACGACCTCACCGGGCGCGGCCCGGTTGACGACCACCGCCTTCGGCGTTGCCAGATCCTGAAAGCGGGCGCGGACCTGGAGTTGTCCGGTGCGGGGCATGGGCATCGTTTGGAAGGTACCGTCGGCGCCCGTGGTGATGGCCATGCGTAACATGGGCATATCATCGGAAGAGGTGGTGACGGCAGCTCCGGGGATGGGATTGCCATCGGGATCGACGACCTTTCCCTTCACGGGGGCCATCAGCACGCGAGGGAGGCGGAACTCGACGGAGGCGGTTTGGCCGTCGGGAATGGTGATGGTCTTGCTGTCGGGGCTGGGCCTGGCGAAACCGTCGGCGGGAGTGCTAGACGCGACGTAGACGAGTTGTTCGCCGGGAGCAACGCGAGCCGTGAAGGCGCCGTTGGCGTCGGTGCTAACGGACTGAACGTAGTTCGAATCTCGCGGATATGCTGGGCCGCGGATTTCGACGGGAACGCCAGCAATGGGGTTGCCGTTATCGGCAGCGATGGTCCTACCGGTGAGGATCACACCGGGGATAAGAGACAAGTTGATCCCGGATTTTGCGCTGCCGGCGAGGAGATTGATCTTTTCAACGGCTTTGGCGGTCCAGGATTTTTGCAATTGCTCGTCAGGATCAAGAGTGACGACGTATTGTCCGGGACGAAGCCGCTTGACAGTATAGGAGCCGTCAGCGGCAGTAATGGCTTCGATATTGCTAATTTCGCTAGATTGTGCAGCCAAGGCAATTCCGGCGGCGGGTTTGCCGGTTGTGCCATAGGTAACCACGCCGGAAATGGCGGAAGCGGCAAAAAGGCGGATGGGATCGGCATGAGTTTTCGGAGCGGTGTCGAGAACGACCCGGTCGCGGTAGGCAAGTTGGGCATATCGCTCGTCGGCAACGGCAAATTCAGCCTGCGCGCCTTGCGGGAGGCCGGCGATGGTGCAAACGCCGTTGGCATCGGTAACGGCGGACCACGGAGGGTTGTAGTCGGGGGGAATCCAAATGCTCATGGACTGTCCGGTCATGTTCCGAGGAAATTGGACGTATCGGAGCGAAACGGCGACGCCGGCGACGGGCTTCTTGTCGGGGGTGAGGAAAGTGAGCGTCACGTCCGTGCGGCGTGAAAGACGAATCTCGGCTCGATGATTGGGGGCAATCGGCGCGCCGCCGAGGCCGAAGCCGGGGGCGGCGGCGTCGAATTCACCATGGTCAATATCGGTCCGAGGAAAATGGAAATCTCCGTTATCGTCACTGCGCGTGGTAGGCGCATCGCGAGGCGTGGTGAGATCGGCTACGACGGGGCCTCCAGGAAATCTGAAGAGATAGACGGTGGCATCCTTTACGGGCTTGCCGTCGGGACTGAGGATCCTGCCGGTGTAATCGGCGGCAAGGGCCGCCGGAGAAAGCAGCGCGAAGGCGAGGATGAGCCAGGAAGGAGTTTTCACGTTTGCTCAAACTTTCTGCGAGCCATCTTCTTCCCCTCCCCTGGTACTCCGGGGGAGGGTCAGCGTGGGGGTTTGGTGGGCCAATCGACGCTCGACCCCTACCCCAACCCTCCCCCTGAGTACAAGGGGAGGGGGAAATTCTCCGCAGCAAATGTCACGCACCCGCAAGGGTTTCACGCCATGAGTATATTCGGAGTTTCGGAGATAGAATAGCGGTATGCCGTTTAGCGCGATACCAAACGTTCTCGAAGAACTGAAAGCCGGACGAATGATCGTCCTGACGGACGATGAAGACCGGGAAAACGAGGGGGACCTGGTGATGGCGGCGGAGAAGGTGACGGCGGCGGCGATCAACTTCATGGTGACGCATGCGCGCGGGCTGATCTGTCTGCCGCTGACGTCGGAGCGGTGCGATCGTTTGCAGCTTCATCCGCAATCGGATCGGAACACGGCTCGGCTGGGGACGGCGTTCACGGTGACGATCGATGGGCATCCGCGGTTTGGGGTGACGACGGGAGTTTCGGCGAAGGACCGGGCCAAGACAATCGAGGTGGCGATCGCCGAAGATGCACAGCCGCAGGACCTGCTGCGGCCGGGGCACGTCAATCCGCTGCGGTCGCGGGACGGAGGCGTGCTGGTGCGCGCCGGGCAGACGGAAGGATCGGTGGACTTGGTTCGGCTGGCGGGGATGAAGCCGGCGGCGGTGATCTGCGAAATCATGCGCGAGGACGGCGAGATGGCTCGCCGGCCGGAGCTGATTGCCTACTGTCAGAAACACGGGCTGAAGATGTGCTCGATCGCGGAGCTGATCAGCCATCGGTTGAAGCGCGAGCAGTTTGTGCGGCGGATCGAAAGCGTGACGTTGCCGACGCGATGGGGAGTGTTTCAGCTTCATGCGTATCAGAGCGTGATCGATCCGCAGCCGCATTTGGCGCTGTGCAAGGGTGGGGTCGGAGACCTGGATAAAGAGGGCAAGCCGATCGTGCACGAGGAGCCGGTGCTGGTGCGGGTGCACAGCGAGTGTTTGACGGGGGACATTTTCGGCAGCGAGCGATGCGACTGCGGCCCGCAGCTTTCGGCGGCGATGCGGATGATCGAGAAGGAAGGCAAAGGCGCGCTGGTGTATCTGCGTCAGGAAGGCCGGGGAATCGGGCTGGCCAACAAGCTGCACGCCTACGCGCTTCAGGAAAAGGGATTGGATACGGTGGAGGCGAACCAGCGATTGGGGTTGCCGGTGGACAAGCGCGATTACGGAATCGGAAGCCAGATTCTGCGCGACCTGGGATTGCGGAAGATTCGGATCATGACGAATAATCCGAAGAAGATTTATGGCATCGAGGGGTATGGGCTGAGCGTGGTGGAAGAGGTGCCGATCAGGATCGAGCCGGGAGAACATAATCGGGGTTATCTGGAGACGAAGAAGGCGAAGATGGGGCATCGGCTATAGAAAGCCGAAATTCGAAACTCGAAATTCGGATGACGAATCAAATTCGAAGTCTGAATTTCTGACCTTCGAATTTGATTCGATTTTCGAGTTTCGCGTTTATCCCATCCGCCTTCTTTCGCGCCTCTGGCCGGGCTATAGTTTGTCGGTGCCCTCAACCTCTCCTCCACCCGACTCCCTCCTCGACGGCCTCACCGAGCCTCAGCGCCGGGCCGTCACTCACGTCGATGGCCCATTGCTGATCGTCGCCGCCGCCGGCAGTGGCAAAACCCGCGTCATCACCCGCCGCGTCGGCTATCTCATCAGCCTCGGCTTCGACCCGCGGTCCATCCTCGCCATCACCTTCACCAACAAGGCCGCCGGCGAAATGAAGCAACGCATTTCCGACGCCTCTCCCAAACCCATCCGCGATTGGGGCCGCCTCGATCAGCCCTGGCCCATCATCTGCACATTCCACTCGCTCTGCCTGCGGATTCTCAAGCATTACGCCCCGGCCATCGGCCTTGCTCCCAACTTCAGCGTTTATGATGCCTCGGATCAATTGAAGGTCATCAAGGAGGCGATCAAATCGCTGGACGTCCCCTTGGGCAACGCCACGCCCGGCATGATTCACGGAACCATCAGCAACGCCAAGAACCGCCTCATCGACGCCGATCAATATGCCCAATCCGCCATGGACCGTTACATGCAACTGGTCGCCCAAATCTTTCGGAAATATCAGCTGCTCCTCACGACCGCCAACGCCCTCGATTTCGACGACCTGCTCCTCCACGCCGTCCGCGCCATGCAGCAGCATCCGACGATCCTGGCCGAGCTTCAGGACCGTTTCAAATACATCCTCATCGACGAATACCAGGACACCAACCACGCCCAATACGTTCTGGTTCACGCCCTGGCGATGAAGCATCGCAACATCTGCGTCGTTGGCGATCCGGACCAATCCATCTACGCCTGGCGTGGCGCCGACATCGCCAACATCCTGGACTTCGAAAAGGATTATCCCGACGCCACCGTCATCCGCCTCGAGCAGAATTACCGCTCGACCAAGGTGATCCTGGCCATCGCCGAACGTCTGATCTCCCACAATCATCGCCGCAAGGAAAAACGGCTCTGGACCGAAAACGACGCCGGCGAAAAGGCCCTGGTTTTGCTCTGTCGCGACGAACACGATGAGGCTTATGCCGTCGCCGAGGAATTCTCCCGCCTCCACGATCAGGGAACCGATTGGAACCGCATGGCCATCTTCTATCGCATGAATTCACTCTCGCGCGTGATGGAAGACGCCCTGCGGCGCAAGCGGATTCCCTACCAGATCGCCCGCGGCGTGGAATTCTACAACCGCAAGGAAATCAAGGACGTCCTGGCCTACCTCCGCCTCATCGCCAACCCCGCCGACGAGGTCAGCCTCACGCGCATCGTCAACGTCCCCACTCGCGGCATTGGTGACGCCAGCGTCAAACTCATGCATGCCCACGCCGTCGGCGCCAGCCAAACCCTCTGGCAAATCATGCACCAAGCCGGCCAAATCCCCGGCCTCTCCGCCCGCGCCGTCAATTCCATCGCCAAATTCGTCGCGCTCATCGAATCCTTCCGCGCTCCCCGCGACGGCGTCACCCACAACCTCCGCTCACTCATGGAGCAAGTCCTTCAGCGCAGCGGCATCGAGCAAATGCTTCGCAAGGAGGACCCCGATGCCGAAGACCAACTCGCCAACGTCGCCGAGTTGATCTCCGCCGCCGCCGAGTACGACAAAGAGAATCCCGAAGGCTCCCTCGACGATTATCTCGCCCAGGTCAGCCTCGTCAGCGACGCCGATCACATGGAAGGCGCCGGCGGCGCCGTCACCCTGATGACCCTCCACTCCGCCAAGGGCCTGGAATTCCCGGTTGTCGCCATCATCGGCCTGGAGGAAGGCTGTCTCCCCCATTCCCGGGCCATGGAAAGCGCCGACCAACTCGAAGAAGAGCGCCGCCTATGTTTCGTCGGCATCACCCGCGCCCAGCAGCACCTGATTTTCTCCAAAGCCGCCCGCCGAATGATCCGCGGCTATTCCACTTCCACCGCCACCAGCCAATTCCTCGCCCAGATGCCCCGCGACATGCTCAAGATCGTCACCCCCGAACCCGCCGAGACTCACGACCCCGACCCCTCGCATTCCGACCTGTACATCGGCCAGTCCGTAAGACATCCCACATTCGGCATCGGTCGGATCGTCGATCTCTCCCACACCCGCGTGATCGTGGATTTCCCCATATCCGGCCGAAAGACCCTGCTGCTCGATTTCGTCCAGCCCGTCTCGTGATCCTTACCCATCCTCCCCCTCACCTGGTACTCCGGGAGAGGGTTGGGGTGAGGGTCTTCCTCCTATTGCCCCAAATCCCGCCGCAAAAACAGAAATACTCCAAAATGATCGACTGCTGCCTTATGGACTCCCCCCTGCGACAATTTGCCACATCATTTGCGGAAAAATAGGACCGGCAGCTAACGACGTCGCGTCGCGCGGGTCTATGGTGAGAAGGCAACGTCATCTCAGTACGCTGGCCCGATCATGCCGATACATTATCTCTTGGACTGGAAAGGAGCATTGTATGAAGCGAGAAGAGAGGGTTGATTCAAGAGCCGTCAATCTTGGCTGGATGTGCGCCATGCTGTTGGGCATCGGCGCACTGGCAAGTCTGGGCGGGTGTGTCATTGAGGTCGGCCAGCCCGGAGTGGCTTATTACCCACCTCCCGCACCGCCAGCGCAAGAGCCAGCTCCCGCACCGGCGGCCGACGCGGACATGGAACAACTGGTCGCCCCGATTGCTTTGTATCCCGATCCTTTGCTGGCCGTCGTTTTGCCGGCCTCCACGTACCCCGATCAAATCCAGGCCGCCGCGCAATGGCTGAGCTACAATCCCTCGCCCGATAACTATCAGATTGACCAGCAACCCTGGGACCCGTCCGTCAAAGCGTTGGTCCATTATCCTTCTGTTTTGAACTATATGAACAACGACATCGATTGGACGCGGTCCTTGGGATCGGCCATCGCCGAACAACAGCCCGCGGTCACCGCCGCGGTTCAGGACCTGCGCAACCAAGCCTACGAAGCTGGAAACCTCCGCGACACGCCCGAGCAGCGCGTGGTCGTGGAAGGCGACCCCATCATCTACATCCTTCCAGCCGATCCGGACTTCGTCTATGTGCCGATTTATGACCCCGCGGTCGTTTACGTTCAACCCTTTCCGATCATCTTCGGCCCGAGGTTCGTGACGGGAGTCTGGTTCGTCAATACGTTCGATTGGGAGCATCATTATTTCTACGCGGGCGATTGGCACGGCGGCTGGGTCCGCGGCGACGGCGGATGGCGCCGCGACCCCTATTGGCATCGCCCCTATTATCATGCCTGGGCGCGCGACGGCCGCTGGGGACCGCCGCCCCGCGTGGCGCGCGATCACTGGGCCGTTCGCCATGAGCTGGCGCGGCCGGGCCACGAATTCCATCCGGCGCCGACCCACGTCAGGCCGTTCACGCGTGGCCCGAACGGGACGATCAAACACCCCCCGACGGCCCGCCAGCCGCCAGGACACGGGCAATTCCAGCAGCCGGCAAATAAGCCGCAACCACAACAGCCCAAGGTCAAACCAAAAAACGACAATAAGAACGGCAAGTCTTCTTAACGCTGCATGGCCAACGCAACTCGGCAGCCCTGGGTCAAAACTCAGGGCTGCTTTCTTCAATGGACGGGCCGATCAAATTTCATTGGCCGTTGAATTCCGATGAATGGAACGAAGTGGCCGGGTCAGGACCCCACGGGCATCAACAATGCTGAGGATATTGTGGAATCACCTCCCCGATCTCGCCCGCTCGTTCATTGCCGCCAGCAAATCCTGTCGCGCCATCGCGTTGTTCGGGTCGATCTTCAGCGCCTTTCGCAACATCTCGATCCCCTCCTCAACGTGCCCCTGCTGGGCCAGGATCGCCCCGATGCTGGCCATCGCGGCGACATTTTCCGGCTCCAATTCCAACACACTTTGATATTCTTGCAAAGCCAGATCGAGCCGGCCCTCTTCGTAATATGCCGTTCCCAGATTCGTATGCGCGCTGACCGATTCGGGATTCTGTTCCAGGATCGCCCGGCATTGTTCGATGGCTTCCGGATATCGCTTTTGATCGGTGAACACGATGGCCAGATTTTTTCTCGCGTCCTCGTATTCCGGAAACAGATCGATCGCCCGCCGATAGGCTTCCTCGGCCTTGGCGAGATACTCACCGGCCAATCCCTGGTACGCCGTCCCCAATTGAAAATATCGCCCCGCGAGCATCCGCCGGAAAACCGGCTCGCTGGAAACCGGCGTCGCGTCGAGGGCTTTGAGATACATGTCCCGCGCGGTCGAAAAATCTCCCTGCATGGCGAAGCACTGCCCCAGCCCCACCCAGTCCCCCGCGTCATTCCCCAGCCGCATTGCCTGGCGATACTGAGCCTTGGCCGCCTCCAGTTCTCCCGCATCCCTGAGCGCGGCCGCGTAATTATTGCGAACCACCCGCGATTCGGGATTTTTCGCCAGAGTATCCGTCCACAGCGTCCGGCGGTCGACGAACACGCGAGCTCGCACATTGCTCGCGGCGCACATCGTCACAATGACCAAACCCGCCAACACCCGCCAAGCACCGGATGTACATCCGGTGCTAAGTATGCCAACGATCAACGCGATCGGCCCGATGCAGGCGAGATATTGGAAATGATCCGCCACATACGAATACCGCATCGGAAACACGTTCACGAACCCCAGCGCCGGCACAAGCGTCCCGGCGAAGAAAAGCATCGCCGCCGCCGGCCCGCGCCCGATCCGACGCCGCAGCAGCCAGCAGCCAATCAACAATCCCATCGCCGTCATGGGATACAGAATCCACATCGGCCGCCGCGCCGGATCGACCTGCCAATGCGGATAGATGAAGCTCAGGTGTCCCGGCCAGACGAGCTTCACCAGATAAAACCAAAACGCCCGGCCCGCGATGCAGAGGCGATCCAGCGGAGTGAGAAAATCGAAGTCCGGCCCGATCGCGCCGACAACGTGCTTCTCCATCCATCCCGTCAAAAACCCCATCGCCGTCCCCGCGATGAGCATCGGCGTCACCGGCCACACGTCGCCGGCGCGGATTTTCCCCCGCTTCCACCAGCACAAAACCAAGATCGCCGCCGGCAGCGTGGCCGTGACCGATTTGCTCAGTAATGCCGCCGCGAACAACAGCAGGCTCAGAAAATACCATCCCGCCCCAAATCCGCCGCTTTCTTGCCGGTCCCAAATTCGCCGGCCCCATTTCGTTTGCAGATATGCCCACAGCGAAAGGAAATAAAAAAATCCGCTGAGTACATTCTTCCGCTCCGTGGCCCAGGCGACCGATTCCACTTGCAGCGGATGCACCGCAAAAACAATCGCCGCCGCCCATGCCCCGCGCACGTTCAGCCGCCGCAGGATCCGCCACAGCATCACCGCTCCCGCCGCGTGCAGCCCAAAATTGTCCAGGTGGTATCCGAGCGCGCGCAGGCGCCAGAAATGAAATTCAACCCACAGCGTCGTATGCGTCAGCGGATAATACTGCGGCTCGGCCTTCAACGGCTCCAGCCAGATTCGCTCTAGCCCCTTGGGTGTGCGAAGCTGATAATTCCGCTCGATGTACCGGTCGTCGTCCCAGATGAATCCATTACGCAGCGCCGGATAATACGCGGCAAATGTCACAGCGATCAGCGCCAAAAGCTGCAACGCTTGCCGGCACGATGGTTTCGCATGGGCCGATGAAACGTCGCTCTTCTCTTCATCTAGCTTTTGTTGCACTTGGGAGCCTCAAGTGCAGATTACCGCGAAGACGCGAAGAAGCGAAGGAACGCGAAGTTAAATCAGAGTATTCCTTCGCGCAGCTTCGCGTCCTTCGTTGATATCCTGCAATTTCTTGTTTTTACGACAAGATTTTCCGAGATCACGCAGCTTCCGGGGTGCCGCGCTTACTTGTAGTCCGGCTCGAATCGATTTGAAATCCATTGAAGAAAGATCTCACGCAGAGGCGCAAAGGCGCAGAGAAGCAATGGCCTGACCTAGACCCAGCTTCGTCGCGAGCTTCGCGCCTTCGCGGTAAAATTCCTTGGGTTGCGGCCGAAGGCTGCGCTGGGCATCTTCGCGGTAATATTTTTTGGTTGCGGCCATGCCGCGCTGGGCGCCTTCGCGGTAAATCCCGCGGAAAATGCCTAAAGAGGAATGGATCACGGCATCGTCGCCGGCTGCGTGGCGGGTCGCGTCGTCGGCTTCATGCTCGCCTTCATCTGCAACGCCAACTCCAGGTTCTTCTGTGCGCCGGTCAGGGTCGGATCGATCTGGTACGCATCCTTGAACGACTGGACCGCCGCATCGAAGTCGGCCATGTCCGTCGGCTTGGACGCCAGGATCACCCGTCCGATTTCGTTGTACGCCAGGGCGTAACGAGGGTCCAGATCGCGCAGGATTATCATCAACTGCTGCCTGGCCCCGGCCAGATTGCCCGCGTTTTCCAGCAACAATGCCAGCCGGAACCGGGCGTCTTTGTTCCGCGGATCCAGACCCACCGTACGCGTGTAATCCATCGCCGCGGCCCGGCTATATTTATTCTCCGAATTCACGTCGCCGTGCTCCCGCGAAAAATCCGCCAACGTCCAGTCAATGTTCCCGCACTGAAACACCGCGAGCGGCAACACCCGCGCCGCCTCCGGACCCACCGTCGGCGATTTCAGACCCGCCTCCGCAAGCTCCCCGGATTTCTCAAAATCCTCCCGCGCCTCCAGGCATACATCGACAAACCGCTGCTCCTCGGCCGTGTTCGGCCTCGTCGTCGCCGGCGCCTCCCCCGGCCGCGCCGGACGCGCAAATTGCTTGTGAATCTGTTGCCCCCGATTCAAATCCACGATCCCCAACGTGTAATACGGCAGCGGATCCTTGCCGGCGGCGCTGAACGCCAGCGCGATCTTCAATTCCCGTGACGCATGCTCCAGAAGGGCGCCCGAATCCGAATCCGGCGAACGCATCCGGGTGATGTCGTTCTGCGCCCATTGATCGTGCGCCTTGTAGCGCACGTCATCCGGCGTCGCGGGATTCTGCAAGACCAGCTTCAGCAGCCGATCCGAATCGTCCAGCAGCCTCAGCGCATCCGCCGCCGACGATTTCGACGAATCCGCGTCTCCGCCGGTGTAAAATCGGTCCGCCTCGTCGAACGCCGTGCTCGCTTCGCCCTGCCTGATCCGCCCCAGGTTGTACGCCGCCAGCCAGCTCCGCGGGTTCTTGTCATCCTGAAGCACGTCCTGCCATAGCCGCGACGACGTTGTGAAAACGTCGGCGCGCAGCCACGCCGCGGTCCCAAGTACCACCAGCAACGTCGAAACCAGCGCGGCGATGGCCGCCGAGTTCCCCGGCGCCGCCTGATCCCCCGGCGCGGCTCGCCGGTTCCAAAGCGGGCCTAGAATCCGCGCCGCCATGGCAACGAAAAGAACGATCAGCCCAATCCCCGCCAGATATTGAAAATGATCCGCCACGAACGAGAACCGGAACGGATAAACGTCAAAGAATCCCAACGCCGGGAAGAGCAGGGCGAGATAGCAAATCACCGCCGCCAGCGGCCCGCGACCGAGAATGCGGATGCCCGCCGCCAACCCAACCAGCACGATTCCCGCCGCGATCAGATACCCCCATTGCCCCGCCTCCCCCGCGTCGGGAACAATCCGCGGATACACGAACGATTGGTGGATCGGCAATGCCAGCTTGCCGAGGTAGAACCACACGTCTCTTCCCGAGATCAAAAGCCGCTGGACGAAGCTCAGTTGCCAGTCCGGCCCGGACGCCCCGACCGGGCCGTTGGGATCGGTCTCCAGCCGCGAGGTCTCCATCGCCAGCGCCGCCCCGATGACCAGCATCGGCAGCGCCCCCACGATCCGCCAAACCGAAAGCCGGCGCTTCCACCACAGCACCGCCAGCACCGCGATCGGCACAAAAACCACCACCGTCTTGGCCAGCATTGCCAGCAGGAACAGCCCCGCGCTGATTAAATACGCCTGCCAATCCTCCCGCACCTTCCACGCCCGGTGGTTGGAATCGGGATCGCGCATGCCCGCGAATTCAAAATAAAACAGCGCCGATCCAATCGCCAGAATTCCGCTCAGGACGTTCTTGCACTCGCTGATCCAGCAGACGGACTCCGCCTGGAGCGGGTGCACCGCCCATATCGCCGCCGCCGCCCATGCGCCCGGGATCGACAGCCGCCGCAGCAGCCGCCACAGCACCACCGCCGCCCCCGCGTGCATCAGTAGGTTCACCACCCGATATCCCAGCGAGTTGTTTCCCCAGAATTGATGCTCCACCCACAACGCCGTGAAACTTAGCGGATAATACTGGATCGTCCCCGGCGGAATTTTCCAAATCTCTTTCAGCCCCGACGCGTCCTGCAACGCCTTGTTCTGCGTGACGTATTGGTCGTCATCCCATAAAAACGTCCCGTTGATCGCCGGCCAGAACGCCACCAGCGCGATCAAACCCAGCACCGCTGCCCACAGATACCAGTCCTTCCCCGATGCCGGATCGTCCGGCATCGTAATCACGAACGGCTGCATTTCTTCGCCCCCGGTCGTTTCGGGGGATGGATCGGTCGGTTGCGTCGGTTGGCTCATCGGTTTCCTCGTCCGGGGTCAAGTTGGCGACTATCTCGGCTTGCCTCTTTCCCCCTCCCCTGATACTTCGGGGGAGGGTTGGGGTGGGGGTCTTCGTTGCACAAGCCATGAACAATCGCTGCACCAGCATCTCTCTCGTCGGCGTGACTTTGTCAACCGATTATAATTACATAACGTCCCCCATCAGGCAACTACGCACCGTGTCCATTGATTGTTGCCCAACACCCGCCAAGGAAGAATAATGTCCGAACGGAAATTAACTACGCCCATGAGCACCGCAACTCTCCCCAACTCCCTGAACGATCCCATCAACGCCCGAATCCTTGCCGTATCCGAGGACCAAATCTGCGGGTTTTCCCGCGATCCCATCGGCCAGATCGCCGAGCAATCGGGCCTTGAACCGGCCGTCGTCATCGAACGCATCACCGCCTTGCTCCGCGCCGGAGTCATTCGCCGCGTCCGCCAGACCCTCCTGGCAACCAATCTCGCCCAAGGCTCGCTGGTCGCTTGGGTGGTTCCGCCGGACCAGCTCAACTCCGCTTTCGACTGGATGTTCCAGAACGATCCTTTTTCCGGCCACGTCGTGATTCGCAGCACCGACTCCACCGTCGCCGCAAGCAAGTACCGGCTGTGGACCACCCTCAAGATTCCGCAGGGCTTCTCGATGCAGAAGCATTGCCGCCATCTCTGCTCCCGCACCGGCGCCGAGCAGTTCAAGCTTATGCCCGCCAAACGGCTTTTCGTGCTTGGCGTCGGCCACGTCCGCCGCCGCGGCCTCGAACCCGGCAGCAAGGCCGACCAGCCCGCCGACGTCCTTGACAACGGAATCGTCGAATTGAGCGATCTCGATTGGCGCGTGCTCGCCGCCCTCAAACGCGAGTTCACCCCCGAGGAGATTTCCCAGGACCTCTGGGCCAACCGCGCCCGCCAGGCCGGTGTCTCGCTCGACGAATTTTGCCGCGTCGCCGAGGATTTGAATCGCCGCGGCGTCATCGGCCGGTTCTCCACCTTCCTCGAGCACGTCAAGCCGCTGGCCGACGGCCAGCGCGTCACCCGCTTCAACGCACTTTTCCATTGGGCCGTCCCAGCCGGCCGCGAAATCGACGCTGGCCGGCAGGTCGGTCGGTTCCACGTAATGACCCACGCCTATTGGCGCGAAGGCGGACCGGAATTCAATCACGTCAACATCATGGGCGTCGCCCACGGCTCCGACAAGGATTTGCTTCTCGCCCACAAACATGCCATCGACCAACACCTCGCCGCCGAGGGGCTGGCCGTCTCCTACACGAACGTCTTTTGGGGCGGCCGAAGCGAAATCAAGCCCAGCGAAATCTCTCCTTTCGAATACCAGCGCTGGTGTCACGAACAGGCCCTGGACCCCGACGCGATGCGAGTGTAGCCGGCGAGCTTGCTCGCCGTATTGATCCAAGTTTCTCCGCAAAAACAGAAATATCTCAAAATGACCCACTTCCGATCGTTTCCGATAGCTCTTGGAACCAGCAAATTCAAAGCGCCAGCGTCGCCGCCACTCGTCCGGCAAGATAGAATGTCACGGATGATCAGGTCCGCGGGAATCATGTTTCGGATCCTTCTGGCCGCGGGATTGCCGGCCATTCTATCCGCTTGCGATTCAGACAAGGCCCAGCCCGTTTCGGCTCAGGATTTCTACGCGCGCCGCAATCCCGCCGGGTCTCCGATTTCCCCGTTGGACCGGCCCGGAATCCTTCGCCTGCCCGACTCCCACGCCCAGCCGTCCACACCCGCTCCGCCGCCCGGCTCAGGTGAACCCGGGCCTCTCTTCAACGAGCATGACGTTCCCCCTCTGTCCACCTCAATACCCTCGACTTTGCCTGCCGCCGCGTTAGCCGGCCCGGCCACAAATCCCGCCACCCAGCCTTCCCTGGCCACGGATGAATACACCACCCTCGGCGGCGTCGTCATGGTCGTCAACGGACATCCGATTTACGCCGACAAGGTCCTGCGGCTCTCCGCGCCCGCCCTTCGCAAGCACGCCAAGGAGATGAACTTCAATCAATTCGAGATTGCCGCCCGCGTCGAGATCGAGCGCACGATCAACAACCTCAGGAACGACGAGTTGGCCGCCGCCGCCGCCGAGCAATCCCTCGATCCCAAGGACATTCAGTTGGCCAGATCGCTGACGCGCCTTTGGAGCCAGCAGCAGGTCGCCGAAGCCGGCGGCGCCGAGCAGGCGGCACGACTTCGCGCCCAGGAATCCGGCGAGGATTTCCAGGACCAGGAGCAGGACCAATATCACCGGTTCCTTTACGACCTCTATCTATTTCGAAAAATCTATCCCCAGATCGACATCACCGGCGAAGACGAGCGGCGATATTACAACGCCCACCTCGACGATTTCACCACGCCCACGCAGGCTACGATCATCCTGATCGAAGCCAACCCCGACAAACTCAGCGGCGATCCCGCCGCCGCCAAGGCCAAGTTGCTCAATATCCGCAAGCGAGTCCTTGCCGGTGAAGATTTCGCCGCCTACGGCCGCGACCAGAACGATCTTCCCAGCTCCACCGGCGCCGAAGGCAACGCCGGCCAGATGGTCGTCAAGCCCAACACCCTGCTTCTTACCCAGGTCGAGGCCCAGGTCTGGAAAACCCCACCCGGACAGATCAGCGACCTGATCGAGGACCACGATGCCTTTTTCATCTTCAAAGTCCTCAGCCGCGATTATGGCGGAACCAAATCCTTCGCCGACATGGCCGTGCAGAATGCGATCAGAAGACGCCTGACAGACTTAAAGATCCAGCAAAGCCGCATTGAGGAGGAACGAAAGCTGGAAATGGCCGGCATCGTTCAGCCGCCCGATCCTCGCATGATCGACACCGCCGTCGAAATGGCGCTCCAGAACTATCCCCAATGGTCGAAAAAGTAGTATAGCCGGCGAGCTTGCTCGCCGTATTGACCCCAATCTCACGCCAGCGTCGGCGGCCCAATCGTCTGCACGATCCGCGCCGCCACCTCCACCGCGTCCAATCCGTCCTGGGCCGTAACGATCGGCTTCGTTCCGTTGCTCACCGCATCCACGAATGCGTCCAGCTCCGCCCGCAGCGGCTCCACGTCGTCGATCGACAATTCCTCCATTTGCACCAGGTCCTTGTAATTCAATTGTGAAAGGTCTTCGATTTCCCCGCTGCGAATCCTGGCCACGGCCTGCCGTACCGCCTCGACGTTCCCCCCGCGCCGGATCACGATCCCATGCCGCTTCTGGTAGTCGATCGATACGTACGCGTCCGGGCTGAACACTCGCAAATGCCGGTCGGTCCGCATCGCCAACCGGCTCGCCGTCAGGTTCGCCACGCACCCATTGGCGAACGTCAGCCGCGCGTTGCAGATGTCCTCCACTTCCCCGATCACGCTCACCCCGATCGCCTCCACCTTCGACACCGTAGAATTCGCCAGCCACAGCACGATGTCGATGTCGTGGATCATCATGTCCAGCACCACCCCCACGTCTATGCTGCGGAACGTCATCGGGCTGATGCGGGTGACTTCCAGGAACTTCGGCTCGATTTTCAGCCGCGACATCGCCCGGATCGCCGGATTGAACCGCTCGATATGCCCCACCTGCACCGTCGTCTTGTTCTGGCTTGCCAGGTCCACGATCCGCCGCCCCTCGGCCACGTCCTTGGCCAGCGGCTTCTCGATTAGGCATGCGATTCTTCGCTTCAGGCATTCCTGGGCGATGCTCAAATGAGACTTCGTCGGCGCCGCGATAGTCACGGCATCCACGTTCGCCAGCAGCTCCTCCAGACTCTTTCGCGCCGGCACGGCAAACTCGTCCGCCACCGCCGCCGCCGTATCCGCCGCCACGTCAAACACCCCCATTAGCTTGACTTGCCCCATCTGCGAATAGACCCGCGCATGCAGCCGCCCCATCCTCCCGCATCCGATGACTCCCACGCGCAGCGCCTTGCCCGATTCTTCCGATGTAGTATTTGCCACGTCCCCATCCTACCAAACCCCCCTCCGCCCGGCACGCGCCGCGCCGGTTGCATTAGCCACTTTTGGGAGCTCTTAGGTTGCGATCTTCACGCTCATTCGCGCCGAGTCGTCCACACGCGTCAGGAGGAGTTTAAGCTGATGCTCCTCTATATATCGGTCCACGGCCTTCCGGGCTCCCTGCCAGTAACCGTAGTCGTCCACGATCAGGACTCCGCCGGGACTCAAGCGAGGGTACAGGTGCGTCAACTCGTGGTACGTCGATTCGAACCAATCCGTATCCAGCCGCAAAAGGGCGATCTGCCGCGGCGCGGACGCGGGAATCGTCTCTTCGACTTTGCCCTTGACCAACGCCATCTTCGCCGCCGGGTAGCCGGTGGATAGCAGGTTCGCCCTCGCTTCTTCCATCGTGCAGCACTCCCATGTCTTGCCGGGTTCCGGCGCCAATTCAGCCAGTAGCTCGGCGGCGGTTTTGCCGGTCACCGTGCGGTCCACCGCCGTTGGCTCTGACATCTGGGCGAAGGTATCAAACAGGTGCAATGTCCGCTCGGTGCTTTTCGATTCAAGCAGCGTTCGGGCGACGGCCATCATGCTGCCTCCCTTCCAAACCCCGCATTCGACGATATCGCCGGGAATACCGCTGTCGACGATATATCGCACCGCCAGGCGCAGCGCATATACCGCGTATTTCGAAGTCATCGTGTACGGCGCCACGAACCGGCACAATTCGATAGTTGCGGCGTCGAAATCAGGCGGAAATTGCGTCATTCAATTACCTTTTGGCCTTCCTCTGCGGCTTGGTAGTGGGTCAATTTCATTCCCGAAAGCCCACGGATGGCCATCCGTCGGTTCTTTTGCCCTTCGAATTCCCGAATTGAACGAACACCTGCTGTATCCCACAGCTTTTATAGCACATTGCGACCTTCTCCACCCAAGAATCAGCGGCGGACGGCCATCCCTGCGTTTTCAATGCCCCAAGCAATATTGTTAAAAATCATTGCACTTTGCAACCCGCATCCTTGACAACCCCGCCCGGCGGTTTATCCTTCCCCCCTTCGTAAAACCGCCTAAGCCCTGGGAGACAACCCGGGGCGCGGGGAACCCAGCGCGGGGCGAGTGTCCCGCGCAGCTTGATGGGACCGTCGGTCGGAAATAGGCAGCGGCGCCGAGCGGTTCGGATGTCCGCCATCCCCTTTTTCCGCCGGCCTATCTCATCTTGCAGGGGCGAATCGGCCTGTTTGGCCGAGGGCGACTTTCAACGCCCAGCCCGTCAGCTAACTCCGCCGGCGCCTGAAAGGGAATTTACGCTTGGGCACGTTCGGCCGTTCAGGCCAACCCACTTGAAGCGTTCCCCCCTTTGATTCAGTTCGCTCGCTCGCTTCTCACGGCACGGCCGTTACGCCGGTCTGCCGGAGCGCGCATTTTGCGTTTTGCTCTGCGCGCCCGACGGGAGTTTGCAACACTATGGCCTCAGTTCCCTCTTCCAGCAGCGGTTTTGACGTGGCCCAGCTTCCCGACGTCCTTCCCCGACGGGCCGTCAATGTCCTGGTCGTCAGCAGCGTCGCCCTTGCCTTCATCAGCTTCTGGCGCGCCGCCGCCATCGTCTTGTGCGACCTCGCCAGCACCGCCTATTACATCGGCGGAATCTCCGAGCAGGCCATTGGCAAGGCCGCCCCTTGGTTCATCCTCGGCGTTATGCTCTTCAGCTACGCCGTCCGCGCCGTCTATGTCGAAAGCTGCACCATGTTCACCCGCGGCGGCGTCTACCGCGTCGTCAAGGGCGCCATCGGCGGGGGGCTGGCAAAGCTTTCCGTCAGCGCCCTGATGTTCGATTACATCCTCACCGGACCCATCAGCGCCGTCTCCGCAGGCCAATACATGGTCGGACTCTTCGTCCACACCCTCAACCTCGCCCTCCGCCATTTTGGACATCCTCCCATCGACCCCACCATCTCGGAGATCAAACACCTCACCAACGCCGCAACCGTCCTCCTGGCCATCTTCACCACCGCCTATTTCTGGCGGCTCAACATCGTCGGAATCCACGAATCCAGCGACAAAGCCCTCCGAATCATGCAGCTCACCACCGTCATGGGCGTGCTCATCATCGGCTGGAGCATCTTCACCATCTTCATCCGCCATCTCGCCATCCAGGCCCCGCCCCTCCATCCGGTCTTCACGGATTCCGGCATCGGCGGCAATGAATCCTCCAAGGGCTGGCTCGAAAATTTCCCCCGCATCCTCGGCGCCCTCGGTATCCTCGTCGCCTTCGGACATACCCTTCTGGCCATGAGCGGTGAGGAATCGCTTGCCCAGGTCAACCGCGAGATCGAGGCCCCCAAGCTCAAAAACCTCCTCCGCGCCGGCTTCGTCATCTTCCTCTATTCAATGCTCCTCACCAGCCTTATCAGTTTCTTCGCCATCATCATCATCCCGGATGGTAAGCGCGTCATGACGATGGTCGTTGCAAACGGTCATCCCGCCAAAGTCCAGGGCGCCGATTATGTCGAGGTCGATTACCTCCGCCAGCACGACGCCGATCACCCCCACGATTGGGGCTACCGCCTCGCCCGCTGGTCCGATGACAAGGGCGAGGAGCATCTCGACAGGACCGATCAGACCGTCCTTCTCGACGCCCAGCATCACGTCCAGCGCGATGACGGCGGATACCGCGATAATCTCATCAACGGACTGGTCCAATACCTCGCCGGGCCCGCGATCCTCAAAATCATCATGGAATGCTTTGTCGTGATCGTCGGGTTCTTCATTCTTGCCGGCGCCGTCAATACCAGCATCGTCGGCTCCAACGGCGTCCTGAACCGCCTCGCCGAAGACGGCGTCCTCACCCCGTGGTTCCAGCATCCCCACAAGCGATTCGGAACCACTCACCGCCTCATCAATCTCATCGCCATCCTTCAAGTCATCGTCATCGTCGCCAGCTTCGGCGACGTGGATACTCTCGGCGAGGCCTACGCCTTCGGCGTGATCTGGTCGTTCGTCTTCATGACCATGTCCATGGCCTTCCTCCGCCTCAAGGATCGCTCGCCCCGGCAGTACCGCGTGCCGCTCAACATCCACAAGCGAACCAAAAAAGGCGAAATCGACCTCCCCATCGGAATCTTCACCGTATTCCTGATCCTGCTCAGCACCGCCCTGATCAACCTCATCACCAAGAAAACCGCGACGATCTGGGGCGTCGGATTTACCGTCACGTTCCTGGCCGTCTTTATCATCGTCGAACGCATTTCCCATCGCCGCCACGGAGGAAAGCACGAGCATCTCGAACAATTCAACGAACGCTCCGCCGACGGGCTTTCGATCGAGGCCCTCGGCCTGAAGCATCCCAAGCCCGTCCTTGTCGCCGCGCGCGGACCTCGAAGCCTTCCCGTCCTTCAGCGCATCCTACAGGAGATCGACACCGATCAACGCGACGTGGTCGTCGTCACCTGCAAGGTCCTCCCGGCGCGAACCGCCGGCATCACCCCCGAGGAAACCAGCATTGATGAAGGCGACCGCGATCTCCTCACCAAGATCGTGACCGTCGCCGAGCAGGTCGGCAAGGAGGTCCACCCCGTCGTCTTGCCGACCAACAATCCCTTATTTGCCATTGCCACCGCCGCCCGCGATTTGAAGGCCAACGAAGTGGTTCTGGGCGTCAGCGAAAAAATGCACGCCGAGACCCAGCTCGAGCAATTCGCCCTCGCCTGGGGCAGCGCCACCGCCGACCCGATGTACGCGGATATCGCACACGATATGACGGTGAGGGTCGTCGGACCCCAGGTGGAGATGAGATATCAGATGGAATGATGGGGAAAATTCGAAACTCGAAATCCGAATGACGAATCAAACTCGAAATTCGAATTTCGAATTTCGAGTTTCGAATTTGATTCGAATTTCGAATTTCGGGTTTCGAGTTTTTCCAATTACTATTCCCCCTGCCCATGCCTCGCATCAACCTTAGCTCGACGCCGGATTCCAAAGATCCGTGGATCACCGGTTTCTTGACGCCGGTATGCACGATTCGTTGCGAATCGAAGACACTGCAAACCGTTGCCCGCGTCGGAAACAGCACGATCCGTCAATGGGACGATCCGTTGGAAGCATTACAGTGGATGTCGCGGACGTTCTGGCCGGGGGAGGGACGGTGGATCGGATATCTGGGCTACGATTTGGGGCGATTGTTTGAGAAGTTGCCGGCGAAAGCGGCGGATGATTTGGGGTTGCCGTTGTTTGTTTTTGCGTATTGCCGGCCTACGGGTGATCGGCCGGGTGGGAAGGATACGGATTACGGGAAGAGCGAAGAAGCGGCGGTCTCGGATTTTTTGCGTAGCCAGTACGAGTCGGCGGTGCGAAAGGCACTTGAATATATCGGAGCCGGGGACGTGTTTCAGGTGAATTTGTCGCAGCGGTTCACGGCGGGTTTGAAATCGCATCCGGTGGAAATCTATCAGCGTCTGGTGCGTCAGTCGCCGGCGGCGTATGGGGCGTATCTGGGTTACGACGATTTCGCGATCATTTCCAATTCGCCGGAACTGTTTTTGCGGGTGACGCCGGATCGGCGGATCGTCACCCGGCCGATCAAGGGGACTCGGCCTTTTGGGGGGGGGATGGATTTGGAATTGCGAGATTCGATCAAGGACCAGGCGGAATTGAACATGATCGTGGACCTGGAACGAAACGATCTGGGCCGGGTTTGCCGGGTGGGAAGCGTCGAGGTGGCCGAGCGGCGGGCGATCGAGGCGCATCCGACGGTGTACCACGGCGTGGCGACGATTCGGGGCATCTTGCGGGAGGACGTGACGTTCGTGGACCTGTTGCGGGCGACGTTTCCGGGTGGAAGCGTCACGGGGGCGCCGAAAATCCGGGCGATGGAAATCATCGACGAGTTGGAACCGGTGCGCCGGGGGCCGTATTGCGGGGCGATCGGATATCTCGACGCGGCGGGGAACGTGCAGTTCAACGTGGCTATCCGCACGATGATCGCCAAGGAAGGCCGGATATACGTTCCCGTGGGCGGCGGGATCGTGGCGGATTCCGATCCGGCGGAGGAATATGAGGAGACGCTGGTAAAAGCGAAGGCGATGTTCGCGGCGGCGCAGGTCCAATGGCGTGGGGCGAGCTTTTGACGCGCTATCTCGGCGGCAAGGGAAGGTTGGCGAACTCAAAGCCAATGTCCTGATTGCGCGTCTCAGTAACGATGTCCCAGACCAACGAGAACGGCGCCTTGGGCGGCGCGCCGGGCTGAAAATTCAAATTCCACGTCCATTCAACGCGGGTTTCCGGCCCACCGCCGCCGCCGTTGCTTTGGATCTCGTTTCCATCGGCATCCAGGATTTTTATGCGTCGAAGGTCTGCCCACAATTGGGGAAAGCCTTGCACCTTTCCGTCGGCCGGTTGAGTAATGGTGGCATGCAGTTGGCCGTTGCCATTGGCGAAATTGAAGCTGTTGATGCGCACCGTCTTGCCGGCTTCCGTCACGTCGGCGCCGATTGCCTTGGCCAAATCCGGGATGCGAAGCGTTTTGGTTTGTGTAACCAGGCAGACCGGCAGGACGCCTTTGCAGTGCACCAGTTTCCGGCCGACTTTTTCCGGGTATTCAAGGCGAACAGTCGTCTGAAGCATCCAATTGCAAAACGGCGGCGTTTGGCCTTGAGGCTGGATCGATTGGGTCCCCGGCAAAAGCGACACGTTGTTTTCATCAACGGCCTGCGTCAGCCGCGGCTCCCAGTAACGTTCAAGCTGGGCCCGGGGATCGATCAGGATCGTCAGCGAAATCGAATCGCTGTTATTCGCGGAGTTGTCGTTCAAATAGATGGTGCGCTCGTGCTGGATGCTTCCGGCAACGAAGGAGAATTGGCCTTGATGAAACAACACCCCATCCATGCTTCTGTCGCTGCCCTGCATGATCGTGATTTGGTTTGGCTGGTTCATGTACCAAGGGCGCGCGTTGGCGGCTTTGCAGAATTGGAGCATGGCCGGCCAGAATGCCTCGTGATCCAGGTCCAACGTGATCCGCGGCGCCCTTGCCCATTGCGAGCTCCACATCTGCGGCGGCCACGCCTGTATCGGGATTCTTGACTGCTGAACGAATTCCCGGAGAACGGCGTTGGGATTGGCATCGGCGACGTGGATGGTGACGTAGGTCGGCGAATCAGGCTGATTGTCGTTGATCTGCCGCAGGGCATGGGCGGCCCGGCTGCGAACTTCCGGGCTGTTGTCGCTACGAGCCGCCTGCTCCAGGGCCGGCTTGGCCGCCAAATCCAGCTTGATCAGTTCGTCCTGTGCGTGTTGGCGCGTTTCGTAACTGTCGGAGCCCATTAGCTGAATCAGCGCCGCGATGTCGTCCGATGGCGCGGTGGTCGGCGCCGTCGTGGCATTCGGTTCCGCTCTCAGCACCGCGGCCAACGCCAACACCATCGCCGTCCACGTCCACACATTCGCCCGCATCGATCCTCCCGCGTGATTGTCGCGTCGCGGGGGAGTATACGCCTGGCGCCAGCGTCTTCCAATTTCTGGCCGAGCGGATTGGGCGGTATCATTGCCGGACGATGCAACTTTCAACCATCATCGCGGCGATGGAACGGATCGCCCCGCCGTCTTTGGCCGAGGCGTGGGACAACGTCGGTTTGTTGGCTGGCGATCCGAATCAGGACGTTTCGCGGATTCTGCTGACGATTGATTATTCGGCGGCGGTGGCGGAGGAGACCAGGGGGAATCAGTGCGATCTGGTGATCGCGTATCATCCGCCGATCTTTCAGCCGCTGAAGCGCGTGGTGGCGGGGAGCGCGATTTTTGACGCCGTTCGCCGGGGGGTGGCGATTTATTCGCCGCATACGGCGCTGGACATGGCGGAGGGGGGCACGAACGACATGCTGGCGGACGTGGTGGGGATGGTGGATCGGCGGGCGCTGAAGTCGGGGGAAGCGAAGGGGAGGGAATATAAGCTGGTGACGTTCGTGCCGATCGAGGCGGTGGACAAGGTTGGCCGGGCGATGTTCGACGCGGGGGCGGGGCGGATTGGGAATTATTCATCGTGCAGTTTCAGGGTGCCGGGGACGGGGACTTTCTTCGGCGGCGAGGGCGCTCGGCCGGCCGTCGGACAGACCGGGCGGCTGGAAAAGGTTGACGAAGTCCGGCTGGAAACGGTGGTCCCGATCGGCAGCGCCGAGGCGGTCATCCGGGCGCTTCGGGCCAATCATCCATACGAGGAGCCGGCATTTGATTTGAACGTTCTGGCTCCCGTGCCAGGAGACCGTGGGCAGGGACGAATCGGGTCCATCCCCCCCACCGCTCGCGGCGAGTTGTTCGATCGAATCAAACGCGGATTGGAAATCGATCATCTGCTGATCGCCGGTCCCGTGGAGGGAACGGTTGCGCGGGCGGCGGTTTGCGCGGGGTCGTGCGGGAACATGCTGGACGATGCGATCGAGGCGGGGGCGGAGGTTTATTTGACGGGTGAAGTGCGGCATCACGATGCGGTGAAGGCGGCCGAGGCGGGGATGACGGTCGTTTGCACGCTGCATTCCAACAGCGAACGAGCGGTGCTGAAACGGCTGGGGAAGCGGCTGGCGGAGACGCCGGGGATGCCGGGGATTCGGATTAGCGCGGCGGATAGGGACCCGTTTGTAATCCGGTGAAATTCCCGCGGGAGAAATCTCCCGCGGCTTTGGTTACAGATCGAGGAGCCGATCGCTTGGGGGAGGGGGCAAGGGTTCTGTTTGCGGCGGCGCTGGGATGGGCGGCGCTGGGGGCGGCGGCGCGGCGGGCAATGGGACGGGCGGGGGCGCGGGGGCGGCGGGCTTGGCCTGGAGGCGAGCCAGGTCCGAGGCGGCCAAGAGCAGCTTGTCGATGATCGTGCGGCGGGTTTTGCGAGTTCGGCCGCGCTTGTCGCGAGCCACGATGATCCGGGTGACGCTCAAGGCGTTGAATTCCTTGCAGGCGGGGCATTGATAGTATTCCCAGGCGAGATATTCGCCGGCGATGCCGCCGTAACGGGGGAGTTGGGGGACGAAATCGTACTGTCGGGATTCCAGTCGCTGCTTCAGGTCCGCGGCATCGAGGACGGAGGTGGAGGCGATGGTAAGGGGTCCGGCGGCCCATTGGCGGCAGGTTTCGCAGAAGGGGCGCTTGCGGGCGATTCTTCGAGATATGGCCGCGGCGGTGGTGAAAATGATGACGGCCTCGATGAGCCAGACTGCCCAGAGAAGATCGCCCTTGACGGGCGAGCCGCGCTCCATGCCCCACACGCCGAACTCGTTGAGGTGGAGAATGATCCGATACATCCATTGCGGCGAGGCAAGCAGGCGGGTCACGGAAATCGGGACGTTCAGATCCTGATAGAGCGCGCAGAGCCAGGCGATCCAGGCAACGTAATACCCGGCCAAAGCGGTGAGAAAAGAGAGCATGACAATCGCGCCGGTATTGCGGACGCTGGCCGTGAGCATGGCCCGGGCGGGCGCCCAGCCCAACAGTGCGCCGAAGGCGAAAGTCATGACGATGTGAAGGTAGAGGAATCGGAGGTAGTGGTCGGCGTAGCCGTAAGCCACGCCGCCGACGATCGCCGCGACGGCGCCGACAAGGACGCCGGCAAACAAACCTGCCGGGGGGACCTGGCCGCTGTGGGAGTAGTATTGATTGGAGGAGGATAGAGCGGTGGATTGCGTCACGGCGCCTCCGGTCATTGTGCGTAAGGCCCTTCGACGACGTCCCAATCCGGGGGAACGGGGGGTTGGGCGAAATCCTTGTCGGTTGCTCCGGCATTGATTTTCACGTCGGAGAGGTCGGTGGTGCGGGTCGTGGTCTGATTGATGTCATCGGTTTGAATGCGCCGGGGCATGGCGGTGACGGTGTCCACCCAGACATCGATCGTCTTGAATCGGCTGGCAAATTGGGTGCCGTCCTTGGGAGTAAGACGGACGTGAACTGTGCCGGGCGGATCGTCTTTGGCGGGATCGATTTTGGCCACGTCGAATAGTTTCAGGACATCTTCCTTCTTTTGCCCGAGCGGCAAAGGGAACGGGCCTTCGCCGAGCTTGAAAAGATCGAGCTTTTGGCCGGGCTTGAGAACCTGGGTGCGGTTCTCGTGTTTCTTCAGGTAGTCGCGGTCGTCGAGGATGCCGTTGTCCAAAGTGTATTGGTGGTCGGCGTGGAAGATTTTGTCGCCGACCTGCCGTTTAGTGAACGCGACGCGGATTCGGGCGTCGTCGGGGCCTTTGCGCTGGAGGACGACGGAGCCGGTGTTGACGGTGGAGTCGCCGGAGCTGTCATCGGTATCGGTGAGGATGACCTTGGCGGAGAAATCCTGGAGGTTTTCGCCGCGGGCGTCGAGGGCGTCGAGGATTTGATCGACGCTGGATTTGGGGGATAGGGATGCGGATTGAGTGGATGGGCCCGAGGCCACGGATGCGGCGCAGCCCACGGGCAAAGACAAAAACAAAAAGAATATTGGCCACAGATATAAATCAGATGGGCACAGATAAGAGGAAAGAAGGATTTCACGCAGAGGCGCAAAGGCGCAGAGTTTTTCCTTTGTGCCTTTGCCACGGAGGCGAAGCCTTCCGTACCTCTGCGTGAGCTCTTCTCTTATGTATTTCATCTGTGTCCATCTGATTTTCATCTGTGGCGAAAATTTATTTTTTTGAATCATGATTTGCGTCCTTGCTTCAGAATTTCGGTCAATTCGGGCAGGCCGGTCACGGTGAGCCAGGGTTCGGCGGGGAAGGGGCGCGGCTTGCCGTGGCTGATCCAGACCGACTGGACCTGGGCCGCGCGGGCGGCTTCAATATCATACTGCCCATCGCCTACCATCCACACCTCATCAAAGTTCATCCGCAGCCGCCGGCAGGCCCATTGCAGCGGGATCGGACTGGGCTTGATGGGGCCGTCCTCGCGGGTGATCAGGACGTCGATGCTGAGATTGTGTTGTCGCATGACGGTGTCGGCGCTGAGCCGACTGTTGCGCGTGATGACGGCGCTGAGGATTGTCTCGGCCGCCAGCCAGTCCAGCAATTCCCGGCAGCCGGCGTTGAGCCGGGAATGGCGGGCGGCGATCTCCTCGTGGCGAAGAAGGATGGCTTCGGCCTGGCGGCGCCGGGGTTCGTCCATTTGGGCAAGGGATTCGAGGATGGGACCTTCCGCAATGCCCATGTCGGCCCGGATGCGGGGGAAATCGAGCATGGGTTCGGTGAGCGTACCGTCCATGTCGAACAGGATGGCGCGGGGAAGATGGAAAGGTGGGTCGATCATTGGGCGGAGGGCGCGTCGTCGGGCTCGCCCGGTTTTGGCGGAGCGGTCAGGTCATATACGTCAATCGAGTCGCCGACTTGAGCGATTGGGTGATAGTGAGACAGCCACGGCAGGCGGCGGTCCATGAGACGGACATTTTTGCTAATGAAAAGAAGCCTGCCATGCGGAGAGGCGACGAGGGAGTCGGGGTTCAATCGCAATTGGCCCAGCGGCGGCGCGTTGCGTTGGCCGGTGAGGCGGAAGGCGCAGGGTCGGTCGGGGGCGTTGGCGTGGATCCAATCGGCGAGGCGGTAGAGGTCCTGGTTCCAATCGAGGTTGCTGTCGAGGGCAAATCGGTCTCCGCGCGACGGGCCGCCGGCGGCGAAATTGAAATAGCTGAGATAGTCCGGATGAACCGCGGCGGTTTCAATGGCGGAGCAAAGCATGAGACAGGCGAGAAGCCAAACCCAGCCGGGCCGCGCCAATTGGATCGCGGCGAAGAGATAGAGGAAGGGAATGGCCGGGAGGACGTAACGGATACCGATGTCGATATTGCTGGTCATGGCGGCGGCGAGGAAAACGGCGGCGGGAAGAAGGACGTAGCGCATCCGCCAATCGCGCCATTGCCGGCGGATGAGAAAGAGGCCCAGAGCGATGAGGAAGGCGGCCAGGAATCCGATCGGGCTTTTGAGGGCAAGAACTTCGGGGAAATAGTACCACCATCCCTGGGAACTGACGTGGCCGTTGAGATAGGCGAGATGTCCGAAGCGGTTATGAACGGACTGGCGGGCGAGGGCGAGGAAAAAGCTGGGCATGGGGATGGGCGTTTGGCGAATCCAGCGGGGAAGGCGCTGCCATTTTTGGCGCATGGATTGGGCCTGAGGGTCGGCGGCGGCATCGTGTTGGGCGGGAGGATTGAGGCCGTCCTGATCGCTGAGGGGGCCGACGTTGAAGAAATAGGTGGCCCACAGCGTGGTGAATGCGATCAGCGCCATCAGGGGCAATTGCATGATGAGGGTTCGCCAGGGGGAAATTCTGGTAAGGGCAACCAGTGCGATGGCGGGGATGACAACCAGGCAGGAGAATTTGTTGGAGATGGCCAACCCGCAGACGGCGGCGGCGAGGGCGGCCCGCGGCCAGGTGGGTTTGTCGAGCCATAGGAATGCGTAATAAGTTGCGGCGAGATAACCGGCGCAGGCGGCGGCGTCGTTTCCGATCCAGAATCCGTGGCCGAGGAGCGTGGGATCGAAGCTGAAGAAGGCGACGGCGGCGGCGGCGGCCGGCGGACCGGCGAGCCAGCGGGCCAGGCGATACAGGTAAAACAGCGAAATCGCCGGGAAAAGGAGCATCACGAGCCGGGCGTGGGTGAGCAGAGTGCCGGTCGGTTTGAGGCTGTGGTAAAGGACCTCGGTGCCGAGGGAGTATCCGAGGTCCTCGGTTCCGATGGTGGTTTGTCCGCGGCATTGGGGAAGGCGCGCGCCGTCGAGCCACAGGGGGATGACGGCGAGGAGCCTGGCGAGCGGCGGATGGCCGCCGGGTGCGATGAGCTTGTGGGCTTCGATCATGGAAACAGCCGCGCCGATGTGGGAAGGTTCGTCGGTTGCGGGGCTGAAAACTCTGACGGAAAGAGCGAGGCGGAGGATCATGACGACGCCGGCGGCCAGCGCCAGCCAGGGATAGATGCGACGATGAGTTGATGGAGCTTGGTCGCGGTCGTTCATTAAATGCTCGACTGGCGAGTATAACATTGCGGATATGGGACAGATAACCGATTGGCGGCGGTTGCACGGTTCGGCATTCGAGGGGCGCGCGGTGCTGGTAACGGGCGGGGCGGGATTTATCGGGTCGCATTTGGCGATGGCGTTGCATGAGTTGGGCGCGAAGGTGACGGTGCTGGACGATCTGTCGGGCGGGGGCGATCCGAAAGTGTTGCCGAAAGACGTGGAGTTTGTGCGGGAGTCGATTCTGGACGTGATAATCTTGGACAAATGCACTCGGGGGCGGGGGCTGGTGTTTCATCAGGCGGCGTTGGGGTCGGTTCCGCGAAGTTTGAAGGAGCCGCGGAAATACCAAATGGTGAATACCGGCGGGACGCTGAACGTGCTGGAGGCGGCCAGGTTGTGCGGAGTTGGGCGGGTGATGTTCGCGGCGAGCAGCAGTGCGTATGGGGATGCGCCGGAGCTGCCAAAGGTTGAAACGATGGCGGTCGCCCCGCGAAGCCCGTATGCGGCGACGAAGGTGGCGGGCGAGGCGATGGCGGCGGCGTACAGCGCGGGGATGGGGCTGGATACGGTGAGTTTGCGGTATTTCAACGTCTTCGGGCCCAGGCAGTCGGCGCGCAACGCATACGCGGCGGTGATGGCGGCGTTCGCCAAGGCGATGCTGGCGGGCAAGCCGCCAACGGTTTATGGCGACGGCGAGCAATCGCGGGATTTCACGTACGTGGACAACGTGGTTCACGCGAATCTTCTGGCGGCCCGGCGGGAGCAACGGTTGGACGGGGTGGCGATCAACATCGCGTGCGGATCGCGCATCACGATAGCCGAATTGGCCAAGCGCATGGCGCGATGGCTGGGGAGGGACGACCTGAAGCCGATTCACGCGCCCGAGCGGGCGGGAGACGTGAAGCATTCGCTGGCGGATCTGAGACGGGCGAAAGAGGTTCTGGGATATGAGCCGATCGTGGGTTTTGACGCGGGGTTGGATGCGACGATGAAGTGGTATCGCGGGTCGATGGGCGGGTAAGATGCGCGGGGCGAATTTCGGTAGTCGGTTGCTTTCGCAATCCAAAGCCCTGGGAGCTTGCTCCCTGGGCATGCCAAATCGCCTCAACGTTCAAATTGACCCACCATCCGTATTCCGCGGCAGTTTCGATCTTGGCGATGCGGGGGTATGATTGGATGCACAAGGAGCGTGACGTTGGCCAAGAGATCGCCGCTGGCGGAAAAGCTGGATGAGATTCGGGAGCGGATCGCCGCGGCCGCCCGGAAGGCGAAGCGCGAACCGTCGGAAATCACGCTGATAGCGGTGACCAAGACGGCGGGTCCGGAGCAGATTCGGGAGATTCTGCAATTGGGGGTAACGGACCTGGGGGAAAGCCGGGTGCAGGTGCTGGCGCAACGGGCGGGGCAACTGAACGAATTTTTGCAGAGGCGGGCGATTCATGGGGACGGAGCGCCGGCGCAGAAAATCCGCTGGCACATGGTCGGGCACTTGCAGCGGAACAAGGTGAAGACCGTATTGCCGCTGGTGCACGTGATCCACAGCGTGGACAGCTTGCGGCTGGCGGAAGAGCTGGACAATCAGGGGGTGAAAATGGGGCGGAAGGTGGCGGTGTTGCTACAGGTGAACACGTCGGAGGAGACGACGAAATTCGGCGTGGCGGTGGGTGCGGCGGTGCACCTGGCGGAGCAGATGGATTCGATGCCGGGGCTACAGATGACCGGGCTGATGACGATGGCGCCGCTGGACGCTGCGGAGGAGAAGGTCCGGCACGCGTTTGCGCGGGCGCGGGAGATTTTCGAGGAGCTGAAGTGGCACAAGATCGGGGGGCCGGGGCTGCGGCACCTGAGCATGGGGATGAGCCATGACTTCGAGGCGGCGATCGCGGAGGGTTCGACGATGGTGAGGATCGGCACGGCGCTGTTCGGAGGAAAGGTATTCGAGCCGGATGAGATGGGAGAATGAGCGGCAGTTGAGAGGTTTGAATGAGTAAGTCCCCTGCCGACTGAAGTCGGCAGGCCGCGAAACCGGTCGGCATGCACATTGATTTCTTCAATTTCTTCCGGTGGGTGCTGGGGACGGTGGTGACGATTTACGCCACGGTGGTGACGTGGCAGTCGTTGTACGGATGGTGGGTGTATTTCGGAGGCGAGGGACGTTACCTGTCGCTGATGCGGCGGTACGTGATGGTGCAGGGGCTTCGGCTGAGGATCAAGACGTTCGGGGGGGACGTGCTGGTGTGTGTTTTGTTGCTGGTGGTCTGGATCCTGATTTTGCGGGCACACCAACAGTTCGCGGAGATCGATTCAATATATCACGGCGATGGGCGACATCATTCCACAATCCGATGAGGGCGGCGCGGGCCGGGAGATCGTGCTGGCGGAACCGGAAACGGTTTCGGGGCAGGCGCCGGACCGGCAGCTTTCGGAATTGCCGAAGGACGAGTTGGCGAACCTGGCGGAAGGGCTGGGTCTGGACTGGACGCGATACAAGACGCAACAGCTTTTGGTGAGCGCGGTGCACGAGAGGCGGCAACTGATCGCGGGTCTGGACCGGCAGGCGATGCTGGACGTGGTGAGGTGGGGAAGAAGGCCGGTGACGCTCAACGCGGGGAAGGAGCAGATCGCGCAGGAGATCGCGCGGATTCGAGCGATGAAATTCGCGGGTCTATCGCATCGGGGCTTGCTGGCGTTGGCGCGGCTGCGGGGCGTGGAGGCGATGGAGGGCGACCCGGTGCCGCTGCTGGTTCGCAGGCTCAGGAAACAGGAGGGGTTTTTCAGCCGGCTGAACCGCAAGCGGCGGGCGATGCTGGGCGGGATCGTGGCGACGATCGTGGGGGAAAGCAATTCGGCGACGGATTACAAATATCTTCCCGAGCCTGGGAATGACGCGAATGCCGCGGCGGGTCCGGCGAAGCCGGCTTCTCTCAGGGACGAAATCGAGGAATCGGGACTGTTCGGGGGGATCAGCAACCGGCTGAAAAAGAGCGCGGACACGTATCTGAACCAGAAGTTGGACGAGATCGAGGCGCGGCTCGACCGGAAACTGGACGAAATCGACCGGCGGCTGGCGGAATGGCGGGACAAGGAAATCGCCAACCGGATCAAGATTCTGAAGATCACGCTGTGGGCGAGCGTGATCGTGGGCATCGTGTCGCTGATTTATGCGTACGTGACGGAGTATCTGATGCCGCCGCGGTAGCGCATAAAAAAAAGCCCCGGCATGGCCATGCCGGGGCTTTGGCTGCCAATTCACTTCTTCATTTGATGAAGAGCATTTCACGATAGGTCGGAAGGGGCCAAAGATCGTCGGGGACGATGGTCTCGATCTTGTCGGCGATCTTGCGGAGCTCGGCCATGGCGGGGAGAACGGAGACTCGCATGTGCTTGGCATGAGCGAAGGCGTCGCCGTCGCCGTGATGGGCCAGGGATTTTTCCAGCGTGGCGGTGGCGCGGGAGAAATCGGAGAAGGAGCCGACGACGGTGGAGAGCAGTTCGACGCCGGCGGGGTTGGCCGCGCCGGCCGCCTTGGCGGCGGCGATGGATTCGCCGACTTCCTTCTGGAAGCGAAGAACCGCCGGGGCGATGAAGGTCTTGGCCATCAACAGGGCGGTCTGGCCCTCGATGTTGACGGCCTTGACGTAGGCTTCGGAAAGGATGTTGAATCGGCTGTTGAGTTCCTTTTCGGTGTAGACCTTGTACTTGGTGAACAGGTCGATGGTGTCCTTGCGAACGACAACGGGGAGCACGTCCACGGTGCTCTTGAGGTTGGGCAGGCCGCGTTTTTCGGCCTCGGCGTGCCAGTCCTCGGCGTAGCCGTTGCCGTTGAACAGGATCTTCTTGTGTTCCTTGATGATGGAAGGGAGCAGTTCCTGAACGGCCTTGTTGAGGTCCTTGCCGGCCTTGACGTCGGCTTCGAGCTTGGTGGCGATGTAATCGAGGCTTTCAGCGACGATGGTGTTGAGGACGGTGTTGGCGCCGGAGACGTTGGCGCTGGACCCGACGGCGCGGAATTCGAACTTGTTGCCGGTGAAGGCAAACGGGCTGGTGCGGTTGCGGTCGCCGGCGTCCTTGGGAAGCTTGGGAAGGATGGAGACGCCGGTTTCGAAGAGGCCGCCCTGCTTGCTGCTGCGTGCGGGTCCCTTTTCGATCTGCTCGAAGATGTCGGTGAGTTGCTCGCCGAGGAAGATGGAAATGATGGCGGGCGGGGCTTCGTTGGCGCCGAGGCGGTGATCGTTATGTGCGCTGGCGATGGAGAGGCGGAGGATCTCGCTGTATTTGCTGACGGCGCGGATGACGGCGGCGCAGAAGACCAGGAACTGGGCGTTGTCATGGGGCGTATCGCCGGGATTGAGCAGGTTTTCGCCCTTGTCGGTGGACATGGACCAGTTGTTGTGTTTGCCGCTGCCGTTGATGCCGGCGAAGGGCTTCTCGTGGAGGAGACAGACCAAGCCGTACTTGTCTGCGACGCGGCGCATGATCTCCATGACCATGTTCTGGTGATCGGTGGCCAGGTTGCTGTTTTCAAACAGGGGCGCCAGTTCGTACTGGCTGGGCGCCACTTCGTTGTGGCGGGTTTTGACGGGGACGCCGAGCTTGATGAGTTCGTTTTCGGAGTCGGCCATGAACGCCAACACGCGTTCGGGAATGACGCCGAAATAATGGTCTTCCAGTTCCTGACCCTTGGGTGGCATGGCGCCGTAAAGGGTGCGGCCGCAGGCAATGAGGTCGGGCCTGGCGTAGTAGAAATGCTTGTCGATGAGGAAGTATTCCTGTTCCGCGCCGACGGTGGTGAAGACCTTGTGAACGTTGGGGGCGCCAAAGAGTTTCAGAATTCGGATGGCCTGGGCGCTGAGGGCATCCATGCTCTTGAGGAGAGGGGTTTTCTTGTCGAGGGCTTCGCCGGTCCAACTGAGGAATGCGGTGGGGATGACCAGGGTGGAGCCGTTGGGATGCTCCATGATGTAAGCGGGGCTGGTGGGGTCCCAGGCGGTGTAGCCGCGCGCCTCGAAGGTGGCGCGAAGACCACCGGAGGGAAAGCTGCTGGCATCCGGTTCGCCCTTGACCAGTTCCTTACCGCTGAAGACGGCCAGGGCGCCGGACCCTTCGGGGGTAAGGAAGCTGTCGTGCTTCTCGGCGGTAATGCCGGTCATCGGCTGGAACAAATGGGTATAGTGGGTGGCGCCATGTTCCAAAGCCCAATCGCGCATGGCGGCGGCAACCGCATCGGCAACGGCGGGATCGAAAGACGCTCCCTCGTGAATGGTCTTCATGAGGCTCTTGTAGGCCGTCTTGGGGAGACGGGCCTGCATTTCGGCCTCACTGAAAACGTTGGACCCGAAAACGTCCTTCAAATGGATGGTTTTGAAGTCCACGTGGGCAAGCTTGTGCTTGGTCAGGGCGATCGCCTTGATCGCCTCTTGGCGAGCATTCGACATGGAAGGTCTCCAGTTGTAAAAAGCGGTTGGTTACACCCGAAAACGGTTGGTTCTACCGTGAAGGCGGCAGATCATTGCAAAATGTCGGCCGGTTGTCCAGTGAGAAATTGAAAAAATTGAAGGAGACCGGGCCGGGGACTCCCCCGGCTCAGGCGAAAGGTTGAATGCGGGGCTGTATGAGCGCAAAAACGGAGCTTTTTGAGGGCATTTTGCGGCACACCGGCGGGATTGATCCTGGCGCTGTCGCGGGATTCCTTGGGAGAGTCGAAGCGGAATATCTGGAAACTTTCGAGCCGGCGGCGCTGGCGCGGCATCTGAAGGCGCTGACCAAGCTGTCGGCGCAGAATCCGGCGGAGGTGCTGCTGGAGAGCGGGCGGGACGGGCTGATCGATTGCGTGGTGCTGGCGTTCGATCATCCGTTCGAGTTTTCCAGCCTGACGGGAGTAATGGCGGGAACGGGGTACAGCATTGAGCGCAGCGACGCATTCACGTTGCGGCGCGTGAAATCGGCGCAGAAGAAGGAAAAGTTGGATCGGCGGCAGTTGCTCCCGCGCCGGCGCGATCCGATGAGCGATGCGGTGATCCTGGATTATTTTCAGGGAAGATTGCTGGGACCGCTGGAGAATTTCTCGGCGTGGGCGAAGGCCTTCAAGCCGATCATCGTGGAAACCATGGGTCTGCTGGATCAGGAGCAGGAGGAATCGACGGACCGCGCCAAGCGGCTGGTAAACGAGCGGGTGACGCAATGGCTGAAGGCGCGGCGGAAGGCCGATCCGCGGTTGCCGGCGCTGGTGTCGCTGGAGGTGGAGGTGGAGCAACTGGCGGGGGCGACGCGCCTGCGGCTGCGTGCGCCAAACACGCCGGCGTTTCTCTATGCGCTGAGCACGGCGCTGTCGCTGCACGGGTTGCAGATCGACAAGACGCGGGCGCGAATGGTGGAGGGGAATGCGGTCAACGAGATCGACGTGGTGGACGAGGATGGGAAGCCGGTGGTCGATGCGGATGCGGTGCGGGAGCTTCAGAGGTCGGTGTTGCTGACGTTGCAGTTCTCGTATTTTCTGGACCGCGCGCCCGATCCGTTCACGGCATTGCAGAGGTTCGAGGAATTGTCGCGGCAGATCGTGCGCATTCCGGAGGCGGGGCAATGGCTGGAATTGCTGGTGAATCCATCGAGCATGGCGGATTTGGCGAAAATGCTGGGGGCGAGCAACTTTCTCTGGGAGGATTTCATTCGCTTCAACGCCGACGCGCTGTTGCCGGTGCTTCAGCGGCGCGTGCGCGGCGAGGACCTTTGCCCGCCGCGCGGAAGTCTGCCGCGGAGACTGGAAGAGGCGCTGGCGGGCGCCGAGGACTTCGAGGAAGAGCGGAAGCGGCTGAACCAATTCAAGGACCGCGAGCTTTTCCTGATCGATCTGGATCACATCCTGGCGGAGGAGAACGCGGATGCGGCGTTCCAAATCCTGTCGGAGCGGCTGGTGTTTCTGGCGGAGAACCTGGTGTCGGCGGCGTGCCGGCTGGCGCATGCGGAGTTGGTGCGGCTGTACGGCCGGCCGCGGGACGAGAAGGGGCGAAACACGGGATTCGCGGTGTTCGGGCTGGGCAAGCTCGGGGGCGTGGCGCTGGGATATGCATCCGACATCGAGCTATTGTTCCTGTTCGACGAGGATGGCCAGACCAGCGGGGGAAGCCGGGGATCGCTGAGGAACGGGGAATTCTTCGCGATCCTTGCGCGGGAAAGCTGCGGATACATCCAAGCCAAGCGGGAGGGGATTTTTCAAGTCGACTTGCGTCTCAGACCATTCGGCAAGGGCGGCCCGCTGGCGAACAGCCGGAATGATTTCGCGGCGTATTACGGGGCGACGGGCCAGGCGCATGCGTTTGAGCGGTTGGCGCTGGCGAGGCTGCGATGGATCGCCGGCGATTCGAAACTGGGCTACGAAATCGAGCGGATGCGGGATGAGATGCTGTACGAAGGCGCGCCGCTGGATTTTGCGGCGATATGGGAGATTTCCGGGAAGATGCGCGCCCAGCATGCCAAGGGCGACGCCTTCAACTCGAAGCACGGCGAAGGGGCGCTGGCGGATCTGGAGCAGACCGTGCAGTTGTTGCAGGTGATGCATGCCAAGGAAGCGCCGCAGTTGCGGACGCCGAGATTGCACGATGCGATGGACAGCCTGCGGCGTGCGGGAATCCTTTCGGCGGAGGAATTCGAAGACCTGATGGGGGCGTATCAGTTCATGCGCCGGCTGATCAACGCGCAGCGGGTGTTGCGGGGATCGGCGAAGGATTTATTCCTGCCGGCGAAGGGATCGGATGAACTGGTGCATTTGTCGCGGCGGATGCGATATCCGTCGGACGATGCGGGGGCAACGCTGGAGAGCGATTTCCGGCGGCATACGGAGCGGGTGCGGAAGTTCATCAAGCGGCGGTTTGGGAAGGAGAGGTAAAAAAGAACCCCCGGATGAACATCCGGGGGCTTTGGTTTTGCAGAAGCGGAATTTCGATCAGATGTCGTAATAGAGCATGAACTCGTACGGATGCGGACGAAGCCGCAGAGCATCCACTTCGTTGGTGGTCTTGTATTCGATCCAGGTCTCGATGACGTCGGAAGTGAAGACGTCGCCCTTGAGCAGGAAGGAATGGTCCTTCTTGAGTGCCGCGAGGGATTCCGCCAGGGCGCCGGGGGTTTGGGCGACCTTTTTAGCCTCCTCGGGCTCGAGATCGTAAATATTGACGTCCAGCGGTTTGCCGGGGTCGGTTTTGCTTTGGATACCGTCGATGGCGGCCATGAGAATGGCGGCGAAGGTGAGGTAGGGATTGCAGCTTGGATCGGGACAGCGGAATTCCAGGCGTTTGGCCTTGGGATTGTTGGTGTACATGGGGATTCGGATGGCCGCGGAGCGATTGCGCTGGCTGTAGGCGAGATTGACGGGCGCTTCGTAGCCGGGGACCAATCGCTTGTAGCTGTTGGTGGTTGGGGCGGCGAAGGCGAGGATGGCCGGGGCGTGCTTGAGGATTCCGCCGGCGGCGTTCTGGGCCATATCACTGAGCCCGGCGTAGCCCTTGCCGGCGAAGAGGGGCTTATCGCCCTTCCAAAGGCTGACGTGCGTGTGCATGCCGGAGCCGTTGTCCTGGAAGAGGGGCTTGGGCATGAAGCAGGCGGTCTTGCCGTAGCGGCGGGCGACCATCTTGATGATGTATTTGTACAGCGTCACCTTGTCGGCCATCTGAACCAGCGGCGAGAACTTCATGTCGATCTCGCACTGACCGGCGGTGGCGACTTCGTGGTGCTGGGCTTCGATTTCGATTCCGCATTCCTCCATGAGCAGCATGCACTCGGTGCGGATATCCTGAAGCGAATCATTCGGCGGGATCGGGAAATACCCTTCCTTGTACCGCAGCTTGTTCCCCAGGTTTGGCCCGTCGCCGTCACATTCCCGCCCGGAATTCCAAATGCCCTCGGCCGAGTCGATGTGGTAGTACCCTTCGTGCTGGTTTTGGTCATAACGGATCGAGTCGAAGATGAAGAACTCCAACTCCGGGCCCATATAGGCCGTGTCCGCCAGTCCCAGACTTTGCAGGTACTTCACGGCCTTCCGGGCGATATTGCGCGGATCGCGCGTATAGTCCTCCTTGGTCACCGGGTCCTGAATATTACATATCATCACCAGCGTCGGCTCCTTGGCGAAGGGATCGACGAATGCGGTCTCGGGGGCGGGAATGACGAGCATGTCGGATTCGTTGATGGCCTGCCAGCCGCGGATGGACGATCCGTCGAAACCGAGGCCGTCCTTGAAAGTATCCGCCTCGATGCAATGGACGGGCACGGTGAAGTGCTGTTGCATGCCGGGGAAATCCATGAACCGGAGGTCCACGGCTTTGATTTTCTTGTCCTTGATAAGCTTCAGTACGTCCGCGGGGGTTTTTGCCGCATTCATCGGAGTTTCCTCTTTCTTGTAGTTAGCGGTTTGGTTTAGGAGCATTTATCCAGAAAACTACGCGGAGTCAACTCAACTGGGCGCAATAAACAGCTGGCCGCAGTCGGTTTTGACGCTTGTGGGGCCGATGGTTAGCATACCCCGCTCACCCAAAACGACCGACGGGTTTATACAGAGGAGAATTTCCATGTCCCCTGCCGACGTACTGAAGCTTTGCAAAGAAAAGAAAGTCGAATTTGTCGATCTGCGTTTCATGGACTTTCCGGGGCTTTGGCAACATACCACCTGTCCAATCAACGAGTTAACGCTGGAGAGCTTCGATCATGGTTTTGGATTCGACGGCTCTTCGATCCGGGGCTGGCAGGCGATCAACGAATCGGACATGCTGCTGGTTCCGGTGGCGAACACCGGCAAGATCGACCCGTTCATGGCGCACACCACGCTGTCGATCATCTGCGACGTGCGGGACCCAATCACCAAGAAGGAATACTCTCGCGATCCGCGTTCGATCGCGCGGAAGGCGGCGGCGTATTTGAAGAAGACCAAGATCGCCGACACGGCGTATTTCGGACCGGAGCTGGAATTCTTCGTCTTCGATCAGGCGTTTTACGATCAGGGGATCAATTTCGGGAAATATTACGTGGGAAGCCGGGAGGGAATTTGGGACCGGGGAAGCGAAGACCCGAGCAACCTGGGATACAAGGTGCGTTTGAAGGAGGGATATTTCCCGACGCCGCCGATGGACACGATGCAGAACATCCGCAGCGAAATGGTGGCGACGCTGATCGAGTTGGGAATTCCGGTGGAGGCGCATCACCATGAAGTGGCGACGGGCGGGCAATGCGAAATCGACATGCGGTATCAGGACCTGGTGACGATGTCGGACAACGTGATGATGTACAAATACGTGTGCAAGAACGTGGCGGCGCGGCATGGGAAGGTGGTGACGTTCATGCCCAAGCCGCTGTTCCAGGACAACGGATCGGGCATGCACGTGCATTTCAGCTTGTGGAAAGGGGACAAGCCGATGTTCGCGGGGAACAAGTATTCGGGATTGAGCGAGATGGGATTGCACGCGATCGGCGGGGTCCTGAAACACGCCAAGGCGCTTTGCGCGCTGTGCAATCCGACGACCAACAGCTACAAGCGGCTGGTGCCGGGATACGAAGCGCCGGTGAACCTGGTTTACAGCAGCCGGAACCGCTCGGCGGCGGTCCGCATCCCGATGTACAGCGAGAATCCGAAAACCAAGCGGATAGAATTCCGCTGCCCGGACAGCTCGTGCAATCCGTACCTGGCGTTCAGCGGGATCGTGATGGCGGCGATCGACGGGATCGAAAACAAGATCGATCCGGGCGAGCCGCTGGACAAAAACATGTATCACCTGACGACGGAGGAATACGAGCAGATCGACTCGGCGCCGGGTTCGCTGGAGGAGGCGTTGGCGGCATTGGAAGAGGACCACGAATTCCTGCTGAAGGGGGACGTATTCACCGCGGACGTGGTTCACTATTGGGTGAAATATAAGAGGGAAAACGAGGTGGACGCCATCCGGCAGCGGCCGCATCCGTATGAGTTCTGCATGTATTTTGATATTTGAGGAGGGAATACGGCGAGCAAGCTCGCCGGCTACACGAAGAAGACGATGGTACGGTGGTATCACCTCATTATCAGCGCGTATGGGTTTTGGCTGCCTAACGATCCTCGCGGATCGTGGTCTGATTTCGTCGGAGCGTGGGAATTGCTCAAATTCGGGGGGCCGACAACGGTCAATGGGAAACGCTCGTATGCGCATGATGCGCACGATCGCTCAAGACGATTGGAAGCAAAACAATCGCTGAAATATCCGCCGGTGCGATTCAACGAAGAACAGCGTGGCGCCATCGGCCAAGGGTTTGGGCGGGGGGCTCAGGAGGGTAATTACGTCGTTCACGCGTGCTGCATTGGATACGACCATGCGCATCTGGTGACGGCGCGGCATGAGCGAAGCATCGAAGCAATCGCGCGACACTTGAAATCCAAGGCGTCCATGGCGCTGCGCGCGGCGGGATGTCATCCGCTGGCCAGGTTTTCGGTTGGGGGTGTGGTTCATACGCCTTGGGCGGAGGGATGTTGGAGCGTGTTCATTAATGATGTTGAGCAGGCGAATATGGCAATCGATTACGTGCGGCGGCATCCGATGAAGGAGGGGTTGAAGCCGCAGGAATGGGATTTTGTGCGGGAGTTTTCCGTGTAGCCGGCGAGCTTGCTCGCCGTATTTGGGTTTGCGCGATACCAGAGAATACGGCGAGCAAGCTCGCCGGCTACACGGGGAGGCTACACGGGGGATTCTCTTTCCGCTATCGTCAATAGCCATGCTTCACGCGTTGTCGCTGATTCACTATCCGCAAATTGATCCGGTCATGTTCCAGATCGGGCCGGTGAGGATCCGCTGGTATGGGATGGCGTATCTGACGGGATTCGTGCTGGCGTATTTGGTGTTGGGCCGGCTGGTACGGAAAAACGTGCTGCGAATCTCGAAAGAGGCGCTGTCCGATCTGGTGGGCTGGCTGGCGCTGGGCGTGGTGGCCGGGGGACGAACGGGTTGGTGGATATTCTATCATCGCGACATCCTCGGCCAGCAGGAGCGGTGGTGGGAACCGATAGCCATCTGGCATGGTGGCATGTCGTTCCATGGCGGATTGGCGGGGGTGCTGGTGGTGCTGTGGATTTGGTGCCAGGTGCAACGCGCGGGTTGGTTGAATGTCGCGGATTGCCTGGCACTGGTGACGCCGATCGGATTATTTCTGGGCCGGATCGCCAATTTCATCAACGGGGAATTGGTCGGCCGCGTCAGCCACGTTCCGTGGGCCATGATTTTCCCGGGCGATACCCAGCCGCGGCATCCCTCGCAGATTTACGAAGCGATCCTGGAAGGCCCGGTGCTGCTGGGGGTGGTTTGGGCGGTGAAGGCGCGGAAGCGCCGCCGCGAGGGGCAGATCGCCGCGGCGTTCGTGATCGCCTATGCGATCATCCGGTTCCTCGTGGAGTTCACGCGCGAGCCGGATTCGCAACTCGGCTACCTCGCATTCGGCTGGCTGACGATGGGGCAATTGTTGAGTTTCGCGATCGGCCTGGCGGGCGCCGCGTGGTGGGTGGCGCTGAATGTTTCCAAGCGGCGTGAGACGCCTCTGTCGAGAGCGGAGAAAAAGCCGAAAGGATGACGAGAAATCCATCGAAGGCGGGCGAAAACGATATCCTTCAGCGGTTCGCGGCGTCGAGGGGTTGGATTGGACAGACACGCGGAAACAAGAGGATATGAACGACGACGCGGGGGAATGGGTGCTAAACCGCGATAGCGATGACGCATTTCGGTATATTAAGATTTCGTATAACTATTGATTTTGCAATTGCTTATGACTGCGGTCGGCGTACAGTTGGTCCACAGGTTCGCGGGTTCAGGCAGTTCGTTCCATTTTGAAGACCAGCGGGAGAGGAACCATGTTGGTCTGCATATCCAAGCGGATTGGCAAGCACCAGCGCGCGCGGAGCATTTTGGCGGTCGCGGCGTGGAGTGTGCTGGGCGCGGGAGCCATGTGGGCCAGGGCGGATACGACGGCGACGTGGATGTCGGAGACCAGCGCGGACTGGACCGATACGTCGATGTGGTCCAATTCGCCTAGCTATCCGAACAACGGATCGCCTGCCAATGTGAATTATCAGGCGATCATCAACGCGGTTGGGGGAAATCCGTATACGGTGACGCTCGATTCTGACGTCAACCTCAATGATCTCACGATCGATTCGGCCGACGCAACGTTGGATCAAACGTCCGGGACGCTGCAAGCGGGAACGGTCAATATCAATAATGGAACTTACCAGATGGATGGGGGGACGATTGCCAATAGCACCATTAACCTCGCTGGCGGGAGCATTAGTTTGAACAGCGGCACGCTGAACGGTGTGAGCGTCACGGGTGGAAACCTGTACGGAGGAAATCTTCTCATCCAAAATGGCCTCACTTTGGGCGGCAACACGCTCACTCTTGCGTCCGCCACAACGCTCATTTTTGACGGTCCGAGCCAAACAATCGACCAGGGGCGTATCTACGACAATTCCGGAAACTATATGTATCCGGACGACGGGGGAACGCTCGTTTTGGGCGGCCCAAACTCCAGCGGATCGGTGACGCTGACGCTAGGCAGCGGAGCAATTCTGGAAGGAACGCTCACTATTGCCGATGCCCCAAATTCCAGCAATGCGATGATCAACCAAGGGATCATCAATGCGGACGTCGGACCTGACTGGTACACTCGCCCGCTGTCGATCAACACCGCGACCTTCGTCAACGACGGCCTGGCGGAGTCAAGCAACGGCCAATCGTTGAACATCCAAGCTAACAAGTCGATCAACTTCGGTACGGTTGAGGCGAGTAACAGCGGAGCCATTACTTTCACCGGCGACACGCTGATCAACGAGGGAACGATCATCGCCTCGTCCTACTCGGGCGTGTTGGTCGACACCGCGAATTTCATCAACGAAGGCCTTGTGGAGTCAAATAATGGTTACGCGTTGAACATCAATGCCCGCTATTGGGTCAACGCCGGTACGATTGAGGCGATAAACGGCGGGACCATGTATCTGACTGTGAATTTCCCCACGTCGCAAATGGGAACCATCACCGCCGATGCCACAAGCTCGATCAATATATCAGGAACACTGATGAACTCTGGCAGAAACCTGGCGCTGGGGGGCACCGGATTGTACATACTCAACGGCGCGGAAATCGACGGTGGAACAATGGACCTGAGTTCCGGCAGCAACTTGAGCGTCGTCCTTGCAACGATGGATGACGTCTGCGTGACCGGCGGAAATGTCACTGTCGGAGGCGGCTGGTATGGCTTGGGGACTCTATATCTGCGGAACGGACTGACGTTGGACAGTGGACGCCAGGTAATTCTGACCAACTCTGGAACTTTGGTTTTCGACGGTCCCAGCCAGACCGTCGACAATTTGACCGTTCAGGGTACCTCCAGCTACGCGACGGTCGAGCTCAGTGGCCCCACCTCCGCGGGATCAGTGACGCTAACCCTCGGCGCAAATTCCGTATTCCATGGGGCATTGAACGTGAATGATGGGACCTTCTCGGGTTCCACTCTTATAAACAACGGAACGATCAACGCGGACAATCCCTCCGCGGCGCTCTCAATTAACGTTACCAATCTAGTAAATAATAATATCCTCGAGGCAACGGGAGGGGGCACGTTGAACATCGTCGCCTCGAACTGGACTAATAGCGGCACGATCAGCGCCCGCTCCGGGGGCACCGTGGCGATCAACGGCAACCTTACAGTTGCCGACATCCAAAACATCGAAGTGGACCCCACAGCCACGTTAGATATAGCCGGTACGCTGGCAAATACGTCATCCGTATTTTCCGTACCCGCGACGGGAACCTTCAATCTGACGGGCGGTTCAGTTGTTGGGGGAGTTATTGACGAAAGTTCGGGTAATCTTTTCAACATGGCTGGAGGCACGCTCGACGGCGTATCGATCACGGGGGGGGACCTGAACCTCGTTCAGCCACCGGGCCAGTGGCTGGGAAGCTCCACTCTGGTGATCAAGGGCGCGTTGTCCATGGACCCTGGGCGTCAGATCCATCTCAACGGCAACGCGTTGACACTCGACGGTCCCAGCCAAACGATCGAGGGATTAACAATCTCTGATTTTCCCGGCTACAACGAGAATGAGGGCATTATTAACGTAAGCGGCACGGACTCTCCCGGACCCGTGACGCTGACATTGAACGCCAACACTACTCTCGAAGGCGGCATGAGAATCTGCACGGGCTCGCAGCCGGGCAGTACGCTCGTCAACAATGGCACAATCAACGCGGACTACTCCTCCAACCAGTTCACTAACGCCCTCGGTGTCAACGTGGACAACTTCACAAACGACAATATTGCCGAGGCAACCGATGGCGGGATTCTCTACATTGTCGGCGTGAACTTCACGAACACTGGTTATGTCTTGGCCAATAGCGCTTCGCAAGCTTATATCAGCGAACAGAACATCACGAACGAGGGACTGATCAAGGTGACGGGCAGGGCAACCCTGGGCATCCAGGGCAATTGGAACAACGGCGATGCCGGTCTTATCTACGCGACGGATTCAAGCACGCTGGCATTGGGAGGCAGTTTAACCACCGCGGGACTTGGGCGAGTCACCGTAGACTCGACCAGTTCAATCTGCCTTACCGGAACCCTCATCAACACGGGGGCAACTTTCATCACCGGCAATTTCGCGGGCAGTTGCTGTTTGGAGAGCGGTACAATCACCGGGGGCACGGTGGACGCCAGCGCCGGCAATTTCTCCATTGGCAGCGGCACGCTCGATGGCGTGACAATCACCGGCGGTGACGTGAGCGGCACCACGTTGACCGTCTTAAACGGCCTGACGATGAACGACCACACGCTGACCATGCAAACCGTGACGTTTGATGGCGCCAGTCAGGCGGTCGATCACGTCAACATCAATGCCCTGGTCTTTGTCGGCGGCCCCAATTCCAATGGTCCCGTGACGCTGACAGTCGGACCAAACGCGACGATACAGGGGTTTATCCTCGAAGGGCCACAATCAGGTGACACGCTGCTTAATAACGGAACCATCCTCGCAGCTTCACCATCCTTTGTAGTGAATATAATTCCCCCATTTGAGCTTCCTTACTATATGACATGGTCAACGTCATTAAACGTTTCCAACGTTGTTAATAACGGCCTGCTACAAGCGATCCAAGGTTCAACACTCACGATCAATTCGGCAAATTTGGTCAACACGTCCACGGGAATCTTAAGCGCCAACGGATCGACGATGAACCTTAACGGCACGTGGATGAACTCGGGGGTCATATCGGCAACGAACGGTGGAGTGGTCAACCTCGGCGGCAGTTTTGCGACAGCCGACATCGGCACCTTGCAGGTGGATTCCACAAGCACGGTCAGCATCGCGGGAACGTTGACTAATACCGGCAGCACTCTAGCCACTGCGAGCACGGGAACATTGAGTTTAAACGGCGGCACGATTATCGGCGGAACGGTGGATGAAACTTCGGGTAGCGCCCTTTGCGGCAAGGGAACTTTGGATGGGGTCTATGTCAAGGGCGGGAATCTCAATGCCACCGGCCAAATCCTGATTCGCAACGGCCTGACGATGGATCCCGGGCATCAAATCGAGATTGCAACATCCGGTGGGTTGGCGTTCGATGATTCCGGCCAAACCACCGTGGACAATCTCACCATCCGGGGAGATTTCGTATGGAATTGGGGCTTGGGGAGCCCCGTGGGCATTGGCGCCAGCGGGCCGGATTCCGGAGGCCCGGTCACCCTAACCCTAGGGCCGCATATGCTCCTTCAGGGCAACTTTGAGCTTTACGACGGCACCCAGTCCGGATGCACGGTAATTAACAATGGAACCATCATCAGTTCCCCGCCCGCAAGTCAACCGTCAAGCGGCCTCTTTTCTTCTTCTGAATCACTGATCAGTCCTTCCTATTTCACGAATAACGGCCTGTTGGAGGCGGAAGGATCCGGCCTTCAGATCGGGGCGACGTCCCTGTTTGGACAGACCAGTTGGACCAACGGCCCGAGCGGCGTGATATCGGCCGATAACGGAGGATGGCTGGAATTGGCCGGGAATTGGACAAATGCAGGGACGATCCGCGTGAGCAATGGTTCCAGAATTCAATTCGACGGTAACCTCGCAACCTCGCAAATCGGCACCATCAGCATTGATGCGACCAGCGCAATCGTCCTTAATGGAACGCTGTCAAATACGGGCAGTACCTTCGTGGTTCCGGGGTCTTTGCAACTGGGATACAGCAATGGGCCATACAGCGGTTGGGTGGTATCATTCAGCCAACCGGTCGTTGCCGAGGTTGACGGCGGTACGATCAACGTGACATCGGGCACGCCTGTTCAGGTCTGGGACGCGACTCTTAATGGCGTTCACGTGGCGGGTGCTGACCTCTGGGTGGGCACCGGAGTCAACGGCAACGCCAGCTTGACCGTGGAAAACGGGCTTGTGATGGATCCAGGGCATCAAATTGTCCTCAACTCGCACTACTTCGCCACGGCGGAGTTGACCTTTTCAGGCTTGAGCCAGACGGTGGACAATCTCACGATAACGGGCGTGTCCAACGCGTATTTGAACGTCGTAAACAACGGATGGCTCACCCCACCCACGGACACGCTTATCCTCGGCCCCAATACGCTAGTACAAGGCGCAATGACAATTGCCGACAATTCATCCACCGTGGGAACGCTTATTAATAATGGCACGATCGACGCCAACTCCGCCGGCAACAGCCTTTGGATCAACATCACAAACTTCGTGAATAACGGCAATCTTGAGGCTTCCAGCGGCGGAGTGCTGCAAATCGTGTCATCGGGTCTTGTCAATAACGGAGCAATCGCCCTGCACGGCGGCACGGTGAACGTCTATCCCGCTAAGTATGATTATCAAACGGGCGATTTGAACGTAGCCGATGGCACGCTCGCGGGGTCGGGCATCATCGACGCTAACATCATCCTCTGTTCCGACCCCTCCACCCTCGCCTTCGAGTTGCGAAGCGACAGCGATTACGACCTGCTGACGGTCAACGGCAGCGTGACGCTGGCGGGAAACCTGGAAATTTCTCTGGCCGATGGTTTCGAGCCATCCGGCAGCGACGTGTTTACGGTGCTGACGGTTGATTCGAGCGATACCCTGAGCGGCGAATTCACGGACGTGGCGGATGGCGGACGGCTGGAGACGGCCGATGGGTCGGGGTCATTCCTGGTGAATTATGAGTCCGGGGCTTACGCCAATGAGATTGTGCTTAGCGATTTCGAGGCGTCGAACGTGCCGGAACCCGCGGCGGCGGGAATTGTCGGAATGGGAGCATTGAGCATGCTTGCGCGGCGACGGAGAAGGCCCGCGATATTTCGATAGGCGGTCGAAACCTACGGCCCGCTGGGGGCGGTGGTGCCGGCGTCGGCGTTGTGGGGCTTGTCCTGCAGATCGTCGATGAGAGTATTGGTGGCCTCAACCTCGACGCGGCGATTGAGCGTTTGGGAATCGGCGGTGTATTCGCGCTGCGTGAGCGGCTCGAAGGTCGAACAACCCTGAACGCGGATCATGTCGGGCTCGACGCCTTTGTGGGTGAGATAATCGGCGGCGGCCTGGGCGCGGCGAATGGACAGGTCCATCTTCTGCAGGTCGGTGGCGCCGTTGGGCAGATCGTCCAGCGAAGTGTGGCCCTTGACCATGACGATGTTGCGGTGGCCGCGAATCACCTCCGCGAGCTGATCGAGGTCGGACTTGGTTTGATCGGTCAGATCGGCGCTGGCGCGATCGAAGAGCATCTTGCCGCCCTCGGTGGCATGATTGGAGGGCCGGATGTTGGTGACCTCCGGCTCGGTGCCGACGGCGCCCTTGGGCTCATTGTCGGTTTTGCCGCGTTTGCCCGGCCCCGGCGGGTGGATTTTCGACAACCCGTTGACGATCATCTGCATGTCCACCGGATCGCGGCTCTGGGGGCTGGGAATATATCCGAAACCCGCGCGGATGGAGGCGGCGATTTTGACGACATAGTCGTCGCTGTCGGCCTGGCCCTTCTTTCCAGGTTGGGGTTTGAGGACCCAGAGGATCACGAAGAACCCCATCATGAGCATGACGAGGTCGGCGAAGGTGAAGATCCACTCGGGGCATTCCTCACATTCGACCTTCTTGCATTTGCAGGCTTTTTTTTCCGCCATGTGGGAAATCCCAGTTAGGCGGCCTTGGGAATGGCGGCCTGTTGCTTGCTGCTGAGGAAGCTCATGAGCTGCATTTCGACGACGCGGGGGTTGTTGCCCGCCTGAATGCTGAGGACGCCCTGGAGCATGATTTCCTTGGCGAAAGCTTCCTCGTGGCTTCGCATGCCGAGTTTTTCGGCAACGGGGCCTGCGACCAGGTTCTGAAGGATGCAGCCGTACAACGTTCCGGTGAGGGCGATGGCCAGGGCATTCCCGATGACGGCGGCGTCACCGGCGAGGCTGCGGAACATGGCGACTTGGGCGATCAGGGTCGCCATCAAGCCAAACCCGGGGCCGAACTTCGCCAGGGTGTGGAAAAAATGCTTGCCGTGCAGGTGGCGTTCGCTCATGGATTCGATTTCGATGCGGAGGATTCGTTCGATGATTTCGGGATCGGTTCCGTCGATCGTGAGCTGCAAACCACGGCGGAGGAAGGGATCGGGCGCCTCCCGGGCGACGGATTCCAGCGCCAGCACGCCATCGCGGCGGGCGGTCTCGGCATACTGGACCATTTCCTTGATGATGTTCTCGATATGGGATTCCTTGTTCAGAACCCATTTCTTGACATAGGAGATGACGCCAGTGACGGCGTGCAGGGGCATCGACATCATGGCCGCGCCCACGGAGCCCCCCAGCACCAACAGGATTTCGTTGGGCTTGGCATAGGCCCCTATCGCCCCTTCCGAGGCGTGGAACATCGACCAGAGCACGGCACCCCAAGCCAGAACCAGACCGATCACCGTTGCCAGGTCCATATTGCCCTATTTCGGCAGAAATGGGCCGGCACGATGAGGGTTATTGGACGGAAGCGTGATTTGCGCTACGCATGACTAATGCTGGTGCATGGATGCGGCCAAGGTCGGCGGGGCAAGGGCGCGAATCAACTTTAGCAGACGGGCCTTGCCATCCGGGCCGGCTTGCGACATGGCATCGGTGAGGACGGGGATGGCCTTGGGACCCATTTCGAGCAGGGCATGCTCGGCCTGGACTTCCTCGGTGTCGTCGGCGGCATTAATCATGGTCTGAGCCTGCATCTTTGCGTCATCGGCGCTGAACTGCGCCTCGGCGGCACGGGCGGAAGTAACGGTGTATTTCGCATCTTCCAGCCCGTCGGCGCCCAGGTCGCTGGCCAATTCCAGGTGGACGACCACAAGCGCCTTCATGGCATGGAGTTGGGGCGTCCTTGGATCGGGCTGGTCGGCTCGGTCGCTCCAGCGCAGATCGGCTTCGGGCCGAAGCAGGAGCAAGAACGATTTTCCGATCTGTTTGTCGGTGAATGCTTGTCCGCAGATCGAGCTTTTTTGCGTGTCCGGGCCCAAGGTGAAGCGAATCACGTGAATCTGATCGCCGGCTTTGCCGGCGCCGTCGATGGTGCTGGTGATTTCAAAATCATAAATCTGGTACCCGGCACCGGGGCCGAGGTCGACAGACGGCTGGGTGGAGGATGCGACCATCGGCTGGGGGTCTTGCACCGCGGTCAACTTTGCCATGACGATCGAAGTGGACCATTGGACCGCCCGATCATCCAACGCATCCCTCAAACAGGCCCTGGCATGGGTTGCAACCACGGCGAGCAGCAACAGGACGATGTTGGCGACAACCCGCAAATTAAGATTTGATGGCATGTTAAGCGCCTATTTTACATGGAGTAATGCACACATTGAGAAACGGCTGAGATAGAAACTTATTGATTTTAACTCATAAAATTAGGTAACTTAGCGGCGTCCTGTCTGTCAGGGAACTTCAAATGGAAAGCACAAATCAGCCCGCATCCGGTGGGTCGGCCGTTGCCATGCCGCAAAAAGCCGCACCTTCCAAGAAGCCAAGACCGGCCCAGATGCCTCCGTATCATGTAATTTTGCTGAACGACGATGATCATACTTACGAATACGTGATTGAGATGCTCAAGGTATTGTTTGCCTACCCGGATGAAAAGGGGTTTCAGTTGGCCAAGGAGGTGGATCGGGAGGGCCGGGTGATTCTGATGACGACGCACAGGGAGCGGGCGGAATTTAAGCGGGATCAGATTCATGCCTATGGGGTGGATCCGCGCGTGGCCACTTGCAAAGGCTCGATGTCGGCGACAATCGAGCCGGCTGAGGGGTAACCGCCCCGCCACTACCATACCATGAGAAGATGGATCGCGGCGGTTGCGGCGGCGGCTTTGGCGGCGGCGGGGTTGAACCGGGTTGGCGGCGGCGCGGGCGCGGCCGGTTCGGAAGAACCCTGGAATTCCTCATCCGCGGCTTGCACGAAATCGCCATTGACGAGGACATCCGTGTTGGGTGCATTCGAATGCAGATTGGCAGCCGGGGACCGTTCGGGGGCTTGCCTGGGCGTTGATCCACCGGCGACGGGTTTGTGGTTGGTGGTCAGCAGCACCAGAAATCCGAGCCAGATCGTCACCACGATGACGTGCAGAGAGGGCCTGAAGCCGGTCTTGCGGCGGGGTTGGGGAGCGGCGATGGCAACGGCCGGCGGGAGCGAAGCCGGATTGACCTGAAGCGACAGATCAGTTGGAGAGGAGGGCCGGACGCGGCGGCGCGACTGGGCATCTTCATCCGATTCAATGCCCTGGCCGCCGCGGAGCGGCTGGCGGGCTTCGGCGTAAACCGAATCCCAACTGCTGGATGCAATGGCGGTCAGAAGCTGCTGAAGTTCCGCGTGGTCGTAAGCCGGGGGATCTTTGGGCCGAGGCTGGGGACAGGGCATGTCATCGGGGGTTTCGCCCTCGCCGGGAAGCAAGAGCGAAAATCCCGAGAGTGTGCCGGCGAGGGAATCGCCGGGATCGGCCGGGCGGGCGGGCGTCATGAGCCGGTCGGCAAAATCCTCCTCGGGCAGACCGGCATGGAAGATGATTTTCGATCGGCCGAGGCGAATGACGTCGTTGTCGCACAGGAGGCGGGGAACGCGGAGGCGTTCGCCGTCGATGACCGTGCCGTTTTTGCTTTGCAGGTCTTGAACCATCCAGCCGTCATCGCTGGGCTGAAGCCGGCAATGGCGGCGAGACAAGAGAATGTCGCGGACGGACACGTCGCAATCGGGGGCCCGGCCGATGACCACGCCGCGGTCAAGTTCGCGGCGGGCAACTTCCTGGCCGTTGGATTTGATGACGATGTAGGGCACAACGACATTATCGAACAGGCGGGGGTGGAAGGCCCAATTTTCGCCGTGGAGAGGAACTTGGCCGGAGTTATACGGATGATAAGATAGAAGTGAGCTAGGTTCGAAGTTCTGTTTTCCGATCGATTGAGAGGGTTACGGCAAAATGAGATACGGAGCAAGCGGCGTTCTGTGCTTTTTTCTTTTCGTCGCAGCGGAAACAAGGGGATCGGCGGGCGACGCGCCGTTTGCGGCGCCGGCGTCGCCGCGGATGACTTATAACTTCGACGCGGATTGGAAATTTATCAGGCAGGATGCAACCGGCGCGGAGGCGCCGCAGTTTGATGATGCGAAATGGGAGACCGTCAGTACGCCGCATACTTACAACGACGTGGACACGTTCAACAAGATCATTTCTCACAGCGGGGGTCAGCGTGGCGCGTACATGGGATTGGCGTGGTATCGGAAGCATTTCGCGCTGCCGGAGAACTTGAGGGGCCGGAAGGTGGTTCTGGAGTTCGAGGGGATGCGGCAAGCGGGGCGAATCTTCGTGAACGGCAAAGAAGTCGGGCTGTCGGAAAACGGGGTGACGGCGTACGGGCTGGACATCAGCGATGCGGTAAACATCGGCGGGGACAACGTCCTGGCGGTGTGCATCGACAACAGCAGCAACTACGCGGAGAAATCGAGCGGCACGGTCTTTGAATGGGAGGCCAAGGATTTCAATCCGAACTATGGCGGGATAAACCGGCACGTTTGGCTGCACGTGATGGGACCGATCCATCAGACGCTGCCGATTTACGATGGGCTTGGGACTACGGGCGTGTACGTGTATCCGTCGAACGTTTCCGTGGGAGACGGCGCGATGGACGTGAACGTCGAATCGCAGGTTGCCAACGAATCGGGCGATCAGGCATCGATCACGCTGTCGGCGGTGGTGGTTGACGCCGGGGGCCGGGTGAAGGCGAAATTCGACGGCGACACGGTCGATCTGGTGAATGGCGAAAAGACGATTCTGCGGGGCGTCGGGCATCTTACGGGCGCCCGGCTGTGGAGCCCGGACGATCCGTATCTTTACGACGTGTACACGGTGCTGAGCGTGGATGGCAAGGCCGTGGACGTGGTGCGGACAATCACCGGATTCCGCAAGGCTGAGTTCCGGGGCGGAGCGGGAAAGGGCGGAGTTTACGTCAACGACAAGTTCGTTTATCTGCGTGGTTATGCGCAGCGGTCCAGCGACGAATGGGAAGGGCTGGGGCAGGCGTATCCGGATTGGATGCACGATTTCACGGCGAGGATGATCCGGGACAGCCATGCCAATTACCTTCGGTGGATGCACATTTCGCCGCAGCGGACGGACGTGGAGTCGTTCGACCGGTTCGGGATCGTGGAGGTTTGCCCGGCGGGCGATAAGGAGAAGGACGTTCAGGGCCGTCAATGGGAGCAGAGATTGGAGGTCATGCGGGATTCGATGATTTACTTCCGAAACAGCCCGAGCATTTTTTTCTGGGAGGCCGGGAACAACGGGATCACCGCCGAGCATCTGAAGCAGATGGTCGATCTGAAGGCGCAGTGGGATCCGACGGGTGGCCGGGTCGTCGGTTGCCGAACGCTTAACGATCCGAAGGCGACGCCCATTGCGGAATATTTCGGCATCATGATCGGACAGGACCCCCGGACCGATGCGCTGAAGAACCCGGGTGACATGTTTCGGGCGTACAGCGCCGAGCGGCGGGACCGGGCGCCCCTGATCGAGACCGAGGACTTCCGCGATGAGGCGGCACGCCGATTCTGGGACGATTTCTCGCCCCCCCACTTCGGGTTCAAGCCGGGGCCGAATGATGTCTATCACTGGAACAGCGAGACGTTCTGCGTGGCGGCGGCGGCGCGGTATTGGGCGTACTGGTCGAACCGCATCTCCAACGCCGATCCGCGGCACGCGAAATGGTCGGGATATGCATCGATCTATTTCTCGGATTCCAACGCCGATGGCCGGCAGGATTCCAGCGAAGTGTGCCGGGTCAGCGGCAAGGTTGACGCCGTGCGGCTGCCGAAGGAGGCGTATTACGCCTATCAGGTGATGCAGGACGATCGGCCGGCGATTCATATCATCGGGCATTGGACGTATCCGCCGGGGACGAAAAAGACGATGTACGTCGTCTCGAACTGCCAGGCCGTGGAGTTGAGCGTGAACGACAAGCCGATCGGCCGGGTGGATCGTCCGACCAACGGATATGTTTTCGCGTTTCCAGGCGTGGTTTGGATGCCGGGCACAATCAAGGCCGTCGGATACGACGGAGGCAAGGCGGCTTGCGAATACGAGTTGACGACCGCCGGGCCGGCGCGGGCGGTGAAACTGACGGCGATCACTGGTCCCGGCGGCCTGCGGGCCGACGGGGCGGACGTGGCGCTGTTCGACGTGGAAGTCGTGGATGCGGCGGGCCGGCGATGCCCGACGGATGAAGGACGCATCGACTTCGCCGTCAGCGGCCCCGGCGTGTGGCGCGGCGGATACAACAGCGGCATCGTGGACTCGACCAACAAACTGTATCTCGACACGGAGTGCGGGATCAACCGCGTATCAATCCGATCAACGCGGACGCCGGGAACGATCACCCTGACCGCCAGGCGGGACGGGCTTTCGCCGGCGAGCGTTGAGGTGACGTCATTGCCGATTGTGGTTGACGGGGGTTTGTCGCCGGCCGAGCCGCGCCGGGGATTAGCCGTGAGCAATGAGAATTGAATAAGTTAGCCCCTTTTCTCGGCGAAAGCGGTCCGATGGTATAAGTTTCGTTGAACCGTCGGCAATTTAGGTGGCGGCGTAACGAAGGCGCCATTTTGACGGCGTCGTGAACGCCGTTACACTCGCTAATTTGGAGCATAAAGAACCATGACGCAAGCCCTCCGCGCGCCGCGAAACCGGACCTTGACTCTGACTGAGGAAGAACAGCGGAAATACCGCTCTCGCCTCCTTCGCCTCGATCATCCGGTCCGGTTGGCGGAGGTATTAGGCCGCACCATTTGCCAAGACACTTTCGAGGCGATGCCCTTTCTGCCGAGCGCGTGCGTCGATCTCCTCTTTGCCGACCCTCCGTACAATCTGAACAAGACATTTAACCAAACGTCTTTCACGACGTTGCCATTGGTGGAGTACGAGAAGTGGCTCGATTCCTGGCTGGGCAAAATCGTGAGACTTCTAAAGCCAAGGGCTTCGGTATACATCTGTGGTGACTGGCGATCATCCAGCGCTATCCATCATGTTTGCGAAAAATACTTCATGGTTCGCAATCGGATTACGTGGGAGCGGGAAAAGGGCCGCGGTGCGGAAACCAACTGGAAGAATTGTTCGGAAGACATTTGGTTCTGCACCGTCGGGCGGGACTATACGTTTCACGTAGACAGCGTAAAACTCAAGCGCCGGGTTATCGCGCCCTATACCGACGCGGAGGGGCGGCCAAAGGGATGGGAAGACGGGGAAAACGGCAAGTATCGGCTGACGTATCCCTCCAATCTGTGGACGGACATTTCCGTTCCATTCTGGTCCATGCCGGAAAACACCGACCATCCCACTCAAAAGCCGGAAAAGCTGCTCGCCAAACTACTCCTTGCTAGCTCGAGTGAATCGGACGTGGTGTTCGATCCGTTTCTTGGCTCGGGCACCTGCTCGGTTGTCGCCAAGAAACTGCGCCGGCGCTTCTTCGCCATCGAGATCGACCCCGATTACTGTTGCCTGGCCGAGAAGCGGCTCGATCGTGCGGATGCCGATCAGACCGTTCAGGGATATACGGAGGGCGTCTTCTGGGAACGAAACACACTCGGCGATCGGCGAACTTCTGAGGCGGAGGCACGAAGTTCTTCGCCCACGCTCTTCGGGAGCGCCCAGGGCAACGGGCTTTAATCAATGCGAAGCGAGATCTTTTACACTGACCGCTATCTGAAAATCCAGGAGAAGGCCAAGGAACTTCTCAACGCACAGGAGGAATTTCTGTCTGCCGCAACGGTCGAGAGTACGCGTGCCGCAGGGGATGCCATTCAGGAAATTCTATCGCAGAGCTTTCAACAATTGCTTGGCGATATCTGCACGGAGTGTTCCACCGATTTTGCCCGACGAGCCATGGCGGACGTAGCGTTCAGCGACCGAGCGGGGATTTACTACGTGGTCGATGTCAAGACCCATCGGACGGACACGCGATTCAACATGCCGAACCTTACTTCCGTTGACCGCCTCGCTCGCTTTTACGAATCCGATTCGAACTGCTTCGTTATCTTGTTCGTCAGTTACACCATTCAGGGAAGGAAGGCGATTGTTTCGGAAGTTCGATTTGTCCCTATCGAGTTCCTGGGTTGGGAGTGCCTCACCATCGGCGCTTTGGGATGGGGGCAGATTCAGATCGCAAATTCGAATTACATTTCGCTGAAACCACAATACTCACGCAAGGCGTGGATGCTGGAATTGTGCGACGCGTTGCTCGAATTTTACCCGAAGGAAATCGCGAAGATTGGAAAACGCATTGAACGTTTCACCCAGGTGAGAGAAACGTGGGAAAGGAAGCCCGATACGTGGGCCGCGCCCCAAATTGAAAATCCGAAGATAATCTCACCGTGAAGTCTGCGCATCCCACGGATTCGGGGGAATCGGCGATTAGAATCCCTGCTGGGCGATCTCGACGGCTTTGAGCATGGCCTTGGCTTTGTTCATCGTTTCTTCGTATTCGTTTTCGGGGACGGAGTCGGCGACGACGCCGGCGCCGGCCTGGACGTCGAAGATGCCGTTGCGCCAAACGATGGTGCGAAGCGCGATGCAGGTGTCCATGTTGCCGGAGAAGTCGAGGTATCCGACGGCCCCGCCGTAGGGGCCGCGACGGGTGGGTTCGAGTTCGTCGATGATCTGCATGGCGCGGATTTTGGGCGCGCCGCTGACGGTGCCGACGGGCAGACTGACGCGCAGGGCGTCCAGGGCGGTCAGGCCGTCGCGGAGTTCGCCGGTGACGTTGCTGGTGATGTGCATGACGTGGCTGTAGCGTTCGACGGTCATGACGTCGCTGATGCGGACGGTTCCGACTTTGGCGACGCGGCCGACGTCGTTGCGGTGGAGGTCAACGAGCATGACGTGCTCGGCGCGTTCCTTGGGGTCGGCGAGGAGTTCGCGTTCCAGGGCCTGATCCTGTTCGTCGGTGGCGCCGCGTGGCCGGGTGCCGGCCAGGGGACGGCTGGTGATCATGCGGTTGGAGACGCGGCAGAGGATTTCGGGGCTGGAGCCGATCAGCGTACAGGCGGGGCTTTTCAAATAGAACATGAATGGGGAGGGATTGATGATTCGCAGGGCGCGGTAGACATCGAACGGATCGGCGGAGGAATTGACGCGCAGGCGCTGGCTGGGGACGAACTGGAAGATGTCGCCGGCCTTGATGTATTCCTTGCCGGCGCGAACCATCTGCTCGAATCGCTCGCGGGAGCAGTTGGTGGAAAAGGCGAGGGAAAGCGGGGCCGTGGGATCGATTTCGCCCAGGGCGGAACTGGGCGGCTGATGCAGGCGGGAGACGATCTCGTCGATTCGCCGGCAGGCGTCGCGATAGGCGGACTCGGCGTTGCCGGCGCCGACCTCGGCATTGGCGACGACCTTGATGGTTTTATCGACGTGATCGAAGATCACGATCTCGCCATAAAGCGCGAAGAGGAGATCGGGGAGCCTGCGGTCGTCCGGGGGAGGCGAGGGGAGTTTTTCTTTTTCGTAATATCGTATGGTATCGTAGCCGGCGTAGCCGACCAATCCGCCGATGAAGGCGGGGAGATTCTTGTCGCGATGGCAGGATTCGGCGGGCAGGAGCTTTTGCAGATCGGCCAGGGGGTCGGTGGTGGTGAATTCAGTGGGGGGTTTGCCGACGGGTTGGATGGAAGCGTGTCCATCGGCGACCTGATAGACGAGGCGAGGGCCCGCGGCGATGAAACTGTATCGGCCGATCTTTTCCCCGCCGACGACGCTTTCCAGGAGGAAAGCATGCTGCTCGCGGCCGAGGACCTCGAAAGCGCTGACCGGAGTGAGGCGGTCGGCCAGGAGCAGGCGATAGACGGGGACGATCTTGGCGTTTTGGGCCGAAGCGGAGAATTCGTCGAAAGTGGGGAAATAACGTCGCATGTGTGCAAATCAGAAGGTAAGAGGATTGTGGGGAAAGGTCAAAATTCACCAAAAGAGCGATTGGGGTCTGGAGCCGCCAGGGGAGGCCGCCGGAGGCTGTCGCGTTTGGGGAAATCAGGTCTGGATATTTTGGACATCGTAAATCTACAAAAACACGGGCCGGGGCGCTGACAATGAGGCGGTTTTCGATAGCGTGAGGGGCCACAGTGTCGATGTCGGCGCCCCAAAACGGACAAAAATCCGGCGGGTCAGCCGAACGTCGCGCGGCGAGGCGACGGAAAATGGGAAATGGGCATCGTTCAACCGGTGGAAAAACATTGTCCCTCTATATCTATAGCCAGGAGGTGAAAGTTTTGGGCGTGTTTTTCCGGAATTCTTCACGCCGACGAAAAAAAAATTCGGCCGCGGGCAGGGACGGAATTCGACGGGCGAACTTGGCCCCGGGGACCCCTGATGGCGTGGCGTTTCTCCGAAGAGAATTACCGCGAAGGCGCCCAGCGCTGGCTACGCCCGCAACCCAATAAAGATCTCACGCAGAGGCGCAAAGGCGCAGAGAAGCAAAAGAAGTCAAGGCCTTTGTTTTCTTTTACTTCTCTGACTTCTCTGCGCCTT
>JBEKEC010000003.1:0-181547 GCA_050014015.1 Tepidisphaeraceae bacterium
TTCACCATCCTGGCGGCGAACTTCAACCAGCCGGTCACCGGCTGGGACCAGGGCGACTTCAACTACGACGGACTGGTGAACGCCGCCGACTTCACCGACTTGGCGGCGAACTTCAACCAGAGTGACAGCGGCGCCAACTCGGCCGGCGATGTCGCGGCGCTGGACGCCTTCGCCGCGGCCAACGGCTTCAGCCTTGCGAATGTCCCCGAACCGAATTTCACCGCCCTGGCTGGACTCGTCGCCATCGGCGCTTTGCAGCGACGAGCCCGCCGCACGCGTGCCTCTTGACGCATCGGTCATCTCATTGTGGCGTTCGCGGAGGCAAAGCCTTCCGCCGCGCGAACATCCCCAGCATGACGCCCTGGAATCCGCCCGCGATTTTCGTGCTTAAAATGCTGCCATCCACATTCTCAATCAATGGCTTGAATTCGCCTCGGTCGATTCCGTAGTAAAAGGAATACGGCAGGCCCGTGCTCCCGATTTTCAGCGCGATGCGTTCGGCGCCCTGCGGCAAGGGCGCGGCGGCGAGAATGCGCGGTGCGCTTGCGGCATCGCCCCGATCCGCGCCGCTCGAAATCCGCTCGAGGAACACTTCGTTGACTCCGCCTCCCTCGACCCGAATCCCAAGCAAGAGGTAATGTGTCTCGTTCTGGAACGCGACCAAGCCTGCGTCACATCTGGCCGTTTTGGGATTGACGGTTATTTCAACGGATGCGGTGAAGTTCGCGTGCTGCTGCCGGCACCCGATGAACGACGGGTTGCCGTAAGAACTCAACGCGACCGATCGCGGCGCGATCAACAATGAGCCGGGCCCGTGCCCCAGCGAATGCCACCTCCCAACCGGCGGCCGTAGGAAATGCCAACGCAGGTCCAGACGATTGCCATCGAAATTATCCGTCCAGGAAAACGAGCCATTCAGCGCCACTTTCGCCGCAGGCTGCGATGGCAACCCCGGCCGCTCCGCAATCCTGGGCACGATCTCGTCGCCCTTCAAGATAATCGGCCAATCGTTTTCCCACCGCACCGGCAGGAGAAACGTCTCGCGCCCGGTGTTGTAACAATTTCGCTCGTACGGCCGACAGGCCAGGAATACCGCCCACCATTCGCCGCCCGGCGTCTGGACGAAATCGGCGTGGCCCGCGCAGGTAATCGGCATCGGCCGAGTATCCGGCAAATGCCGTTGCGTGAGAATCGGATTGCCCGCAAACGGTCTGAACGGTCCCCAAACCGAATCGGCTTGAAACACTACTTCCGAGTGCGCCTCGCCGGTTCCGCCCTCAGCCGCAATCAGGTAATACCGGCCGTTGCGTTTGAACAAATGCGGGCCTTCGATCCAAATTGGCTGCTTCGAGATATCGGCCCCGCCGTCGATCAGAATCCTTTGCTCGCCCTTCGCTCGGCCGGCGGTCGGATCGAATTCCTGGATCCGGATCGTTCGGTGTCCGCTGTAAATAGCGTGATTGTTGGGAGGCGGCGCGCAATGAACGATGTAGGCGTGCTCGTCGTCATCGAAGAAAAGCGATGGATCGATGCCCTCGACTTGCGGCAGCCAATTAGGCTCTGACCACGGCCCTGCGGGATTCTCGGCCGTCACGAAAAAGTTCTCGCCGCCGTTTACCAGCGTCGTGATGACATAAAAGAGTCCGCGATGGTGCCGAATCGTCGCCGCATAAATGCCGCGGGAGACATCGCCCGGGCGCAACGTGCTGAATTGCGAAGGGCGATCCAACACGCAGCCCAACTGGGCCCAATTGACCATATCTTTGCTGTGGAATATCGGAATGCCTGGAAAATAGGAGAATGAAGAATTGACCAGATAGTAGTCCTCGCCGACCCGGCAAATGCTGGGATCCGGATAAAACCCCGCCAGTATCGGATTGAGAAACTGCCGTCGTCCCGGCAGCCGTGCCGCGCCGAAGTCAGTTCCCCAATAGCTGAACGAGTTGAATTGCACCCAGGTGTTTTCGGAGCCCAACTCCTTGTCCATCGCCTGGGTATTCATCGAACCTGCCCATGTAGGCTAAGCATTGCCAAACTCAGTTGCACCGCGAAGATGATACCGCGTCGGCTTCGCCGGGACCGCCACGCACTTTAATGGAGCCCTGATGCAGCGTCCAGCCGCGACTGGTGGACCGCTGAATAGGGGACAAGAAAACCCCGCAAGGCAGCGGGGGTTCTTGGCGTTTTGTCTGAAGTCAACTTTGCCCAAACCTTCACTGCCGACGCCGCCGGCCAAGCACCCCGGCAACGCCCAGCGCCAGCAACCCCATCGACGCCGGCTCGGGAACATTCGCCAAGCTGATGCCGTTGGCGGCGGCAAAAGCGTCCAGCGCCCCGACGTCACCGGCCGAAGCCGCACCGCTCGCGCTCTGGTTGAAATTCGCCACCAGGTCGGTGAAGTCGGCGGCGTTCACCAGACCGTCCAGGTTGGCGTCGCCGAGCAGGGTGTATTTCACTTCGATCTGGCCGGAGGATAGGCCGGAGACCTTGGCGTCTTTGCCGTCGGCGTAGCCGAGGCCGTAGGACAGGCCGCTGGTCTTGGTTTGTGCGGCGGAGGAGATGATGCCGGGGCCGTTCCAGGCGCCGTTGTTGTAGCCGGACTTGATGTAACCGGCGATGGTGCTGAACGGATCGGTGGCGCCGGAGGCGATGATGATGTGATTGTCGTTCAAATCGACCTGGCTGGTGCCGGTGATCGACAGCGACGTGATGCTCACGCTGCTGGTCTTGGCCGGGCCTGTGCCGCCGGAGACGCCGGCCGCGAGTTGCAACAATCCGCCCGTGACACTGACGCGGCCACCCGTCGGCAGGGCGCTGGTGGTCACCGGGGTTGCCGTTGGATTGATCAGCAGTGTGCCGGAATTTACTGTCGTTCCGCCGGAATAGGTGTTGGTGCCGCTGGGCGCGACGGTGCCCACCATCTGAAGTTGGGTGTCTCCCAAAAGAATCACGCTTCCAGCGCCGGAGATGTTGCCTGAGATCGTGAACGTATTATTGGGTTGCCCGACGGAAATCTGAGCCGGATATTCAGCTGGTCGGCGGTGGGCCGGTGGAGCCTCGCACGATTAAATCTTCGGCAACCCGTATCTCCCTGCCGGAATGCGGCTGCGGAGACAAAAGATGGTTCAGGAGAAGGTCCGCGCCCAAACGGCCCATCTCCCGGCCGGCGACCGCGACCGCCGTCAGCGGGGGATATAACATCGCCACGGGAAAAACGTCGTTGAAGCAAATCAGGCTGAAATCCTGCGGAATCCGCAGCCCCAGACTGTACGCCGCCCCCATGATTATCACCGCAATCTGATGATCGTACGTGATGATCGCGGTGGCGCCGCCTTCAACCACCATGGTCCGGAGAAATTCGACGGGAGAATGGAACGGCGTATCATGCCCCGGAAGCAGCCGAATCGCCTGGTCGCGCACGCCCGCCAGAAGCGTCGCATATCGTTCGTTCACGCTGTAATGGCTGAAATATGAAGCGCGGGCGTTGGCGTAGGCAAAACGCTTGTGACCCAGTTGCATCAGGTGCGACATGGCGCGCTGCATTCCCATCGCGTCGTCGGCCAGCACGGAAGCCGCCGGATGGCCAACACGCTCGTTCACGCAGACGTATGCCACCCGGCGAACGTCCAACTCGGTCACGGTTTCCGATTTGGGCGACTGCATCAAAATCGCGCCGTCAAAACGCCAGAACGGAAGCGGATTCTTCGTGCTGCGAATGGGACTCAATCCGAAGAAAACGTCGTAACCGCCGGCGTGAAGCGTTTCGGTGATCCCTTCCAGCAGGGATTCGTTGATGCCCTCGGCGACGTGCGTCTGCGGCGAGGCAAACAGCCCGATGACCCGCGTGTTGCGAAGGCTCAGGCTTCGGGCGCTCAGGTCCGGCACGTATTTGAGGTCCCGGGCCGTATCCCAAATTTTCTGTCTCACCGCTTCGGTAGTGGAGAAGTTTTTCTTCTTGTCGTTGAGAACACGGCTCACAGTGGCGGCGGTGACCCCGCAAAGGCGCGCAACATCGGTAAGGGTCGGGCGCTTGTTCATCTCCCCGAAATTATACCCGAATTTGCTCATGAGGCTGAAATCTCCGCATAACCCAGGCCCGCGATGGTTTTCTGATCCACGAATACCTCAACCGGCTGTCCGGCCTTCACCTGAACGCGGCCGATAAACGCCCGGTATAGTAAGCGGTTACCCTCCTCAACCTTCACGGGACTGGAAAACTGGGAAACTTCTGCCTGTTGTGCGGAGCGGGGACGGAAAATCATCCTCTGATCGGCCGACAGGCCGGCGCTGATTCTCTGATCGCCGGCGGGTTCAGACCAGAAAAACGCAAACAGATCGTATGCCCCTTCCTTCATCTGCGGGAGTTGGACGCGCGCATTCGAGCCGTCTGGAGAAGCCGCCGTCGTCAGCGAAGGCGCGGGAAGGTATTGAATCCTGCCCGCCGCCTCGTGGTTGCGAATCAGCACGCCAACCATCGCCGCATCGTAGTGTTGCGATCGGCTCATGGTTCCGCGGAACCACGCCAGCAGCGAATTGTCGGCATCCCAGGCGATCATCAGCGGACGCAGATTATCCACCGTGGAATTCTGGGTGATTGGAGACCATGACCACGTTCCACCGCCGTCGGCCGTTTTGCCCTGGAAAATCTCGTGCACCGCAAGCGGTGAATCATTGCGCGGATCGACCGTCGTCGAAACGTAGACGACGTTCGGATCGCTCGGATTGAGCGCGGCCAGACCGGTGTAATCCTGTTCCGCCGGCCAAAGGCATGCCCCCGCCTTCGCCAGTTGATGCACCCGCCATTGTTTGCCGTCGTAGCGAACATAGAAAAAGCGATGGTCCTGGAAGTTGGAATTTTCCGGCTGGTCGTCGGCGCGGGCGGAGATCAGGCCGTACGGCTGGCCCGCGCCGTCGACGGCAAGCAAGATCGTCCATGCGTGCGTCATGATCGTGCCGTCGAACATACTGTTGGCCGCAAATACCTGGGTCAACTCCGTCTGCGGATGGCCAGCGGATTTGAAAACGTCGTCTTCCACCACCGTCCCGTCCGAGCGATGCAGCTTTCCGCCCTGGACGTAGCCGTGATAGATGCTGTTGTTGAAATCGCGGGGATGGTGCTCCGTGGTGATGAAGTCGATGCGGTCCATGCCGTTGGACGCGTATTTTGTGTAGCCATTGACGTACCCGAGCTTCTGCTCCGTCAGCAGCTTGCCCGCGTAAGACCACTGATCGCCATTGCTGGTGGAAACCAGAATCGACGGATCGTCATTGATGGCCCGCGAAAAATCGTAGGTCTTTCCCTCCGCCGGGAGATAAAAGAGATTGGAATACGTGACGTGGCTGGCGGCGCCGGCGGCGCCAATCGCATCCGTCCAATCGAACGTCTGTTCCGGGCCCCAATCGCTCGCGTCGTGCGGCCGGGTCGAGACGCGCCAGTACGACAGATTATCGTGATTGTGCCTGGAATACATCGCCAGGTAACCGCCGTCGGGACGGATCAGAAACGCGGCGGCGTTGTGATCGTCCTGCGGAAGCAAGGCGTGGTGCAAAACGTACCGGTTGCTGACGCCCGTGTCGGGATGAAACGTAACGGCGTCGACGTCCCCGGCGCGCGCATCGCCATCAATGCCCTCCGATGTCGCGATGGACGAGATCAGGACGGTGTTGTTGGCCTTGTCGATGACCAGGCGCGGGTCCTGATACCAGCACCATGCGCCGTTGTCGTTGAACTGGATGAGGTTGCCCGCAACCAGGTCCGCCGCCGAGGAAGTTTTTGTGCCCATCATCAGCACCATCCAAGCCATCGAAAAAGCAGATAAAGCGATTCGCATAACGCGGATTACTCCAGATTCATTTCAAGCCGCGAGCCGCCGGGAGCAATCTCGGCCGCGACGGTTTTGGTTTTTCCTCCGGATGTCACGGTGATCTCGTATTCCCCGTAAAATCCGCGAACGCTGGTCTCGCCTCGCTCATTGGAAACTGCCGTTACATCGGTGCTCCATTGCTTTTGGGTCAGGTCGATCCACACCTGCGCCGCCGGCCTGGCTGACCAATCGTCGGCGAATATTCCCGATTCGGGACGCCAATGCCGTTTCTGCCAGAATCCCCATAGGATGATGTCCCGGACGTTGGGCTGCGAAAACACCGCGATCATGTAGTCGCGAAGGTAATCCGCCTGCAATTGCTTGTCATGCAGACTAATGCTCACTTCGGTCGATTCGATCGGCAATCCAAACCCGCTGAACCGATCCAGTATTCTAATTATATCCGCCGGCGCTGGAAGTTCCGTGCCGAAATGCGATTGAATGCCGATGCCTCCCAGCGGAGCCCCATTGTGGATCAGGAACTTGACGTTGTCGTAAACGTTCTCGCGATGTTCGCTGCGCATCCCACCGTCCAGAATCCCGAATTCGTTCAGAAACAATCGGCAATTGGGGTCCGCCTGGTGCGCCAGCCTGAACCAATCCACCATGATCGCCCGGCCGCCAAGCAAGTCGATCAGATCGTGATTCGCAAACGGCTCGTTGACAACATCCCATTCGTCCAGTTGACCGCGAAAATGCGCGACCATGTTGGTAATGTGCCTAGCTGTGATTTCGCGGAGCTTCTTCGGGTCCTTTTCATAAGCTTTCAACTCCGGCGGAAGCCATCGCCAGCCCGGCCAGACCAGATTGTGGCCTCGGACCGCAATGCCGTGAGAACGCAGCCATATCAGCGCGCGGTCAACATCCGGAGGCACACCGCTCCAGGTTGCCTGCCATTTCATTTCGTTCTCAAAAACCGCCCGGTTAAACAGCGAGAGAATGGTCTGCTGGTAACGCAAAGCGTCGGGAGTTTTTGACAACAGAAGATCGGCATCCACGCAGGTTCCAAAACCAAATGCATGCCTGCGAAGCACCGCATGCACCGTCGCATTTGCAACCGGCGTGCCTTGGGCATCGGTGACACGTACGGCTAAGTCCCCCTTGCGAATCCGTTCGATCCTTTGTAACGCTTCCGCTCGCCATGGGGCATCGGCGGCACGGCCGCCGTAGGTCACTTTTGTTTCGGGAAGATCATCACGCTTCACGTTCGATTCGAAATTGAGGACCTCGATGCCGCCGATGTCGATCGTCTGTCGATCATATCCCATCCAGAATGCGACGCGCGCCTCCCCGACCGCGAAATCTCGCGGCGACACGAACGGCACAAACACTTCCTTCCAATTTCTCCCCGCACTGATTCTGAATTGCGCCGCCTTGTTGAATTCGCCCTCATTTGATTCAAACACGAACGTGGTATACCCCTCTCCCGTCATCGAATCGTCGCATCTCAACCAGAAATGCCCCAGCAGCACGTCGCCCCGCTTCACCGGCCCGATCACCGGCGCTTTCACCTCCACGTTCCATTCCCCCAATGCCCCCGGCAACGTCTGAATGCTCAATGCCCGCTGAAATTTCTCCCCCTGCACGTCCACGGTCCGCAGCCTTCCAATCTCCTGCTGCGTCCCGATAAGACTGAACGCCTCCAACCTATGTGCCGGCAACATCACCCGTCCTTGCGGAAGTTGAACGCCAGCATCCGCCACGGGCCGGCTTGCGCAACCCATGAGTCCGCACATAACGAGCAAGGCGAGAATCCCGCCGTGAATTGCTTTGCGATAAGTCTTAGCCATGTTGGGAATAATGATTAAGGATATACCGGCTGAGGTGGCTGCGCCGAGCCGTCGGGGCTCTTGACCATCAGAATTCTCTGGCCGGCCGGGCTTGCCTCCGGCACCCAGTTTTTGTCGCCGGGGCGCTTTACCAGCATCCCCAATGTGGGAATCACCGGCCCAATCGTATGGGCCGCTCCCGTCAGTTGATCGTGCATTTCCCGAGTATTCATCTCCAGATATCCCGCGAAAGGCCCCGAATTCGAAGTCTTGAAAACGTAGCAGCGAACCGCCGACAATCCATCATGGTCAAACGGCGGAACCTGCTCCCAGGCGTCCGCAAACCAGGTCCTCCCATCATCGGTTGTGTAATACGCATGAAGTCCCGACACGGCCGAAGGCCGATTTCCCTTGAGCTGAAAAAAGTAACCCCGCCTGAATAATTGCTTTGCCGATTTGAATCGGTAAAGTATCTGATATTGGCCCAATAGACCCCTGCTGCCACAGTGGGGGTTTTTTGTCGACACAGCTTAGTAAGCGGTTACGCAACGTTTGGCGCGATTCGTGGCGTTGGCGGCGCGAGTTAGAATTTGGCGCCGCCGCTCATCGGCCCGCCCGGTCCCGCTTGCGCGTAGCCGGCGGTTCGGAGCAACGTGAAATGGCACGCTACATCCTGATTCTCGCCCAGGCCTTTCTCCTCGGCGGCATCACGGCCTGTCAGCAAGTACCCAGCGTCCGGTTTGACATTGACGCGCGGCGGGACGTCAAGCCCATCTCCCGATACATCTACGGAATCAACCAGTTCCACGGCGTTGTCGACGGACTTGAAGGGCCTTATTCCAATCTCACGTTCACCCGTTTGGGCGGAAACCGATTCACCGCTTACAACTGGACCAACAACGCTTCGAACGCCGGCAGCGATTATTTCTTCCACAACGACGACTATCTCGTCGACGGCGACCTATTCAAGGGAATCCAGCTCGTTCCCGGCGGAGCGGTAATCCCGACGCTTGATGTCGGCTATCGCCACAATGCCGCAGTGCTTCTCACGATTCCAATCAACGGTTATGTCGCCGCCGACAAGCTGGCCCATGCCAGCGTGCGCGATAGCGGCGCGAATTATCTCCAAACCCGTTTCAAACCGGAGCGCCCCCGCAAAAATGCCGCTTTCACTCTCACGCCCGATCCCAATGCTCCCCTCGTCTATCAGGACGAATTCGTCAATTGGGTCAAGACCAAGTGCCCTTACGCTCAAACCGATCTGGATCGGCCCATCTGGTTCAGCATGGATAACGAGCCGGACTGGTGGACGCAGGCCCATCTGGAGGTTCATCCCCAGCCGGTCACGTACGCGGAGTTGGTTGGGCAAACCATCGCGTATGCCTCGGCGGTCAAGGACGTGATGGGCTCGACGCTGATCTTTGGCCCGGCCAATTATGGTTGGTTCGGATATGTCGCTCTCCAAGGCGCCCCCGATGGCGGAGGGAGGGACTTTCACGAGTATTACCTTCAGCGGATGGCGGAGGCGGAAAAGTCCTTCGGTCGGCGGCTGCTCGACGTGCTGGACGTTCATTGGTATCCGGAGGCTCAGGGCGGGGGCGTGCGCATAATGGGCAGTCACACCACAACCGCGCCGTCCGTGTCGGCCGCCCGGATGCAAGCCCCGCGGTCGCTTTGGGATCCGACTTACTCCGAGGTCAGTTGGATCACCGAAAAATCCATCGGCGCTCCGATCCGCCTAATCCCGCGCCTGAAGGACAAGATCGACAAATGTTATCCGGGCACGAAGTTGGCGATTTCGGAGTACTACTTCGGGGCCGGAAACGACATTTCCGGCGGCATCGCCCAGGCCGATGCCCTGGGAATCTTCGGCCGCGAGGGCCTTTTCGCCGCGGCGATCTGGCCGGACGAAAACAAGATGCCTTTCGTCGATGGGGCGTTCCAGATGTATCGCGATTTTGACGGCAAAAATGGAACGTTCGGGGACATTTCGGTCCGCGCCCAAACCGGCGATATCGAAAAATGCTCGGTCTACGCGAGTCTTGATTCGCGGAATGGCGGCCGAATGATCGTCGTTCTGATCAATAAAACCAATCGCCCATTGCAAGCGAACATGCGGTTTCACAATGCCGATCGCTTCGACAGGGCTGACGTTTATCAACTCACCTCCGCGCGCCCGGTTCCCCAACCCGCGGGGATCGTGAAAATCGACGGGCGGCATTGCCTGGATTACGTCATGCCGGCTTTTAGCGTCACCACGTTGCAACTGGGAGACGGATCATGAGATTCCCGTACGGCCCCGCGCCGTTGGTGATACTCATTCTGGCGATTGTGACCGGCATCGGGCTTGCCGTTTGGGTGCCACTGTCGCGTCCCCCAGGATACAAGGCTCCGGACCTTGTCCTGGCGACTTTCGTGTCGGAGCAGGCGGAGGTCTACCGCGCCGCCATCGCCCGCTTCGACGAGGAGAACCACTGCACGGTTCAAGTGGAACTCGTCGATCAGAAGGCCCTCCAGAGCCGCCTGCAATCCGCCCTTCAGGTCGGCGCCGACGTGCCGGATATGGTTGAGCTGATGTACGGCACGATCGGCGTGTTCACCAAGGGGCCCCTGGAGGACGTGGGATTCATAGATCTGACGAAGCGGATCAAGGAAACGGGCCTGTCCGACCAATTGGTGGCCAATCGGCTCAGCAAATGGTCGTCGCGCGGGCACGTGTTTGCTTTGCCACACGATGTCCATCCCGTCATGCTGGTATATCGGCGCGATCTGGCTGAACAGCTCGGCATCGACGTGAACAAGCTCACGACCTGGGATGAATTCAGCCGTGTGGGACGCGAGGTTGTCAAAAAATCGCTTCGACCCGACGGCATTCCCGGGCACTACATGATCGACCTGCCGACCGATGGCAACGATGCACTGATCCTGCTGCTTTTGCAGCATGGAGTGACTTTGTTCGACGCCAACGGGCATGTTGCGTTCGACAACGAAGCGACGCTGGACGTTGTCTGCTGGTATGTCCAACAGGTGGAAGGCCCGGGCCGGATCTCATTTCCATGCGGAGAGGGACAGAACTTTGACAAGGCGATGATCGATGGATTGTGCCTCTTCTATTTCTGCCCCGACTGGCGGTCCAATCAGATTCAACAGGAGGTTCCGAGCCTGGCGGGCAAATTGGCGTTGATGCCCTTGCCGGCCTGGGAGCCGGGCGGCATTCCCACCAGCACGTGGGGCGGCTGCGGTCTGGCGTTCACGAAACAATGCCGCAACTTCGATTTGGCGTGGAAACTGGCGATGTATCTCTATTACGACCCCGCGCAGCTCGGGCCGAGATTTGCCGACACTCATATCCTTCCGCCTCTGAAGGCCGCCTGGGGCCGTCCCGAGTTCGATCAACCCAGCCCGTTCTACAGCAACATCTCCCTGGGCAAAGCCTATTCGGCGCTGGCGCCGCTGGTGCCCAAGGAGCACGACACCGCTTACAACACCCTGGCCAACGCCAAACTTTCCGAGGCCTTTTCCTACACGTCGATTTACTACAAACAGCATGGGAATTCCGGATTGCGCGAATATGCCCGATCCGAACTGAAACGTTGCGCCGACCGGGTGAGGCTTGCGATGAGCCGAAATGTCTTTTTGAATTCTGATTCCGAACAACTCCCGGAGGCATCCAGCAAATGAGCGCCGGCCCGCTGGCAACCGCTTCTCCCAAGGGATTTAACACGGCCGACCTCCGTGGCGCGGGCTGGCGATGGCGCAGCCGGGGGGCGCCGTACTTGTTCATTCTGCCCTATCTCGTCCTCAATCTGGTCTTCTTTCTCTATCCCCTGATTTACGCGACGGTCCTGGCCTTTTACCAAACCAACGGGCCCGCACGCCGCGCGTTCGTCGGTTGGGGAAATTTCTCCTACGTTGTCAAAGACCCCGATTTCCATAAAGCCCTCTGGAACACCACGATCTTCGCCGTCTTTTCCATCGGCCTTCAGCTTCCCCTGAGCCTGGGCCTGGCCATGCTCCTGAACGCGAAGAACGATCGGCTCAAGTCGATATTCCGCCTGGCGATCTTCGCGCCCAATCTCGTTGGCCAGGTATTCGTCGGAATCATCTTTTCCGTCTTGTTTGCCCCGCATTACGGCTTGCTCAACCGGGGGTTGCACGAACTGATCGGTTGGGGCCTGGAACAGCAATGGCTCGGAGACCCCAAGCTCGTCATGCCGGCCATCATTATTGCCGCCATGTGGATGTACGTCGGTTTCAACATGATTTATTTCCTGGCGGCGCTGCAGAACGTGGACCAGAGCCTGATTGAAGCCGCCCGCATCGACGGAGCGGGGCCGGCGAGCATTTTCTGGAATGTCACGGTTCCCGCCATCGCCCCGGTTGCGACATTTGTCGTTGTCACCAGCACGATCGGCTCCTACCAGCTCTTCGAGCTTCCGTACAACCTTCTCCAGAACAACGGCGGTGGATATGGTCCCAGCAACAGCGGCCTGACCGTCGTGGGATATCTCTATCAAAACGCTTTCGCCAACGGCGATCTCGGCACGGGCGCCGCCGTGGGTTGGCTGCTCACGTTCATCATCCTGATCATCAGTGTCATACAGATTCGCATCGTCGGATCGGTGGGCAGCGAATCATGAACGCCCTGCGGCTATTTCTGCTTATCGCGGCGGCGATCTTTGCGGTCCTGCTGCCCATTTCCCGCAAGGCCGCGATCAGGTATGCACGGTTCGCCGTGCTCTTCCTCGTCGCCACGGTGATGCTGATGCCGTTTGCCTGGCTGGCCTGCTCGGCCTTCAAGGACAAGGAAGTGCTCAACGAATACTCCTTCCTTCCACCGCCCTCGCAGATGTCCACGAAAACGCTCAACCTCGACAATTTTCGAGCGCTGATCGCCGAACGTCCGACGTTGCAGGGGCCGGTCGGCTTCTGGCGATACGTGATCAACTCCCTTTTCCTCGCCTCCACGCTGACTTTCGTTTCGTTGTTTTTCAGCTCACTCGGTGGTTACGCTCTGGCCAAATATAGGTTCAGGGGAAGGAATTTCCTGATGGTCTACATGCTGGCTTCGATGACCATCCCCGGAGTGGTTTTGCTTGCGCCCAACTTCGAGGTGATCTGGCGACTGGGGTGGATGGATTCCTATAAAGCTCTGATCATTCCCGCTTCGGTCAGCGCCTTCGGCATTTTCCTGTTTCGGCAGGCGATGCTGAGCGTCCCCAAGGAACTGATGGAAGCCGCCAGGATCGACGGGTGCGGCGAATTCCGCATCTATCTGACATTGATTATGCCGCTTGTTCGGCCCATGAGCGGCGCTTTTTGCCTTATCAGCTTCATGGGGGCCTGGAATGCCTTCCTGGCTCCGAACATCTTCCTGCAATCCCAAAGCAAGCTGACCCTGCCTGTCGTCCTGAACCAATATATGGGCACTTATCAGCAGCAGTATGGCGTTTTCCTGGCGGGGACCCTCCTGGCGATGATCCCCCCGGCAATCCTGTTCTTTTCCCTACAAAACGAGTTTATCAGCGGGCTTACCAGCGGGGCTGTCAAACAATAAGCCCGACACGACTTATGCTCCGGCGATCCGATTTTACTTCCCTATAAGCCTGGAATACGCTAAAATGGCCATTGTTAAGTAAACGCTTACGAAGGGATTTCAGGTATTGGCAGTGTTTTGTGAACTTTTGCCCTTTTCAGGCAACATCAACTTCAACGCTCAGCACTCGCCCATCGGCGCGTTCATGAGTTTTACCTGCGGCCATTTCAATACCGGTGGTGGGATCGGAATCGAAATTGGCAAGCCCGCCAACCAGAATCTTTACGTCGGAGTGAAGGACGGCCCCCGGAGATCCGACTCGCCAATCCGCTGCCTGCCGTTTTTCAAGGGCGGGTCCGGGCTTCACGATCCAGCCTCCTCCTACGAAGTGGATGACCACCCTTCTCCGCCGGTCCATCAGTCGTTGCGGCCCTATGCGCCAAACGAGATCAGCCGATTTTTCGGATGGGCATCCGACGTCTGGCAAACCCCGGATTTCAAGTTCGGACTCTACACTCCCTTTTCCTCGATCCCCGAACCCAACGGCGATTCAGAGGCGATGAAATCCTGCTTGCTGCCGGCCGTAGTGGCGACTCTCGAAGTCGACAACCGCGGCGGCGATCAGACCAAAACCGCCGTCTTCGCCATCGACTTCATCAATCCCGGCGCCCGGGTCCTCGAAATCGAGTCGTCCGGCGCGGACCCGCCCAAGCTTGGCTTTGCCTGGCGCCGATCCATGGGCGTTCTGGGCAAAATCGAATCCGACTCCGACGATGGCGCCGGCGAGTTCGTCGCCCTCCAACGATGGCTGGTCGCCGAGGGTTTGACCGATGTCAACCCCGTTCACGCGCTGGGGACGTGTGCCGGGCTGGCGATGGAGGTTCCCGCCGGCGAGAAAAAAACGCTTGTGCTGGCGATCGGCGTTCACCTTCACGGGGTCGTCACCACCGGCCTGGAAGGCCAATATTACTATACGCGCTATTACACCAGCCTGGATGAAGTCCTTATCGCCGCCCTCGAGCGCGCCAACGATCTGCGCGCCGCCGCCGCCGTGCAGGATGCCCATTTGCTCGATTCGGGATTGTCGGCCGATCAGCAGTTCCAGATCGCCCACGGCACCCGCGGGTATTACGGCAACACGCAGCTTCTCGACGTCGGCGGCGAACCCCTCTGGATCGTCAACGAGGGCGAATACTGCATGATGAACACGCTCGATCTGTCCGTGGATCAGGCGTTCTGGGAGTTGAAATACAATCCCTGGGTCGTCCGCAATATCCTCTCGCTTGCCGCCAGACGCTACAGCTATCACGACCAGGTGAAGGGGCGCTCCTCGCAATTGCTCCCCGGCGGAATCTCCTTCTGCCACGACATGGGCATCAACAATAATTTCTCCAGTTCCGGAAACAGCAGCTATGAATTGCCCCACCTGAAGGGATGCTTTTCCTACATGACCCAGGAACAGCTCTGCAACTGGGTGCTCATGGCCGCCAGCTACGTCGTCGCCACCCGCGACATCGACTGGTTGCTGGCCAATAAACACCTGCTCGACGCCTGCGCCCAAAGCATGGCGGCGCGCGCCAATCCCCGCACCGGACTGATGGTCTACGACAGCGCCCGCTGCGCCGACGGCCGCGAGATCACCACCTACGACTCCCTGGACGAATCCCTCGGCCATGCCAGGGCCAATACCTATTTGGCCGGCAAATGCTGGGCGACCTGGTTGGCGCTGGATCTCATGTCGCGCCTGCGCATCGTCGCCGGCGACATGCCCGCCGAACCGTTGGCCAGCCTCGCTGAACCGTTGGCGACAACGCTCATCAACTCCGCATCCGATGGGATCATTCCCGCGGTGCTGGAGAAAAATAGCCCCGGCTATGAATCGCGCATCCTGCCTGTGGTTGAAGCTTTGGTTTATCCGGCATTCTGGCTCGGTCTCATCGGAGGCTGGCCGTCCCAAGCCGCCGGCGACGCAGAGGAAATGCTCGCCGCGCAACTTCAGGGTCCACTCGTGCAGGCGCTTCGCCAGCACGCGCTTAAGCTTCTGACCGATCGCCAGACCGGCAATCTCTTCGCCGACGGCGGAATCAAGTTGTCTTCCACGTCCAACAACTCCTGGATGAGCAAAATCGCGATCTTCCAATACGTCGCGCGCACCATTCTCCGGCTGGAGCAGGCCGACCCCCGAATCGCCCAGATTCTTCGCAAGGCCGATTCGGCCCACGTTCGCTGGCAAACCGACGGCAGCGGCTACTGGGCCTGTTCCGATCAATTCGTCAGCGGCGAAGCCAAGGGCAGCCGCTATTATCCCCGAATCATCACCGCCGCGTTGTGGCTGGAAGAGTCCAGCCACGCTTGGCTAAAGACAAACGTCAAGTCCCCCGAAAGCTTCCCGTCGCTGCTGAAGCCGGTCTGATCGTCCGCCATTTCCAACCGGGTCGCCTCTGGTGCTGCCTTATGACCGTTCGACCGGCTGCATCGGACAAGAGAATTTCGGTTCGTTCTACTTGGAAGATGCTGCCGACAGGCTGGAGTGGAACACGTACTCTCCAGAACCCACTTGATACAACGCGTATGTGCCTTCCATACGGAGAAATCTGACGCCGACGGACTGCGCCGCGGGGCGTCCACCTTCCTGCACCGAATTGGAATCGGAGGCCGGCACGCAAATCGTTGCCGTGGTGTTGGCCGGAATGGAAATACGCAATGCGAGGCTTTGGCCATCACGTTGCCAGTCGCTGACAATCTCGCCCTCGATTGAATCATAGCTGGCTTTGACCCAGGTGATGTCGCCGACAATGGCCGGTCTGATGATGATCTTTTTGAACGCAGGGACACTCTCGTCCTGCTGAATACCAGCCAGGTCATGATAAAACCACTCGACGATTTGCCCCGACATAAAATGGTCCTGCGACGACCAACCCGTAGTCCCGCCATCCCATCTCTCCGTAAGGCTCGTGCAGCCCTTTTTGATCTGCATGCCATATCCCGGTTTGTCCGTTTGATTATTGATCTGAAAAATAAGGTCAGAGCGGTCTCCGTCAGCCAGGGCCCGCAAGAGATAGCGATACGCCACTTCTCCCGTAGTGAATGAATTGCCGTGACTCTTTAGATCTTTCACAATACCGCTAAAAACAGGCGACCGTTGCCCCGGCTCGACTATATTCATGACATATGGAATGGCATTGGCGGCTTGTGAACCGGTGGAATACAGACCGGTTTCCGGTCTAAAGAACGTCCGATTGAACGACGCGCGAATATCATCAGCGACCTTGGCAAACTGAGAGGCGTCGCCGTCTCTGCCCAGGATACCGGCGATTTTGGACATGACCTCGGCATCGTAAAAATAAAAGCAGGTGTCGGTATTTTCGACGGGCGTCAATTGAGGTTTCCAGGGAGCTTTAGGCCCAATGTCAAACCAGTCGCCAAGACCGTCACTCAAAATATTATCGCGCGCCTTGTTCCTCAGATAATTGAAATACCGCTTCATCGGTTCGTAATATTGGCTTAAAACCTGTTTATCCCCGTAGAATTGATACTGTTGCCAGGCGACCAGGATTAAGGAGCTTCCCCATTCCGGCGAATCCCGGAATGCGCCGCCGAGACGGGTATATTCTGGGACGAAATTCGGAACCAGTCCATCAGGCGTCTGATCATCTGACATGTCGCGCATGATTTTGTTGAAAATCGCGCCCATATCGAAGTTGTATCGCAGCGCCGGGCCGTTCAAATGGTCTTCCTCCAGCCAGCCCAGGCGTTCCCGATGGGGGCAATCGGTCATTAGACTGCCCATGTTGTTACCTTGCGCCCATCGGACGAGGCTGAAGATCTTATTGAACAGATCGTTAGAACAGGAGAATTGTCCCGACACTGGCGACGATGAATGGACCGCGCACGATTCCAGAGACTTGACCGAGGGCAATTGGCCTCCCGGCGCTGCCGGATTGAACTCCACTTGCAAATAGCGGGCGCCGTGCCAGAAAAACTTCGGGAAAAACGATTCATCGCCTGTCCCTGCCAGCGTGTATTGCCACCAGGCGGGCCGCTCGCCGTTTTGCGTGCATGTTTGACGGTTAACCGTGCCATCGGCGTTCACCACTTCCGAGGGAATCATGCGAACGCTCGAACCGGTCGGCCCGCTCACCACCAGTCTTGGCACCATCGTGGCGTTTTGACCGAAATCATAGACGCTTACACCGGGCCTGAGTTCCTTCACGGCCACCGGTTTAAAGACTTCATCGAGACGGACGGGCGGCGCAGCGTTGCTGGCGCCCGAGAGCCTGCCACCCGGCCCGGGGAGCACGGCGGCCGGCGCCCAGCCAATTGTGCCCGCCGCCTGATCGATGCGGGCGTCAAAATCCTCCCCGGCGTAGATATTGGCGAAGGTCGTCGCCCCGGGCGCCGCCTTCCAGTATTCGTCCGTGACGATCTGATTCATAGCGCCGTTTTGATATTCCAAACGCACCAGGGCGATGCACTTACGAGGCCCGAAAGAATCCGTGAATTTCGTGTAGCGCCCCGGTGCGGATTGAACGTTGTAGAAACCATTCCCGAGCAATACTTCCAAACGATGCGCCGCATTTGCATTCAGTTGACCGGTGATGTCATACGTGCTGTAACCGCACGTCATGCGATAGTCGGTATAGCCGGGCTCGAAAAGATCGGCGCCGACCTTGCGTCCATCGAGATAGATTTCCTGCTGACCAAGACCGCAGACGAATATCAAAGCCCGCTTTAATCCAGTTTCAATTTCAAAGTCACGCCGCAGACGCGTTGTGCCATTCGGGGTGAAAACCGCCTGGGTGTTGTCTTTGGTTGCGCCAGTCTGCCCCAGACCGCCTGTCAAGCCGGCTTCGCTCCAGTCGGAATCCTCCAAACTGTCCTTGGCGGTCACGGGCCTGTTCGCCGCAACATTGTTTTCTGAGGAGAAAACCTCGACCTGTCTCAAGGCAAAACAGAACTCACCGGGCCTTTCCTCTGGTAGTTTGGTGGCCGTCATCCGCACGTAACGCGCCGTGGCATCGCAATCAAAGGAGACGGCCTTGCTACCCGGGTTCGGCATGTCATTCGTTCGCTGGGCAATTACCGAGAAGTTCTGAAATTCGGAGTCGTCCGAGGCCTCAATGGTAAATTGGACGGGAAAACCGAAACCGTATTTACCGGCGTAATGCGCGGGGCGGAGTCGAATACCCGAAAGCCGCCGCGGCCTCCCTAGATCGACCTGAACCCATTTAGGATCATCTGGTTGTTTGGCGATGGCCGAGTGATACCCGATGGATGAATTTGCAGATGGCTCTCCAATCCACTTGGCGCTATTCCAATCGGAGTCAGTCAACAGTCCCATGGTCCATTGCGCAGGGGCGCTCCATTCCGAGGGTGCGCCGGCTTGATCCCAAACCCGGACTTTCCAAAAGACCCGTTGTGCGGACTCAAGCGGCGCTCCGGCGTAGGCGATTTGAAGACTGCTGTCCGACATCACCTTGCCGCTATCCCAAAGATCTCCCGTATTCGTGGCCAATATTTCTGCCGTGGATGCCGCGAGCACCTGATACGCGGCCTGGCGTCCGCCGCGCTGCGGCGATTGCAGGATCCAACTCAATTGTGGCCGCGGTTGATCGACGCCCAGCGGATCGGCCATACGCTCGCATCGCAACCGCGCCCCAGTGATCGCATAAGCCTGGTCAATCAGCAGGATTGCGGCAATGCATACTACCCATCCGATGTGTAGTGGTGACTGGTTCATTGGTTTAGGGAAACATAATCGATCGGCCGCTAGCCGGACAGCAGTTCGGCAAATTCGCGACCGTTCAGTTGTGCCTGTTACTCGCATTGCAGCCCAAAATCAGCTAATGTTCTCCATCTAAAATGGCGTTCGAATCAGGCGGGGAACCGCAAATTCTGTTTCAACTGGACGGAGTCACCAAGTCCTACGGCGCCGTCACCGCGCTGGACGATCTCTCGGTAACTGTTCCACCCGGCGCGGTCGGGCTGCTGGGCCCCAACGGTTCTGGCAAGACAACCATGATTCGCACGCTGCTGGGGCTTATTCCCGTGGATGCCGGCTCCGGCCAAATCCTGGGCATGGATTTCCTTCATCGTCAATTGAAAATCCGGCGCGAGGTCGGATTTGCCCCGGAAAACGAATGCCTTTTCCCCGCCGTCCAGGGCGTTCAGTTTGTCGCCTATGCCGGCGAACTGGTGGGAATGCGCTCCAAGGACGCCATGCAGCGAGCGCATGAGGTCCTGGATTATGTCGGCCTGGGCGAGGCACGCTATCGCAAGGTGGAAACCTACTCGACCGGCATGAAGCAACGGCTGAAGCTGGCGTCGGCCATCGTGCACGACCCCAGGCTGCTTATCCTGGATGAACCGACAAACGGCATGGACCCCGACGGCCGCCAAGATGTTCTCCAGCTCTGCCGCGATCTGTCGCACAACAAGGGAATGAGCCTGCTGTTCTCGAGCCACCTTTTGCCGGACGTGGAGGCGGTTTGCGATCATATTGTTGTCCTGGGCAGTGGAAAGCTTCTGGCGCAAGGCAATATCCAGCAGCTCAAGCAAGTGCACAATCAGTGCTTCGAAGTGCGCGTCAAGGCCGGCGCCGAGACCTTTGCACAGGGTCTTTCGGCCCTTGGTTGCTCGATTGAAGCAAGGGACGACATCTTGCTCGTGCAGATTCCCGAAGGTCGATCGCCGCAGATGCTCTGGCAGGCGGCTGCCGAGCAAAAACAGCAAATCCGCTACCTGCGGTCGCAGCGCAGCACGCTTGAAGAGGTTTTCCTCAAGGCCCTGGAGCAGAAGTAATGCCGATCTTCGATCAAGGCTATCAACACTGGTCCGGTCAGATGTCCGGACGTGCCTGGCGTTGGTTGGCGGTGACGCGCCAGGGGATTCGCGGCGGCCTGAAAAACCGCTTCTTGCGATATGTTTTGTTTGCGGCGTGGGTTCCGGCCCTGGCGCTGGTCTTGATGCTCTGTATGTGGGGATTGCTCGAACGAAGATCGAGCCTCGCATCCACCTTTATTCAGTATATGAGCTTGCTGCAACCGGGCGTCGTGGCCGATCCGCAGCATTACAGGGCCGATATCTGGCGGCTTTCCTACGGCTATTTCCTTCAGATCGAACTGCGCTTTTCGATGGTCCTGATTCTTCTGGTGGGCCCGAACCTCATCAGCCAGGACCTGCGCTTCAACGCCCTACCGCTCTACTTTTCCCGCCCGCTGCGCCGCATCGACTATTTCCTCGGCAAGCTCGGCGTGATTCTGGCATTTCTCGGGATGGTCGTGATCGTCCCCTCGATCGTCGCCTATGTCCTCGGATTATTGTTTAGCCTCGACATCACCATTGTCCGTGACACCTTCGCCATTCTCCTGGCCAGCGTCGCCTACGGACTTATCATCGCGTTCTCGGCTGGATTGCTGATCCTGGCTTTGTCGGCGATGTCGCGCAATTCACGGTACGTCGCTCTTTGCTGGGTGGCGATTTGGTTGATCAGCGGCATTGTCGGAACGGTGCTTCAAGCCGTCGATAGCCAGCAGCGCCGTTACGCCTATTACAGTCAGATCAGCGTGGCTCGCCCAAACGGTCGCGATTTCGACAACCTGCCGCGCGCCGAGCGCGACAAGCAATGGCGCGCCTACCGGCAGGCGCGAGAAAAGGCCACCGAGGAATATCGCATCGCCGAACTCGGCTTCTCCGCTCACGACTGGCGCCCGCTCGTCTCCTACACCGCGAATCTGTCGCGCCTGGGCCAACAACTTCTGGGGACCGACCAAACCTGGAAAAAACTGAGCCTGCTCGATCCGGACCAGAATGCCCGTGATCTATTGTTGGCTACTTACATGGGTCCTCAATATCCCTGGTACTGGTCGGCCGGTGTGCTGACCGGTTTATTCGGATTGTCCGCATGTGTTCTGAACCTTTCGGTAAAATCGCTGGACCGGCTGAAGTGAGGCCGATCGTTGCCTTCCACGAAGTTTCAAAGTGGTACGGCAACGTCATCGGCCTCAACAAGCTGACCATTCAGATACCCGCCGGCGTTACCGGTCTGCTCGGCCCCAACGGGGCGGGCAAATCGACGCTATTGCAACTGGCCACCGGCCAGCTTTATCCAAGCCAGGGAACTGTTCGCGTGCTGGGCCAACCGGTTTGGAACAATCCATCGCTCAATCGCTGCATCGGCCTTTGCCCGGAACAGGATGCGTTCTATGAATGGATGACCGGCTGGGATTTCCTGTACACTTCGGCGCGGCTTGGGGGACTAAGCCGACCCGACGCGCGCGACGCGACGGGGCGAACGCTTGACGCGGTCGGTATGACCACCCACAAGGGCCGCGCCATTCGCGGCTACTCCAAGGGGATGCGGCAGCGCATCAAAATAGCCCAGGCTCTGGTCCATGGGCCGCAGGTCCTTTTCCTTGACGAGCCGATGGCCGGCACTGATCCGGTGGCCCGGCGCGCGCTGATGGACATTATCCAGCGGCTGGGCAGTGAAGGGAAAAGCGTCGTGGTCTCCAGTCACGTTCTGCATGAGGTCCAATCCCTGACGCCGAACATCATCCTGCTGAATCGTGGCCGGCTTCTGGCGGAGGGCCAGGTCAGGCAAATCCGCGACCTGATCGACAAGCATCCGCACCACATTGTCCTCGTTTGCGATGCCAGCCGAAAACTCGCCAGCCGGCTGGTGAGTTGGGACGACGTCGAAGGCATCCGAATGCTGCCAGGCGGCAAGGCTTTGATGGTGGAGACTCGATCGCCGGACGCGTTCTACGGCCGATTGCCGCAGCTCTCCTTCGAGGATGGGACTGAGATCAAGGAAGTCTATTCCGATGACGACAATCTCGAAGCCGTCTTCAAGTATTTGGTGAACAAATGAACTCGGCTCCCGCTTTGGCACAGATCGATCCCTCCTCCACCGGCCGTGGATTGAGCCTGACCGCGCTGTGGACGCTCTACTCATTCAGCTTGCGCCAGCATCGCCATGGTAAGCGATGGATCATCATGGCCGCCCTGATGCTGTTGCCGGCGGGCCTGGCGCTCCTGGTGCGGAATACGGCCCACAATGTCCCCGGCGTCGCCCTGGAATTCGTCTTCGCCTTCATGTTTATCCCCCAGGCGCTGCTTCCACTGGTCGCGCTGATCTACGCATCCGGCATGATTCAGGACGAACAGGAAGAGCAAACCATCACCTACCTCCTCATCCGCCCGATTCCCAAGTGGGCGCTTTACGTTATGAAGCTGCTGGCGACTTTGACGGTTGCGGTTGTTCTGACCGTCGTCTTCACTTCTTTAACTTATGCGGTGATCTATTGGGGAGCCGATAACCATGGCCAGAACATCCTCCTCCGCTGCCTCAAGGCGTCGTCCATCCACGCCACGGCCGTTGCCGCCTACTGCTGCCTCTTCGGATTAATGAGCCTGATGGCCAAGCGGATTCTTATCGTCGGCATCCTGTACATCGCGATTTTTGAGGGGCTGTTCGCCAACCTCGCATTCGGCATTCGCTTGCTCACCGTCATTTATTACACCCGGCTGATCGCCTATCGAACCCTGCCGTTTATCGTTTCGACCCCCTTTGGCACGCAGGACTTTGCCGCCGAAGCCTGGCAATTGGACGTCAGAAACGATCCAAAACTTCTGGAGCACCCCCAATTTGGGACCTGTCTGATTGTTCTATTTGTCAGCAGCCTGGTATTAACGGCCCTCGCCGCATTTATTTGTTCCAGACGGGAATTTTACGTTAAGACGGCGGAAAAAGGGTGATGGTTCGATTTCCCGGTGTAGCCGGCGGGCTTGCCCGCCGTATTGATCCAAGTCTCGCCGCAAGAACAAAAATATTCCAAAATGACCCGCTACAGGAAAAAGGTTGATGCTTTGTGTCGGACGCCGGGGAAATGAATCCCGGCAGGCATTGGAAGGTTCAGCGACGGGTGGGTTTAAGACTCACTGGCTCCATTGGGCCCGAAGCTATGGCTTGCTTAGGGCGGATCGGCGGCGCACAAGCCGGCGCCAGAGCTTGTGTGGTGGGACCTGCATTGTCGAAAGCGAAGGGGGCTGGCCTGCATCGTCAAGAGCGGCGGCGACGGCCGCGAATCGTCCGCCTTGCCCGGCAGGAGAAAAAGCCGGTAGGATTGTCCTGTCGGCGCGGCTTCCGCGTTCATGTCATTGCACCCTACGGGCGTGAAGCGGAAGCAGCCCGACATTTTGTAGGGTGCATCATGCCGGACGTTATCCTGCCCGATTTGGAATGGCTGCTTTGGTTGCAAACCGAACTTTCAAAATTGAAGCCGCCTTTTTCGGAATTTCCCCCTCATCCCGTAAGAAATCCGCTGCCCAGATACTTTGACTACAAAGGCCGGCACCTTCGCTCTCCTGATTATCCTTTCAGTGACAACGTCAGGCGAGTCAAGATGGCTATGACCATCGCTTGTCCGATTCGCTTCATTGTCCGTCGATGCACCTTGGACGAACTGATCGAACGTGGGGGAACGGTGCAGGAAATCTACGACTCCATGCCGCATGGCGTCCATTCAGAGAGCCACATTGCATGGCTGACCTCACACGGCGTACCCGACGCGTCGTGGTACACGTGCCCGTACGTGCCCGATGAAGATATCGAGATCGCAACTGAATTGTCGGCGGGTGAAGAGTACGACTTGGCGGAAGACGAAGCATGTTTGATCGTCGAGCGCGGGCAAGGCGTGGAGGTGCAATCCGTGCCGGATGAATTGGATTTTGCCTTGAAAGAGCTATGCAAATGGTTGAAGGAATCCGGCGATGAGTTGGGAAGACCTAAAGAGACTGTTTGTTATCTGGAGCTACTTGGCCATGGGCTGGATTTGGTAACGCCATCGGAATTTGATCGGGCGCGCCAAGACCTTGAACGGCTGATTGAAATGGTCAAATTGGAATTAGCGCAGACCATGCCGGAACCGCGAGTACCTGCGAAAATAGTAGATGCCAGTCATCGCGCGGAGGCCGTGGAAGCCGCGATACTTGATCCGCCGGCCCCGGCCGATGCCGGGCCTGCCGGCGCGGCGCCCATCCCCGCCGAAGCTGATCCGCCGGCCCCGGCCGATGCCGAGACTGCCGGCGTGCCGTTCACGCCCGCCGATCTCGAGCGCTTCAGGCCCGTTGTCGAGCGCATTGTTGAGAGAGTCCTTAACAGATCGGAAGAAGCGGCAAAGACCCAGGGGCGTGCCGAAGCCCGTGAAGAATTGGCGCCAAGCGCGGTGACGGCCCCAGCCGATCCTGGCGACCGTAAGGCGCCGTTAGAACAGCGGAACGCCCCGGCGCTAGTGCTACAACCGAACGACGTAAAGATTCTTCGGGCGCTGGCGAAGGCAGGGACAACCCTGGATCAATACGCGATTGAAACCAATGCCGAACTGTCGAAGCCGACCATTATCGGACACCTAAAGCAATTGCGTGCGGCCGGCTTGACCCACCGCCCCCATGGCGAGCGCAAGGGCGAAGCCATCACGGATGCGGGGCGGAAGGCCCTGGCCACGGCCGATGGCGCTTTACACTGATTTTACGCTGATTTTCTCTTAACTTTCCGCAGCGATTCCGCCCCCCGGCGATACTGCCGGCATGGAAAACGCACCTACTTTGTCGCAGCTGCGCTTCATGGCCTGGCGGCTGCCCCGCCTCAATGCGGGCGGCCAATCGTTGTTCAACCCTACTGCCGTGGAAGCGGAGTTGTCGGCCCCCGCTGGCGGCAAACGTCGCAAGGAAGGGATGGTGCAACATGCCCGATGAACCCGTCTTGACGCCCCAACCAGACTTCGATCGCGCCACGCGGCGCGATGAAGACGCGTATTGGGCAGCGGCGCTGGCCCTGGCAATCCCGGCCGGCGACAGGAAAAGAACCAATGCGCCCCGGCGGCATCGTCGGCGACTTTGCTACTGCATGGAGGTGGCTTGGCGGCAGAGTTTCCGAATCACGTTGTTGCGAGTTGGTTGCGACACTCCGAAGAAATCGCCGACCCCCACTACCGCCAAGTAATGGACGGCGACATTGCCAAGCCCATCCCTGGGCCGGTGCATACTGCAGTGAAATAACCGGGACAACTCTGAACCGGGACAACTCTGAATTTCCATGGCTCCGTGAACCGGGACAACTCTGAATTTCCATGGCTCCGAGAAATTCAGAGCTGTCCCGGTTATTCCGGTCCGCGGTAAATCTCTTTTGCCTGCCGAAAAAATATTTCCAAAAAATCCGCCGAATTCCAAAAACACGCCCTTTTCTTTCACCTCCCGGCCCTAAATATAGAGGGACGTGCTTTCTTGCTCCATTATCCACGGTTCCACTTTCTCTGGCAGTGCTGCCCAAGAATGAAAATGCGCGAAAATGTGCCCATTTGGGGACATTTGGGGACATCAAACCGCAACAGAATGACAAACAGGCCTCCGCGCCAGACAGGCGGTCACGCCGATGCCCCAAATCAGAATTGAACCGCGGATTACACGGATTGACACGGATAGGACCAAGGATCTCATCCCCCTTTTTCTAATCCCCGTTATCCGCGAAATCCGTCGTTGGACTTCCTTTCAACCAGCGAGAAAATGCCCGACCGATGCTCATTCAAGTGGGTCCCCCCGTAGACGTAGACAAAACCCCCCGCGGCGCTGTCGAAAACGGGGGTTTTGTCCACGCCGCGCCATGGCGAACTCTTCATTCGTAGTCTTACGATGACCATTCCGGCGGAGAATTCAGCCTGACCGCGGATTACGCGGTCTGCTCCGTAAGTAGATGCCAAAATGGCATCGGTAAACAGGCTCAACTTCATTTTCATTCTCTCTGGGTGTGGTATCGCCTCATCTCGAACCTCGCGCGGAATGATCCGGGTTAACATACACTCACCGCCAGGCCGATGTGGTTGAGGCTGAAATCGAAGAACCGGGCTCGGGCGTTGGGAGACTCCTCCCGCAACATCTGCCGGACAGCGCCGACATCCGTCGGAGATTTGCACACCATCAGCAAAAACCCCCCGCCGCCGGCGCCAAGCAGCTTGGCTCCGTGCAGATGCGGGCGAACCCGATCGAGCATGTCGTCGATCTCGGGTGTCGTGCTGTTGGGATCGAGCTGTTTGTTCAGCCGCCAGGCAACGTCGATCAATCCGCCGAACGCCGCAAGGTCCTTGCGGGACATCGCCTCGGCAACCAGCGGAGGCAACGCGTGAATTTGTTTCAACGTGGCCATCGCCTGGCGATCGCGGTCCAGGTATCGGCCCACCACCTGTTGCAGAATGTTTTTCGCCAGCCGGGTGATGCCGGTGTAATAAAGCAGCGTACATCCGTCGTTGGCGTGCGGGTCGAGCACGTCCGACGGGACATAATGCACGCGGGCATCGGGCATCAGACCGGGCTCGGTGGTGACAACTTTTACCGCATCGACCACGCCACCGATCTGGTCCTGCCAACCACCGCCGGTGGTGAGGGCCTGTTCCAATCTGAGAACGGCATAGAAGAGTTCGCGCTGGGTAAGTTGCCGGCCCATCATTCGGGCGATGACCGAGCAGATGGCGGCGCCCATGATGCTGCTGGTGCCCAGCCCGCTGCCCTTGGGCACCGCGGCCAGCGTGGTCAGCTCGATCCCTCCGCCGAATAGCTCCAGCATCTTTGTCAGCGTGACGTTGGCAGGCCAATGGCCGGCCTCGGGCGAAAATCCGCTCAGGGCAAGCGCCGCTTTCACCAGGCCGTATTCGCTGCCGGCCTTTCGGAAATCCATCAGCGCGTCGAGCTGAGTGATTTCGATCCGGGCGCCCAGGTCGATGGAACCGATGCGGATCAACGGTTCAGGAATCACCCGGCCATAGCAATGGATGGGCGGTTGCCCGTTCAGATCGATGGCGGCGTTTACGACGCATCCGCCGTTTTCGAGGGAATAAGGGGGCGTATCCGACCAGCCGCCTCCCAGGTCCAATCGGGCCGGAGCGCGGCCCCAGACGATCTCGTCGCTGCGAAGGCGCTGCACTGGGTGTTGCGACGGCGAATCGCCGGAGATGATGGTCCGTCCCAGGTCGTCAAATGCCGCCGACTGTGCCCGCTGCGCCCAGGAGAGCGGCGACGCGTGTTCGCTGGGCAAAAGCCCAAGTTCGCTAAGCCACGTGCGCTCCTGCGCATTGAGCAATTCATCAAGCCGGCTGAGAATCTGCCCCGCACCGCCTGCCGCTACCATGGATTCGATCGCATGACCAACCGAATGAATGATTCTAGCGAAAACAAACGCCTGCATTCCCGCGTCGCCGGTTTCGCGGTGGTTCCACGTCGCTTCGGCCAGCACTTGGCGCAGCGTCTCCGCGGGGTCCGCTGACCTCGCCAGCACGTGTGCCAGATCGGCGCTGCTGAATCCGCTGCCCTGCCGGAACAATCGGCGAAGCGACCGCGACACCTCGCCCGCGCGAATCGCGCCCCGCCGCTCGTGGAACGCCTCGGGATCGGCCAACTCCAGGATCTCCGCCGCGCTGTAGCGGTCGGCCGCCAGCCAGGCCTGGCGGTTGGCGGCCGGGCCGGTCGGATCGAACGTCCACATCCATTGTGAAAATTCGCCGGCCGATCGAACCGCTGGAAACACCCGGGCGTTCCAAAGGCTGCGCTGCTCGACGGGGATATTTGCCGGCCAGACATCGTCGCTCTTGGCGCCCATCAACTCGAGCCACTGCGGCATTGGCCGGTTGCAGAACGTGACGCCGGCGGCGAGCGATTCCTTGAACCCGTCGCGCGTCCCGTAGCATCTCACGAACCAGACGTTTTTGCCGGATCGGTCGCGGCCCGCCTGCACGTCCAGCGCCGCGCCGGCGGGCAGCGACAGCGGCTGCCGAACGTCCACCCCAACCACCACGTTCTCGCCGGCAAGCGTCAGCGGAGCCGTCAGCGTGCAGCCTTCCACCCACGCCTCGCGGCCAACGACTCCGCCGCCTTCGCGGATGTCGTTGTTGATGCTCAGCACCAAGCTGCCTTGCTCCACTCCGCGATCATCGCGCAGCAATTCCACCCCACTATCGATGATTTGCCGGGTGGTGCCGAAGTGCAGGAACGAGCAATGCGGCAGCACTTGCGCAGTGAAGGGGATTCTGCTGAATTGCCTGAACAGCCGATCGAGCAGTTGATCGTTCCACTTCGATCCGCTGCCGCGCGCGCTGTTGCGGTGATGCTCCGGTGTGACGTCACGGCCAAGGGCGCAGCAGATTTCCCGGTAAAAATCCAGGCCCAATGTTTCGATTGCCCGACCGACCTCGCCGGACCAGCGCAGATCGTCACCCGCTTCACCCACGCCGCAGGACCGCAGCAACGCGACGGCAGTGGCGGCGTCGAACGCGATGACACCGATATCCAGCACCGACTGCCCATATCGGTCGATCGCCTGCTGCCGCTCTTGCTCGGCAACGGTTGGTTTCTGCAGGTACAGTCGAACCGCCCCACTGCCCGCCTGGCCGTTCGGCACGGTGCAGTAGACGCCGTGCCTGGCCGCCCGCTCCGGCGTGGCGTGCGAGCCAAGACCCGTGATGCCGGTGTCGGCAAAACGCACCGCCACGGGGTCAAAGCTGAGCAGCACGTCGCCTGCGGTGATTACGATCTGACCGTTGCCGGCCGGTGTCGGCGGCAACGCCAGATATGCACCGATCTGCCGGTCAAACAAAGTATGCGCGATCGCGCTGTCGCTCTCGCCGGGCACCGGAATGAAGATCTTGCCGCACGGCCCATAAGCCGGTAGACGACGCGAATCACCACCGGCATGGACAATCAGAACCCGCAACTGCCGCAACGTCGCAAGCCAGCCGCCGGGACCGGACCCTGGCCCGGATGTCCGCCGCAGCACCTCGCACAAACACAGCACGGTGCTGCCCCCGCTGCCAATGCGTTGCTGCGGCGGGTCGGCAACGACAAGCACCTCGTTCACCCCCGCCAGCAGGCCCAACTTCTGCCGAAGTTTCAACTGCGATTCGTACGCCGCCCCCTGCGCCGCGTTTGGCGCGGTGATGATCAGAAAATCCCATGGACGGGCGCTTGGATGCATAGGCAATACAGGTTGGATTACGAAACCGGCGGCACGGGGCCAGCCAGAGTCGCGTACTCGTCCAGCGGGCTGCGATCCCCACTGGTGACCAACTCCAAGTCCTGGCGGAGAATCGCCAGACGGGTCTCGATGAACCGGCGGGCTACGGCCTGCTTGCGCGGGCTGCCCTTCGCCTGGGCCAGGAAAAGATGCCCCACCAGCACCGTGATGGCCGAATCGACCAGCCGTCGGCCGTGCAGGTCGATGTATCCCGATCCCTTTACCTTGGCGAACGCCACCGCCTTGAGCACCAGTTCCCTGGCCTCGACCAGTTTCAACTTGAGCCGATTGAGAACGTCGTCGGCCCAGTCCTTCTGCTCCAGTTCCTCGACGCGATTCTCGAAGGCGCCGCTGCACACTCCGCGCACCGCCGCCACGATCTGCAATTGGCTGGTTCCTTCATAGATCGTCGTGATGCGTGCATCGCGCAGATGCCGCTCCACCGGATAATCCTTCATGTATCCCGATCCGCCCAGCACCTGGATCGCCTCGTTGGCCACCTTCACGCACATCTCCGAAGCATAGTATTTGCTCATCGGCGTGAGCATGCCGTTCAGACGCTTGTAAACTCGCGCATCGTTCTTGCGCCGTTTGAGTTCCTCCGCGTCGGTGGGCGGGCGGGTTTCCAGAACGCGCAGATTGTTGTTCTCCAGATCGCAGATGCGCGCGGTCTCGTACACCAGCGCCCGTGCCGCTTCGATGGCGATCTTCATGTCCGTAACCATCTCGGCCACCGCCGGCAGTTTCTCGATCGATACGCCGAACTGTTTACGCGCGTAGGCGTAGCGGCGGGCCACGCGGAAGGCGGCCTCGGCGATGCCCAGCGATTGGGCCGCGATGCCCACCCGGGCTCCGTTCATCAGGCTCATCACGTACGGCACCAGTCCACGCTGCCGTTCCCCGATCAGCAGCGCAGGGGCATCGTCATAGACCAGTTCGCAGGTCGGCGAACCGTGGATGCCCAGTTTCTCTTCCAGATGGCGCACCCGGATGCGGTTTGAGCGTTCGGCAAGGAACAGGCTGAGGCCGCGCCCATCGGTGGTTCCCGCCTCCGACCGCGCCAGCGTCAGCAAAACCTCGCCGCAACCGTTGGTGATGAATCGTTTCACTCCCGTCAGCCGCCAGCGCCCCTCTTCATCCTGCCACGCCCGCAACGACACCGCTTGCAGGTCCGATCCCGCGTCCGGTTCCGTCAGCACCATCGCGCCCGTCAACTCCCCTCGGGCAAAACGCGGCAGGAACTGGTCCTTCACCGGCTGCTCGGCAAATGCGTTGATCGTGTCCGCGATTCCCTGCAACCCGAACAGATTCATCAGCGAGGCGTCGCCCCGGCTGACGATCTCGTTGGCCATCGTGTAAATCAAGTTGGGGCAATTCAGCCCGCCGTACTGCCGAGGCAGCGTGAACCCCATCAAATCGGCCTGGGCAAGCGCCTTGAGATTCTCGCGCATCGAACGATGCAGCGTGACCGTCCCGTTTTCGTTCAGGAGATTGCCTTGCCGGTCGATCTCCTCGGCGCGCGGGGCGATGTGGTTGGCGGCGATGTCACCCACGATGCACAGAATCCGCCGGTAATTGTCGATCGCATCGGCCGCATCCAGCGGGGCATAGCCGCCATCGGCCGCGCCGCTAAAATCGTCCTCCTGCGCCGCGGCTATCTCGGCCAGGTCGAGGTGTCCGAATAGGAACTGGATATCGTCGTTGTCGGTGAAATAGTTGCCCATGGGCTATCGTTCCAATTCATCTCATCCGCGCTCGCGGATCGCCTTGATCATCATCGGGATCACCTTATTGAGGTCTCCGACAATCCCATAATGGGACACGCCGAAGATCGGGGCATCCTTGTCCCAGTTGATGGCGATGATCTTGGCGGATTCTTCCATTCCCGCCCGATGCTGCACGGCGCCGCTGATGCCGCAGGCGACGTACAGCGCCGGCCGCACCGTCGTGCCCGTTTGTCCGACCTGATGTTCCTTGCCGACGAAGCCGCTGTCGACGGCCGCGCGGCTGGCGCCGACCGCGCCGCCCAACACACCCGCCAGATCGTGGATCAACCGGAAATTATCCTTGCTCCCCACCCCCCCGCCGCCGCCGACGATGATCCTGGCCCCTTTCAGATTCACCTTGCGTTTCACGCGATGCCGCTCGATCAGACGCACCGCCTGCTCGAAATCATTGAACTCGATTTTCTCCTCGATGATCTGCCCGCTACGGCGCGGATCGCCGTCGCCCATCCGCAGCACGCCTTCGCGGACGGTGGCCATCTGCGGCCAGCGGTCGTGGTTGACGATGGTCGCGATGATGTTCCCGCCGAACGCCGGGCGGATCTGAAGCAGAAGGTTTTCATGGGTGATCTTCGTCCGCGGATCGGTGTAAGCGCCGATCCGCAAATCGGTGCAATCCGCGGTGAGACCGGCGCGCATCTCCGAGGCAATGCGCGGGGCCAGGTCCCGGCCCAGGGGCGTCGCCCCGTACAGGACGATCTGCGGCTTGTACTTGCCGATCAACTGGCACAGAGCTCGCGCATAAGGGAGCGTCCGGTAGTATTCCAGGCGCGTGTCGTTGACGTAATACACGCGCTCCACCCCGTGTGCGATGAGCCGGTAGGACAGCTCGCGCACATTCCATCCCACCAAAACCGCGCCGACGCCGACTCCCAGCTCGTCCGCCAACTCCCGTGCCTTGGAGCACATCTCCACCGACGTATCGCTCAGGTGCTCGTCTTCCTGCTCGGCGTAAATCCAAACTTCGCCTTTACGATTCGGTTCAATCATGGCAAGCCTGTGTGCCCTGGGGCACAACCGCTGAATCTATTTCCCTCATCCCAACGTATGGTCCTTGATCAACTCATGTATCATTTGCCGCACGGCGTTCTCGTTCGGCTCCACCGGCGTGAATCCCTCCTTGGTCAGCACGATGGATTGCACGCGGTGCACCTTGGTCGGCGAGCCGCTCATGCCGCACCACTTCAAGTCGGCCTTGACGTCGTCCAGGTCCCACTGCTCGATGAGCAAACCGCCGGCCTTAAGCAGCTCGCCGCGACGGGCTTGCTCGGCTTCCTTCTCCGCAGCCGAGGCGGAGGCCATCGCCGCCGCCACCTGGTTGCCGATCTCACCCGGACAGCGGGCGCGCTTGAACCGCATGACCCGCTTGGCAGCCGCCGGTCGCGGGTCGTTGGCGCTGTCCAACACCGTCAACAACAGCGGCAACCTCGCCTCCAGAATCTCCCATCCGTTACCGACGTCGCGCCGCACTCGGATCGTGCGATCCGTCAAATCAATCAGCTTCTCGAAATAAGTCACCTGCGCGACACCCAGCTTCTCCGCCAGTTGCGGTCCCACCTGGGCCGTGTCGCCGTCGATGGCCTGCCGCCCGCAGAACACCAGGTCGAACCGGTCGATCTTGTGAATCGCCCGGCTGAGGATATAGCTGGTGGCCAACGTATCGCTGGCAGCCGCGCGCCGGTCGTTGACCAGAATGGCCCGATCGGCGCCCCGGTACAAACTCTCGCGCAGCACCTCGGCCGCCCCCATCGGCCCCATCGTCAACACCGTCACGCTGCCCCCGAACCCATCGCGGATTTGCAACGCCGCTTCCAACGCGTGCAGATCGTCCGGATTGAACACCGCCGCCAACGCGCCGCGATTGACCGTCCCGTCTGCCTTCATCGCCTCGCCCGTGACATTGCCAGTGTCCGGCACCTGCTTCACGCAAACGATGCTGTCGTATCCCACCTGCGTTTTCTCCAATTTGTGCGACGTCCGCTGGCCGATGGTTAACCGATAGGACGGTGCAGAGTCAAGCTACAGGGCCGCTTCAGACCGGTTCCCAAAGGGCCATCGCATTTGGCATTTCCCCGTCTCCCGGTACTCCGGGAGAGGGTTGGGGTGAGGGTCTTCTGCCGCCTTTCAGCGGGCATCCTTTCTTGAAGGCCGCATGTGTTTCGCAGCACGGATGGACTTGGGAATATGGTACCTTTTCAGGTCCTCGGCGATGGCGCGAATGCAATAGCCATGTTTCCGGGCGTATTTGTCCCGGAAATTCCGAGTCTCGGCAATGATCGGGTCTTTTGTCATGGCAGTTCCTCTAAAATACATATTACTGGCAGCGGCAAGCTGCTACCTTGACTTGAATCTTTCCCGGCACCTGCGCCTCTGCTATGCTGAAATGGTGAAATTTTTTGTGGAAACAACCATCCCCAGCTACTTGGTGGCCCGGCCGGCACTCCAATGAAACCCGAAATTCCACCGACGCAAACGGAAACTGCTGCCGCCGATGAAGTGCTCCGCGAAGTCTGGCGCATCAAGGACGAACTGTCCGCATCCTACGGCCATGATCTTAACCGGCTCTTTGCCGATGCGCGTGAGCATCAGCGCAAGTCCGGCCGTCCGTCGGTCAATCTGCAAACGCACCGACATGCCGAGAAGCCGTGACAAGACCGATCCGTTCTCAAGCCCGCAGGTGTACCCAAACTTTCGGGTGCCGAAGACCGGCCGGAGGACCGGCCGGCTCTGCTTCGAAAATGAGCCGGCCGGTCCTCCGGCCGATTCTCCTTGCCCAGATTTTTGGGCACACCCAAGCCCGACTGCGAATCGGACATTGTTTGACCCGGTATGGTCCCCCACGCTAAATTTGCGGCCATGCAAACGCTTCGCGGTACGCTTCTGCGGCCCCGTTCGGTCGTTGACTGTCAGGTAACCCCCGGCGCCATGCTCCGCATCGGCGATGATGGCCATATCGCCGAGATCGGCGCCCAGGCCCCTGGAGTCCGCGACGAAATTGGTGACGAGGGCTGCTGGATTCTGCCCGGGTTCATCGATGCTCATCTTCATCTTCCTCAATGGGACCGCCGCGGGATTGACGGGCTTTCACTCTTTGATTGGCAGCAGAAAATCGGCTTCCCGGCCGAGGAACGTTTCCAAGACCCGGCCACGGCCCAGCGCCTGGCCGAAGAGTTCACCACCGGCGTCATCGCCAACGGCACCACCACCGTGGCCGCTTTCGGTAGTTCCTTTGCCCAGGAGGTGGACAGTTCTTTCGCGATCTTCGCGCGGCGTGGACTGCGCGCCATCTATGGCATGACCCTTCATGACGTCGACACGCCGAAACCGCTCCGTCAGATCGCCGACGAAGCTCTCGACGCCTCCCGGAACCTGGCCGCCAAATGGCACGGGGCCGAGAACGGCCGCCTCCGCTACGCCTTCAGTCCCAGGGCTTCCATCCGTTGCAGCGAGAGGCTCATGCGCGGCGCCGCCGCCCTGGCCGAGATGCTCAAATGTCACGTTCAGACCCATATCGCCGAGTCTTTGGAAGAGTTGACCGTGCTCCGCGAGAGGTTCCCCGAACAGGTCGATGAAGTCGACGTCTTCCTGGAGTTTGGGTTGTTCACCCGGAGGTCCTTGATGGCCCACGGGATATTTCTGGGCCATGAACAACTCCGCCGCGTCGCTGACCGTGGGGCCGCGCTCATCCATTGCCCCACCGCCAATCTCTTTCGCGAGAGCGGATTGATGGATTACGTGGCCCACCGTGCCGATGGCATTCGCCTGGCCCTCGGCAGCAGCGTCGCCGGCGGTTTCGAGCCGTTCATGCCGCGCGTCGCCGTTGAGGCTTTGCAAACCGTCAAGGCCATCAAGGTCCGCTCCATGCCGCGATCCCCCACCCAGACTCCGGCCCCTGCCGAAGCCTGGTGGTTGCTGACGGCCGGCGCCGCGGATGCCTTGGGCATGGCAGATCGGGTCGGATCCCTGGAAGTCGGTTTCGACGCTGACTGCCTGGTCGTCCGCCCTCTGAAGTGGATCGCCGAACTGCCCCCGCAGCAACAAATCTCCGCCCTGCTCTACACAATCAGCCCCCGGCAGATCGAACACGTCTTCATCGCCGGCCGCCGTGTCGGACCCTGACAGCCCGTGGTTTTAGCACGCCTTCGGCGGCAGTTTCGTGTGGCTAGAGCTTCTAAAAGCAGCCGTTGTAAATGTTATTTTTATTCGGACGTGGCGGACGCCGCGAAAAGCGCCGATTGAGTTTTAGCCGAAGGTCTGTAGGATTCAACTGCGCTTTGACAAATGGCTTGTGACACAATGACGATGGAAGCCCAAAGGCTTGAACCGCAGGCGAATGCGGCCGCGACGCTGGCCGGAGTCTCTCCTGATGACCCGTTGCGCAGGCCGGCCGTCGTCATCACAAAGGTTTCCATCGTCATTCCGGTTTACAACGAGGAGACGACGATCCAACGTCTGGTGGGACTGGTGGTGGCGGCCCCGCTGCCGAAGGGGCTGGTGCGGGAACTGATCATTGTGAACGATTGCTCCACCGATGGGACGGCCAAGAAGCTGGACCAGTTGAAGGACCTTTTCCCCGACACGGAGATTCGGGTTTTTCACAAGCCGGTGAACGAAGGCAAAGGCGCGGCCCTGCGAGACGGGTTCAAGCACGCGGCGGGAGACGTGGTGCTGATCCAGGATGCCGATCTGGAATATGATCCCAGAGATTACCCGCGTCTTTTGCAGCCGATCGCCGATGACAAAGCCGACGTGGTTTATGGAAGCCGGTTTATCGGCGAACCGCATCGGGTGTTGTATTTCTGGCACACGATGGGGAACAAATTTTTGACGGCGTTTAGCAACATGTTCACCAATCTGAACCTGACGGACATGGAGGTTTGCTACAAGGTATTCCGCAAATCGGTGCTGGATGGGATTAAATTGAGATGCAATCGGTTCGGCTTCGAGCCGGAGGTGACGGCGAAGATCGCCAAGTTCCGGCCGCGGCTGCGGATTTACGAGGTGGGGGTTGCGTATTATGGCCGCAGCTATGAAGAGGGCAAGAAAATTACCTGGAAAGACGGGATCAAGGCGGTCCTGACCATCATTCGTTCCCGGTTTTCCGATTGATTTGAACAAGAGGGAATCTCGATGACGCGATTGGCGGGAATCCTGGGTTTGATCTTGCTGGCGAGCTGCGCCGGCGCCGGGCCTTCGGCGGGCATCAACGGCCCCACCGGTCGCGCCAGCGACGCCCGGAGCATCTCGTCGATCAACGTGCCGGACACCTGGAAGATGGATTTGGCGCCGCAGAGTCAAGAGCTGGTCACCAAGAAGCTGACGTATCCAAAGACGGCGCGATTCGATGAGAAGGTGCATTTTGAAGCCTATTACGACTCGGCGCGCGACGTGACGCGCGTGGGCGTGTATGGGAACGTCAGGTCCAGCAGCGATTACGGCCCGACCTACAACAACGGTTATTACGTCACCTGGGAAGGAACCGGACGGATCGATTCCGATTTCCCGCCGCCATGGCGCCTCGTGGACCTCGAGGTGATGGATATCCAGTACTGATTTGAGATATGCGTGTTTTAATCTCCGGCGCCGCCGGATTTCTCGGTTCGCACCTGACGGATTATCTCCTGGATCAGGGGCACGAGATCGTCGGCGTCGATAACTTCATCACCGGCAAGCCCCAGAACATTGCGCACCTGCGCGGCAACGCGCGCTTCACGTTCATCCAGGCGGACGTCATCCAGGGCGTGAAAATCGACGGGAGCCTGGACCGAATCTACCACCTGGCCTCGCCGGCCAGCCCGATCGGGTACGTCCAGCATCAGGTGGCGACGCTGAAGGTGAACAGCCAGGGAACGTGGAACCTGCTGGAGATGGCGGAGGCCAAGAACGCGCGTTTCCTGATGGCCAGCACCAGCGAATGCTACGGCGACCCGGCAGTCCATCCGCAGCGGGAGGATTACTGGGGAAACGTAAACCCCATCGGCCTGCGGAGCATGTACGATGAGGCCAAGCGATTCGGCGAGGCCTGCACGATGGGGTACAGCCGCGAGCGGAAGCTCGATACGCGGATCATCCGCATCTTCAACACCTACGGCCCGCGCATGGACCCGTACGATGGTCGGGTGGTCATCAGCTTCATCCGCCAGGCGCTGCGCAGTGAGCCGCTGACCGTGTTTGGGACCGGAAGCCAGACGCGCAGCCTGTGTTACGTGAGCGATCTGATCCGGGGAATCAATCTGACGATGGAATCCGATTTCTGCGAGCCGATTAATCTCGGCAACCCCGAGGAGATCACGATCCTACAGATCGCCCAGGATATTCTGGCCATGCTCCCCCAGAGCACGAGCCAGATCACGTTCCATCCGATGCCGCCGGACGATCCGCGCGTGCGTTGCCCGGACATTTCGCGGGCCCGCCAGATTTTGGGATGGAGCCCGGTGGTGCCGCGGCGGGAGGGATTGTTGAAGATGATCGAATTCTATCGTGAGCCGCTGGTTGGCAAGTAGGCGGCGGTTCATGGGGCAGTTCAACCGAAGGGCCAGTGCGGGGCACCAAGCAAAATCCGAGTTGATGGACGCTCCGGGCTAAGAGCCGCTCCACAACCGTACGTTTGCTGAGCGGGCGGCCCGCACTAATTCGGAATCGAACGTGGCGAGGGGAAGGGCCAGCCGCATTGCCAGTTCGAGATACATCGCGTCATAGAAGGTGAGGTTGTACTTCTGGGTCAGGGGCGGCACGCTGGAAAGGGCTCGCAAATGATCCAACGGTTCCACTGTAATAGGAATACCACCCAGCGCCGCAAGGCTTTTGATCCAGTCAGCTTCACTGAGACGCCGACGGCGCAAGCCCGCGGTCAGTGCGTTGCCCACTTCGATCGGCCACAGGACAGGGACATTGGCGCCGTCACGATAGACTTCCCCCAAGACGCGATCCGATTCGTCGCTCCTCTCGTCAGCGAAGAACCAGGGCAAGGCAACGGAGGCGTCGATCACCAGTCTCAATACTTTCTGCCTTCCCGAATCAATTCCTTGAGCGTTTGACCCGGAGCCAATGTGGTGCGAGAACGGATGTCGCGCAGAGCGAGAATCGTCTGCTCCTGACTCATGGATAGCTGCGGGGTTGCTCCAGCCGGAATCAGCTTTGCCATAGGTTGCCCCCTTTCCGTGATGAGGATTGTCTCACCCCGGCTGGCGCGCAAGACCAACTCCGCAAGATGGGCCTGAGCCTCGTTCGTGGCGACACGCACCATGGAAATCCTCGGTAAGCCGCGATATTATAGTGTGGCATGACAACCCGCGGCGGTCAACGCGAAAATCGCCGTGTAAGCCTCCGGCACCTCCTTGAAGCCCACTAACGCTCTTGGCGCAAAGGAAATTGGAAGTGCAAATGCCCGGCATGGGTATGGGGCGCCATCGGGGTGGTTTTTGCCGCAATTCGCGCAATTCGATTGCGTCCTAATGATGGCAACGGCGAGCAAAGGCATCCACTTGGGGCGATGAATGCGCAACCTGCTTGCATCGCAACAGTTATGGCACGATCGGCAAATGGGGGCAACCGGCGTCCGGTCGGAAAGAGAGGTCCATCTCATGCTATTGAGAACCACCTGCAAATTGGTCCTTGGGAGCTGTGCGCTTTCTATTGCAATATGCTTTGCCTGTTTCGTTGTTGGAGCACGCGCTTCCAATCTGGAGCCAATTGAGTCTCAGGTGTTTTATCGGGGCGTCCTGGAAGGAATGGTACCCATCCCGCAGCCCCAAGATTACAGTAATCAGATGATCCGCCTGTCGCCGGCTAAGAGCCGCGATGCCTTTATGTGCTTCGACGGCGCCAATGGGGACCGCGTTGTCATCATGGATCGGCAAACCCAAGCGGAGTCGATTTTGGCGCCACCGAAAGAAGAGGTTTACGAAGCCCGGCAGATTAGAGATCTGACGTGGGACGAGAACGGCCAGATGATATACGTGATAGAAGATGGCACGGCGGGAGTAAGGGGGAAAGCCGCCTTCGCTGCGTTAGACCGACGGCAGCAGGTGGCGCAGGAAGCAAGAGACTACTTTGTTGTCTCTCGCTGTAAACCGGGCGACACGGAGGCTCAGATCGTCGATAAGTTTCCCTGGACCGCGGGCAACGGGCTGCTTGCCGCCACAAGCGGCGCGGGCAGTGTATGGGTCGTTAATCAATCACAAGACAAAGGGTGGGGATTCATCGACGTTCGAGAGTATCGGGATGGCAATCGCATTTCTCTGCGAACGTTCCCGCTGAAGTTCAAGGGTAAGCCCATTGAGTGCCATGCGGCACAATATCTGCCCAAAAGGAATGAGTTGTGGTTTCTTACTGTGGTGAAAGGACCTCATTTCGCCCGCCAATGTTGGCTTGCCGTGATAAATCTTGGAAAAAGCGGGTCCGAGGTGCGGATGATTGCCTCAGATTATTCTGAGTTGGTTTGTTCTGCCGACGAAGCAAGGATAGTTGTTTATAAATGCAGATGGAAAGACGCGGACAAGAGTTCGGGAGTTATAAATTTGCTCCTCTTGAGGCCGGATGCGCCGGATCACCCCACGACTCTGGCTTCCCAAGAGTTTTCCGACAGAGACATGGGGCCAGACTTTGCTGGATTCAGCGGGCATGGGCAAGTGTTATACTTGAAGGGCCTCGCGAAGCCCATCATGACTGCTGACCAGCTTTCGACTCCTGGTGCTTGGAAGCTATTTGAGTTAACTTTGCCGAATTAGCCAGGCTCGGCTCAGCGAGGTGCATCGGCCACCCGTTTTGTGAAACTCTGCACTGTAACGTCGGACGAATTATACTTAGCGGCCCGAAGCCCCGCATGTACATGCGGTGCTACGGCGCTTGGTCAAGATGCCATAGGTCTCAGTTGTGGCTTGTCCATTGGAGGTTCCCATGAACAGCGTTGCGGTTTTCGGTCGGGGCTGGGGCAGGTTGGCGATGGTTTGCGGAGTCGGCGCGGCGGTTTGGCTTGCCTCCGGCTTGCGGGGCGCGGCCGATCCGCCGTCCACGGCGCCGACGACCAATGTCTCCGCCGGTCAAGCCAATGCCGGCAAAACCACGGTCGTGCGCCGGGGAGATTTGCGGCTCGATCTGGATTTCAAGGGCGTCTTCGAGCCGGCCGGGCCGTTTGCGGTTCGGCTGAATCCGCGGCTGTTTCACGACGAGCTCATCATCAAGCACGCCATCGCCGACGGCACGAAAGTGAGCCGGGGCGACGTCTTGCTGGAACTGGAGACGGACAAGATCGACGCAGCCATCGCGGCGGCGGCCAACGATCTGCGGATCGCCCAGGCCAACCTGACCAAAGCGCAGGCGGATGCCAACCTGGACCAGCAGTCGGACGGCGTGGCCATGGCCGACGCCAAGGAGCAGCTCGTCGATGCCCAGACGGAGCTGAAACGCTGGGACGACGTCGACGGCCAAATCCTGTCGCTGATGAGATCGATGAACGCCCGCACGGCGGACTTCCGTGTTGAAAGCGCCCAGGACGAGCTGAACGAGTTGAGGAAGATGTACAAATCGGAGGACCTGACCAACGAAACGGCGGACATCGTCATGAAGCGGGCGGTGCGCGAGCTCGATCTGGAGACGCAGTTCTCGAAGGTCAACCATGGCGAGTTGGACCGGTACACGCAATTCGAGGCCCCGGTTCAGCGCGAGCAGATGTCGAACAACGTCAACGTTCAGACGGTGGGGATTGCCCAGTTGGGTGCGTCCCAGACGCAGGCGCGCGAGCTGCGCCAGACCAGTCTTGTCGCCGCCCGCGCCGCCGCGGACGAAACGCAGAAACATCTCGACCTGCTCAAGCGCGACCGCGGGTTCTTCACGGTCTCATCGGCGATCGACGGCGTGGTGGTCTATGGGAACTTCGATCACCAGGCATGGCACGCAATCGAACCCGACGTGCTGGCGCCCGGGCAAAAGGCACAGGCGGATCAAGTGCTTTTGACCGTGTACAGCCCGGGTAAACTGCGTCTGGCGGCGCAGTGTCCGGAGAACGAGGTGGGTTATTTCCGGCCCGGCACGAAAGTCAGCGTTGCGCCGGTGGCGATGCCCGATCTCACCTACGACGGAATTTGCGAGCCGCCGCCGGTCGTCACCGAAGCCCAGGGTCCCCAGCAGATCTTCAACGTCGTCGTCGATCTCCCGACCGTTGATCCGCGCCTGGCGCCCGGTTTTTCCGCCGATGTGAATCTCAGCGCGGGACTGCACAAAGGCGTGTTGCTCGTGCCGGCGACGGCGGTCTGGCGGGGCAAGGTCTGGACGAGCCCGCCCGGATCGAACGAGGAGGAGGCCCGGCGGGTCGTGACGGGCGCGTCGGATGGCCAGGACGTCGAGATCAAATCCGGGCTGGCCGAAGGCGACACGGTGCTCACTCAAGCCAAACGGCCGGGCGGCGGTCAATAGCTCAATCATGGCGAGGCGATCGATGCGAATCGTTTCGATTCTATTGGCGGGAATTCTTGCAGGCTGTTCCGCCGCGTCGAGGTCGGGCCCGGCCGCAACGGCGGCTCGGCCGACCGCCGCGCCGTCGGAAGCGATTTACGCGCGGCCGGTAGATCGGGCCATCGCCGACGGCGTCGCGTTCCTGGAATCGAGCCAGAACAAGGACGGATCGTGGGGAACCGGAACGGTTTCGCATGGGAACGAAGTGGTGGTCAGTGTGCCGGGATCGCACGATGCGTTTCGCGTGGCGGTCACGGCGTTGTGCGTCATGGCGCTGCGGGAAGCGGGCGAACACGAGGCCCACGACCGCGGGGTGGAATACCTGGTTAACAATTCCGACGTTCGCCGCGCCGATCCGGAGCTTCTGTACAACGTCTGGGCCCACGCGTACGTCATCGAGGCGCTGTCGCTGGAATCCAAGACCAACGGCGAAGCGCCGATCCGGGACGCGATCAACTTCAATCTGGACCGGATGGAGCGATACGAAACGTACATCGGCGGGTGGGACTATTATGACTTCGAGGCGGGCGCGCAGAAGCCGGCGGGCGGGCCGACCAGCTTTGGCACCGCGGCGGGGCTGGTGGCGCTCTACGAGGCGAAACAAAACGGGTTCAACTACCTGCCGGATGTCGTGACGCGCGGAATGCGCCGGCTGAACGAAATGCGGCTTCCCAACGGCGCGTGCCTGTACGGAACGGACTACAAATACATGCCCCTGCTGCCGGCCAATACGGTTCGCGGCAGCGCCGGCCGCGCCGTGGCGGTGGATTATGCCCTGCGGCTCTGGGGATCGCCCAAATTGGACGACGCCGGCTGCCGGCAGGGTCTGGACACGTTCTTCCGCGAGCACGCCGCATTGGAGAACGGCCGCAAACGGCCGTACCCGCACACCACGCTGTATCAGGTTTCCGGATATTACTATTACTTCGACCACTACTACGCGGCCCGCCTGATCGAAAGCCTCGGCGCCGACGCCAAGCGCCAATATGGCCCGCAGCTCATGAACGTGATCCTTCCGCTGCAGGAGCCGGACGGCTCATGGTGGGATTACCCGATGTGGGATTATCACAAGCCGTACGGCACGGCGTTCGCCATCATGTCGTTGCTGCGATGCCGATGAGGGTTTTACTGCTTCTAACAACAAAGGCTGACACAGAGATCTCAGAGGGATACTGAATGTGCAGTCCTGTCTCTGTGTTCTCTGTGTCCTCTGTGCTCTCAGTGGACCAGTCTGTTCGTATTTCGCAGTTTCGGATTTTATCGCGGCGGTCTCTGATCGAGGGCGGAGCGATAGCAGCCCCGGCCGGGTACGCAGCGTTCGGGCATCACGATGTTGCCATCGGGCCCCACCACCTGCTGAGTATGATAGCACCAGCAATGGCGGCTGGCGTCCAAATAATCCTCGGCAAAGGCGGCGATCTGGTCGGACAGGAAGAACTTTTTCGAGCGCAAATCCCCGCAAAACGGGGTTTGTATCACGGGGAGGGGTTCGGTTGGCTCGTTCATGGCATACTCCACGGACAACATCAGGCGGTCTTGAGGCTGTTCAGCGCCCGGCGCACAAGGGTCTTGGCCAAGGGAATCTTATATGCGTTCTTTTCAAGGGGCTTGGCGCCGTCGAGGGCGATTTCGGCGGCGGCGTTGATGGCAGCGTCATTGAGCGGCTTGCCGATGAGGGCGGCCTCGGCCGTGGGAACCCGCCAGGGAATCGGCGCGACCGCGCCCAGGACGAGGCGGGCCTGCCGGACGGTCTGGTCCGGAGCCAGATCAACCGCCGCGGCCGCGGCAACCATGGCGAAATCCAACGATGAACGTTCCTTGAATTTCAGATACGTCGAATGCGCCGCGAATGCCGAGGCGGGGATTTGAATCTGCGTGACGATTTCGGCGTCGGCCAGGACGTTTTCGACCGAAGCGTTGTCGCTGGGCAGGGTGAAGAATTTTCCAATGGGAACGTCGCGCGGGCCTTTGGGGCCGTTGATGGTAATGGTCGCGTCGAGTGCGGTCAGCATCGTGCCCAGATCGGACGGGTGGACGATGAAGGACGGCCCGCCGCCGAGGATCGCGTTGTACTTATTTTCGCCCTTTTCGGAATAGCAGGTATCGCCGCCTTTCTTGAGGCAGACGATATGAGGAAGGCGGAAGTACCAGCATCGCGGCCGCTGGCAGAGATTTCCGCCGATGGTGGCGACGTTGCGCAGTTGGACGGTGGCGATGGAGTGGGCGGCCTGGGCGAGGCCGGGAAAGTTCTTGGTGATTTCGGGATGCGTTTCGATTTCACTAAGCCTGGCGAGCGCGCCGATTGTCAAACCTTTGGAGGCATCGCCGTCGATGCCGTCGAGGCCCTGGATGGTTTTGAGATTTACCACCCGCTTGGGAACCAGGATTCGCTCCTTCATGGTGGTAAGCAAATCCTGGCCGCCGGACATCGGTCGAGCCGATTCGCTTTCGTCGTCGGCGGAGACTTCGGCCAGGAGCTTGACGGCCGATGCCACGGTGGTGGCGTTGGCCCATTCGAATTGCTTCATGATAGTGCCCCCTTCTCAGCCAGACCCATGAGAATCTTGTCGGGAGTGATGGGCAATTGGCGGACGCGCACGCCGCAGGCGTTGAAGACGGCGTTGGCGATGGCGGCGGCGGGCGGTATGGAGGGAGGCTCGCCGACGCCCACGACTTGCTGCCGGGGATCGTCGTCGTCGATCAGCGGCAGCATTTCCTCCGGCATTTCCAGGCAGCCGGGCATTTTGTAATCCATGAAGCTGGAATTGACCATGACGCCGAGCTTGGCATCCATGACGCGGCCTTCCAGCAGCGCCATTCCAATGCCCTGAACCATGCCGCCGTTGATTTGGCTCTCGACGGCCAGACGGTTCAGGGGAAAACCGCAATCCTGGACATCGAGTATGCGGATGACCTGAACGTGCCCGGTTTCGGTATCGACTTCGACTTCGGCAAAGCAAGCTCCGTGTGCTCCGCCGGAGGAGAGGCCGGGCTTCCATTGGCCACGGACGGCGATGCCGCCGGAGGGTAACGCGGCGCAGGCCTGGGCCCAAGTGAGGCTCTTGCCGTTGGCGCTCACTTTTCGATCGGCGAAAACGAGATCCTCAGGCTTAGCGCCGAGGAGGGGCGCGACGAGCCTGGCGATTTCGGACTTGGCGTCGAGGGCGGCGACCTTGACGGCGGGCGACAGTGACCCGGCGGTCGTCGAACCGCCCGACAAATTCGCGTTGCCGAGCCGGGTATCGCCGATTTCTTCCTTGACATCGCTCATCGCCAGGCCGAGTTCCTCGGCAACGATGGCAACCATGTACGTGCGGGTTCCGGTGCCGAGGTCCTGTGAGCCGCTGGAAACGTTCACGGCCCCGTCTTGCGCGATCTTGAGATCGACGACGCACTGAGGCCCCCCGCCGCCGTTCCAATCGCCGCAGGCGCAGCCGAAGCCGCGCTTCAGGGGACCGGGAGTCGCCCCGGGAGTTCCGCTTCGGCGAATCCAGCCGATTTCCTTGGCGCCGCGATCGAGTTGACGGAGATGGGCGTCGTCGGTGAGATTTTTTTTCCGAAATTCGACGGGGTCCATGCCGAGCTTGTAGGCCAATTCGTCCATGAGCGATTCCATGGCGAAGCAGGCCGGGGGATGGCCGGGAGCGCGCAGAGGACGGGCGGAGTCCTCATTGGTGTGGATCGCGCCGCCGGTGCGGTAAACGACGCCCGCATGATAAAGGTAAGGTTGGTCGGCGAGACCGCCTCTTCCAATCCCGCCCAGGCCGTATTGCTCGACGTGCACGGCGGCCAATTTTCCGTCCCTGGTCGCGCCGGCGCGGAATTTCTGCCAGCTTCCCGGTCCATTGCCGGCCATCAAAAATTCATCTCGCCGCTCCAGCGCTATCTTGACGGGGGCTCGCAGTTGTTTGGACAGTTCGCATGCCAGCCGGCCTTCGATGCCGATGCCCATTTTGGATCCGAACCCACCCCCCATGTGATGCACGACGCCGGTGACGTTGCTCCGCTTGAGCCCCAGCGCTTTCGCCGCATCGCCGGGGAAGGAAAACGTGCCCTGATTGGAACAGTAAACCGTCGCGGAATCGCCGCCGTTGTAGTCCACGACAACCACGTGCGTTTCCAGGCAACAGTGGTGCAAGGTCGGCGTGCGGTATTCCGCCTCGACGACGACGTCCGCTGACTTGAGCGCATCGGCGACGGAATCGGCGTCTCCCCGCTCGTTGGCATGGCGGATATTATTTTCAACGGACTGGTCATTGGGAAAAACGGGCGACGCGTCGGGCTTGATGGCATCTTCCGCGGTCACGGCGTGCGGGAGAACGTCGTATTTCACGTCGATGGCGTGGATGGCGTCGTCGGCGATTTCGGGCGTAGTGGCGGCAACGGCGGCGATCGGATCGCCTTCAAAGCGAAGCGTTGCACCGGCGTTCACCCGCGCGACAACCGCCTTCACGCCGGGAATCTTTTGTGCGGGCGACAAATCCAGGGAGGTTATTTTGGCGTGGGCGTAGGGCGAGCGGAGAATCCGGCCGTGCAGCATTCCCGGGACCTTCACGTCGTGCGAATAAATCGCCGTGCCGGTTGTCTTGTACGGAAAATCCACGCGCGGCAGGCGCGTGTTCAGCAAACGATGTTTGCCGGTCGGACCCCAGGTCAGGGGCGCCGGGGCTGCCGGCTTGGTTGCGGTTGATGGTTTGGTCGCGGCCATTTCGTCCTCCCTATCGCGCCTTGGCGGCCTCCAACGCGGCCTGGAAAATCCGGGGATAAGTGCCGCAGCGGCAGAAGTTCCCCTTGCAGGCCTCGCGGACTTCCTGCTCCGTTGGATTGGGATTGGCCTTGAGCAATCCGGTAATCGAGGTCACGAATCCGTCGGTGCAGAAGCCGCACATCATGGCATCATGTTCCCCAAACGCCGCCTGGACCGGACTGAGTCGCTCTGGCGTGCCGATGCCCTCGACGGTCGTGATCTTCTTTCCCACGACGTCGATCGCCAATTGCAGGCACCCGTACACCGGCTTGTCATCCAGCAGCACCGTGCATCCGCCGCAGGTGCCCATGTCGCAGACGAGCTTGGGGCCGGTGATCGGCGGGTCCATGTTGTTGCGAAGGGCGTTGAGGAGCGTAGTGCGCGGCTCGACGGTGACTTTGCGGGGCTGGCCGTTGATGGTCAGAACGATTTCAATGTTGCCGCTGATCGCCCGGTCGGTCGCATCGGGCAATGGCGATGGGGCTTCGGCGGCGCGCAGCAACGGATGCTCGGCCACCAAAGCGCCGACGCCGGCAACGCCCACCCCTTGCAAAAACCGCCGACGGCTATAGCCAGACTCTTTTGCGCCCTTGCCTTTGGAATCCCGCATCGAGCACCTCATCTCCACGCCAATTGTATCATTTGGAGATTTTGACTCCAGCCCTTCTCTGAATCTTTATTGCCGATAGAATTTTCCGGAGACTGAAGCGCTCCATCCGACCCATATCGCGCGTGAATTGGCCGGCAATCGCCCTGGCGGCGATAGTGGCGGGTACGACGTTTTGGCCGGGCGATGGGCCGTGGATTTACGATGAGCCGCTCATCATGGAGATGGCCATCCGACAAAATGCGGCACCGTGTTTTGTTTGGAGGATCAGGTTGCCGTTCACTCCGGCGGCTTATGGGCTGCTGGGAACGCGGGGCGCCCGGTATGGCCCGCTGGCGGTGTGGATCGACCAGATATTCCTTGGTTTTACACGTGATCCGGTGCTGATGCTGGCCATCCGCGCGGGCGGCGCGGCGGCGATTAACGCGGTCGCCCTCGCCTGGCTTTGCAGAACTTTGCGCTTCTCGAGCTGGCTGGGCGTTTGCGCCATGCTCTCGCCATGGCTATGGCTGTACGCCCGCCAGCTTTGGGACAACAGCCTGTGCATCCCCCTGTCGGCAATGATGCTGGCGGCATACGCGGACTTCCTGCTGACGCGGCGGGCATGGCCGCTGCGGCTGGCCGTTCTGTCCGGCGGACTTCTCCTGCTCGTCCATTTCATGGCCATCCCGCTGGTGGCGGCCATCGCAGCCCATCTGGCCTTCGTAGAATTCCGATCACTCTGGCGATTCAATTGGAGCATCGGGGCCATAATGACGGCGCTGCTCGCCGTCTCCTGGCCATACTGGAGCTTCCTCTTGCACAACTACGCGCCCAACGTTCCCGGCGGAACCTCGCAGTGGTTGGGATGGTTCTATCCCCTGCTCGGCGCGCACCATCTCAGCACGGCGGGATTGCAAAACGTTCTCGGAGATGGCTGGCGACACGGCGAGCCGGGAATTTTGCGCGCGGCGCAGTGGATCACCATGCTGGCATATCCGGCGGCGTGGGCCGGAATGATCCTGGCCATCCCGCGTGTGTGGCGAGTGATTCGGAGATGCCCCAAGGCCTCCGCTATCGATCATGTCTTTACCGTTGCGTGGGTGGCGGTGATTTTTCAATGCGCGTTGTACGGCCCGCTGCACGCTTACGACGGGCCGCACTATTTCAACGCGGCGTGGATCGAGTTTGCCGCATTCGCGTTCCTGCCGGCTGATTCGGTGAGGAAATGGATTGGTTCAACGGTTTGGCTTCGAGGGATCCTTGGTTTGTACGCCGCGGCATTGCTCGTGAGCTTGGCGACGATCGCCGGCACGATTCACCAGAATGGTGGAATGCGCAGCCAGAATTACGGAACGGCGCTCGGCGATCAGATCGCGGCGGTCCGCGAGATGCAAAGATATTCCGACGACAGCCCGCGCCAGACCGAGATTCCGGAATGGACGGAGCATCCGCGCACGCCGGCGGTGTTGGAAGAATTGATGCCGGCCCCCGCCGCCCCGCGGCCGAAGCGGAGTTTGGTGATCCGTTATCGAGATGCTTTTCCGGGGGATGCGAGAATCACGGTCACCGCCGAGTAACCTGAACTCGCTCCTTTTCGCTCGCCCCTCACCCTGGCCCTCTGCCGCGAGGGGAAAAGGCGCTGTCGAGCGGTCAAAGAACAGCAATCCCCGCAATCTCCTCCGTCAGCGCCGTCACGATCCGGTTCAAATCGTCGATCTCCATGGCCAGGGGCGGCATCAGGACGATCACGTCGTCGAGGGGGCGGAGTATTACGCCGTGCTTTCGGATGCGCGCGCAAACGGCCGCCCCTTCACGCCGGCGCGGATCGAACGGCTCTTTTGATCTCTTGTCGGCCACCAATTCGATGCCGACCATGAATCCTTTTTGCCGGATGTCCCCGACGTGTGGCAATGGGCGAAGCTCGTCCAGCATCCGCGCGAGCCGTTCGGATTTTCGTTGGACGGAATCAACGAGCCTGGTTTTCTCGAATAAATCGAGCGATGCGACGGCGGCGGCGCAGGCGAGGGGGTTGCCGGTATAGGTATGGCCGTGGAAAAAAGTCTTGCCCTCCCACGGCTCGCCGAGGAAGGCGTCGAAGATTTGTTGCGTGGCCAACGTGGCGGCCAGGGGCAGATATCCGCCGGTGATTCCTTTGCCGACGCACATCAGGTCGGGCGAGACGTTTTCGTGCTCGCAGGCGAAGAGTTTGCCCGTGCGGCCAAAGCCCACGGCCACTTCGTCGGCAATCAGCAAAACATCGAATTGGTCGCAGAGCTTCCGCACGCCGGCCAGAAACCCCGCCGGCTGGACGATGATCCCCCCCGCTCCCTGCACGATCGGCTCGATGCAGACCGCCGCGATTCTTTTGCCGTGCTGATCCAGAATCCGCTCCAGTTCCCAAAGGCAATCCGCCGGCGTTTTGCCACGATAGACGTTCGGCGACGGCGCGAAATGGACCTTGAACAGCATCGGAAAATAGGGCTGATGAAACGCGGGCATCCGCCCCACCGACATCGCGCCGACCGTGTCGCCGTGGTAGGCGTCGGCGAAGCCGACGAACTCGTTTTTCCCGCCACGGCCCAGGTTATGCCAATACTGAACCGCCAGCTTGAACGCGATTTCGTTGGCGGTCGCGCCCGCGTCGCTGTAGAAGATTTTGCTCAGCCCGGGCGGAACGAGGCGCATCAGCCGGTCGGCCAGAATGATGCCGGGTTCGCTGGCCAGGCCGAGCATGGTGGTGTGGGCGACTCGATCGAGTTGGGCGCGGATGGCGTTGTCGATTTCAGGCACGCGATGGCCATGGATGTTGCACCAGAGGCTGGATACGCCGTCGAGATAACGGTTGCCATCGCTGTCGATCAGGTGCATTCCCTCGGCATCGGTGATGACGAGTTGGTCTTCCGCCAGCCATTGCCGCATGTGGGTGAAGGGATGCCAGATATGCTGCCGGTCGAGTTGGCGGAGGCGCTGCGTGGTCATTTGCCGGCTCGAAGAAACCAGAGTTCACGCAGAAGCGCAAAGGCGCAAAGAAAACAATGGAATTTTCTTCTCTGCGCCTTTGCGCCTCTGCGTGAGATTCTTCTTCCTAATTTCGTGATTTTCATTTAATCACCACGGGATCGCCCACCCGCAGGCCGAGCTGCTTGGCGGCCGAGCCGTCTCGGACCGCGATTTCCAGCAGGCCGGAGCTGCCGAACAACGCCAAGGGGCAGCCGGGAGCGGCGTCAATATAAGTGCGCTTGAACCGCCCCACTTGCTTGCGTCCGACGCGCACGCTCAGCTTGTGCATGGATCGCAAGGATTCGCGGGCGACGTTGGTCGTGGCGTTGCCGAAATGGTCGATGTGGATGATTTGTCCGGACTTGGCCGGGGGACGAACGGGCGCAATATCCAAAAGGACCGGAAGATCGATTTGGCGGCTGAGTCCGTCGGGAGATTCACCCGAAGCCAGCATGCCGGCGACGGGTGCCATGATGTCGCGGCCGTGAAAGGTATCGGCGGCTTTTCGCGCCGGCCGCCAGATGAGTTCGCTGGCCGTTCCCGGCCCCAGGCGATGCCAGGCCCAGCTAATCAGCCCGTTGTCGGGGCAGACGATGAAACTTCCGCGGATTTGGGCCAAAAGTATTCGGCGAGGGCCGCCGACGCCGGGATCGACCACGGCCAAATGGACGGCGCCCGGCCCAAATCCGTCGATGGCCCGTTCCAGCGAAATCGAGCCGCAAAGGATGTCCTGCCGCGGGACGTTATGAGTGACGTCGATCAGCACCGCATCGGGGCAATACCGAAGGATGGCGGCCTTCATGCAAGCCACGTACGGATCGGACAATCCGAAGTCGGAAGTGAGGGTCACAATCGGCGGCTTAGAAGTCATTTCGAATCCTATTGACCTTCCCGGAACGCCCACGGCGCCGCCGTGGGGTTTGTTCCGCGCCAGGGGGTTCTGAATCGGCGGCTTATGCTTCGCGGCCATAATGGGATAGAATATCAGCATGAGTCAAGTTGGTGAAATGACGCCGCAGGAGCTGCAGGAGAAAATGATCCGCCAGCAGATCATCGAGCGCGGCATTGGAAATGAACGGGTGCTCGCGGCCATGCGTGCCGTGCCGCGCGAGAAATTCTTCCTGGCCGATTCCAGGGAGGCCGCCTATGCCGACCGCGCGGCCCCCATCGGCCATGGCCAGACCATCTCTCAGCCATACATGGTGGCCCTGATGACGGTCCGACTTCAGGTGACGCCCCAGAACAAGGTCCTGGAGATCGGAACGGGCAGCGGCTATCACACGGCCATCCTGTGCAAGCTGGCGCGCGAGGTTTATTCCATCGAGCGTGTGAAACCGCTGTTGGATGAGGCGTTTGAGAAATTGCTGGCGCTGGATATTCGCAACGCGCATTTCAGATTCGGCGACGGCACCAAAGGCTGGCCGGAGGCCGCCCCGTTCGACCGCATTCTGATCGCCGCCGGCGCGCCGGCCGTTCCCGAGCGATTATTGAAGACCCAATTATCCGACGGCGGCATCGCCGTTCTGCCCGTGGGACCCGCCGACGAACAGATGCTTGTTGAAGTGCAGCGCGTGGGCGACAAGCTCGTAAGCCACGACATCTGCGGCTGCCGATTCGTGAAACTGATCGGCGACGAGGGATGGGCGGAGGAATAATGCTCGTCTCGTTTCTTTCCTTCGGCTCCATGTCTTAGGAGGCACGCATGTTGATCACACGCCGTGATTTTCTTTGCACCAGCGCATCACTCGCCGCCGTGGCCGCGACGGGCCGGATGAGCTTCGGCCAAATTGCCGATTCCACCCCATCCGCCCATCCGTCGGCGGCGACATTAGCCCTGCAAAAGTCGATCGGCCCAGTGGCGTGGACTGAGTTTCTAGTCCGTCTGCGGAAAACCAATTCCGACATCCGCACCCGCGGCCTGCGAACGTTTCCCGGCTCCCGCGAGAAACTCCTTACCGGATATCCCTACAACGAATTTTATGACTGGGATTTGTATTTCGAGAATCTGTATCTCTCGTATTATGGCGTCTGGCCATACTGCTTTTCCAACCTCAAGCTGTTTTTGGACCGCCAGCAGCCGGACGGATACATCAGCCGCAGCCTGGTCAAGCAGCGTGATCGCCAGCACTTCAAACCGTTCCTGGCGCAACTGGTCGTACTGGGCGCCAAGCAGAACGGCGACGATTACCGGTGGCTCGTGGGCAACTACTATGAACGGCTGAAGAAATATCTCGACAAATGGATGAGCTACGACTCGGACCATAACGGCCTTCCGGTTTGGAATTCCGCCGACGCCGCCGGAACCGACAACCAATGGAGCCGCGCCGGGCGACTGGCGGCGTTCGAGGTCGAAGGGGTGGATCTGGCGAGTTATCTGGTCCGCGAATTCGACGCCATGGGTGTGATCGCGGAAAAGCTCGGTGCGACCGAAGACGTACGCGCGTTCGCCGAGCGATCGCGGCGATTGTCGCAGCTCATTAACGACGTGTTTTGGGACCAGACCGACGGCTTTTATTACGACCGTAACGAGCGGAAAAACCAGCGCGTGACGGTGAAATCTGGTGCGGCGTTCACACCGCTGTTCGCAGGCGCAGCCACGCCCGAGCGCGCCAAACGCATCGTCGATGAGCATTTGCTGAATGAAAAGGAATTCTGGTTGAAGTATCCCGTCGCCAGCTACGCCAAAACCGAGCCGGATTACTACCAGGGTTCCCACAACAGGGAATGCAACTGGCGCGGCTCGACGTGGGCGCCGTTCAATTACATGATCTTTCACGGCTTGATTCGCTACGGATTCAACGACGCCGCCAAGGAACTGGCCCGCCGCCTATTCGAGATGGCCATAGTCAAAAATCCCGTGCTGCGGGAGTATTATAACGCTGAGACGGGCGAAGGTTTGGGGCAGACGCAGTTCTGGGGGTTTACCGATCTCTACTACGTCATGCCCATGGAATTCGCAATGGGATACGATGCATCCAGCCTGCATCGTCCAGCACGGGCGATTATTCCGCAGGAATTGGGCATCCGCTTCGAGGGATAGATTCTGGCAAATGACTAATGACAAACCCCCGCCCCGCGCTAGAATGGCGGCCATGCCTGATTTGGCGACGGCACCAAGGGCTGGCCGGAAGCCGCCCCGTTCGACCGAATTCTAATCGCCGCCGCCGCGCCCAAGGTTCCCGAAAATTTATTGAAGACCCAACTAACCGACGGCGGCATCGCCGTCCTGCCCGTGGGACCCGCCGACGAGCAAATGCTGGTTGAAGTCCAGCGCGTCGGCGACAAGCTAGTAACCCACGACATCTGCGGCTGCCGATTCGTGAAACTGATCGGCGACGAAGGATGGGCGGAGGAATAATTGCTTGGCCGCCGCACTTGCGCGGCGCGCCATACTCGCCCTCCTGGGCTCAACCAAAATCCGACGCGGCGCACGAGATTTCCGGCGGCGTATTCGCATTATCTTAGCCGCAACTTCCCGTCATCCGCAGCAAGAAACTCGCCGTTGATTTTGAGAACGTTAATTTCTTCCGCGAGCCGCTCACGGATACGCGCACCGCTGCGTTGAAATCCTAGCTTTCGTGCGGCCGCCTGGATCAAATCTTCAACGGGCATTGCCCCATACGACTGAATTGCATCGGTCAGCGCGGACTGCATCAAGCGCCATGGCACATCGTCGATGGCATCAAACTGTGGGGCGGTAGGGCTATCACCCGTTGGGCGCCTGGACACTTGGACAGGAGTGACCGTTTCGACTTTTTCGGCTGGAGGCGAAGGCACATCAGTAATTGTCAATGCCCGTTGATACGCATCGAGTACCTTCTGTATCTGCCGGCGGGAGTCCCGAACCCAATCAGTTGACCAAATTCGGCAGATTTTCCAGCCAAGGCTTTCCAATATCTCTTGTCTCAGGCGATCCCGGTCACGTGCCGTCGCGGAACGGTGGTATGCCGCACCGTCGCATTCAATGCCCAGCACATATTTTCCCGGATGTTCGGGATGCACCAGTGCAAGATCAATCCTAAATCCCGAACAGCCGATCTGACGGCGAACATCAAGGCCCTTTTCCGTCAGCGCTCGGGCAACTTCGGCTTCGAAATCCGAATCAAAATCGTGGGTGCTGTCTTCCGTTTCTGTCCCCACCAGCGCTATCCTTCCGCGTTCGGCAAAATCGAGGTACGCTCGAAGTAGCTCCGCACCCCGAGCCTTGGTGCGGCTCAGATCGATGTCCTCCGCCCGTATTGATGTAAAGATCGTGAGTGCGTCTCTTGCCCGTGTGACAGCGACATTCAACCGGCGTTCTCCCCCTTGCCGATTCAACGGCCCAAAATTGTGACTCAACATGCCGCTATCGTTCTTGGCGTACCCGACACCCAAAAAGATCACGTCTCGCTCGTCACCCTGCACGCTCTCCAAATTCTTCACAAAAAATGGCTCGGGATTTTCGACGGAAAAAAACTGTTCGAGATGAATTGATGCACGACGATATCTATCAATAAGATTGATAACGAGCATCTGTTGAGGCTGATTCATTGTGACAACGCCCAAGGATTTCTCAGGTTGTTCAGAAGCGTGGCGCATCACGGCCTTGGCGATCTGCTCGGCTTCGGCTGCGTTCGAACCACCGGCACCGGCTCCGGCCCAACGTCCATTCTCAACCAGACAAAAGGTAACCCCGCTCGATCCATCCATATCTCGGACACTGGGAAAAGTTATAAGCTCGTTGCTATAAAAATGACGATTTGAGAAGGCGATGAGCGATTCGCGTCGGCTTCGGTAATGCCATTTGAGCCGCTGTCGCGGCATTCCCAATGTTCCGCACATATCGAGAATGCTCTCGTAATCGCTGCTGCTATGCTCTAACTCATCATCTTCCTCTTCGTCGCTCCCGATCCGCTCAAAGAAACTGGTCGGAGGCAACTGCTTCTGGTCACCCGCGACCACGAGTTGCGACCCCCGGTAAATCGCACAGATGGCATCGTGCGGACGAACCTGCGATGCTTCGTCGAAAATCACAACATCGAAGCGGATCTCACTACTGTCAAGATATGTGCTGACGGCCAACGGCGACATCATTATGCACGGCTTGAGCTTTTGAAGGAGCGACGGCATCGAAGAAAACAAGCGGCGGATCGGTAGGTGCCGCCTTCGTTTGTTAACCTCGCGGAGCAAAATGCCGACCTCCGAGTTTTCCGGAGCATCGCCATCCGAACCGGACAGTCGCGGAGCATTGCTTATGACTTTTGAACGCACCTGTGCAAATCCGTTCTTCACCCAAAAGCGATCGACATCTTGAAAGCGGCTCAAAATCTGATCGTGTTGAACCGAATCAAATTCACGCAGAGCCAACTCGGAGCGATATGCTTCCGCAAGCCAGAGGCGGTAGAATCGCTGGCGCAGCACCGCGACGGCCTCATCCACTTTGACACGCCCCTCCAGAATCTCGTCTTGGAGCACTTCCATACCGAGGCGATGGAGATTCTCGCAGACATTTATGTAGTTGACCCACTCACTGACGCGGTCCGCATCGCGCACACGGTCGTTGAACCAATTAATCAACTCTGTAATTGGAAGCCGGCTAAGAATAACACCAGTTGAGACCTCAGCGTCCTTCCGGAACAAGGTCTCGACAAATTCCAGGCCGGTGCGCAAACTGGAATCATTTGCCGCGGCGGTTTTCTCAACTGCGGTCGAAAGCTCGGACCTGACAGCATTTTCCGAAATGGCTGTAACGACGGGCGCGGGTGGCGCGCCGTGATATTGCTTCAGGAATGTAGTCGCCGAAATCGCTAGATCGGCATGGTCCTTCCAATCACCAAGGGAGCGCGATTTCAAATCAGGCAGTGTTTCGTTGAGCGATAATGCAATATCCTTCGCTCGACCAATAAGGCTTCGCAACTCTTCGAGAACCTCAATATCCTTTGCCAGGTTGTCAGTTGCGACATCCTGTTCAATTTCAATCAATGGGACCAACGCCTTCAATTTGTCTGAATGCTCTTGGCACCACGCCGCAAGTTCGGTAGCTCTGGATTTTACGGTCCCGGTAGCTAGGTCACTGCAATTAGCAACTCCGAACGCTTCGGGGACTTTAATCTTCTGGGCAGACTCGGCTATGGCGCTCGCCAGTTCTCGGGATAGTTCTTGGAGCTGCTGGGCTGCCGCAGTGAGTGAAGTCCGCGCAGTGGAATCGGGCGAGGTTGAAATTGACCTTGCGGAATCGCTGTTCTGCAAAGCGGCCGGCAATCGGTCGATCGTATCTAAGCGCCCGAGGACGGAATCCCAATCGAAATTGGGCTTCCCATCCCAAACAAGCCTATCTCTATCCGGATTCGCCGTTGTCTCCACCTGCTTAACGTACCGGTGGTACCGTTGCAGTTGGAACGCATCATCGAGTATCTGCCGCGATTTCACCGAAGATTGCCCGGTGTACAAAAGGCAGAAATTCTGCCTTGCGCGACGCCACGAACTGCCCAGGCGCTTCCACCAATTGCGACGCTGGAGCACCGCGTCGATTTGCTCGACAGCAATGGCCTCAAACGCGGTAGCGTGAAACCTTGATTCAAGCGGCATGCGCGTCGCTGCGGCCATCGACGCGACCTGCTTCGCATCGCCCACGACACGCTGCAACCGCTTTCGCTCCGTTGCATCGAACCATTCTGGTCTTGTTTGGCCTAACGCCGTTATCAAATGCGCGCTGGCTGCCAATCCGTCAGCGTCGCGGCCAGTTGCCGTGTACGTAACAGGCAGTGCAAGCAACTGGCGTAATGAGTTAGCGGCTCCGCCAACTTTTCCGGCCAATTCGGCAATCCCTTTGAGTTGAGCACAGATGCCGTCAACGTAGATGGCTTGCAAGCGCACCGTGGCGGGTGGCCCGGACAGCCACGGTTTCACCTTGGCAAAACTCATCGACACCGATCTCGCCTCTGCAATATCAATCCTGGTTGGCGCGTCGCCAACGTATGCCAACGCAGAGGACCACAAAATGCGGTAGTCCTTCGCCACCTCATACAGGGCCAGATATTTCTCGGCGGTTTGTGTCAGGCCGGCTTCCACCCAGGATTTTGGAATTATTGGCTGAGCTAGAGCGGCAGCTGCGGCATCCAGCGCCACGGTCAAATCTCCTAAAGTCGGTTTTGCGCCAAGGAATCCCAAACTTTCCAGTGGGCGGGACGCTTCAAGACGCCTACCGAGTCCCACGGCGACGCGGTCGAAGTGAAACCGAATATCGTCAGGCAGCGTTAGGTTATAGAGTTCTATGCGGCAACCGCGCCACGGGTGAATTACGCGACCGGCGATGATCGCCTTGAAGTTCGCCAGCTGCGCTACACCCTCTTCCATTTCCTGCAACCGGCTCGCGTCAATTTCATGGACATCCGCAATTATTAGTCGAGTTTGCGACGAAGTGCGAATCCTCGCCAACTTTCCGTGAATCGAGTAAGCCGGTTGATTTAGGGCCGAGCGCTTAGCATGCAGCGCACGCACGTACTCGTTGAGTTTCTGGCGTGTGCTGCGTAACTCCGCAATCTTGTGCTCTTGTGAAGGGTAAAACTCTGCCTTACGGTTCAGGCACCGACCAAGTTCTTCGACCACTTCTCTTTTGTTGGCCTTGTGGCTGTGACACGCCAAACAAAAATCACCCAGCTTGCCTTGATCCAACCGGCGCTTAACGACCGTAAGTGCCGCCTCCTTTTCGCTTACAAACAATACCGTTTTGTTGTTTGCAATGCATCGGGCAATGATGTTTGAAATGGTCTGACTTTTCCCAGTCCCCGGCGGTCCGTCCAGAATCAAATGATGGCCGCGCCTAATCATCTCAATGGCCGCCAGTTGGCTACTGTCACAATCCAGAATCAGATAATTGGTTTCTGGTGGAGCGGTTTGGTCGAGGTCGGATTTGAGCACGTCAGATATATCAGACGCGGGCAGTTGCGATGCGTCACCGGCAATGCCGCGACACAAGGGATGACTGGTAATCCGGCCCTCGTTCTTTAGTAGGTCTTGCCACATGGAGATTTTCTGGAATGCAAAAGTGCCAAGACCCACCTTACGCTGTACCTGCCACCGCTCATGGCCAGCAATCGCGCTTTCCACCTGCAACAATAGGGACTCCAGCGCATCGCTGGATTCCAAAAGCTCTTCTTCATTAATCTGCGGGAGCGTAAGCCGAAAATCAGAACGCAATATCTCGGCCAACGAGTGATTGGAAACGAAATCATCGTCCAATGGCGCAAGTTCCCATGTCGAATCCGCACTTTTCTTCCGAAGGGAAACGGGCAAGAGTACCAGCGGCGAAAGGAGCGCAACGTCACTATCCACTGATTCGAACCACTGAAGAAAACCGAAAGCCAGAAACAAGCTGTTGACGCCCTGTTCGGACAGTGATGTGGACGCCGCCAGTTCCAATCTCTTCAGCCGGCCATCGAGTGGTTTATCCCGCAAATTGCTTAAGAGCGAATTACCTTTCAGGTCCCGTGACTGCCTGATTACGTCAAGTTGTGCCACTGTCAGGACATTCGCGTCTCTCGGCTGCTGTTCCAACCCCTGTTCGAATATGGTTTCACTCGGTTCGTCATCACCGAGCCACTGTGAAGGCCAAGGGAAATCGGTCGGCTTGCCTTCTACGGCGAGTTGCTGCCAAAGCTGGTGGAACTCAGGATGCTCGATACCGAGAACACCCCCGCGCCCAAATCTGCTGTTGACGAGCCGGCTCCGCTTTGACGTGTCGAGCAACAGCCTTCGCCATTCCTCTAATCGGGCGCTCAGATCAACACACTTGTTCCCTTTGCCGGAGATTTCCCCTGGGGCCGCCATAGGGCATTTGATTTTAATGGATTTGCGCTACGACCTCGATACCCTCGGGAATTTGGAAAATCCGAGGGCGACGGAGCATCTGGTTGAAACTACCCCTCGACTCGCCGTTTGCGCGCGGCCTTACGCCCATCCACCACGATCCGGCACCCGCCGAAAACAGAGCGCCATCCTAGTTGAGCCCGGTTGAGACACATATTCCACTATTCAAGAACAGATTTCCAAGCCAATCTGCGATAAGCACTTATGCCATAACAAAATATGATTCCAACGATAAGCTAGCAAATGCTAAGTTAACCCTCAAAAGTGTCGCATTCTGTCGCATTGTGTAACATCGGCGAGCCGACATCGAAAAACTGTCAGATTTTGTCAGATTCTGTCAGATGCCCTCCAATTCCCTTAAAATCGCCGCTATGCCTGATTTGGTGGCGGAAGAAGGGAAGGCCGCGGGTTTAGCTCGTCCCATTGAGGACCTTCACGACATCGGCCCGGCGCGGGCCAAGGCGCTGCGGGGGTTGGGCGTGGGGACGCTTGGGGATTTGCTCGAATATTTCCCGCGGGATTATCAATACGAATCGGAGGAACGGCCGATCGACCGATTGCGGAAGGGGGAGATTAGCCTCGCGCGCGGGGAGGTGACGGCCGTCAATTACATTGCCGGCGGGCACGGCAAGGCGAGGTTCGAGGCGACGCTTTCTGAAGGCGTGCGTCGGTTGGCGCTGGTCTTTTTTCATGGGGCTTATCTGCGGAGGCAGATTCATCCCGGGTTGCTGCTGCGCGTGCGGGGGAAGGTGCAATTCTTTCGCGGGATCGCGCAGATGGTCAATCCGAAATGGGAGGTTGTCGAGCCGGGGACGAAAGCCGTCGAGGATGCGAAGTTCCGGGCGGTCTATCCGGCGAATTCCAGGATTTCCAGTGAAACGATTGAGCGAATCGTTTCGGTGAACCTGAACGAGGCGCTGGCGGAGGTGGGTGAATGGTTTGGCGCGGGAATCTTGGCACGGCGGAAGCTGATGGGCCGGGCGGCGGCGTATCGCGCGATCCATCAGCCGATGGATCGCCGGCAGGCGATCGCGGCGCGGCGAAGGCTGGTTTATGACGAGTTGATGCTGATGCAGCTTGGTCTGGCGGCGAGCCATCTGATGAAGATGAACAAGATTTCGGCCCCGATTCTGCGGATCGACAAGACGCTGGACCGGCGGATTCGGGCGCGATTCCCGTTCGAATTGACCAACGGCCAGCAAAACGCGGTCTGGCAGATCGTGCGCGACCTGAAGAGCGGCCGGCCGATGAAGCGGCTTTTGCAGGGTGACGTGGGAAGCGGAAAGACGGTGGTGGCGTTGTACGCGATGTTGGCGGCGATCGCGAACAAGATGCAGGCCGCCCTGCTGGCGCCGACGGAGGTGCTGGCGGAACAGCATTATTTGACGCTACGGAATTTGCTGCACGGTTCGCAGGTGAAGATCGACCTGGTGACGTCGCGGACGCGGCGGCAAAGCCGCGGCGCCGTCGCCGCTCGCCTCGCCGAAGGTCAGACGCATCTGGCGGTCGGCACGCAGGCGCTTTTGCAGGAGGGGATCGAGTTTGCCAATCTTGGTGTGGTGATCGTCGATGAGCAGCATCGGCTGGGTGTTCGGCAACGGGCGACGCTGAGCGACAAGGGGGTCAGCCCACATTACCTGGTGATGACGGCAACGCCGATACCTCGGACGTTGGCGTTGTCCTATTTCGCGGATTTTGACGTCAGCGCGATCGAGGAGCTTCCGCCGGGAAGGAAGCCGATCAAGACGCGCTGGCTTCGGCCGGGCCAGGCAGCGGAGGCGTGGAAATTCGTTTGCGAGCAGGTGCGAGGCGGGCGTCAGGCGTACATCGTGCTTCCGCAGATTCAGGAGGATGACGGCGACGGGGCCAAGTCGGTGATTGGCCGGATGCGGACGCTGGCGGCGGGGCCGCTGAAGGACTTGCGATTGGCCGCGCTGCACGGACAGATGACGACGGAGGAAAAAGAACAGGCGATGGCGAATTTCCGGGATGGGAAGATCGACGTGCTGGTGGCAACGACGGTGATTGAGGTGGGGATCGACGTTGCCAACGCGACGGTAATGGTGATCGACGGCGCCGACCGGTTTGGGCTGTCGCAGTTGCACCAGTTGCGCGGCCGGATTGGCCGGGGGCCGTGGGCGTCGGATTGCATCTTGTTGGCCGATGCGGCCACGCCGGGCGCGGAGGCCCGGCTGAGCGCGATGCTCAACACCTCAAGCGGGTTTGAGATCGCGGAGATGGACCTGCGCTTGCGAGGCCCCGGCGAATTCTTCGGCATCCGGCAGCATGGGTTGCCGGAATTCAAGCTCGCCGATCTCACCAGCGAATTGGATTTGCTGCAACTGGCCAAGGAGGACGCACAGGCAATTTTTGCCGATGATCCGAGGCTCAGCCATTCTGACCACATTCAGCTTCGAACCGCGTTATTTTCCAAATTCGGCGAGACACTGGACTTGGCACAAACAGGATGATGGAAGCAAGATCGCGCGGAGCCGAGAAAAAAATTCTGAAGCGAGCTCATAAACTGTCTTAGCTCCCAAATCCTGGCATTTTCTTACGAAAAGTGGACAATCTCCTAAGATATTGCTAATCATTGGCTTACAGTTAAGTCGGATTGTCATCCGGGGGCGGGCGCGGTTGGGCCTAAAATGAACCATCGTTGGACAATCCCGTACCAATTCGACGGCGGTATATGGGCAGTGCGGGCTTGACAGGTAGCTGTTAGGTTTGCAAACTGCCCCGCCCTTGGCCGAGGTTCGGGTAAGGCAATTTCGTGAAGAATTGCGGTGGATCGGCCGATACGAGCCAACAGATTGCCCCGAACGAGACCCACCGCCGCAAACGTAAAGCCATGGCACGCAAGAGCGGAAAACATCTGGTGATCGTGGAGTCGCCTGCGAAGGCCAAGACGATCAATAAATTCCTCGGCGACGGATACGTCGTTCGGGCAAGCATGGGGCATGTCCGCGATCTGCCATCCAAAGGGATGGGCGTCGATCTGAAAACATTCCAGCCGGAATACGAAGTGCTGGAGAGTCGAAGCAAGGTAATCGGGGAGCTCAAGAAGCTGGCGAAGGAGAGCGACAAGGTTTACCTGGCGACGGACTTGGACCGGGAGGGGGAAGCGATCGCCTGGCATCTGAAGGAAGCGCTGGGGATTCCGGACGAGCGGGTGTACCGGGTCATCTTCAACGCCATCACCAAGAGCGAGATTCAAAAGGCATTTCAGAAGCCGCACCAGATCGACATCGACCGTGTAAACGCGCAGCAGGCGCGGCGGATCCTGGACCGCATCGTGGGTTACGAGATCAGCCCGCTGCTGTGGCGGAAGGTGGCGCGGGGTTTGTCGGCGGGCCGAGTGCAGTCGGTGGCGGTGCGGCTGGTGGTGGAGCGGGAACGGGAAATCGACAAATTCAGCCCCGACGAGTTCTGGAAACTCGGCGCGATCTTCACGCCGGATTCCATCCGGGCGCGCGGGCTGGCGGAAACGTGGACGGACTTTCTGCTCAACACCGGCAACGGCGAGCGCACCAAGGCCGAGCGGGACAAATGGCTGAACGAGCATTCCGCGTTCGCCGCGGAACTGGTGGAGTTCGGCGGCAAGAAATTTGAGGCAAACAACAAGGCGGCGGCGCGGCAGGCGGCGGAGGCGTTGGGATTCGTCGTCACCGAGGAACAAAACACGACCGATCCGCAGGGGAAAGGCCCGGCGGCGAATTTGACGAAATTCATCGGCCGGATCGAGAGGACGCCGGCATTCATCGTTCGGTCGATCGAGAAGAAGCGCGTCAGCAGCAAACCGTCGGCGCCGTTCATCACCAGCACACTGCAACAGGCGGCCAGCAGCCGGCTGAGCTTCGGGGCGCAGCGGACGATGCGCATCGCGCAGTCGCTGTACGAAGGCGGACATATCACCTACATGCGAACCGACAGCACGAACCTGTCGGCCGACGCGCTGACCATGGCCCGGGCGTATATCGGGCAGAAGTTCGGCGACCGATATTTGCCGGAGAAGCCGAATGCTTACGCATCGAGCAACAAATCGGCGCAGGAGGCGCACGAGGCGATCCGTCCGACGGAGCTTTCATTTACGCCGGACTCGGCACACGCGAAGCTGGGGGCGGACGACTCGCGGCTATATCAACTGATCTGGAACCGGTTCGTGGCATGTCAGATGTCGGAGGCCCAGTTCGACGCGACGACGGCGACGATCGCGGCGGGGACGAGCGCCGGCGAGGCGATCTTCCGGGGTTCGGGGCGGAAACTGGTGTTCGACGGCTTCATGCGGGTGACGGGCGTCAGCAGCGAAGATCAACTCCTGCCGGAACTGGCCGAAGGCAAGCCGGTCGTGGCCGTCGAGATCGACCCGACGCAGCATTTCACGCAGCCGCCGCCGCGGTTCAGCGAGGCGTCGCTGGTGAAAGAGCTTGAACGGCTGGGGATCGGCCGGCCGAGCACCTACGCATCGATCATCCAGACGATCCAGGACCGGGAGTACGTGGAACAGGTCAATCGGCGGTTCCATGCGACGATGCTGGGCTCGATCGTGACGGACAAGCTGATCCAGGCGTTTCCCGAGATCATGGACGTGCAGTTCACGGCCGGGATGGAGGGCAAGCTGGATCAGATCGAGGAGCAGCACCTTGACTGGATCAAGCTGCTGAAGGATTTTTACGGGCCGTTCCACAAGACGGTGGATGGGGCATTGGACAAATTGGAACATGCGGGCGGATCGCCTTCGCCGTACACGTGCGAAAAGTGCGGCTCGCCGATGGTATATCGCATCAGCAAGAACGGATTTTTCCTGAGCTGCACGAGATATCCGGAATGCGATGGGATCAAGTCGGTGGATAAGCAGGGCAAGCCGAAGATGCAGGAGAAGAGCGAATTCAAATGCCCGAATTGCGGCCGGGAGATGCGGAAAATGAAGGGCCGGTTCGGGGAATTCCTGGGATGCAGCGGTTACGTGCTGAAGAAGCCGGACGGCACGCGGGAATGCGAAACGATCATCAATCTGGATAAGCAGGGCAATCCGATGCCGCCGAAGGCGAAGGTGCTGACGCCGGTGAAGTGCGAGAAATGCGGAAGCCCGATGATCCTGCGGAACAGCAAGCGTGGCCCGTTCCTGGGCTGCAGCGCATTTCCGAAATGCCGCGCGACGCGGCAGGTCGCCAAGATGACGGGCGAGGATTTGAAAACGGTGGAAGCGCTGATCCCGAAATTGAACGAGGGCGGGGACAAGGCGGCGAAACTGGTGGCGCAGCTCACGGGCGTCGCGCCGGCCGCCAGCAACGGCAACGGGCCCATCGCGACGGACATCGACTGCGACGAATGCGGCAAGCCGATGGTGATCCGCAGCGGCAAGCGGGGAAAATTCCTCGGGTGCAGCGGATATCCGAAATGCAGAAACACCGCCGACGTCCCGGCGAAATTGGTTGAGGAACTTGGGCTGAACGGGAATGGGCAAACGTCGGGGTCGGCGACGATTGTTCCGCCGCCACTGTTGGAAGAGAATGCGGCGTAGCGGTCACGTCAGACGGGGATTGGTGGAATCGTAAGTCCGGCAACCTTCGGTCGGATTGCCACGTTCGCCGTCGGAGAACTCACGGATTCACCCAGGCTCATGGCATTTGGCGGATTTCCCTCTGATCCCCTCGCCCGGTACTCCGGGAGAGGGATAGGGTGAGGGCCGCTTTTTATCTGCGCGGAGTTATTTCCAAAAAGCTGTGGATGGCCACGACAGCTTCAAGCGATTTTCCTCTTTAAATATGTAAGAAGTGCGGGGCGCGGATATCATCTTGCACACCGGCCGCTCATTGGAAATTGTCTTGATCGTTCGCTTCCTATACGTGTTACTTACTACGCTTTTTCCGCACGATGGTGCCACATTCAGGGCAACGGTCAGGACTTTCACGAAGGTCGTATCCACATTTGTCGCAAAGACCTTTTTCCATGCTGCGCTCTCGAACAAGATCGCGGTATTCCCGCAATGCGGAGAACCACCCATAAGTCACCCCGCAAACGATGAACGCCCCTACCCAAATCTTCACAATGTTCTCAGACAGCCACCCTGCGATCTCCAGCAGTTGCAAAACAATTCCGAGCCCAAGAAACGCCGCGAAAGAGGCGAAAATTAATCCGAAAACAAACTGAAATACAACGCTCATCCAGATACGCATACGACTCATTCTCGCTGCATTGCAGAATAACCGGCTGGAGGGGGCATGGCTACATATCGAGCGTGATGTCCGGCCCACCCAAAGACCCTCACCCCGACCCTCTCCCGGAGTACCGGGCGAGGGGGAAGGCCCAGATGCAATCACCCTGCGTATTCACCTATTCCGGAACTCCTGCACGCTGGTCACAAAATCATCCGGCGTGCCGAAGTCGAAGCGTTGGGCGTCGAGCATTTCCAGGGCCAGGTAGCCTTCCCTTTGGCGCTGGATTTCCTGGGCCCTGGTGAGTTGAAATTCGTTGTTGTCGCGGACGTTGTCGCGGATCATCTGTTCGAGCACGTCGTAGATGCTGGGGGCGAGCAGGTGCATGCCGAACCAACCCAGGAAGACATCGTTTTCCAACCCGTCGACGCGAAGGGACTTTCTGGCGGTGGCGACGTCCGGCTTTTCGATGATGAGCGAGACGTCGATGAGGCGGCCATTGTCGTCGCGGCGTTTGCCGGCGATGACGCCGAAGCCCTTGAGTTGCGTCGGTCCGATGCGGTTGACGGCGGAGACGCTTTTGCCGCCGGAAATTTTGGCGGTGGCAGCCAGCTCGACAAACGGAGAGACCGGCTTTCCGCGAAACAGGTGATCGCCCAGGCAAAGCAGGACCATTTCGCCGCCGGCGAATGCCTTGGTCTGAAAGACCGCGTGGCCATAGCCTTGCTGCTCGCGCTGTACGGCAAAGGACACGCGGCCGGATAGCTGGCGCATCCGCCGGGCCTCGCTCAGGAGCGCGGGGTATTTCTCAAGCCGATTGAGATAGGCATCGCCGGGGCCGGCGAGGTATTGGCGGATGGGCTTGTCATCGCCGGGCTGGACGATGATGCATATCTGCTCGATCCCCGCGGCGGCGAGCTCCAGCAAATGATAGTGCAACAGTGCGCGGGCGATGCCGTCGGGGCCGACGACGGGGAAGAGCTCCTTTTTCACCGCGTGTGACGCGGGGAAATGCCGTGTGCCAAGTCCCGCCGCGGGGATGACGGCTTTGCGGACGCGGGGGGTGGAGGAGGCGGAGGCTGTCGGGGTGGTCATGAGTTTTTATCCCGCATGGAGTTTGTATATTCGTGATCCGGGTCCTATGCCTGCGACGCGCGCCACCCGTTTGCGGTGAACGTATATCTTCTGGCGCCAAATTCCATTGCTCCCGAGGAAGTTCCTTCGAAGATGTCCGGCATGACGCCGACCCTTCGCGAATATTCGGTTGCGATTTGGGGGATTTGCTCGCGGAGGGCGTCGAGCTTGCCGAAGACGGCGACGGTGCCGCCGGTGCCGCCGCCGGTGATTTTGGCGCCGTAGAGCCCAGACGCCGGGCCGCGTTTGCGGACGGCGTCGATGAGGAAATCAACCTCTTCGACCGACAGATTGCAGTTGTTTTTGTAGCTGTCGTGGGAGGCGTACATCAGCTCGCCGGCCGTCACCAGGGATTTGTCGTCGCCTTCGTCGGCGGATCGGAGCGCGTCGATGAACTTGAGCACGCGTTCGTTTTCCTCGATCGGATGGCGCGTGGGTCCGGCGACGCGATACTCGGCATCGGGCTGGATCGTCGTGACCGGGTCGCCGTGCGTGCGGTGCTTCTTGACGAACTCGGAGCCGATGATGGTGTTGGGAAGCAGCTTGGCGAACTTGGCGTTGAGCTCATCGACGGAAAGTTCGGCCAAGTAGCTGAGAGGGGCGGCGCCGGCGAGGGCGCGGTTGTCGTTGATGATTTTCTTGCCGATGAACGCGCCGATGCGGGTATCGGCATAGGGGCTGGCGCCGACGGAGTGGCGGACCATGGAGTTGATGCCGACGAACCCGGCGCCGGGCGGAATCTCCACTTCGCCCACGATGCTGCCGGGCCGGCAAAGGATGTGAGTGAGCTTGCCCTTTCGGCCCGAAGTGATCGCGATCTGGTCCATGATTCCGCAGGGCGCGCCGACGACGTGGTTCTCGGCCATCTGCCCAAGTTCGGCGATGCGTTTGGCGCTGAGCGAAAGGCCCAGGTAGGCGTTGAGGCAGGCGAGCGTTCCGATCTCGACGGCGGCCGAACTGCCTATGCCGACGTTCATCGGCACGGCGCTGAGCAGGAGCATGGAGAAGCCATAGGGAATCTTGACCGACTCCTCCTTCAGCAGGGTGAAGATGCTGCCACCGATGTAAGCGGCCCAGAGGGCCAGCGGGTTGGCCTGGCAGAGCTGGCGCACCTGGGCGTAGCTGCCCAGGCCGTCGCCTGAATAGAAGTAGCTGAGCGGAATGCGCGTCTCGACGGGAAGGGCCCGGCCCACTTGAATCGAGCGAATGCGCAGCGTGCTGTCGGTGCGGGCCTGCAGGGCGATGAGCATCCCGCGGCCGAGCACGGCTTGGCAGACGTTGGCGCCCGAGTAGTCGGCGATCCCGCCCATGACGTCGAGACGGGCCGGCACGCGACCAACCCACACCTCGCCGCTGTTGAAAAACCCGGCCAAGCCGGTGGGGTCGCTGTTGGGCTTGAATAGAAGCCGATCAAATTCCTGCACTTCAAACGGGAGTTGTTCAGCGCTCATATCTGGTTTCCGTAATGACAGCAAAATCGGGGCCGTTCGACGCCCACCTCAGCCCTGAGTTGGCGAGCGTCACGTGAAGATTACCGCGAAGCCCTGAGTTGGCGAGCGTCACGTGAAGATTACCGCGAAGACGCGAAGAACGCGAAGTTGATATCCCGCCATTTCTTGTCTCCACGCCAAGATTTTCCGAGATCACGCCGCTTCCCCGCTCCGTCGGTTATCCTCAAATGCGTTACCGCGAAGACACGAAGGACGCGAAGTTGCGCGAAGAAAAAACAAGCTTGGTATTTCTTCGCGCAACTTCGCGTCCTTCGCGCCTTCGCGGTAAAACTCTTTGGGTTGCGGGCAAAGCCTGCGCTGGGCTTCTTCGCGGTAAATCTTTTCGGAAAATCGCCTGATCGCGGACAATGCGGAAAACAGGACGACGGTAGTGTATTATCCTTGAATGGCACACATGCCTGGGCGACTTTTTCTGATCCGGCACGGCAGCACCGATTGGGCGGAGATTCATCGGTTCACGGGGCGAACCGATCTGCCGCTGAACGAGCGCGGGGAAGCGAACGCGCGGCGACTGGCGGCGAGGTTGGCGGTCATCGCGTTTAGCCAGGTTTTCAGCAGCCCCCTTCAGCGGGCGCGCCGGACGTGCGAGTTGGCCGGATTCGCGGGCGTGGCCCAAATCGATCCCGATCTGGCGGAATGGAATTACGGGGAGCTTGAGGGGAAGTTTTCGGATGAGATTCATCGCCAGCGGCCGGATTGGGACCTGTTTCGCGACGGAGCGCCGGGCGGGGAGTCGCCCCTTGACGTGGCCGCAAGGGCGGACCGATTCATCAACAAGGTGCGGCAAATCGGCGGCGACGTGGCCGGGTTTTCCAGCGCGCATATCAGCCGGGTAATCGGCTCGCGCTGGATCGGGCTGGGTCCGGAAGCCGCCGGCAAATTCCTTTGCTCGACCGCCAGCGTGAGCATTCTCAGCTACGAGCACAGCGTTGACCGCCCCGCCATCGAATTGTGGAACGATGATGGGGGCATCCTGCGGCCGGGGCGATAGCGGGGCGATTTGGGAGTTTCTGCGGCCAAAAGAACCCCACGGATAAATATCCGTGGGCTTTGGGGGGGTGATTTTGACCCCAGTTATCTGCAACGAATCAGTGCATGGACGCTTGTGTGGATGCCATCGCGTCCAGCATGGCCAGCACCTGCTGGAATTCCTCCGGGTCGCCGGGGGGAGGGCTGCCGGGGCCGCCGGAGCCGATGTGCTGCATGGCGCTGCGGACGGCGGGGATGAGCTTGGGAGAAGTGCTCGCGCCGTGGGCCAGCAGGATTTTCACGACGGCGGCGTGGCCCATTACGGCGGCGTTATAAAGCGGCGAGTGGGCGAAAACCTTGTCGGGGCCGTCAACCAGGGCGCCATGGTCCAGCAGCAGCGTGACGATTTCGGCGCTGCCGGTCCAGGCGGCCTTCTCCAGCGGCTCGGTGTTGTTCCAGCCGCTGCGGTCGTGGACGTTGGCGCCGCGGTCGAGCAGAAGTTTGGCGGCGTCGAATTGGCCGGTGTATGCGGCGATTTGCAGCGGGGCGCAGCCGGCGAACAGCACGTCATTGACGTTGGCCCGCTCGTCGATGTGGGATGAACCGCTGGCGAGGATTTTTTCCAATTGGGCGAGGTCGCCCACGGCGGCGGCGAAGAAAATGTCCGGCTCGGCGGCGCCTTTGGACTGAAGAAATCGAATCAGATCGCGGGTTGTCTGCTTCCGATCCGACAATGACGAGGCAGCCCAGCGCAAGGGCGTTGCGGAGTGGTGCGGATCGAGCGCGTTGATGTCAGCGCCGTTGTCGAGCAGCAATTTGGCCATCGCAACCGAACTCGCCAAGTGGAGCGGAGTAACGCCATCGTCAGTGCGTTTCGCTTTTGCCAGGGATGGATTTTTGGCCAGCATGGCGGCGGCCCGCTGCGTGTCGTCCGATTCAACAACGCGAAAGAAGCGGCGCACGTCGGCGTACAGCGACGCGGCGGATGGGCCGGAAGGGGCGGGAAGCGTGGTCGAAATCGCATCCGGCTGCGATTCAGCCGGCCATTGCCAGTACAGGAGTACCGCCCCGAGTAACAAGACCGCCAGCAATCCAGCCACGGCTGCGAGCGTTGTCTTGTTGGCGGGCTTGAGGGGCATTGGATGTGGCCTTGAAATTGGCGATTGGGGTCATGATAGCGGGTTGGGGAGATCCGGACAAAACTGTTTGTCGGTCGTGGGTGGGTGGATTTGAGATTGACACGGTTGGGAACCCGCAGGGAGCAAGCTCCCTGGGCTTTGGTGGATTTCGCGCGTAAAGAAGCCCACGGATGGGTATCCGTGGGCTTGGGGGGAATATTATCTCAATCACTTCAGGTTCCGGCTTGCGGGACGGGCTCGCTGGTCGGGATGGGCTGCTGCTGGGCGGCCGCGGCGGCCGCGGCGGCAGCGGCTCGGGCGGCGGGAGTGGGCGTCTCGATCTGCGGGGGCTGGGCCAGGTGCTTGATCTTCAGGTTCAGGTGCGGCGAGAAGGCCGTTCCCGCGGGGATCAGGTGGCCAAGGATGACGTTCTCCTTCAAACCGACCAGCATGTCCACGGCGCCGGCGAGGGAGGCCTCGGTGAGGACCTTGGTGGTCTCCTGGAAGCTGGCGGCGCTGATGAAGCTTTCGCTTTGGAGGGAGGCCTTGGTGATGCCGAGGAGCAGCGTTTTGGCGCGTGCGGGCTTGGGCTTCTTGCTCTTGGCGGGCTCCTTGCCGGCGGCCTCGGCGGCATCGTTGGCCTCTTTGTATTCGGCCTTGGCGACGACGTCGCCCTCCTTGAAGCTGGTGCCGCCCGGCTCGGCGATCTTGACGCTTTGGGACAAAAGCTCGTTGCCCTGGCGGAAGCGGAACCGGTCCACGACCTCGCCGGGGAGGAACTTGCTGTCGCCGGCATCCTCGACCTTCACCTTACGCAACATCTGGTTGAGGATGATCTCGATGTGTTTGTCGTTAATCTTGACGCCCTGGCTGCGATAGACGTTCTGGACCTCGGCCAGAAGGTACTGGTAGAGCGCCTCTTCGCCCTTGATGCGAAGGATGTCGTGGGGAATGATCGGCCCGTGGATGAGGGGATCGCCGGCCTCAATGCTGTCGCCGGCGTGGACCTGCAATTCCTTGTCGTTGGGGACGTGGTGCTCGCGTTCCATGCCGGTTTCTGAGCGGACGATCATGGTGGTCTTTCCGCGGCGTTTTTCGGCGCGGATTTCGACGGTGCCGGAGATTTCGGCCAGGACGGAAGGGTCCTTGGGCTTGCGGGCCTCGAAGATTTCGGTGACGCGGGGAAGTCCGCCGGTGATGTCCATGGTTCCGGCGGCCTCGCGCGGCTGACGGGCGAGCATCTGGCCCGGGGTGATCTTCTGGCCGTTGCGGACCTCGATGCGGGCCTTGGCGGGAAGATAGTGGAAGTCGAGGATTTTGCCGTCTTCGGCTTCGATGGTGATGCGGGGATGGCGTTCGCCCTTGTGCTCGATGACGACGAGCTTGGCCTCGCCGGCGCCGGCGCCGCCTTTGCGTTCTTCTTCCATGCGGGCGGTTTCGCCTTCTTCGATGTCCTCGTAGCGGACGGCGCCGCCCTTCTCGGCGAGAATGGGGGTGATGTGGGCGTCCCAGACAACGAGTTGCTGGCGCGGCTTGACCTTTTCGGCGTCGGCGACGAGGACGGTGGAGCCGTAGGGGACCTTGTATTTTTCCAGTTCGCGGCCCTTGGCATCGACGATGGAGATTTCGCCGTTGCGTTTGAGAGCGACGAGGCGTTTGTTGCCATCGGCGTCGGCGACGGAGACGGCATTGATGTCGTGATGCTGGACGGTTCCACCGGAGACGGCCTTGATGTCGTTTTCGATGAGGCTGCCGGTGGCGACGCCGCCGGTGTGGAAGGTGCGCATGGTGAGCTGGGTGCCGGGCTCACCGATGGACTGGGCGGCGATGATGCCGACGGCCAGGCCTTCTTCGACGACCTGGTTGGTGGACATGTCCACGCCGTAGCAGGCGGCGCAAACCCCGCGGGGGCTTTCGCAAGTGAGCGGGGAACGGACGCGGATGCTTTCCAGCTTGAGGTCCTTGAGCTTGTCGGCGATTTCGGCGTTGATGATCTGGTTTTCAGAGACGATGGTCTCGTCGGTAATGGGATTGCGGATGGTGTCGCGGGCGGTTCGGCCGACGATCATGTCTTTCAATTCCACTTCGACGGTTTCGCCTTTGTAGATGGTGGTCTTGGTGACGCCGTTGAGGGTCTTGCAATCCAGCTCGTTGACGATGACGTTTTGCGCGACGTCGGCGAGCTTGCGGGTGAGGTAACCGGAATCGGCGGTCTTGAGGGCGGTGTCGGCCAACCCCTTACGAGCACCGTGGGTGGAAGAGAAATACTCCAGGACGCTGAGTCCTTCGCGGAAATTGGCCTTGATGGGGGTTTCGATAATTTCGCCGGAGGGCTTGGCCATGAGGCCGCGCATGCCGCCGAGCTGTCGCATCTGGTCGACGGAACCGCGGGCCTTGCTGGTGGCCATCATGTTGATGGGGTTGAGGTACTTGAGAAAACCCTTCTGCTTGGCGAATTCGCGGGTAACGGGCTTGCCGTTCTCGTCGCGGAAGTCGTTTTCCAGGCCGGTCATGAGGTCTTCGGTGACTTGCTTGCGGGCGTGTCCCCAGAGATCGATGAGCTGGGAATATCGTTCCTGGTCGGTGATGGCGCCCATGCGATAGTGCTTTTCGATCTTGTCGGCTTCCTTCTGTCCCTCGGCGAGGATGGTCTGCTTGGATTCGGGGGTGCGGATGTCGGTGACGCCGAAGCTCAAGCCCGCCAGGGTGGAGCGTTTGAAGCCGAGGGCCTTCATGTCGTCGAGGAGCTTGATGGTTGCGGGCCGGCCGAGGGTGGCGTAGGTGTCGGCGATGACGCGGCTGCCGCCGGCGCTGGTCAGGGCGTAATTATAGAACGGCATCTCGTCGGGCAGGATGTCGTTGAAGATGCAGCGTCCGACGGTGGTGAGAACGACCTGGCCGTTGAAGCGTTTGGGCCGCGGCTGGGGCTGATAGGCCGGGTCCTTGCGCTTGCGCTGGTTTTCCATGTTTTTCCAGGCTTCGTCGGCGAGGGGAACTGGGGCGGACTTTTCGCCGGCGACGATGAGCTTGCGGTCGCGGAGGCGGACCAGGATGCGCGTGTGGGTGGCGATCTTGCCCAGATCGTAGGCGAACATCGCCTCGCGCTCGCTGTTGTAGAGGGTGTATTCGCCCTTGTCGCCTTCGCGGTCGACGGTCATGTAGTAAATGCCCAGGACGATGTCCTGGGAGGGCGTGATGATGGGTGTGCCGTTGGCGGGAGAGAAAATGTTGTTGGGGGCGAGCATGAGGATGTGGGCCTCGGCCTGGGCCTCGATGCTGAGGGGAAGGTGGACGGCCATCTGGTCGCCATCGAAGTCGGCGTTGAAGCCCTTGCAAACGAGCGGATGAATCTTGATGGCGTTGCCTTCAACCAGGACCGGCTCGAAGGCCTGGATGCCCATGCGGTGGAGGGTGGGAGCGCGATTGAGCATCACGGGATGCTGGTAAATCACCTCTTCGAGAATGTCCCAGACCTCGGGATCGCGGCGTTCGAGCATCTTCTTGGCGGACTTGATGGTGTCGGCCAGGCCGTGCTCCTTGAGCTTGCGAATGATGAAGGGCTGATAAAGCTCGAGCGCGATTTTCTTGGGCAGACCGCACTGGTGCAACTTCAGTTCCGGACCGACGACGATGACGGATCGGGCGGAATAATCGACGCGTTTGCCGAGCAGGTTTTCGCGGAACCGGCCCTGCTTGCCCTTGATCATGTCGGTGAGGGATTTGAGCGGGCGGTTGCTGCTGCCGAGCACGGGGCGCCGGCATCGGCCGTTGTCAAACAGCGCGTCCACCGCCTGCTGAAGCATGCGTTTTTCGTTGCGGATGATGACTTCCGGAGCGTTGAGGTCGACCAACTTCTTGAGACGGTTGTTGCGGTTGATGATGCGGCGATAGAGATCGTTGAGATCGCTGGTGGCGAAATTGCCGCTTTCCAGCAGGACCAGCGGGCGCAGATCGGGGGGGATGACGGGGATCACGTCCATGACCATCCATTCGCACTTATTCTCGGAATTGCGGATGGCCTCGACGATCTTGAGCCGCTTGGTGAGGTCCTTGATTTTCTGCTTGCTGTTGGTTTTTTCGATATCGCGGCGGATTTTTTCCGCTTCGACGTTGAGATCGAGCAGGCCGAGGAGCTTCTTGATGGCCTCGGCGCCCATCTCGGCTTCAAATTCGTCGGCGTACTTCTCGTAGGCGGCGCGGTATTCGTCCTCGGTGAGAAGCTGCTTTTTCTTGAGGGGTGTTTTTCCGGTGTCGGTGACGACGTAGTCCTGGAAATAGACGATCTTCTCGATGTCGCTGGTCTTCATGTCCAGGAGCGATCCGAGGCGGCTGGGCAGGGCCTTGAAGAACCAGATGTGAACGATGGGCGCGGCGAGGTTGATGTGGCCCATGCGTTTGCGTCGGACGCGGCTGTGGGTGACTTTCACGCCGCAACGGTCGCAGATGATGCCCTTGTACTTGGTGCCCTTGTATTTGCCGCAGGAGCATTCCCAATCGCGTTCGGGGCCGAAAATGCGTTCGCAGAACAACCCGTCCTTTTCAGCGCGATAGGTGCGGTAATTGATGGTCTCCGGCTTCTTCACCTCGCCGAAGGACCAGGAACGAATGTCGTTCGGGCTGGCGAGCTGAATCCGGACCGAGCCGTAATCATTAATGCGATCGTAAACGCTTTCAGCCATGGTTGTTCTCTTTCTTCTTTTTTGGCACGGGCATCATGCCTGTGGAGTAGCAGCAACAGCGTGTCGTAGAACGTTATCTTGGACTTCGCGGAACATAGACCAATTCAATTTCGCTTTCCGCCAACTCCGTCATACGCTCCGACGGCGGTTGGAACGAATAAATTTTGGTTGCTCCTATCGCCACCTTCTCAGGATCGACAATGTCGTGGCGACGACCCGATCTTGTCACAATGCAAACCGCCTTGAACGGTTTGCGATGCAGAAATTCTCTCAATATCTCCAGCATCCGTTATCAACCGATCAGTGAAACTCACATCAAATCCGCGTCCTCTTCCTCGCGGCCGACTCCCTTCTTCTTTTCAAGCTGAATGTTCAAACCAAGTCCGCGGATTTCGTTGCAGAGCACGTCGAAGCTGACGGGGGTTCCGGCTTCGAGGGTGTTGGCGCCTTTGACCATGCTCTCGTAAATCTTGGTGCGGCCTTCGACGTCGTCGCTCTTGACGGTGAGCAGTTCCTGAAGGACGTAGGAAGCGCCGTAGGCTTCCAGGCCCCAGACTTCCATCTCGCCGAAGCGCTGACCGCCGGTGCGGGCCTTGCCGCCCAGCGGCTGCTGGGTGATCAGGCTGTACGGGCCGGTGGCTCGGGCGTGAATCTTGTCGTCGACCAGGTGATGCAGCTTCATCATGTAGATGTAGCCGACGGTGGTCTTCTGCTCGAATTTCTCGCCGGTGCGGCCGTCGATGAGTTGAATCTTTCCGCCCCAGGGCATGACGATGTCGAGTTCGCGTTCGGCCAGGGGCTTGCGCTGGGACTTGCGTTCCTTGCGGCGGTCGCGGATGGCGTCGTTGGACTGCTCGACGGCGGCATGAATCTCGTCCTCGGTGGCGCCGTCGAAGACGGGGGTGACGGCCTGCTGGCCCAAGACGGCCATCGCCCAGCCGAGATGCGTTTCGAGAATCTGACCGACGTTCATGCGGCTGGGCACGCCGAGGGGGTTCAGGAGAATGTCAACGGGTGAACCGTCTTCGAGGAATGGCATGTCCTCTTCAGGGACGATGCGTGCGATGACGCCCTTATTGCCGTGCCGGCCCGCCATCTTGTCGCCGACGGACAACTGGCGCTTGGTGGCGACGTAGACCTTGACCATTTCCAGCACGCCGCTGGGCAACTCATCGCCGCGCTTCATGTGTTCCATGCGGCGGTTCTTTTCCTTCAAAACGGCCTGGACGCGAGGCCAGAATCGGCTGTGGGTGTTCAGGCCCTGCTCCTTGGCTTCCTTGCTGCCCTTGATCCAATCGGGGTTGAATCCTTCGATCTGTTCGAGGATGACGTCGGCATTTTCGGATTGGCCGACCTTCTGGCGCGTGCCGGGGTCGACCATTTGCTGGCCGGAGACCTCGTTGATCTCGGCGACCATCTGCTTGAAAATCGCGACGGCGCGCTGGTTCATTTCCTTTTCGTATTTGTCGATGTCCTTCTTCAGCGCTTTTTTCTGGTCGTCGGTCATGTGCATACGGCGGCTGAAGCGCTGGGTGGCGATGACGACGCCCTCTTCGCCGGCGGGCATTTCCAGGGAATCGTTCTTCACGTCCTCGCCGGCGCGGCCGAAGATGGCGTGGAGAAGCTTCTCTTCGGGAGTAAGTTCGCTCTTGCTCTTGGGGGCAATCTTGCCGACGAGAATGTCGCTGGCCCCGACGCGGGTTCCGACGCGGACGACGCCGTTCTCGTCGAGATTGGCCAAGGCCCGTTCGGACACGTTGGGGATGTCGCGGGTGAATTCCTCGCGGCCGAGCTTGGTCTCGCGAATCTCCACGTCGTATTCCTCGATGTGGATGGAGGTGAAGATGTCCTCCTTGACGAGGCGTTGACTGATGACGATGGCGTCCTCGAAGTTGTAACCGTCAAAGGTCAGGAAGGCGACGAGGACGTTTCGGCCGAGGGACAATTCGCCCTGGTGGGTGGCGGCGCCGTCGGCGATGATCTGGCCCTTCTTGACGCGTTGGCCCTTGCGAACGATCGGCTTCTGGTTGAGGCAGGTGCGTTCGTTGAGGCCGACGAACTTGCGAAGGACGTATTCATCGGCGTTGTCGATGAGGATGCGGGAGGAATCGACGTAGGTGATGACCCCGCCGCGTTCGGCGCGAACGACCATGCCGCTGTTTTGCGCCACCGGCCGTTCCATTCCGGTGCTGATGATGGCCGGATCGGTGCGGAGCAGGGGGACGGCCTGCCGCTGCATGTTGCTGCCCATGAGGGCGCGGTTGGCGTCGTCGTGTTCGAGGAAGGGAATGAGCGCCGCGGAGACGGAAACGGTCTGGCGGGGGCTGATGTCGACGTATTGGACGTCCCGGCTGGGGACGGTGGCGAGATCGCCCTGGACGCGCGCCAGGACCAGCCCCTTGCGGAGTTGGCCGTCTTTTTCGACGACGTCCGGGGGAGCGAGGATCGCCTTCATCTCCTCATCGGCGCGGAGATACTTGTGCTGGCCGTTGACTTTTCCGTCTTCCACCACGCGGTAGGGAGTGATGAGGAAGCCGTACTCGTCGATGTCGCTGTAAATGGAGAGGGACGCGATGAGGCCGATGTTGGTCCCTTCGGGGGTTTCGATGGGGCAGATTCTGCCGTAGTGGGAAATATGGACGTCGCGCACTTCGAATCCGGCGCGTTTGCGGTTCAGACCGCCCGGCCCCAGCGCGGACAGACGCCGCTCGTGCGTCAACTGGCTGAGGGGATTGGTCTGGTCCACGACCTGGGAAAGCTCGCCGCGGCCGAAGAAGAAATCGATCGAGCTGCTGATGCTCTTGGAGTTGACGATCTCGGCGATGCGGCCCAACTCGTTGGGGTCTTTGAGGCTCATGCGCTCCTGCACGGTGCGCTTGAGCTTGAGGAACCCCTTGCGCAGCTCTTCGCCGGCCAGTTCGTCGATGGTGCGCAGGCGGCGATTGCCGAGATGGTCGATGTCATCGACGTATCCCTCGCCGCTGCGGAGCTTGAACATGTATTTGAGCGAGTTGACCAGGTCCTCGCTGCGGAGGGTCATCACGGTTTCCGGGACGTTCTGGTCGAACTTTCGATTGATGCGGAATCGACCGACGCGGCCTAGGCGATAGCGATTTTCGTCGAAGAATTTTTCTTCGAAGAGGGTCTGGGCCTTGTCGATCTGGGGAGGATTGCCGGGCCGCAGCCGCGCGTAAATCCGCAGAAGGGCGTCGTTGTGGCTTTCGGCGGGATCGTCGGCCAGGGTGTTGAGGATCAGCGGGTCGGCGACTTTCGTGACCACGGCGACGGTTTTGAGAGTGCTGGCCTGAATCTTGTTGACGGCCTCGCCGATCTGGGCGCCGGGCTTGACCAATTCTTCGCCGCTTTCGGTGTCGATGATCGGAGCGGCGGAGTAAAAGGCGGGCTGGAGTTGCCCGACCTTCACGTTTTCAATGGTGTAGAACTCCTTGATGATCGATTCGCTGGTGCTGTACTTGGCGTCGAGGGCGCGCAGGAAGGTTGTTGCTGGGATTTTGCTGCTCTGGTCGATGCGAACGGCCAGGGCGTCTTTCTTGGTGACGGAACATTCGATCCAGCTTCCGCGTTCGGGGATGACCCGGCAGCCGTGCAGGGGTCGGTCGCCCTCCTGCACCTCGACGAGAAAATCGACGCCCGGCGAACGGTGAAGCTGATTGACGATGACGCGCTCGGCGCCGTTGATGATGAATTCACCGCCGCCGATCATAATGGGGATTTCACCCAGATAGATGGAGTCCTCGACGACCTCGTCCTTGTCCTTGCGGACAAATCGCACCTGGATGCGGAAGGGCATTCCGTAAGTCAGGCGGAGGGCGCGGCATTCATCGGTGGTGTAGCGCGGCTCGGAAAGGTCGTAGCTGATGTATTCCAGGCGCAGGTTCCCGTCGTAGCTCTCGATGGGAAACACTTCGCGGAGCAGGGCCTCCAGCCCTTCGTTTTTTCGATGCTTGGGATCCGCATCTTTTTGCAGGAACCTCTTGTATGATTCAATCTGAACGTCGATTAAATTCGGAATCGGCAGCGTGTCACCACGCTTGCTGAAATCGCGCGGCTCGTACGATCGCATCAGGATTTCCTTTTGCCCAATTTCCCAGGCAGGTCTTGGATTTCGTTAACCCTATAAAATTAGCCGCCTTACGTATAGTTAAGCGGCTTTTTTCCGGTGCGCTGATAGCTCCTCTTGCGTCCGGGGATTGCTGTAAATGGCTGGGACAACAACGACTAAGCGTCACTCGTCAGGCGCAAAAGATAACGCCCACGACCCCTCCGTCTCGTCCGAAACGGAAGATTCGTGGCCTTTACACCGAGATTTTTATGTCCCTAGCTCCAAAAGCGACAACTGATCTTATAGCCTGCTTCCGAGGCCGTGTCAATAATAATGTGCCGCGCAGTTGTGCTGGGCCAGTCGTGTTGGCGCCGGTATGGTGATGCCGCGTAATTCTTGAGCCAGCCATGCAATTAACCAGCCAGGAAGCCGTTCAGATGGCCGTGCAGCAAATGCGCTCCGGGCGCTGGCCGGAAGGGGAGAGCATCTGCCGGCAGATCCTGGCGGCCGAGCCGAACCATTCCGGAGCGTTGCACCTGCTGGGGGTTTCGGCGGGAACGAACGGCCGCACGGACGAGGCGATCGAACTGATCCGCAAGGCGATCAAATCCAATCCGAACGCGGCGGAATACCACACGAACCTGTCCAAATTTTTGGGCGACCAGTCGCGGTATGAAGAAGCGATAGCGGCGGCGCGGCGAGCGATTCAGCTTCAGCCGCAACTGGCGACCGCGTGGAACAACCTGGGCGAGGCGCTGCGACGATCGGGCCAGATCTCGGAATCGGCCGCGGCGTTTCTCCAGGCGGCGAAATGTCAACCGGATTCCCCCGAATTGCAGAGGCTGGCCGGCGTGGCCCTGCTGCAAACCGGCCGGGTGGAACAGGCGGTGGAGTGTCTGCGGCGGTTCGTGCAGATCGCGCCGGCTCAACTCAAGGCGGTTGCGTGGTACGACCTGGGCGTCGGGCTGATGGCCAATATGCAGTTCGACGAGGCGATCGACGCGTATCGCCGATGCCTGGCGATCAATCCCCGCCATGAGTCGGCGTGGAATAACCTGGGCAACGCGCTAAGAAGAATCGGCCGGCTGGATGAGGCGGCGGATGCGCTGGGCGAGTCGTTGCGTCTTAAGCCGGATTGGGGAGAGGCATTCTGCAATCTCGGGGCGGTTCACATGGCGCAGGGGCGGATTGATTCGGCGAATGACGCTTTCGACAAGGCGCTGCGCAAATCGCCGCTGCAACCGGCGATTCATTACAATCACGGCGTTCTTCTGCTGCTTCAGGGCGATTTTGAGCGCGGCTGGCGGGAATACGAATGGCGATGGAAGTGCCAGGAGGTGAAGATTCCCACGCGCTTTCCCGTTCCCCCGTGGCGCGGCGAGCCGTTGGACGGCAAGACGATCATGCTGCACGGCGAGCAGGGATTGGGAGACAGCATCCAGTTCATCCGTTACGCCCCGATGGTTGCCGCGCGCGGCGGAAAGATAATTCTGTGTGTTCAGCCGGAGGTGTGCAGGCTTTTGAAAGACGTGCCGGGCGTTGAGCGGGTGGCATCGAATCCCAAGGAATTGCCCGCTTGCCAGAGCTATTGCTATCTGATGGACCTTCCCCTGGCGTTCGAGACCCGCTTGGATTCGATCCCGAACGCAATTCCATACCTGACGCCCGATCCGCAGCTTTGCCGGCGATGGGCCGGGAAACTGGACCAAGGTACTGATTTGAAGGTGGGCCTGGCGTGGGCGGGCCGGCCGACGCATGTCAACAATCCGTGGCGAACGCTGGATCTTTCGCAGCTTGCCCCCCTATCGCAAGTGCCTGGCGTCACGTTCTATAGCCTGCAAAAAGGCGCGGGATCGGAACAAGCCGGCGCCGGGCCGACGGGGATGAAATTGATCGATCTGACCGCGGAAATAGACGATTTTGCGGATACGGCCGCACTGGCGTCGAATCTCGACCTGATCATCACGGTCGATTCGGCGGTGGCGCATCTCGCCGGCGCAATCGGCAAGCCGGTTTGGATATTGACGCCATTTGCTCCGGATTGGCGTTGGATGCTGAAACGCCAGGACAGTCCCTGGTATCCCACGGCGCGGCTGTTCCGCCAGGCCGCCCGCGGCGATTGGGCAACGGTCGTCGAACGAATCGGTAAAGAGTTGTCGGCGTTGGCGGGGAACCGCTGATGGCAAGATATTTCTTGATTTACTGAACCCGACCATTTAAGTACGATGAATTCCTTGATCCGATAACCTTGGTCATTTGCGCGGAGGAATTCATGTTGAAGCGAGTCGTTTTAGGCGTCGTTTCCGTTCTGGCGTTGGGCGCGGTTTCGGTCCATGCCGATCCGAAGGATGACATCAAAACCGCGGTGCAAAAATTGGCGGATAGTCCGAACTACAGTTGGTCCACCGCGACCCAGGGTGGTTTCGGACGAGGGCCGCAGGACGGCAAAACCCAGAAAGACGGATACACATCCCTCACGATGCAGATGCGGGACAGTTCCTTCGACATCATCATCAAGGGGGACAAGGCCGCGATTAAGACGGATTCCGGGTGGAAAACCGCGGCGGAACTGATGGCGGCAAACGCGGACGACGGCGGCGGCCCCCCGCCGCCGGAACGGTTCGCCGCCATGATTGCGCAAAACTTCAAAACTCCCGTCGAGCAGGCGCAGGGCACTCTGGATGATCTTCAGAATATCCAGAAGACGGACGACGGTTATACCGCCGATCTAAGCCCGGACGCCGCCAAGAAGATGCTGTCGTTCCGGCCGCGCCGCGCTGCCACCACCAATCCGGACAACGCCAACCCGCCGCCGCAGATGGAAGTCAGCGACGCCAAGGGATCACTCAAGCTCACGGTCAAGGATGGAAGCCTGACACAGATCGAGTTCCATCTAACGGGCACGATCAGCTTCAATGGGAACGATCGGGACGTGGATCGTACGGCTACCACGGACATCAAGGATGTCGGCACCACGACGATCGACGTGCCGGATGAGGCGAAGGCAAAGCTTTCATCGTAAAGAAACGTTGGAATCGGCCGGCGGGGGTTCGGTGGGTTCTTCGGCGGCGGGCTGGGCATCGGCCCAGGCCTCCTCGGCCAGACGTTTTATCACCAGGCATTGCTCCCAGCGGTCGGAAATCTCGCGGCCGGACAAATCGGTGAGGCTGTACGGAGCGAAACCAAGCTGGCAGCCGAAAGGCAGCACGTCGCCGGCCCGGGCTTTTGCCAGCCAGGCTGAGAATCCCATGGTCCAGAGCTTTTTGAACTGCCGGGCCGGTTCGCCGGCGCCGTCGCCGATGTCGTTCTGGATTTGCTCGCCGAAGCTGATTCGACCGCGCCAGTTGCCGCAGCGCCGGGCGATCTGCTGGAAATGGTCCCAGACGTCGTCGCTCCAGGCTCCGCCGAGTTCGCCGGCGACGACGTAATGGCTGAAATCGCCGGTGAAGCGAACCTTCTTGAACCGATTGATGACCTTGACCGTCCGGCGCAGGTCCTGCGTGACGGTCCCCCGATGCGTCTCAATGAACAGCGGCAATCCGGCGTCGTTGACCAGTTCGTACATTTCCTCCAGAAGGTCCGCGATCTGGGGCGAGGCCATGAGCGATCCGGGCACCTGAACGGTGAGGTAATCGGCGCGCATGCGATGCGCCAGTTCGATGTACGGAAGAAGATCGTCCGCCTCGGTTGCGGTGGTCGAAAAGCCAATCCCCAGGTTGCGATCGCGCAGCATGCCGGCCAATTCATCCGCCTCCTGCGGGATTTGGCAGGCGGCCTCGAAGCCGGTGAACCCCGCGGCGGCGATTTTGTCCAGCCGCTCGGGGGTGGACCATTCGATGCCGCCGCGCGGCAACTGACTCAGCCCCCACGCGTTCTGCTGCAACCGAAGCCGGGGAGGATTGGAAGTGCCGTCGTTGACCTGATTCCGAAATCCCATAATCTCGCTCCGCGCTGATCTTACTCCGCGATGATCTTACTCCGCCTGACCCTTGGAAAAATCGTATGTCCAGCCTTGAAGGGCCGGATTCCATTCGAGCAATTCTTCGGGCTTGAAAAACAATGCCAATTCGCGCTGCGCACTTTCGGGGGAATCGGAGCCGTGGATCAGGTTGAAGGTATTGCTGACCCCGAAATCGCCTCGGATGGTGCCCGGCTCGGCCTTGGAGCCGAACGTCGCGCCCATCATCTTGCGGGAAACGGCGATCACGTCCTTGCCGGCCAAGGCGATCACGACCACGGGCGAGCTGGTCACGAACTTGACCAAGCCGTCGTAAAACGGCTTGCCCTTGTGCGGGGCGTAATGCGACTCGGCCAGGGACGGGCTGATCCGCATGAATTTCATGCCGACGATTTGCAGGCCCTTCTTTTCGAATCGATCGAGAATCTGCCCGCACAATCCGCGATGCACGGCATCCGGCTTGAGAATAATAAGCGTGCGTTCCATTGCGTTCCCGTTATATCCGAAGCGAATAGACTGTCCAAGCAGCGCAGGCCCAGCGGCTAAACTACAGATTCGCCGAATCGAGAGAATTCTTGTCGAGATTGATCCCGCATTCAATCTTCTCGTTTCCGGCCCAGCGGCCGGAGCGCGGGTCTTCGCCTTCGCCGACTGGGCGCGTGCAGCTCAGCGGGTTGCAGCCGATCGACGCATATCCCTTTTCCCATAGCGGATGGCGGGGAAGATCGTGTTTTTTCAAATAGGCGACAATCTCGCGATTCGTCCAGTCGAGCAGCGGGGAGATCGCGTGGCAGTTGAAACGCTGCGACCATTCGATGAATTGCCGGTCGGAGCGGGTGTGGGCCTGGTCGCGGCGGATGCCGCGAAGCCACGCTTTGGGGGCAAGCTCCTTCATGGCGCGCTGGAACGGCTCGTTTTTGTTGGCGGCGCAGCAGGCATCGACGTTCTTCCGCCAGGCGGGATTCTCCTCGCCGGCCTGGCGCAGATAGGTCATCGGATCGTTCCGCGTTCGATAAATCCAGACGTTCAGATTCAGCTGCAAACGCAACTGCTCCATGAACGCGTGGGTCTCGGGGAACAGATAGCCGGTGTTCACCCAGACGATGCGCATGCCCGGCTTGACGCGATAAACCAGATGGAGCAGGACGGCCGAATCGGCGCCGAACGACGACGACATGACCATGTCGTCGCCGAACTGCGCGGCCGACCATTCGATGATGCGCACCGGATCGCTGGCCTGGAACATCTGGTTCAAGGTCGGCAGATCGAGTTGTTGGGTGGCGATGGTCATACCGATTTGGCGGCAGCAATTCCCGCTCGTTTCTTGTCCCGCAAAGCAACGATCAATTGGTCGAACCATTCGCGCGGCACGCGCCGCCCATTGGCGATTCCCAATTGAATGTCGGCTTTGTTACTTCCGTGAAAATCGCTTCCTCCAGTCTTCAGCAATCCGAAGCGGTCCGCCAAAGCGGTGTACTTTTCCACGAGGCCGGCATCGTGATCGCTGTGGATGACTTCGATGCCGGCCAGGCCGAGATCGAGCAAATCCTTCACGATGCGCTCGATCTGGGCGTCGTTTTGATAGCGAAGCTGAATCGGATGCGCCAGCACCGGCAGGCCGCCGGAATCGAGGATCATGGCGACGGCCTGAGTGGGCGTGAGGCGTTCCTTGTCGAAATACGCCAGTCCGCCGGGGGCGAGATACTTGTCGAACGCCTGCTTGATGGAGCTGACGTATCCCTTGCGGGCCAGGATCGCGGCGATGTGCGGCCGGCCGACGACTTTCCCGCCCGCCTCCCGCTGGACCTCCTGCATGGTGACGGCCACGCCGAGCTTTTGCAGTTGATCGATGATTTTCGGATTTCGGCTGTCCCGGCCGGCCAGCAGCGCTTTGGTGAGATCACGCAGAGCGGGGCTTTGCGGATCGACGCCGTAGCCAAGCAGGTGCATCGTTCCCGGATGGGGAAATTCCGCGCTGATCTCGATGCCGGGCAGGAAATCCAGGCCAAGGCGGTTGGCCTCGGCCGCGGCCTCGGCGACGCCGGCGATGGTGTCATGGTCGGTCAGTGCCAAAGCTGAAAGGCCCTGATCGACAGCCAGGCGCACGACCTGCGCCGGCGGCAACGTGCCGTCGGAGGCGGTGGAATGGCAGTGAAGATCGACGAATGAGGATGGCATAAAACTCACGCCCGGAGATGGCCGCGTTGCTCCAGGTATTCGAGGATCAGCTTGGCCGCTTCCTCCGGCTTGTGCTTTTCCGTTTCGATTAGAATCTCCGGCTTCTCCGGCGCTTCGTAGGGATCGTCGATGCCGGTGAAATTCTTCAGTTGGCCGGCACGGGCCTTCTTGTACAGGCCCTTGGGATCGCGCTTTTCGGCCTCGGCCAGGGAAACCTGAACGTAGACCTCGACGAACTCGCCCGGCTTCAAACTTGACCGTACCAGATCACGGTCCTTTTTGTACGGGCTGATGAAGCTGGTGATCGCGATCACGCCGGCATCGGTGAAGAGTTTGGCGACCTCGCCGATGCGGCGAATGTTCTCGGCGCGGTCCTCGGCCGAGAAGCCGAGGTTCTTGTTCAGGCCCATGCGAACGTTGTCGCCGTCCAGGCGATAGGCGTGCTTCTTTTTGTGAAGCAGCATCTGTTCGAGAATGCAGGCGATGGTGCTTTTGCCGGAGGCGGACAAGCCGGTCATCCAGACGGTAACGCCCTTCTGGTTGAGCAGCTTCTGCCGCTCTGGGCGGCTGACGGAACCTTCGTGCCAGGTGATATTGGTTGCTTTTTGTTGGGTCATGTGAATGAGTGGCAAGTTGCAAGTGCAAGTTGCAAGTTAAGACAAACTTGCAACTTGCACTTGCAACTTACAACTTCCTTACTCCTCTTCAAACAACGGCGTGCTGAGATAGCGCTCGCCGAAGCTGCACATGATCGTGACGATCATTTTGCCCTTGTTTTCGGGGCGTGCGGCGACCTTGGCGGCGGCGGCGACGTTGCCGCCGGAACTGATCCCACCGAAAATTCCTTCCTCCTTAGCCAGCCGCCTGGCCCAGGCGAAGGCTTCCTCATCGGTGATCTGAATCACCTCGTCAATGACGTTGGTATGCAGATTATTGGGGACGAAACCTGCGCCGATGCCCTGGATTTTGTGCCGGCCGGGTTTGACGGGCTGGTGCTGCATGGTTTGGGTGATGACAGGACTGGCAACCGGCTCGACGGCGATGGCCTTGAAGCCGGGCTTGCGGGATTTGATCACCTCCGCCACGCCGGTGATGGTGCCGCCGGTTCCCACGCCCGAAACCAGGATGTCCACCTTTCCGCCGGTGTCCTGCCAGATTTCCTCGGCGGTGGTCTTGCGGTGAATCTCGGGGTTGGCCTCGTTGTTGAACTGCTGGGGCATGAAGCTGTTTTTGTGTTCCTTGAGGATGGCTTCGGCGCGGTTGATGGCGCCGCGCATGCCTTCTTCGGCGGAAGTCAGTTCCACCTGAGCGCCCAGGGCTTTGAGGAGTCGGCGGCGCTCGATGCTCATGCTCTGGGGCATGGTGAGGATGAGCTTGTACCCGCGTGCGGCACAGACGAACGCCAGGGCGATCCCGGTGTTGCCGCTGGTCGGTTCGACGATGACGGTTTCCTTGTTGATCTTGCCGGCGCGTTCGCCCGCTTCGATCATCGCCAGGCCGATCCGGTCTTTCACGCTGGACAACGGATTGAAGAATTCGCATTTGACCAGCACGGTTGCGTGGTCCTTGGGAATGATCCGGTTGAGGCGAACCAGCGGCGTTCCGCCGATGGTTTCGGTGATGTCGTTGAAAATGCGTCCCTGGGGTTTGATAGCCATGGGTTATCTCCTGTGTTGTTTGCCGTTCCTTTTCGCCGCCAAAGGCTTCAAAGATGTCACCAGCAATAAATCAATCGTTTCAAACGCATTCCCGTCCATGTCCCAAACAGATGCGATCCGCCCGGTTGGCGACAATTGAGCATAGTCCGGGTGTGGGACCTTCAGCGACCGGCCATCGGCAAGATGAATCCGAAACGGCGTGAACGGCGCCGCCTTCCAGAACGTGCGAAATTGATCGCTTGTCATATAAAATTCCTTCTTACGTGCACTTCACGTTGGGTAACACCGTTCTGTCCGACTCCCATCGTAGTTCTTCCCGTCGCTGACGCCAAGAAGTCACTTCAGAAGGCTCACGTCGATTCCCTTTCCCTTGGCTCCCGGACAATCTCCTCCTGTTCGAATTGTTCGGTCGATTCGTCCAATTGCCAGCTTGTCAGATCGACCGGCTGGCGATTGGCGATGGCAACAATGACATAACTGTAAAACGGCCAGGCGTTCCGGCGATCGGTCTCGCTGGGCCGGGCGGTGTGGTTGGGATGGCTGTGATAAAAGCCCAGCACGGCCAGGCCGGCCTCGGCGGCGGACTTCTCCAATCGCATCAGCTCGCGCGGATCGAGTGAGAAGCGATGATACTGCTCGTCGGCGGCAAAGAAATTGCTCAGCGGTGCCAGCCGAGCCACCACCCGGCGAACGCCCGAAGCGTCCGTGACGTCGCGTCCGAGCATCGCCCCGCAGCATTCGTTGGGATATGCCGCCGCGCCCTCCCGTTCAATCTGCCCGACTTGCTCGGGGGTTAGAATCAGGCTCATGGCCAATTCTCCGCTTCGACACTGGCCTCCTGCCAGAAAGGTTCGGAAAGATATTTCATCGCGGAATCGCAGAAAATGGTGACCACGACGCCTTGGTTGAGATTGCGGGCGAGCTGCAATGCCGCATGGAGATTCGCCCCCGATGAAACGCCCACCAGCAAACCCTCCTCGCGCGCCAGGCGAAGGACCATTTGGTGCGCGTGGTCGGTATCAACCTCGATCTGATCGTCGGCGAGCGATTCATCATAAATCCCCGGGACCAGCGCGGTAGCCATGTGTTTCAGGCCTTCCAATCCATGGAGCGGGCCATCCGGCTGCATGCTGATGCACTGAACGGAAGGGTTAAGCTCCTTGAGGCGGCGAGTGACTCCGACGAACGTGCCGCTGGTGCCCAGGCCGGTGACGAAATGGGTGATCCGTCCTTCCGTTTGCCGCCAGATTTCCATCGCCGTGGTGTCGTAATGGGCGCGCCAGTTGGCATCGTTGTTGTACTGATCGGGATAGAAATATCTGTCAGGATCGGCATCGACGAGCTTGCGAACGTGACGCTGCGCCCCATCCGTGCTTTCGTGCGGATCGGTCAGGATCAACTCGGCGCCGTAAGCGAGCAGGCATTGCTTGCGTTCGAGGTTGGCGTTTTTGGGCAGCGCCAGCGTCACCTTGTATCCACGCTCGGCGGCGATCATCGCGTATGCAATGCCGGTGTTGCCGCTCGTGGCGTCGATGATGGTCTTTCCCTTGGTGAGAAGCCCACGGCGTTCGCCGTCGAGGATCATGTTCAACGCGGCGCGATCCTTGACGCTTCCGCCGGGGTTGTACCACTCGGCCTTGGCCAGCAATTCCACACCGGGCATGTCGTTGCCGATCCGCTTGAAGCGCACCATCGGTGTGTTACCGATCAACTCCAACACCGATCGGGTGTGCTTTGCCTGATGAACCGCCGTGAGAGCCATACAATTCCTACGGATAATAGAGGTAAACCGGGTGTAGTCAATCGTCGCTGATAACTCTAATTTCCAACAAACCTTGCATAAAGTGAAGTCGCTCGCATCGGTTCGGTGGTTCCGTGGACGACAAGCCGGCCGTCGGGGAAGAGGGTCAGTTCGATGCCGGGCGGATCGTTCAGCTTGCAGCGAACAAACCAAGGCGAGCGAGCAACCGTTCCTATTTCCTGCCAGCGCTGGGCGGTCGCGCCCAGATCAATCGGCTTGCTCGAAGCAGCGGGAAGAACCTGCACGGCACGCCGACCGCAGAGGGTTGTAGTGAAATCACCGCCGCTCGTCGAGAGAAAGGGAAAATTTCTCTGCCGGCAACAGGGACAATCGGAAGCGGCAAGGGCCGTGGAGGGCAACGAGCGAAATTCACCCGTCCAGGCGTTCAGGGCGATCAAGGCGGGCGATTCGCCGATGGCCGGTGGACCCTGGACCAGGAATCGGATCGCCGCCGCCGCCTGCAAGGCCCCCACCGCCGCCGCCGCCGGGCCTAGCACCCCGGCCGTGTCGCAGGTCGGCAATTCATTCGCGTTCGGAGGATTGGGAAAGACGCAACGCAGGCAAGCAGTCCGTTCCGGCCAGATTCCCCAAACCCGTCCTTCCACGCCGACGCATCCGCCGTAAACCCAGGGAATGCGATGCTTCACCGACAAATCGTTGATCAGGTAGCGAGTCGAGACGTTGTCCGTGCCGTCGAGAATGAGATCGACGTCCGCGAGGGATTCAATATTGGTCGCGTTGGCATCGGCGACGATCGGGTCGATCCGGACCTGGTGATTGATCTGGGCCAACCGGCGGGCGGCGGCGACGGATTTGGGCAATTCCTCGGCCGCATCACGCTCGTCGAACAACACCTGACGCTGGAGATTGCTCAGCTCCACCAGATCGCGATCGACGATGCGCAGGAACCCGAGGCCGGCGCGCGTCAGCAGCTCGGCCATTACCGATCCCAACGCGCCGCATCCCACCAGCAGCGCGCGCGACCGGCCCAGGCGCTGCTGGCCCGGCGGACCAATCTGCGGGAGAACTTGCTGGCGGTCGTATCGGCCCATGACAAATGCCCGTTGACTCGATTATAGTGGCTGGCTGAAAAGGAGCGACATGCCCGTAGACACGCAGCAGATTCTTCAAGCGGCCGAGAAAGTCGGCCAATTGCTCAAGGAACACCCGACGGTGGAGAAATTCAAATCCGCGCAAAAGGCCGTGGCCGAGGACCCTGACGCCAGCCGAATGCTCGCGGAATTCGAGCGGCAGTTGGAAGCCCTCGCCCGGCAGGAACAGCAGGGCCACCCAGCCACCGATGCCCAACGAATGCAATTGGAAAGCCTGCAATCCAAGATCGTCTCGCATATCAAGATCAAGAACCTGAATCTGGCGCAGATGGAGTTCGTCGATCTGCTGCGAAAGATCAGCCAGACGTATCAACGTCCGCTGTCGGATGCGGTTGCCGGCGCGGCGGGGCAGAAACCGCCGGGGAGTTGACACATGAGCACCACTGATCCAGTACCCGCACCCGCGCCGGGCGAAGGCCCGCATGCCGAGCCGGATGACCGCGAGGAAATCTATTTCGAAGGCTCCCCGCCGGTCCGGGCTTTGGCGGGAAAATTGTGCCTCTACGTGCTGATCGGGCTGGCGCTGCTGGCCAGCGCGGTTTGGCTGATTCATAAACACGTCGGACCCTGGTGGCTGGCGGTGGCATTCATCGTCGCGGCACTGGTGATGCCGCTGGTTCCGTGGGTCCTCACCAAGTGTGTCCGCTACCGCATCAGCAACTATCGCATCGACTTTGAACGCGGCCTGCTGACGAAAAACATCGACACGATGGAACTGTGGCACGTCGAGGATCTGCATTTTCATCAGTCGTTGCTCAATCAAATCTTGAACGTCGGCACGATCACGGTGCTATCGCGTGACGAGACGATGCCGCACCTGGAGCTTCACGGCATCCCCAATCCGCGTCCGATCTACGAGATGCTGAAGCAGCGCGTGATCGCCGTGAAGCGCCAGCGCGGCGTCATCAAGATGGATCCGGGATGAGAAGAGATTGGCGATTGCCGATTGCCAAATGCCGAATGAAGGGTTGCGAGTTGCGTGTTGCGAGCCAGTGCATCCCCCGAAGTATTTCGACTTAAGCAATCGCCAGCAGCTATCGCTACGCTGCGAATGGTTGATGGGTCGTCCCCTTGCACAATGCCGCGGCACATGCAAAACTTAAAGGAGTATGGCTTACGTAATCCTTGCCACCATCGCAGCACCCGAGTCGACGCCCCTGCCGCCGCCGCCCTGGTATTTTAATCCCGGTAGCCTAATTTGCCCACTGATCGGGACTGTGCTGTTCCTTCTCTTCGCGTATTTCTTCCGCACAAGGCAGCCCAAACCTCTCGATATTCACAAGATTGCTGTGCGCCATCGCGCCTTAGTGTGGTCGTTCCTCGGGTATTTTGTTGGTATAGCGTTATATGTTCTCGGGGAAGTCGCTAGCGAGAACCAGCTAACACGTCCCCAAGCCATTCACGCATTGAACATGGGCGCGATTGTTTTTTCTCTGTTACTCACTGTATGCTTCTTCCGACTTGCTCTGGCGCTTTACCCGTTGCCTACTGCGATCGGTTTAACAATCCTAACATTCATCCCTTTCGTGGGATTAATCCTGTTCCTTGTAATGAACCACGCCATCGTAAGCTTCCTCCGCGGCAATGGCATAAAGGTAGGCCTCATGGGTGCTACTGACGAGGCGGTGGAATCGGCGTTGTCCAGCCAAGCCGAGTTCAATGCCAAGCACGCACGGAAGCCGTTACACGCCGCGGCGTTTAAGGGCGATATAGCAGTGGCGCGGTGCCTTATCGCCGACCAGACTGAGATCAATGCTAAGGACAGCGGTGGCGAGTCGCCATTGCATTTGGCGGCATCCGCGGGGCAATTAGCTATGGTCGAACTGCTACTGGCGAACCAGGCTGACGTAAACGCCACGGACAGCGACGGCGAGACTCCTCTGCATCTTGCGGTCTTCCAGGGCCACAAGGAAGTAGCAAAGTTGCTACTCGCCAACAAAGCAGAGGTTAATGCTAAGGACAACGATGGTGAGACTCCAATGCACGTTGCAGTGTGTGAAGGCCACAAAAACATGGCGAAATTGCTGCGCCAGCACGGTGGCCACAAGTAGACTGTATCGAGGCCAAGGTTTGAAGCGGTAACATACTCCAAGCCGAAATCCTTGATTTCATTGCAAAAACGAAGGAATTGTTCAACTCATGTCTTGTCGCTCCGATACGACGGGAGAGAAAGCCGGAGTCGTCGTGAATTAAAAAAGTGACGCGAACGTTTACACGAGTCACGGTCTATCTGATCCCGCCGTGAGAGTAGTCCGCAAACGCGGGGCGAGGACGCCCCGGCTCTTGAGTCTATCCGATCCCGACCTGCAAGCAATCCGTTACAAGAAGTGCAAGTTAACAGTGCAAGTGGCAAGAGTCTATCCAATCCCGCCCTGAGAGCAGTCCGCATCACGCGTCGCGCGGTATCATTGCCATCAATGGCCGCGTCAACCTTGAACCCGTCGTCGCTTCCTGGGGCCGTGGTCACCGGGCTTTACGTTCACATCCCCTTTTGCTTCCACAAATGCCATTACTGCGATTTCTATTCGATCACGCGGCAAACGCCGCAGCGCATGGGGCGATTCGTCGATCTTGTGCTTCGGGAAGCGGATGTCTGGACGCAATCGCAGCCGAGGTTGGAGCCGCGGACTGTTTTCTTTGGCGGGGGGACGCCGACGCTTTTGCCGGGGGGGGAGATGCATCGGCTTATTCTCGGGTTGCGAGAGCGGTTTGATTTTTCGGGGTGCGGGGAATGGACCGTCGAGGCTAATCCGGCGACGGTTTCGGTGGAGTATTGCCGGATGCTCGTCGAGGCCGGGGTGGATCGCATTAGCATGGGGGCGCAGAGCTTCGATCCGGCGGAGTTGGCGATCCTCGAACGGCATCATCAGCCGGACGACGTTCCACGGAGTCTGGAGATCGTCAGGTCGGCGGGGATTCGGCGGGTGAACCTTGATCTCATTTATGCCATTCCGGGGCAAACACTTGGCGGGTGGATGCAATCGCTGGAGTGCGCCATCGCGTTGGGCACCGATCATCTATCGTGTTACGGGCTGACGTATGAGCCGAATACTCCGCTGGCGGTTCGGCGGCGGTTGGGATTGGTGAATTCGATCGATCCGGAATTGGAAATCGAAATGCTGCGCGCCACCCGCGCGCGGCTGGGGGAAGTGGGACTGCAATCGTACGAGATCAGCAACTATTCCCGGCCCGGGCAGGAATGCAGGCACAATCTGCTTTATTGGCAAGGGGGCGATTATCTCGGCCTGGGCCCGGCGGCGGCGTCGCACGTGCAGGGCTGGAGATGGCGCAATCGCCCGCATCTGGGCGAATGGGAAAAGAGCCTCGACGGCGGCGAGTTGCCGGCCATCGAGATCGAAACGCTGACCGGCCGCCAACGGGCCGGGGAACTGGCGATGCTGATGTTGAGACTGTCAAACGGGATCGTTCATGCCGACTTTGCCGCCCGCGTGGGCCATGATGCGCCGGCGCTCTTTGCCGAAGTGATCGGCCGGCTGGCGCCGCTGGGGTTGCTGGAGGTGACGGAAACGTCGATTCGTTTATCGGAACGGGGTTTGCCCGTGGCGGATTCGGTCGCCGCCGAATTCCTCGCCGCCGCTTCCGTGTGACTCGGCACGTTACCGGCATCGCCCGGGCCGTCGATAGCAACCGGGGGGAGACCATGTTTGGATTCATCCAGAGCATCTTCGCGCCGCCGGCGTGTCCGATCGGCGTGGATTTCGGAACGGATGCGCTTCGGCTGGCGCAGGTGCAGGCGGATAACGGCGACTTCAAGCTTCTCGCCGCCGCCGCCGCTGAAATCCCGGCCAACGTGCGCAGCGATGCCGACGCCCGGCTGGAATTTTTCGCCGAACACGCCCGGCACCTTTTGAATACCGGAAAATTCCGCGGCAGACAGGCCGTCCTCGGGGTACCCCCTTCCGTCGTCCATACCCAACAGCTTGTCCTGGAGCCGATGGACCAGAAATCGCTGGACGAAACGATTGCGACTTGCGCGAAGCAAAAACTTCCCTTCGACCCGGCGCGGGCGCTGTTGCGTCACGCGGTTGTCGGCCAAACCCGCGACGGCGACGATCCGCGCGTGCACGTGATCGTGATGGCGGCCGACACGCGATGGATCAACCAATTCGTCGCGGCCGCGCGCAAGGCCCGGCTGGACGTGGTGGCGATGAATATGCAGCCGATGGCGCTTCTCGATTGCTTCGCCAACGTCTATCGCCGCACGGCCGAACAGCAGACGGTTCGACTCTACGTCGACATCGGAAGCGGCGGAACGCGCGCGGTCATCGGGCAGGGGACGCATCTGTTGTTCGCCCGCAACCTGGCGATCGGCGGCGACCACCTGACGCGCGCCGTCGCCGACAGGCTGGCGATCGGCTTCCAGGATGCCCGGACGTTGCGGATAAAACTGTGCGCCGGCGCGGCGGCCGGCACGAATACCGGGGCCAATAGCCTGCAAGTTGAAAGCGCCTGCCGGCAGGCGTTGGAAGAGCTGATTCAAGACCTGGACGGCTGCCGGCGCGAGCACGAACTGGCGTTCCCGCATCTGGCCGTCAATCGCCTGATATTTGTTGGCGGCGAAGCCCGGCACGAAGGTCTGTGCCAACACATCGCGGACAGTTTGAAATTGCCTGGGCAAACCGGGGATTGCTTGTGCCGGATGGCCCGCAACAGCCGGATCGGCATCGAATCGGCGATCGACCGCCGGCATCCCCAGCCAGCCTGGTCGGCGGCGATTGGACTGAGCATGGGGCCCAGTTCCGGAGAATGAAATTCCGGGGTCATCGCGTATGGCGGCGGCGCGGGAAAACGGGATTAATGCAACGCTCAACACTCAACGCTCAACGCTCAACGTCGAAGTGAGGAAAAGACAAACTCCGGGGCATTTTGGCATTTGGTTCAAAGTTGAGCGTTGAGTGTTGAGTGTTGAGCGTTGCATTTGCCAACCCGATTTTACCCTTCGAACCCTACTCACCCTCCTCCCGATTCCTGTCGATAAACCACAATGAGCGCGCCGTCATTACGCCCGAATAAAAACCCATGATCGATCAAATCCTCCAAATCGCGGTCAAGGCCGGGGCTTCGGACGTGCATCTCCATGCCGGGTCGCCGCCACTGCTGCGCATCAACACGGTCATCCAAGCTGCGGATTTTGCAAGCCTCAGCGCGCGGGATTGCGAGGCTGTCGCCCGGGACCTCATGGACGAACACCGCTGGACCAATTTCCAGGAAAAACGAGACGCGGATTTCTCGCATGAAATCCCCGGGTTGGCACGCTTCCGCATCAACGCGCATTTCCAACGGCAAACCATCGCGCTGGCCATCCGAACCATCTGCAACCGCGTGCGGCCGCTGAGCGAATTGTTCCTGCCGGAAATCGTCACGAAACTCACGGCGATCTCCCGCGGATTGGTTCTGGTCACCGGACCGACCGGAAGCGGCAAGAGCACCACCCTGGCAGCCATGGTGGACCAGATCAACCGCCGCGACCACGCCCACATTGTCACCCTGGAAGACCCCGTGGAATACGTCCTCACCGGCGTCAACTGCGCCATCGAACAACGGGAAGTCGGGTCCGACGTCCGCGATTTCGCGTCCGGACTCCGCCATGTCCTGCGCCAGGACCCGGACACAATTCTGCTGGGCGAAATGCGCGACCTGGAAACCACCAGCGCGGCGATCACCGCCGCCGAGACCGGGCACCTCGTCCTCAGCACCCTGCACACGGCGAACGCGCCGCAAACGATCGAGCGCATCATCGACATCTACCCCACGCATCAGCAAAACCAAATCCGCTCGATGCTGGCCAGCACGTTGCAGGCGGTCATCAGCCAGACGCTTTTGCCGCGTAGCGACGAGCCCGGCATGATCCCCGCCGTCGAGATCATGATCTGCAATCAGCCGGTGAAAAGCTGCATTCGCGAGAACCGCATATTCGAGATTCCCAACGTCATCGAAACCAGCCGCGCCCTGGGCATGCAATCGCTGGACTATTCGATTCAACAACTTTTCCGCAATGGGTACATCAGCCGGGAGACGGCCGTGGGGCATGCGATTCAACCGGAGAAGATCGAGCGGGCGCTGGTGGCGTAGGGAAAAAAGCGGGATTCAAAATCCGTTGCTCCGATTCTCGCCGACGATGAAGTTGAACCACGCTTCAGGTATAAGGCCGTGTGATTCGGGCGTGATGATTGTCCTTTTGACGGCCTGTTATTTTCGTCGGTTGGAGGAGAAGCCGGGACATTTGCCGAAATAATTCTTGGCAACGAAATTCAGAGCCAACCGATTTCAAAATCCATCCCCTCTACACCTGAGAAAGAGAGAACTTCATGGGCGTCCTATTCCTGCTGCTATGCCTCAACATCGCGATTTCCATTTGGAACGCCTATGCGACGGGCAAGGCGTGGGTCGAGGCCAAATACGTGGGCGGCTGGCCGCGGTTTATGACGTGGATGGGGGCGATCATGGCGGCGAGCGGGTTGAGCTGGTGCATCCTGATCCTGCTGATTCTGGGGGCCGTAAGCGGCGGGAAGCTCACGCCGTACTGGGGCGAGGTCGGGATGGATTTGGGATACATCCTGATCGTGCCGGGAATCCTTTTCTCCGGACTGATGATCACGATCGACAGTTGGGCTCGAGCCTTCCGCACGCGCGGGATTCTGAACTATGGAGTGGCGGGTTATAACAGCTTTGCCCAGGTCTATAACACCTACCACGCGATCCGAGGCGTCGGGCCGGCTTTCGCAAAAGTCTTCGAGGCATTCGTCGGAAAGGGCAAGAAGAACGGCTCCGCGCTGGTGCTGATCCTCGTGGTGTTCGCGTTGGCGGCGGGCATCCTCATCACGGCGGCGATCATCCATCACGTGGCCGCCGGGGCTCCGCTGCCTAGTTATGAGGAAGCCCAGAATCGGTTGCAACCGGCGTAACAGCCGACCGATGCGGCGCCGATCCGCATTTTTGACGAAACCAGGAAACCACGGGAAACCAGGGGAAACCAGGGACAGTCACCTATTTCCATAAAACGGAAATAGGTGACTGTCCCTGGTTTCTTGGTTTTGAAATAGGTGACTGTCCCTGATTTCCCGGATAATGATAGCGGCGACGTTCTCATCAGCCCACCCCCGCCCTCTCCCGGTATACTAGCGACCGTGAGTTACGACGTGCAGATATATTCCGTAAGGGCTTTCGACGCGGCGATATTTGAGGGCGTCAAGGGTTGGAACCCCAAGCAGTGTAGTTTCCAAACCGCCAGTTGGCAGATTGTCGTAAACCCCTCCGACAAAATCCTTCCGGAAGACATCGAAGATGAGATTGCCTCGCTGCTCCCCGGCATCAGCTTTCTGACCGAATTGAATCTTGAAGGCCGGAGCACGGACGTGGCAAAGCGTCGGTTGCGCTCGGCGGCAAAAGCGATCGCCAAGGCGACACACGGAGTCGTCGTAAACCCGCAGGAGGACACGATTGAAACGCCTGCCGGAGTGTCACGGTTTTCACCTTCGCCGAAGGAGGAACGCTTCTCCGTCATCCAGCTCTCGTGGTGGTTCCTGAACGACGCCCTGCTGGGCCGCGCCAAACGGGAATCGTTTTTCGGCCTTCTCGAACGACAATTGCCCGAGGCAATGCCAAAGAGATACGGGTTGTACGAGCCGCCGCAACACGTGTATGCCCAAACCGGGAAGGAGCACCTCCATCAGTTCTTGGATGAGAATCTGCATGACCCGATCGTATGGTATGCGCACCGTCCCGTTGCTTCGGTACATCTGGCATTTCCCAAGCCGCTTGGCGCGAGCCGGCAGGGCTTTCGCTCGAATTTGGTGGAAATTGAAATCGAGTCCGCGGCGCTCAATCAGCCTGGATGGGCTGAAAATCTGCCGCGTTTCTGGCGTCAGACGTCTGGGTTGTTACGGCCCATCTACGGAGACGTGCGTAAGATCGGTGGATATGTTCGCCATGGCGCGGCGGTCTATGTTACCGCAGATTCTTTGGAACAGTCCGACGAGACCACGCGGAGTTGGTTTTGGAGAGGCATTCCGCTGAATCTCGGCCAAGCCGTGGTCTTGGGCGATGATTACCAGAAATTATGGCCGGATTTTGTCGCCAAATCCCAAATCGAGGACGGGTTGGCGTTCGCTTCGACAGCGGATTGGTCGTCGGAGGAGGATTTGTCGCAGCGCGTGGGACGGGTTCCCAAAGCGCTGGCGCTGCGCCCACTGGCGGGAATGGGTCGGTCGCAACAATATCCCGAAGTCTGGCCCTTTGGCCCTGTGTTCGATCCGCCGAACGCCTGAACGGTTTAGTCCGGCGCCAAGTCGTCACCTGAAATATGTCGGTCGGTTCAACGAAGGGACCAAATGGGTTGGGAGTTGCCTTAACAGGCGATGCTCAGTTCGGCGGGGGAACGGTCCGGTTCATGTCGGGGATTTTTCCCCACGGCTCGGGCCGGGGCGTGGTTCACGTAGTAGTCCCAAAGGATTTGGGGATCGCGAATGTCGCGGCGATAAAACTCGGAACAATACCAGCGATTGAGCATCCCCATCGCTTGATCGAATCTCTCCGCAAAATCCGCCGCCCCGCCGCTTCTGACGTAGTAAATCACAAGCAGTTCCGGATCATCGATCTTCCGGCCGTAAAATTCCGAACAAAACCAGCGATTAATGGGGCCGAATGCCTCGGCCAATTGAAGCCGAACGCGAAACTTCATGATGACGCGCCTCCGATGCCATATATTCTATCGATCGGCAGGCGAGAGGAAAGAGGTGGGCTGACGAAAACGTCGCCCTTGTTCTCATCCAATTTGGTTACGCTGGCGAGCCTGTTCAGAGAGGCGGCTTGCTCAGCTTTACCGGCTTTGCTTCCCGCGCGCTGGCGTAAAGTGCGTCCATCAGCCAGCTATGCAGAATTCCATAACGCACGGGACAGCGCGGTTGGGCCCTGCCCAGCAGGCAGTCCACAAAATTCTCCACGGGGGTATAGTGTGTCTGCGTCACCTGCGGATACTTCACGATCCCCTTCTCATTCCATTGCTCGATCCGGCCGCCGTGAATTCCCGTGCCGATCCGGCCCTTGTCGCCGGCGATTAAAATTCCTTCCTGCCAACCGGGGGTGTTGGCGGAAATGGTGACGCTGCCCAGCAGGTTTGGCTCCCAGCGGATTGTCATCGCCGCGTTGATGTCCACTTCCAGACCCTTGTTGTCGGTGACGCAGAAGACCTCGAGCGCCGGGCGATCCACCAGCCAGGTGATGGCGTTGAACAGATGCGCCCCGGTATCGTACATCTGCCCCCCGCCGGACTGTTTGGGATCATGCCGCCAGGTGCCGGCGCAGATTTTCTTCCAACCCTGACAGGAATGGGCGGTGATCGTCTGGAGTTCACCCAAAGCCCCGGCTTGAATCTGCTGGCGGATGTAAGCGAACTCCTGGGTGAACGGCGCCTGGAACGCGATCTGAAAATGCCTGCCCGTGCTTTCGATCTTCTTCTTGAGGTCCTGGGCATGAGCCGAATTCGTGACCATCGGCTTTTCGACCAGCACGTCGTAGCCATGTTCCAGGCAAGCAACCGCCTGCTCGAAATGCAGATAATGCGGGGTGACAATCACCACCGCGCGTAATCCGGCGGGCGGACTGGTCAGCATTGCATCGAGCGAGTCATACGTCGCAACGGACGGGTCGCTGTTGAGCAAATCCTTATGTTTCTGCTGATACGCCGCCGGCCGGATGTCCACCAGAGCCGCGACCTCGGCGTCGGCGAGCCGGCCGATCAACTTGACGTGCTCCCCGCCCATTCCGCCGCAGCCGACTACCGCTAACTTCACTTTGTCCGCCATGTGCTATCTCCTATGTTGCCCGACGGCAATCGCCGGAACGAGAAAACGGGACAGGTCCAATATCTCCCGTATCGCCTAATTGGACCTGTTCCGTTTTCTGCTCACATCCCCCAACAATCGCGCCGATGACGTAAAACGCCTCCGCCCCCGACGCGACCTTTTCCGGCAGGGGCGCGTCCGGCGATTCGTGCGACAGATCATCCTCGCAGGCGAAGAACCGCACGAACGGCCGGCGCTTTTGCGTGGCCTGATCGCGGATCGTCCCGCGCAGCATCGGATAGCGGGACTCCAGCGCATCCAGAACCGAGCGTTGCGTGACCTGGCCGTCGACGTCCAGCTTCACCTCGCGGCCGACACCGGCCAGAGTGCGAAGATGCTGCGGAAGCACGACTCGGATCATGACAATGTCTGAACCTCGACGGACACCACGGCGGGAAGATCGCGGACGATCGGGGCCCAGTTGTCTCCGGCATCGGCGGAGGCGTAGACCTGGCCGCCGGTCGTTCCGAAATAGACCCCGCACGAATCGAGCGAATCCACGGCCATCGCTTCGCGCAATACGTTGACGTAGCAGTCGCGTTGCGGCAGACCGTTGGTCAGCGGCTCCCACTCGCCTCCGCCGGTGCGGCTGCGGTACACGCGCAGTTTTCCCTCGGGCGGATAATGTTCCGAATCGCTCTTGATCGGCACGACGTAAATCGTCTGGGGCTCATGGGCGTGAACGTCGATGGGGAACCCGAAATCGCTCGGCAAATTCCCACTGACCTCCTTCCACGAATCGCCGCCGTCGTCGCTGCGCATCACGTCCCAGTGCTTCTGCATGAACAAGACGTCCGGATGCGACGGGTGCATCGCGATGCGGTGAACGCAATGGCCGACCTCGGCGGTCGGGTTGGGAATGTACTGCGATCTCAGTCCGCGATTGATGGGTTGCCAGGTCTGGCCGGCGTCGTCGGTTCGAAAGGCCCCGGCGGCGGAGATGGCGATGAAAATGCGTCCGGGATTCTTCGGATCGAGAAGTATCGTATGCAGGCACATTCCCCCCGCCCCCGGTTGCCAGCGCGGCCCGGAACCGTGCCCACGCAGCCCGGGCAGTTCCTGCCAGGTCTGCCCGGCGTCGTTGGAACGGAACAGCGCGGCGTCCTCCACGCCGGCATAAACAATGTCCGGATCGGTCAGCGACGGCTCCAGATGCCACGCTCGCTTGAACTCCCAGGGATGCGGCGTGCCGTCGTACCACTGGTGCGTGCCCGGGACGCCGTCGTAGGCAAATTTATTCCCTACCGGCGTCCACGTTTTCCCGCCGTCGTTGGATCGCTGAATCACCTGCCCAAACCAACCGCTGGACTGCGAAGCATAAATCCGATTTGGATCGACCGGCGAGCCCTTGAGATGATAAATCTCCCAGCCGCCAAAATGCGGCCCACTGATATCCCAGCGCCGGCGCTTGCCGTCGGACGTCAGGACGAAGGCGCCCTTGCGCGTCCCGACCAATACCCGGACTTCGCTCATCAGAGACCTCCCTTTGAATATGGCCGGATGATAACCCAATCACCTTAAGATGAAACTGCGAGGGCCGGATAGCCATTCGCTCGATGCCGGGGGATAATAGACGGGATGCCGATGCGCGCCTTCATCGTCCTTCTGGCGTTGTCGCCGATCCCGTTTTTGCTCTGTTTGGCCGGTTTTGGATTCGCATTTGACACGGTGCTGGGAAGCTTGGCCGGCGATGCCGCCATATTCGTCCCGTTGGCATTCCTGGCGTTTTCAAAGGATGTGGCGGCATCCGAGAGTTGCCGGGGCTGGCTTCGGTGGGCGCTGGGCAGCTCGCTGCTACTGCTTCCCGCCATGGCTCTGCATTTTGCGCCAATGTTTTCGATGAAATATAGCCAGGGCGGCCAAATCCGGCTCGATCCTCCGCCGCACCAGATGCCCGTCGAAGGCGCGGCATTTCTCCGCGGCCTGAGCGTCAAGGATGGCGTGATGATTTTGAAATCGGAGCCGGATGAGGATAGCAATTCCAAGTCGCCGTTCACCGCTTGCGACTACCTGGAATGGTTCTCTCCGCCGTCGCACTTCTACGACGAGAACGGAAATGGATTGGACTTTCGAATGAACGGAAATGACGTGCTGCATTTCCAGGACGACCGCGGCGGATATGCGGACGTTAAATGGGACGGCAAACAATTTGTCCTGCTGGCCAGCCATTGGGCCGACCAGGCCGACAGCGCCAAAACGCCAGGCGCCGCGGCGGCGCTGGCCGGCAAGTTTGGCGATCTTCTTCTGGTCCTCTGTCCGATGCTGGCGTGGCTGCTGATCACCAGATTCGCGTGGCGGCATTTTCAGGAGTCCGCGGAGCCGGCGCCGTCGCTCGTGCTGGCCGCCGTGCTGCAGATCGCCGGGATGATCATTCTGGTATTCGCCGTCCTGTCAGCCCCCGCCGCGCCGGATGAAGTGGCTGGCGGCTTGCTGGTTGCGATTCTGTTATTCGCATCGGCCTGCTCTATTGCCGGGCTTTTCATGCTGGCCTGGAAGCTGCTGGGCGTCAGGCTTGAAGCCGCCCAATATATCTGAAGGGGGATTGGGGAATCCCCACGGCGGCGCCGTGGGCGTTCCGGTCTGTGCTGTTCTACTTGCCCGCGGCGGGAGCCACCTGGCACTGAAAGGTGAATTCCGTTCCCCCGCTCACCTGAGTCGCCTCGGTTGCGGGGGTGGTGTATTTGCTCGATCCCTTCTCGTCCCCCTTGACGATCATTCCGGCGGCGACGTCCACCAGGACCGTCGCGGTGTAACTCGTGTCTTCTTCCACGTTGCCGTCTTCGTGATAGATGATGGCTACCGAGTTGGAAATCTGCGCCATCTGTTTGCCGTCGATCGTCTTGATCCAATCCAATCGGCACACGGACGCCATGCGATCGTTGGGGCCCAGTTCCGCGTGGCGGCCGGCCTTGGCGGTGTTGTCCCAGGTTTCTCCGACGGCCACGGGAATGTCGGGATAAAAATCCTCGTCGGGGGTGATGAAGTTGTTGAGCATATCCAGGTCGTCATCGGCGGCATTGCCGGAGAAATCATTGCTGATCGACTCGTCCGGGTGCCGCGCCAAAACGATGGTCTTGCCGGCGAACGGGCAGGGGATTTTCTTTTCCGGTCCGTCGGCGTCCTTGGCGGTGTCGAAGCTGTCGGGATCGACGTCCGCTTGCGCGCGTGTTGCCGATCCGCCCTTCTCGTCCAGGATGGCCAGCGTCACCTTCCAACTCAGGGCGGTGGTGGTATTTGTGGCGGTCTGCTTGCCGTTGGTCGTCGCGGTGGAATTGACTTTGCATTCATAGTGAATGGAATTCGACACCTTCTGCCCCACGTGCAGGTTTTCGTGAAGGGTGTACTTCTCATCCGCCGCGGAGGCTTTGCCTTCCGCCGCGGCCGAACCGCAGATCGCGGCTGTTGAGAAGAGAACAAGAATCGTGCGCCAAATCATCGTCGTCCTTTGCGCGTTTTGAGAAAAAAGGGGTCATAAGCCATTTCGGAAATGGCTTATGACCCCTTTTTCTCACGGCTTGACCGCCAGCAATCCAAGCAGCCGGTCTCGGAAGTCCGCGCACTGCTTGGCCAGATCGGTCACAAACGCCTTGCGTGCGGGATCGTCCTCGCGCGCGATCAGGGCCTTGCACAAAACTTCGCCATATTCCATGGCCTGCGCCTGCGCGTAGATCAGCCGCAGTTCGAACGTCCTTCCGCTGGAAAACAGCAGTTCTTTTTCCTCGATCGAGGAGTCGAGGTCGCGGGATTCCTGCTCGACGCGAGGAAGATCGGGAACGTCGAATTCAATGCGAGCATCGGTTTTTGGAAACTCATCCATCCGCGTTTTCGCCGCCCGGCAGGCGTCGGAGATTTCCTTCACCGTGCCCGCCACCGGTTCATCCGCGTGCTTGAGGATGAGGATTTTGCTCGCGTCGCTTTCATCGCTCATGAGTTGGTGGAGCAAGCTGTACCCTTCGTTGGCCTGGCGAATCGGTCCGTCGTTGTGCGACACCGGCTTCGGAATTGCGGAGTACAAGCAACCGGCGACGGCGCCGACGGCAGCCGTAACGCACAGGCGCTTGGCAACCTTCCTGTTCATGCAATCTCCCTAAGAGTGTCACGGACGCTCACGGCAATTCGCCGGTCCGCCCCATGACGGAGGCAACCGTCGCCACCAATTCCGCCGGCTCCACCGGCTTGGAGACGTGCACCTGATATCCCGACATCAGCGCCCGCGTCCTGTCTTCCGAGCGTGCGAAGGCCGTCAGGGCTATCGCCGGTATTTTCCCTCCGCTCTGGGCGGTCATCGCCCGGACCTGCCGGAGAAAATCGTATCCATCCACCTGCGGCATGCCGATGTCGCTGAGCAGAACATCCGGCTTTTGCTGGACGAGGATGGGCATGGCCTCGGCGGCGGAACCGGCGGTCAGAACCTCCGCCTTGCAATCCTCCAGCACCCGCTTGATCAGTTCGCGCGCATCCAGTTCATCATCCACGACCAGGACCTTGAGGCCCTGAAGCTGGGAACGGGAGGCCGCCGCCGGCACGATTCCCGCGGCCGCGCGCGGATGGAGACGATCCGCTTCACCCGCCTGCGCGTGAACGGCCATGAGGGGAAGCTGCACGATGAACGATGAACCCTGACCGATTCCGTGACTCGTTGCCCGTATGCTGCCGCCATGCAACTCGACCAGTTGCTTGGCAATTGCCAGTCCGATCCCCAATCCGCCCTGCTTGCGGGTGGTCGATGAATCGGCTTGGCGGAAGCGGTCGAAGACGAAGGGCAGGAATTCGGCGGCAATCCCCTGCCCGGTATCGGCGACGGTCAACTCGACGTGCGAGTTCACCCGTTCGAGGATGACCTGCACCCGTGCGCCCTTGGGAGTGAATTTGATGGCGTTGGAGAGAAGGTTCCAGACGACCTGCTGCAAGCGGCCCGGATCGCCCGCGACCGGCGCCGCCAACGGGTCCAGAATCTTCTCCAGCCTGACGCCCTTGGCGTCGGCGGCGGGCTTCACCGAATCGATCGCCGCCTCGATGATCGTCACCGGTAAAACCCGCTGAATGTCCAGGCGCAGCTTTCCCGAGATAATCCGGCTCATGTCGAGCAAATCCTCGATCAGCCGGGTTTGCACGCGCGCGTTCCGCTCGATCGTCGAAAGCCCTTGCAGCAAATCGTTGGCGTCGTGGTTTGGCTGAAGCAACAAATGAGCCCACCCGACGATGGCGTTCAGGGGCGTGCGCAGCTCGTGCGACATCGTTGCCAAAAACTCGTCCTTCATCCGGCTGGCGTGCTCGGCGGCGCTGCGAGCGGCGCGCTCGCTGGCGAGCAACCGAGATTTCTCCTCTTCCGAGCGTTTGCGCTCCGAAATATCGCGCCAAATGACTTGAATCGCCCTGCCCCCCCGCCATGGAACCGCCACCGCAATGGCTTCCACCGGAAACGTCGAACCATCCAACCGTACGCATTCTTCATTTACAGGCGGAACGCTTCCCCCCTGATTAGCCATCTGCCTGATTCGCGATTCCACGATGGCTCTGTATTGCGGCGCAACAAAGTCCAACGGGGACCGGCCAAGGATCTGGCTGGCATCGGCCGCGCCAATCAACTTCACGGCCGCGGCGTTGACGTAGACGATCCGTCCATTGGCGTTGACGAACAGCGCATCGGGGCTCAGATCGATCAACGACCGATACCGCCCTTCGCTTTCGTCCCGCTCCGCCGCGCTTTGCGCCGCCGCCAGCGTGCTATGGTGCTCCGCTGTCGCCATCCGGCGAATCGCAAACAATGCGGTCAGCAGCATCGCCGAAATCGCAAACGCGGCAAACGGCAACAGGTGCTGGCTAACCCGCGGCATCGTCATCCCCAGGATCCGGCTCCCGAACATCAGCAGCAGCGCCGCGAACATCACCAGCCATGGCCGCCGATCCGCCGCCTCCCGCGACATCCGCAGCGCAAACAGCATCGCCGCAAGCTGCAATATCGCAGACAAAAACCAGACCGTGGCATCGAAACGATCCATTTGACCCCTCATTCTACCCGCAAGAATGGGAAATCCGAATGCCCAATTCTACGCCGTGCGAAGGGGGCGTGGCGAAAGATTATTGCAAGGTCGGAAGAACCCCCACCCCAACCCTCCCCCTGAGTACAGGGGGAAAGGTCGGGTTCCGCAAAAAATTATGGCCGCACCATGCGAAGGTTCCATTTGGCATTTGGCATTTGGCATTCGGCGTTCATACAATCCCCATCATGAAGTATTTCTACGGCGAATTCGACGGACAGGAATTCCCAACGCCTGACAAACTCTTCGGCTTCGATCAGATCATGCAGTTCATCATGGAACATGGCGAGCAAGCCCTTCAGGCGATCGAAGAGATGATGAACGATCCGAAAAACCAGGCCCAATCCGACATCCTCGAACAACTCCTCAAGGACGGCATGCTGGACAAGGACGAGAAGGGCCGGCTGCGCCTGACTCCCCGGGCGGTCACCAAAATGCAGCGAAAAGCGCTCATGGAGGTCTTCGCCAATCTCAAGGAGGGACAGCGCGAAGGCCACGAGCGCATCACCCCCGGCCTCGGCGGTGAGCGCATCGACGGCACAAAGCCGTATGCCTATGGCGACCCTGTCGCCGAGTTGGATTTCCATCAAACGCTTCACAACGCACTGACGCGGCACGGCCTGCCCGTCGAATCCGGGGGCCGGCGCAGAATCCGATTCGATGAAAAGGATTTCGAGCTTCATCTGCACGAAGGCGTCACGAGTTGCTCGACGGTCGTCCTGCTGGACATGAGCGGGTCAATGATGCGTTACGGCCGGTTTCTTTCCGCCAAGCGCGTCGCCATGGCGATGCAGGCGCTGATCCGCGGCAGATTTCCGCAGGACTCGATCGACTTCGTCGGGTTCTATTCCGGCGCCGCCAGGATCCCCGAGGCCATGCTTCCCCTGGCCATGCCTAAACCCGTCACGATTTACGATTATCAGGTTCGCCTGCGGGTTCCGATCAACCAGCTTGGCAAGGCCCCGCAGCATTTCACGAACCTGCACATGGGCCTGCAGCTCGCCCGGCGCATCCTCCGCAAAGGAACCAGCGAGAACAAGCAGATTTTCATCATCACCGACGGCCAGCCGACCGCTCACGTCGAGGGCGATTATGTCTATCTGCTGTATCCTCCCGATCCGCGCAGCACGGTTGCGACGCTCAAGGAGGCCGTGCTGGCGGTCCGCGAGGGCTGCCGCATCAGCACCTTCGCTTTAATCGAGGATTATTGGGGAATGGATTGGGTTGGATTCGTCGATCAGTTGACGAAGCTGACCAAAGGCGTCGCGTTTTACACCAGCAGCGGTGAACTTGCCTCGTGCATCATGGAGAGTTATCTCAGCGGCCGGAAGAAGAAGCAGTACATCGCATAACCAATATGCCCCTCAAACTCCTCGGCATCAGCGGCAGCCTCCGGTCTCGTTCCAGCGGACTGCGCGCGCTGAGCGTGCTGCTGGAATCCGCCAGGGAATTCGGAGCTGAAACCCGGCTGCTGGATTTGCGCCAGGCGGACCTGCCGATGTACAACCCCGAAGCCGACCCGGATTCCCGCGTCACGCGCGTCATGTCCGACGTCACCTGGGCGGAGGCGTTCGTCCTGTCCTCGCCGGATTATCACGGCGCCATGTCGGGCGCGATGAAGAATTTCCTGGATTACCACTGGGGCGAGTTCAGCGGAAAGCTCTTCGGATATCTCTGTTCCTCGCACGAAAAAGGGATCACGGTCATGGAAGGCATGCGCCTGGCGGTGCGCCAGTGTTATGGGTGGAGCCTTCCGTATGGCCTTGCAATCGACGGCAAACAAGACCTGGACGCCGATGGCCGGATCAAGAATCCCGCCCTTCAATCGCGGCTGCGAATGGCCGCCCGCGACCTGGTCGTCTACGGCTCGCTGCTGTACACGCAATTTATCGAAGACATCGCCCGGAACACGCCGGAAACGTTCGCGGCTAGATATTCCTGAGCCAATCCTTCTGACAAGCCCGTTAATGCAACGCTCAACACTCAACACTCAACGCTCAACGTTGAAGTCAAGAGACGGCAAATTGCGTGGTATTTTGGCATTTCCTTGAAGGCTGAGCGTTGAGCCGGGCAGGCGAAGCCTCCCGCGTTGAGTGTTGAGCGTTGCATTAATCCCGCCCCTTTTCGCCCTTCAAATCCCCCCCTCCTTGACGAATCCTTCGCGTTCTCCTACGAATAACCCATGCCCCCCAGCGCCGCTGAGGTCATCGAAACCTTCGAAGCCGCCGCTGAAGAGAATCGCCTTTCTTCTCTGCGTCACGATCAAACGGTGATCCTTCCGGCGACCGGGGAGGCGTGGATGACCGGCGACATTCACGATCACCGCACCAATTTCTCAAAGCTCGTCCGTGCCGCTGACTTGCCCAACCATCCGCACCGCCATCTGATCCTCCACGAACTCATCCACGGCGATCATTACGACCCGGCCGGCGCCGAGGACAGTTGGCACATGCTTTATAGGGCCGCCGAACTCAAATGCTCGTTCTCCAGTCAGGTCCATTTCCTCCTGGCCAATCACGATCTGGCGCAGATTCAGGGGGAAGGGATCATGAAAGCGGGCTTCAGCGTCTGCGAAGCGTTCACGGCGGGAGTCAATCGCGATTTCGGCGCCGGCGGCGACGGGGTCAGCTTTTCCATCAGCGAATTCCTCTTGTCCTTTCCCCTGGCGGTGAGATGTCCGCACGGATTATTTTTCTGTCACAGCCTTCCGACCGACGGGCAGATCGACACGTTCGATTTCACGGTTTTCGACCGCGCTCTGAATGGCCGCGACTATCAAAGGAAAACCGGCCCGGTGTATCAATTGATATGGGGCCGCAACATGAGCCCCGCCACCGCCTGCAAATTTGCCGAGGCCGTCTACACCAAAATGCTGGTCACCGGCCATCAGCCGCAGGAGACCGGCTACGCCGTCAACGGCGAACAGCATCTGATCCTGGCCTCTGACCACAACCAGGGCGTATTTCTGCCCATCGACCTGGACAAGCCCTACGACATGCCCCGTCTTCTAAAGCGGATTCGCAAATTCGCGGCGCTCGATGTATAAAAAATGTCATTGGTCATTTGTCATTAGTTAGTGGCGATTGCGAAATCCGCACGTGACCAATGACAAGTGACCAATGACAAGTGACCAATGACAAGTGACCAATGACAAGTGACCAATGACAAGTGACCAATGACAAATGACCAATGACTTCATCCAAAACCTCTTCGCCGAGCGCATCGGCGGCAAGTCTTTCGGTAAGGGAACCGAGATCTATAAATTCGAGAAGATCAAGCGCGCCAAACGCGCCGCGCGGGCGGCCAATCCGGGCGCGGAATTGATCGACATGGGCGTCGGCGAGCCGGACGACATGGCCTTTCCGGATTGCGTGCAGGCCCTGGCCAGGGCGGCGGCAAAGAGCGAGAACCGCACCTACGCCGACAACGGCGGTTCGCTTTTCAAGGAAGCCGCGGCGCGCTGGATGCAAAACGTCTGCGCCGTGGCCAGCATCGACCCGGCGACGCAGATCGTCCACTCCATCGGCTCCAAAGCGGCGCTGTCCATCCTCCCGGCGTGCCTCATCAATCCCGGCGACGTCGCGCTGATGACCACGCCCGGCTACCCCGTGTTCGCAACCCACAGCCAATATTACGGCGGCGAGGTTTACAATCTCCCTCTGCTGGAAAAAAACAATTTTCTCCCCGATTTGAATTCCATTCCCGCGGAAACGCTCCGCCATGCCAAATCGCTGGTCATCAATTATCCCAATAATCCCACCGGCGCATCGGCGAGCCCTGAATTCTTCGCCTCCGTCGTGGAATTCGCCAAACAACATCGTCTGGTGGTGATCCACGACGCCGCGTACGCCGCGCTGGTGTTCGAAGGCAAACCGCTTTCATTCCTGGCCACGCCCGGGGCCATCGACGTGGGGATTGAACTGCACTCCATGAGCAAGAGCTTCAACATGACGGGCTGGCGGCTCGGCTTCGTGGCGGGCAATCCGCTGCTCGTCCGCGCCTATGCGGATGTCAAGGACAACACCGATTCCGGCCAATTCCTGGCCATCCAGGAAGCCTGCGCTTACGCGCTGGATCACCCCGAGATCACCCGGGCCGTCGCCGCCAAATATTCCCGCCGCATGGACGGCCTGGTGGCCGTCCTGAATCGTCACGGCCTGCCGGCGAAAAAGCCGAGGGGATCGTTCTTCCTGTACGTGAAATCCCCCCGCAGCGGGATCGGCAAGGACGGCAAGCGCGTGACGTTCGAGCGCGCCGAGAATTTCAGCCACTGGCTCATCACCGAAAAGCTGATCAGCACCGTCCCCTGGGACGACGCCGGGGCGTACGTGCGCTTCAGCGTAACGTTTTCAGCCAGGGACATCCCCGATGAGCGTCGCGTCCTGTCAGAAATCGACCGCCGACTGGCAGATGCCGGTTTCGAATTCTGACTTTTCTGCAGGGTCATGCGACATATAATTTAGGTCATCCGATATATATCTTAGGTCAGCCTTTATGCTTGCAAACTTACTTGGTTCAGTCAACAAAGAACGGGCGCTCATTTACCTCGCTGGCCGAGGGCGCGGTTACGCGCGCGAGATCGCCCGCTTCTTCGGCGCGCCGCTGTTTCCGGTGCAAAACGCCATGGAGAAGCTGGAGGCGGCTGGCGTCCTGGTCAGCCGGGCCATCGGCAACACGCGCGAGTATGAGTTCAACCCGCGCTACCCGGCGCGGGCCGAACTGGCGGCGCTGTTGAACCGCGCGCTATCTCTCTATCCGGCAACACTGCGAGACAAACTCCTGCTAACCCGTTCCCGCCCCCGGCGAAAGGGCAAGCCGCTTTGATACCCATAGCCGACATGTCGGCAGAAGTGAAGTTCGGAATATTCGAGTAAGGGCTGTGACACGGTTCGATAGTGGGTCGATTTGAACATTGACGCGCTTGGGATTGCCCAGGGAGCAAGCTCCCTGGGCTTTTAATTGTGAAAGTGACCCACTACCCGCCGTTCCCGCTGATTGTTTGAATTTTGCCCGCGCGCTACGCTCTTTCCAGCAGAACGGAGTCCGACATGCACATCAGGTATTTTATATTTGAATGGAAACCTAGCTGCATCCTAGTTTCATGTCCCCCCCGCTCGGTGCGTGACGCAATCGGCGGGCAGTCTTCTCTTGTTCCCTCTCCCTGTACTCAGGGGGAGGGTTAGGGTGGGGGTCCGAAGGCTTCCAATTCGCCAAGGTGTCTGGCAAACGTTCTCAGTCTTGGCGTCCGATCATGCCGTCCAAGCATCATTACAGGATCGAGTGTTCCGTTGATGCTTCAAGAACCCCCACCCCGCCCCTCCCCCTGATTACAGGGAGAGGGGGAAGGAAACAGGCCGCCGATTGAGTCACGCACCCCCTCGCTCTAAAACCTGCAGAGCGATTCCACGTACTGGGCCGTGCCATCGCGCAGCCAGCCATCGAGCTGCGCTTGATCTTTGAGCTGCGCCCCTCTCGGTCTGGGCACGACAAAGAACTTGCTTGCGACATCCGCCAGGGCCGTCATGTCGCTCCACAGTTTTTCAAACTGGGCGACCGGGAAGACGTCCTCCTGGCCATGTCCCCAGCGCTTTTTCACGTCCTTGAGGGTGATATACGTCGGCATTCTCGCCGCCAACTCCCGGATCGCGCCGGCTAACTTCTGCTGGTCCGCCAAATCCGCCCGGCCCAGTCCGAATGCGGCCAGCAGTTGATCGAGATCGATCCAGGTCGTCATCGAGTTGTAATACGACAGAGCAAATTCATCCTCTTCCCGCGGCATGGCCAGCCCTTCCAGCAGCCGAACGCGCCCGTCCACCCGTGCCAGCCCGCCTCCGCGGTCTTCAATCCGCCGAGTAATGACCTCGAAGGAAAGACATGCGCCCTGGCGGACGTGCAGGCCCAGAATTCGAGGATCGACGTTCGCCCCCAGCGTGTCGATATTGTGCAGCATCACGTATTTCAGCCCAGGCCGCTCGCGCAGGAGGTTCGCCAGCGTGCCATTGAGCAAGAGATTCGGCACCTCGTACCAGTGCCCGACCGGGTGCATGCACTGTAGGGGCAAATTATCCGTGTAATCCGACGCCTCGCCCGCCGTCCGCGCCCAATCGATCAGCGCCGCATGCTCGCTTTGGCGCATTTTCTGTTGCTGCTCATCCAGCAATTTCTGCGGCATTTCCTCCCACGCGAACCGCAAATCGCGCAGCGTTGGAATCAAGCGCAGCCCCACCGCATGTCCTTGTGACAAGTGCAACGGCCCTGAATAGCCGTAATTGGCCTGCGCTCGCAGATACGCCTGGATCGGTTCGTGCGTGAGATAGCTGGTGGAAAAGACGTGCGGAATCTCCACACCGGCCAACTGCCCGATCTTTCGGCTCTTGGCCAGATGCACTTCCACGAAAGTCCGGTGCCGGCCGGCAAGTTTGCAGAAGGGATGCAGCGCCTTCACCACGCCGGCGCCCTGCGTCCATCGGCTCCCGGCGCCGGCCGCCAGCGACAGCACCGCAACCTCGCCCGCCTTCAGCGCCGCCAGGCCACGTTGCGCATCTTCCTCACTTGATCCGCCCGTCACGTCGATCACGTCCTGGTCCTTCACGTCCGTAATCGTCGTCGAGCTTGGCAAGCGATTTTGTGCAAGCCCGATCCGGCCGCTCTTCAAATCCGCGCGAATCCGCTCGTGCTGTTCGCGGTCGAATCCATTTTCCCGCAGAAGCGCCGCCAAATCCTTGGCGTTGTCCGCGGTTTGGCCCTGGCGGACAAAGAGGCGGTCGAACAGGGTGTGCACCATTCCCGCCAGTTCCGTCCGGGATCGCGCCGCCGTTGCGAAGCGATCGAGTTCCGCCGCCTTTACTTTCGTGAGTTGCCGCGGGTCCACCCGGAGCAGCCGCGGCACGACCATCGCGTAATACGCCGCCGGCAGCAACGCCTGATCGTCCTTGAGAAGCCGCGCCAAGGTCCCATGCGGATTGATCGCAAAGTCATAAACGACGGGTTCCATTGCGAATGGCAGCGCGTGCTTCAGTTCCTGCCGGGTTTCGCTCATCATCTTCTGCAAAAAGTCCTGGGCTTCCGCTTTGCGCTCGGGGTCGAAGATGAAACCCATGCCGCCGCCCGACATCCCCCCGAGCATCCAGAATCCCCAAAAACCCTCGCCGAACTTTTCCCCCGTCTTGCGGATCAACGCCTCGGTGTAAAACGTGCTCGCCCAGGGAATGATCGCCTGCAAGGGCCCGAAGAAATTCTCCGTCGTTGCCTTCCCGATCGCCTTGACGTCCTGGTTCTTCAGTGCCGCCAGAATGCGATCGACAATCGCCCCGGCCTGATTGCGCGCGATCCATTCGTTCCCGCTTCGCAGCAGATATTTCTCCGTGACCATCTCCAGGATCGGCCCCACGTTTTGCGCCATCCCGCCATGCACCAGCACCAAACTTTCCTGCAACTGCCGGCGAACTTTTTCGGGCGCGTCCTGGTCGTTCAAAATCCGATGATTGGGCAGCAATCTGCCCCGGCTAACGCCGAATTCCGGATCGCCCGATTGCGCCGCCGCCCCTTCAATGAGCTTGATCCCCGGCCAGATGCCGCCGGAATCCTGCCAGCCCCCGCCGCTGCCCCCGATCCATTCACCCAGGATGGCGCGCGCCGCGACCAATCTTCGCTCATGCTCGGCCAGTTCTCCGGTGAGGGATGCGGCTTGACCTGTCGCGCGCATGCAGACCGAAATCAGCGAACCCAGGAGATTCGTCGAGACCGCCAGACGCGATCCCTTGGGGATATTGTTCACGCTGCTGACGATTTCCAATCCCAGCCCCGGCCCCACCAGCCGGGCAAGCAAATCGGACAAACTCTGGCCGGAACCTTCCATCCCCGGCGGCACGATTCCCGACGCAATCACCGCCGCCTTCAATAGACCCAGATAATCCTTGGCGAAATCGAACAGCTCCGGGAGATTGTCCACGTCCGCCGATGCGCCCAGATCGACGCTCACAAGCCGGATCACCGGCTCATCGATCACCCGCAGGTACGCTTCAATGGGAGGCCTGGGCGACGGGTCCCGGCCGTGCACGGCCAGGTCGATGCTCACGTTGAGCACCCGCGCTCCTTGCGGATAATCCATCCCCAGGAAAAAAATGTCGCTCCAGGCGCCGTGTGACAGGTCCATCCGCACCGGCGTCTTTTCGCCCAGGATCGGGAACGTTCCATCCGCGGATTGCCGCAAAAGCTCGGGGCGAAGACGCAGCGGCGCATCCGCCGGATGCCCGATGCGGAACATCCACTGATTCCCCCGCACGCTCTTCACGCTGCGGCGGACTTGATTGGCGAGCGTTTGGAACGCCAGGTCTTTATACGCCGCCGCCAGGGCGCTGCTGATCGAATCGTTTGCCCCGGTCTTCGCCTGGCTGGCGAGGAAAACGTCTATTCCCTCGTCGAATCGGCGCAATAGAAGATGGTTGTACCCCTCGAACGGCACCAAGCCGCGCGCGTTGGGCGGCAGCATGGGCGGGAGATGGAAACGATGAATCGCGTACAGGAAGAACAGAGCCCGCACGCGGTGATACAAATTCCCCTCGGCCCGGCGGAACCGATCCAGGTCATCGCACTCGGCCAGAAGCTGGGCCGCGGTCGCCTCGCGCGCGACCGCTTCCAGCGAGGTATCGCGAACTCGCGGGTCTTCGCTGGTGATGATGCTTCGGAGCGTGCCTGGCATAACGGAGCTTTCGGAGGATGAATTACTTCTGATCCCGCTGGCGAACCGCCAGCAGATCCACCAGTTGGGCCAGCACTTCATCGCGTTCCCCGCCATCCAGCGCCAGCGCCAGCTGCGCCATCAGCAGGCCATACTTCACTCCAATGTTGTGCCGATGCCCCTGCACTTCGATGGCCAGGTATCGCTCCTTGCGCGCCAGCGCATCCAGCGCCGCCGCCAGCGGCAACCCGGCCTCCTTCTTCACCACCTCGGCGAGTAATTCCATCACCCCGGGCGTCAGCACGTGCATGCCGAAAAAGCAGAGATAATGCCCGGCCCTCAGCCCGGGAATAATCAGCGATTGCTCGGCCTCGGTCGGGGTGGGCTTCTCCAGGATCGTCTCAATTTCATAAACGTGATTGTGCTTCGCCACGCGCCGCCCGCCGACGGCGCCGTAATAGGGCAGCATGCTTTCCCGCGTCGCCTGCACGGCCGAGACGCTGCACGATTCGGCCTTGGCCAGTTCAACCAGTTGCTGCGCGCACCGCTGCGGACCCGTGCTGACGTACAGGTGATCGCTCACCAGGTGCAGGAAGGGCTCGCCGCGGACAAACTCCCGCGCGCAGTACAGCGCATGCGCATATCCAACCGGCGAAGGCTGCTCGATGAGCTGGAGCATCCGCCGATACGGCCCGGCGGCGGCCGCGTAAGCATCCTCCTGCCCCGGCGAAATAACGATGCCGATCTGATCGACCTCGGCGCTGCGCGCCTCCTCGATAATGATCTGAAGGGCGGACTTGGGTTGCCCATCCCGATCCACCAGCGTCTGCAACGGCAAAGCCCGCTGCCCCCGCCCGGCGGCCGTGACCACGGCTTTCTTGATCTTCATAGAATTGTGGTTCTCGCAAGTTGCCCCGCACCGGTCAAGCGCCCCAGGGCGTATCGAGTGATGCAATGTGATGAAACCAGACAAATTGGGGCAAACATCTCAATTCCCATTCCATTTTTATCATGGGCGGTTAACATCGCACAAGAGGTTAATCAAATGTTGCTCACGCCAAAACTGAAATTCGTCGCGGTGGCGATTGCGCTGATGGCCCTGATTTCTACCGGCGTTTGGATTGAGCAATACGCATCGGCGGCCGAGCAGCCCGCCGCTCCCACCACCGCACCGGCGACTTCCCCGGCGCCAGCGGTCGCTTCGGAAATTACCGTCGATTCCGATTTCGATTGCGGAACGCCCGGCGATGCCGTCGTCGATTCTCCAGACCACGTAACCATTACGCTCCAACGCGGCCCGCTCGACTGGTGGATGTTCCGCCTGAAGGGTGTCGCGGGAAAGACCGTGACAATCGAGATCATGCTGAATCCGTCTTCCGCCCGCGCCTCGCTGAACAAATGGAGAACGCTCACTCCGGTCTACGGCGATGCCGCTGATCTAAGTGATCCCGCGACCTTCGCCACCGGGCCGCTCGACGTGGACGTCCTCACGGACCGGCCGGGAATCCGAAATCCCACCACGGATCAGCAAACCTGGCATTACATCAAGGATTCTTCCCTGATTGATACCCGTCATTTCAAGATGACGCAGACGTTTGATATCGACCCCGTCTATATCGCCGGGCGCATTCCGTATCCGCCCGGTTACAGCGCCAAGTTTATCGATGGAATCGCCGCCAATCCGCTGGCGAAAGTGATCGACCTCGGCAAAACTCCCGAAAGCCGGCCGATACGGATCGTTCAGATCGGGGCAACCGACGACGCCTCGCAAGCATCCAAACCAGGCATACTCATTTGTGGAGGTGAACAAGCCTATCAGCCCGATGGAATGTGGGCCTGCCAGGGGTGCATGGAATTTCTCCTGGGCGATTCGGATAAGGCAAAGGCCCTGCGCGACCAGTGTGTGTTTTTCATCATCCCCATGCTGGACCCCGACGGCACGGCTCATTCCGACGGTCGTTTTATTGGCAGCTTTCGCGCCGGCCGGGCGAACCCGACGGCCGTTGCCTACGCGAACTGGCTGCAAAGCCGGGTGCTCGCCGGCGGACGAATTGATTTGGTGCTAGAGTTGCACAGCCTGCAATCGGGGGAATCCGAGCACCTTCAACGGGTGGAAATGAAGGGACTTCCGCCGGAGCGACCCGCGTTAATTGAGGCGTTTCAGAGGATCATTGCCCGGCAATTTACGACAAACAAGCTGACGGTGTTCCGGGCAAACATGAACGGGGGCATACATCGCCCCTATCGTTTTTCAGGCTGGGTGGCGGAACGACTTGGCGCCCTGGACATCATCTATGAAGTGAACGCGCAGGCCCCGGCTGGGCATCTCACGCTGTCGCAACTGAAAGACACGGGCCGGCTTTTTGCCCAGGCCGCGGGCGAATTTTTTGCCTCGGAAAACGGCGCGCGGCTTCTGGCGAGCGCGGACAAGGCGCGCGCCAATCGACAGGCCCGATGGAATGGCAACCCCGCAACCAATCCTTCGCAGGACGCCATAGAATCGGAAGAAGCGGCAGCGGAAAATTCCCAACCGTAGTTTGCCGCGCCGGCGCCCGCCAATTCCGCGGCCCCGAACCGCAAAAGGTTGCGCCAATCGCCAAAACCCGGTATCCTTCACACCCCTCGCCACACGACAGTCGTGCGGCGTCGGTCAAACGCAGGAGAAACTCCATGACTACCGATGTTGACGTGCTGATTATTGGGGCCGGTCCCGCCGGTTCGATCGCCGCTTCGGTCTTGCATCGCGAGGGCTTTCGGTTGCTCGTGGTGGAAAAGCAGCAGTTTCCGCGCTTCGTGATCGGCGAGAGTTTGCTCCCCCGGGTCATGAATTTGTTGCGGGATGCCGGGCTGCTCCAAGCCGTGGAGGACCAGCATTTCATGAGGAAAAACGGCGCGGTGTTTCTCCGCGGAACCCAGAGATGCGATTTCGATTTCTCCGAACAGTCCGGCGACGGTTGGCCGTACACCTTCCAGGTGCCCCGCGCGGATTTCGACAAAACGCTGGCGGATACGGTCGCCGGGCGCGGCGTGGAAATATGCTACGGGCACGGCGTCTCGGCCGTGAAATTCGACGATTCGCACGCCCATGTCACGATTGAACAGCCCGACCACACCCTGGGCGCCGTCACCGCCAGGTTCGTCCTGGATTGCAGCGGATATGGCCGGGTTTTGCCCAGGCTGCTGAATCTGGACAAACCCTCAACGCAGCCGTTCCGCGAATCGCTCTTTACCCACGTGACCGGCGATCAGCGGCCCGAGGGAGCCGCGGAAGGGAAGATCTGGATCTGCGTTCATCCGGATGACGCCTGGATATGGATCATTCCATTTTCCAACGGCAAGACCAGCGTCGGCGTCGTCGCCACGCCGCAATTCTATCAACGATTCCCCGGCGAACCCGCCGTCCAGCTTCGGGCGATTCTCATGAGCGATCCCAACGCGGCGGCGCGGCTGGGCAAGACCGAATTCACCTTCCCGCCCCGGCGCATCGGCGGCTATTCCTGTTCGGTCAAGCAACTTTACGGCCCGCGCTTCGCCCTAGTCGGTAACGCCACGGAATTTCTCGATCCCGTTTTCAGCTCCGGCGTCACCCTGGCCATGGAATCCGCGATGCGCGCGGCACAGGTCCTCACGAAGGAACTGCGCGGCCAACGTCCGAATTGGCAGACGGAATACGCCGATCACCTCATGCAGGGCGTGAACACCTTCCGCGCTTACGTGAACGCCTGGTATGACGGCACGCTCTGCGAAGTTTTCTTCGCTCCGGACAGGGACCTCGACGTGATGCGCAATATCTGTTCGGTTTTAGCCGGATACGTCTGGGACAAATCCAACCCCTATGTCATGCAGGCCCAGCGGGCGCTGTCGCTGTTGTCCAGACTTGTTACCGGGGGCTGATGCGGATGCCGTTTCTTGGGCGATCCGCCGCCATAGCGCATTATCGCCTATTATTTACGTCGTTATTATATGAAATATAACTTATTATAAATAAGATTGTTATGGCTAATTGCGCGATTATTTCTCTCATGTGTTCTTGACAAACCAGCCCGATTCGACGATATTCTATTACTCCTATAGGAATATAGTTATTTGTCTGAAAGGGAGCTGGTTTATGAAGTCGAAGCGGGTATGGGGTTTCACGCTCGTGGAACTGTTGGTCGTCATCGGAATTATTGCACTATTGATTGGCGTCTTACTGCCGGCGCTGGCCAAGGCGCGGGATGAAGCCAACACGGTAAAATGCGCATCCAATCTCCGCGGCATCGGACAGGCAATCGCGGAGTACCTCGCCGAGAATCAGGGTACTTTTCCTCCCTCGAATTTCCCCACGGGCCTGAATATCTCGGGAGGGCAGATAACCGACTGGCCGCCGGTGCTCGGCTATACGCATTGGTCCGCCCTCATCAATGGCAACGCTTGGCAGGCGGCGACGGGTTATCTGCTCGGCTCGAACAGTTCGCCGTCGGCGTCGGCTCCGCAGTTGGCGCCATTTGAAAACACGTCGGCTTGGGGCCAGTTTCAATGCCCCGCGCTCGACAACGGCGGGCTGCCGCCCGCCAACACCTATACGGGAAATAACGACCTTGGAGTTGCAAACGAATCGAATATTCCGAACGTGGTCGATCTGCAGGCGCCCCGGCTGGCATACACGTTGAATGAAGCGCTCTGCCCGCGGTCGTTTATTGCGTACGTCCCGTCGGCTGGCAACCTGCACAACTACAGTTTCGTGCGGGCCTCGCGCGTTCAACACAGCGCGGATACGATACTGGCCACGGAATTGTGGGGATTCCAGTTGGCGGCGGAGACAAACTCGTACATCAATCCAGGCGTGCCGGTGAGCAACAGCCGGCGGCCGGTCAGCGGTTTCATCAGCCTCACCGCGCCTTCTCCGGATCAACTTTACAACTCTCTGAGCCTAAGCAATATCATACCGATCACCCAGCCATTCCTCAGTTACATCGGACCCGATTCCTCGGCCACCCTCGCCGCGGGCTCCAGCCCATCGAGCGAACTCGCGTACGTGGGCCGAAACCACGGAGGCGGCAAGAAATACGGCACGGTTGCCGGCGCAACGACCGGAGGCTGGGATCTGAGGCAGAGCAATTTCCTTTACGTGGACGGGCACGTCGAGACCAAGAACGTGGCCGACACGGTTTACCCAAAATTCCAATGGGGAGATTCGTTTTACAGTTTGCCAAACTGAACGACCTTTGATGTCGGAGGGAAAGAACATGATCCGCACGGTCTACTGTACCAAGTCCACGCAGCTTCGCTGAATTACCTGGTTGTTTCTTCAATTAAAAGACTATTTATTTCTCATTCGTTGAATGGGAAGGGACATTTCATGAAAGCGCGAAACACGAAAAGAGTTATATTGTTGACCGGCGCGGTCACGGCGGCTCTGGGCAGCCTCACCGCATTTGGGCAAAATTTCACGAACAACGCGGGGCCGGTGCAGCAGGGAACCACCACGGGGGCCGCCTGGAGCAGTCCGGGGAACCCGCCGAATAATCCGGCCGTCACGATTTCTTTCGCCGGCCAAACGGCCCTGAAGGCCTTTGACGAATCGGGCGGGATAACCGACCTGGCGCCTGGAACGTCCATTGTTTTGCACGATGGCACCGGCGGCGCCGCGGTGACGTATACCGCTCCCAGCGGCAGCGGCACGGTCGTCCAACTCGCCAGCAAGAATTTCACCACGCCGGACGTGGACATAAACAGCGGAACCATCCAGATAGACTCCGCGATCGCCCTGGAATGGCACGCCGAGGGATCAGTGGACGGGTTTTACGATCTGATCAACGATGAGATCGGCTACGCCGGCGGAAGCCCCACGAATGTCGGAACGCCGATTTCCAATGAGGCGCTGCGCGTTCCGTCAACCGCGAACGCGACGTATATCAATGAAAACACCTTCACTGCGAACGGCTCGCTCAACGGATTTTCGCTAAGCGGCTTGGGGAACCTCGCCGCCACGTATAGCAGTGCGGTCTATAACCAGGCGACGGGGGTAAATGTCGAAGGAGGACAGAACCGCGTGCAATTTTCGGTGGGTGAATATCCGACGGAAGCGTTTGCGGTTTCCGGGACGGCCAGCCCGTTCGCAACTCCCGGCTCCACCGGCTACGGACAGGGAAACCCCAGTCTGACCGCGGGCGCAACGCTGCTGACGGCGCTCGGGCAGGCGGGCGCCCGTCAGCAATTTCAATCGGCGACGATCGCCAATGAAGCCACTACCACGTTGGATCCGCAAACCGATGCCGCGTATGCCGCTGGGCCGTGGAACACCGCCGGCGCCAACAACGTCACCAGCACGGCGTTCGCCGTGACGGCGGTGACGTATTCGGCCAATCCCGGCACGGGGTTGGAACGGCTCAACGAAAGCGATAGTCAGTGGCTGCAAACCACCGGTCGGCTTCAGAACGGCGCGTTGTTCAACGTGGTCGCCCGCACCGTGGATACGGGTCAGCGGGTTGTCTTCGCGCTGAACACCGGGATTGACCCCTCGTGGGCGGTCGGCAGCAACGACGACGGAAACAGCACCTCCACGGCCAGCGCCAATGCCCAGCACTCGATCGGCGCATCCTTGCGATTCGACGGCAAAACCAGCGGGAGCGAAGCGGAGACCACCATCTCCCAGAGCCGCATGGGTGTCGGGGCGCTGTCCGTTCCCGAGGCCCGGGCCGCGGGGGCAACCGCGCCGGTTCGGGCGTTGGATATCGGTTTCAACTACACCAGCTCAACCGATCCGACGCTTGCTTCTCCGGGGAGCGATGACGGCGACACCAACGCCGAATTTGTCCGCGCCGACGCCAACACGATCGAGAGCAGCAATGCCACCACCCGCTATCAGGCGACGCTGATCTCGCACTACAACACGGTGAAAACGCCGAACGCGACAGCCCTGAATCAGGAACTGGCGATCCTCTACGGCGCGGGCAGCAATCAGTCCAACACGACCGCCGCGCAACAACAGAATGCCTGGGCGCAGGTGCAAAGCTTCGACCCTTCGGTTGCGGAGACGGACGGGACTTCAACACTGGCGGTTTCCGGAATCAAGGGTGATACCACGGGGGACGTGGCCGCATTCCTCAGCAACATTGTGAACAGCGTCGGCACCGCCGCCGCCGGCGTTACCACGACGAGTGCCGCCAACCCTGCGGACGAGCTCTTTGCCAACGGATACCTGATCCCCGGGTTGCTGGACTACACCCGCCAGACCGATGGCGGTGCGATCACGCCGGTGACGCTAACATCGGGCCAATTGTCCGAGCAGAGCCAGGTCAACTCCAATTTCGGCAACTTGCTCACAACCGACAACACCAGCGCATCCAACAATCAGACGATAGGATCCGGCGCCTACTACGGCGCCGCCAACAGTGGCACGCCCACGATTAACGGCAACATTCCCATCACGGCCAAAGACGTGACGGTGAATGGCTCCGGTGTCATCACGGGCTGGAGTAGCGCATCCAACAAGGACCTGACGGCCGCTGGTGGAAACTATCTCTTCGGGAACTTCAACCAGAACGGCGTGCGTGACCTCTCCTCCGTCTTGCAAGCCGCCAACGCCGCACTGTCGCTCTCTTATTATGAAAGCCAAAACGCCCCCGGCGGCGCGATCTCGAATAGCACCTACGACTCAATCCCCAATAGCACGGTAATCGCGTCGGTTGACAATTCTCTTTCCGGTGGAAATTCGCCGGGCTGGGTGTTGACCGGCACCAACACCAAGGGAGATTTGATTGTTCTGGGGGACTACAACGGCGACGGGCAATTCAATGGCCAGGATCTGTATCTCCTGGCGATCGGAGCGTCGCTTGCCGACAGCAACACCGCCCCCGGGTTGACGGCCACCGCCACCACCTTCGCGGACGTTGTGCGCAATCCCAACGACGTGCTTCGGAAGAACTATGCGCTGACTACCATCGGCAATTATCTGAACAACTATTCGAGCAACGCGACATCGCCATATCAAAAGGCCGCCGCTTACCTGGAGTCGTCCGCAGCCGCGGTCCTGACCGGCTATAATCCCGCGACGCCCACTGAAAATGTCTCAACGGGCACGAATCCCGTCACTGGACAGCCGAATTACATTCCGGCCGGTGCAACCGATCTCCATACAACCGATCCCATCACCGGACTGGAGCAGTACACCTATGACCCCACCGGCGCCAACGCGTTTAATCCCGCCGACGTGCTTCGTGCGGGTACAGTCGATTTCAATGATGCCGTCCTCGTGGACCAATTCAATGGGCAGAGCTATCAGAATCTGAACCAATCCCTGGCGGCCACGGCGCAGACTCCCGTAACCGGGGCGACTGAACCGATCAGCCTCGTCGCGGTGCAGCAAGTAGACGGTGAATCCGCCATCGGCTCGGCCGACCTGGCTGCTGAGAACGCCGCACTCACCGGCGTGGGAAACACCAACTGGTATGCCTACAACTTGCAGAAGACCGGCCCCGGCACGATCACCTGGGCCCGGACCGGCGGCACCGTCACGGTCTACGCCGGCGCCAGCTTCGAAGTTTCCAGCGGCGTCGTTCAGATCGGCGGGACAATCGATCCGTTCACCGACAACACCTCGGGCGGAATCACGACCGGCAATCACGTTGCGGTCGCAGTCGACGGTGGAGGAAAGCTGCAAATCACGCAGAGTTTCAGCACCCTCAACGTCGCCGGCTTGACCATCAATACCGCCAGCAACAGCACCGTCGATATTGGAACCAACACCCTGATCATCAATAGCTCCAGCGATCCCATCACCGCCATCCGAGCTTATATAAATGCCGGCTACAACGGCGGCGCGTGGAACGGCCCGGGCATTGATACCTCGGCGCCGTTGGCGGTTAACGGATTGAAATATGGCTTAGGATTTGCCGATGGCAAGGATGGCGTCGTCTCCGCCCTGTCGTCGGGCCAGATCGAAGTAAAGTACACTTTGCTCGGCGATGCCAATCTTGACGGCCTTGTTAACGCCGCCGACTTCACGATCCTTGCGGCCAATTTCAACCAGCCCGTCACCGGCTGGGACCAGGGCGATTTCAACTATGACGGTCTGGTCAACGCCGCCGACTTCACCGACTTGGCGGCGAATTTCAACCAGAGTGTCAACAACGCGGCATCGGCCGGCGACGTCGCGGCCTTGGACGCCTTCGCCGCGGCCAACGGATTGTCGTTACCGACTTCCAGCGTGCCGGAGCCGGCATCGTTGGGTCTGTTGGCATTCGGCGCGGGAGGGATATTGGCGCGCCGGCGCCGGCGCACTTAGCAGCCAATGTATTTGGCCGACTTCTGAAGCAAACGCGGCTTTGCGTTGAGCCTCCTCCGCATCGCCCGTCTGGCCGTACCGGCGGACATAGAGACGCCAAGGTGGGGAGTGCGCCACGAATTCGCTCCTGACTTTGTGTGATTTCACCTTGGCGTCTTGGCGTCATGGCGGTTCAATTTGTGTGGCCGCTGTTTCTTTTTGCGGAGTTGGAATAACATATCGCCCATGGAGAACGTGGAAGAGTTGCACAGGCGGTTTGGAGTGAGCGGGGTCGTAAAGGTGGATCAGGGCCGCGGGGGGTTACCGCGGATCATGGTGAACGGGGCGAAGGGGGTGGCGGAAATATATCTGTTCGGGGCGCACGTCACGCATTTTCAACCGCGCGGGGCGGCGCCGGTGTTGTTCCTGAGCAAGAACAGCCTGTTCGACGGAAGGACGCCGATTCGCGGCGGGATTCCATTGGTGTTTCCCTGGTTCGGTCCGCGGGCGGACATGCCGCAGTTGCCGCCGCATGGCGTAGCCCGGACCAAGCGCTGGGAAATCGAATCGTGCGATTTGCGGGGCGATGGATCGGTCCGGGTGGTTCTGGGGGCATCCAGCGACGAGCAGACCAAGCAGCTTTGGCCACACGCGTTCGAGCTTCGGTTCATCATGGTGGCGTCGGATTATCTGGATATGACGCTGGAAGTGCGGAACGTTTCGAAAGAGGCCGTGGAGTTTGAAGAGGCGCTGCACACGTATCTGGCGGTCGCGGACGTTGAAAAGATTTCCATCGAGGGATTGACGGGGTCGGAATTCCTGGACCGTGCCGACGGGGAGCGGCAGAAAAAACAGCCGGACGAGCCGATCCGAATCACCGGCGAGACGGATCGGCTGTATTACAGCTCGGCCGGGCGCGTGACGGTGCGCGATCCGGGATTACGGCGGTCGATCGTCGTCGAAAAGGCCCGGTCGGATGCGACGGTGGTGTGGAATCCGTGGTTGAAAAAGGCAACCGCGATGACGGACCTGGGCGCGGATCAATGGCAATCGATGGTCTGCGTGGAAACGGCCAACGCGCGCCAGTGCAAGGTGAAGCTTGCCGGCGGGTTAATCCATCGGATGACCACGCGGATTTCCGTTGAGGGGCTGTGAATGAGCGATCGCGTGGGACTGGTGACGGGCGCGGGGCGGGGGATCGGTCGGGCGGTGGCCGTGGAATTGGCGAGGCGGGGGTATCGGCTGGCATTGGTGTCGCGGACACAGAGGGAACTGGAAGAAACACACACGCTGTGCGGTCAGGCGGCAAATATTTTCAGTTTTGTTTGCGATGTCGCGGATGCGCAGCGGGTCGATGCGCTGGTGGCGGATGTTTTGGCCAAATTCGGGCGGGTGGACGTGCTGGCGCATTGCGCGGGGATGGCGGTGATGACGTCCATCGAACAGCTTTCCATCGACCAATGGCGGGGGATGTTGGATACAAATCTTTCGTCGATCTATTTTTTGTGCCGGCGGCTTTGGCCGGTCTTTCGAAGACAGGGTGGCGGGGTGGTGGTGAACGTGTCGTCGTACTCGGCGCGCGATCCGTTTGCGGGGCTGGGTGCGTATGGGGCGGCGAAAGCGGGCGTGAATGTGTTGGGGCTGGCGCTGGCGCGGGAAGGGGCCGAGATCGGCGTGCGCGTGCACACGGTTGCGCCGGCGGCGACGGAGACGGCGATGTTGCGGTCGATCATTTCAGAACAGTCGGTGCCGAGGGAGCAAGCCATGCCGCCGGAAGCGGTGGCGAAGGTCATCGTGCAGTGCGCTTGCGGCGATTTGGCGTGCACCAGCGGGGAAGTGATTTACGTGCATAAGTAGCGAGCGGGTCAGGGGAGATGGAACACCTCTTCCAGCACTTCCAGCGATGTGTCGGCGGCGCCGGTGCCAAGTGTCGTGAAGAAATCCTTCATGGCGGCTTGCCAACGGGTGTTGACGTCTTCGGTCTGCATGCCGTCGACGGCTCTTTTGAAATCGGGGGTCTCAACATAGCCGACCAACAGGCCGTCGGATTTCAGGAACAGGGAATAGTTTGTCCACCCGTGGCGGGTGAGTGCGGCGAGCATTTCGGGCCAGACGTTGCGATGGGCCTTCTTATATGCGGCCAGCCGGTCGGATTTCACTCGAAGAAGAAAACAGACGCGTTGCATGGGACCTCCTTCAATGAATGAGCGATTAACAGACTTTTACCACTTCCATGCCAAGCAGTTGACCGAGCTTGGTGATTTTCGACGCGATATGGCCCACACCAACGGCGCAGTGGTGGGCGGGGCCGTGCTGGTTCCATTCGTTGACGAATCTGCGGGCGCCGATGGGGAAGCGGTATCGGCTGTTGGTGTTGCCGATTTCGAGAATCGGACCGGGTACGGATTCGGCCTCGGCCACCAGGAGTTTCAGGGCGCCATCGACGGTTTGGACGACGCTGAGCAACGTGACCGGGCCGTGACGGACGGACATTTCCACGCTGAGCCCGCGTCCGACTTTGCCGTGGAAGACCTTCAGGGGACGCACCTTGGTTTTGCCCTGTGCGATCGCGATATGGCCTGGGCCGTCGTGGCCCATGAGAACCACGTCGTCGTTGAAATCCATGGCGTAGTATTCGGTGAAGCTGCCGCCGACGCCGAAGGCGTCCATGATCTTCATGGCCTGGGCGTTCTTGATTTCCAGTTCGCCGGCGACGGGAATGCCACGCGCGGTGAGAAGGGAGTTGCCAAGGATGATGGAGCTGATGGCGTCCTCGTTGTCGGGGTTGCCGACGCCCATGTAGTAATAGGCCATCGAGCCGAGCTGATGGGATCGGACCAGCTCGTCCAGGGCGAGGCTGGTCCGTGCGGCGCGGCGAAGTTCGTCTTTGGGACAATCTCTTTGAACGTCGAAGACGCGGTGGAATTGCCGGACGCGCTTTTCGATTTGGATGGCGGAGATCTTTTTTCGGAGCGCGGCGAGTTCGTCCACCTCGATGATTTCAACGTGGCCGCCGAAGTGGGCGCATTGCTGGGTGAGATCGCTGTAGATGTCGAGCATTCCGGAGTAATAGTGGCCCATGACGCCAAGGCGGTTGTGCTCCATGACGTGGGCGACGCGGGCGGCGTCGAGCCATTCGTCAATCTCCGTCCAGGCGGTCGGATCGTTCTCGATCAGGCCGGTGATTTGGAAGAAGGGGATGCGGCAACGGTTGAAGACGTTGGCGATCTCGGGCACGGGGCACGCCTGGCAATAGGCGAGCCATTCTCCGGTCATTTTTGTTCGGTCGGTCTGGGCATTGAAGACGGTGTAATTGATGGCGGGACTGGGGGCGAGATTCAGGATGATGACGGGAACCTTGGCCCGGCGGACGACGGGCAGGACGGTGGACGAAAGAGCATAGGTGGTGACGTAAAGGAAGATGAGATCGACATCCTTGCTGCGGAAGTCGTGGCCCGCCCGCATGGCTTTTTGCGGGGTGTCGATGAGGCCGAGGTTCACGACGCGGACATCCGGGCGAGAAAGCTTGGTCGCGACCTGGGCGAGATACTTTTCCAGTCGCCGCTCCAGGCCGGGGAACTGCGGCCAATACGCATCGAGGCCGATCCCGAAGAGGCCGACATTTAGTTTTGCGTTGGATTCCGGCGATTTGGATTTCTCAGCCGCCATGAAGGGGGATGGTAACGGTCCAGACGCTCCAAGTGCAAGTTGCGCAGGCACGCTTCAAATGCAGATCACCGCGAAGGCGCGAAGGACGCGAAGTTGCGCGAAGGAATATCAATTTGATTTCGCGCAACTTCGCGACCTTCGTTGATATCCTGCAATATCTTGTCGCCGCGCGAAGATTTTCCAAGACCGCGCAGCTTCCGGGGTGCCGCGCTCATTTGTAGTCCGGCTCGAATCGATTTGAAATCCATTGAAGAAAGACCTCACGCAGAGGCGCAAAGGCGCAGAGAAGCAAGAGAAGTAATGGCCTGACCTAGACCCAGCCTCGCGCAACTTCGCGAGCTTCGCGCCTTCGCGGTAAAACTCTTTGGGTTGCGGGCACAGCCAGCGCTGGGCGCCTTCGCGGTAATCTTCACGGTAATCTGCATTTCGGCGATCAACGTCAATGGACGCAAAACGGCTGGATTACTATGATCGGCCAATATGAACGAACGGATTCGTGTTGGCGTCGTGGGCTGTGGAGCGATCAGCGGGCGGTATCTGCGGACGAGCCGGAGTTTTCCGATCTTAGAGATTGCCGCGTGTGCGGATTTGAACCGGGCGGCGGCCGAGAAGGAGGCGGCGGAGCATGGCGTGCCGCGGGTCCTGAGCGTCGATGAATTGCTGGCCGATAAGTCGATCGACGTGGTCCTCAACCTGACAGTGCCCAAGGCGCACGCGCCGGTTTGCCTGGCGGCGCTCCAGGCGGGCAAGCACGTCTACGTCGAGAAGCCGCTGGCCGTGACGCGCCAGGACGGTCAGGCGATCTTACGCGAGGCGAAGAAATGCAAGCTGCTGGTGGGATGCGCACCGGATACGTTTCTTGGGTTGGGCCTGCAAACGGCGCGGAAGGCGATCGACGATGGAATGATCGGAAAACCGGCGAGTTTTCTGGCGTTCATGATGTGCGCGGGACACGAGCATTGGCATCCCAGTCCGGAGTTTTATTACCAAGCGGGCGGGGGTCCGATGTTGGACATGGGACCGTATTATTTGACGGCGCTTCTGAATTGCATGGGTCCGGTGAAACGCCTGATGGGGCTGGCGACCGTGGCGATCCCGGAGCGGACGATCACCAGCGACCCCAAGAGGGGGAAGAAGATCAACGTCCAGACGCCCGATCACGTGACCGGAAGCATTGAATTCGAGCAGGGCGCCGTGGGGACGATCGTGACGAGCTTTGCGACGCGGTTCGCCCAGTATGATGGAAACAGTCCGATCACGATTTTCGGGACGGAGGGGACGCTGCTCTTGCCGGACCCCAACGGCTTTGGCGGGCCGGTGAAATTGCGCGGGGTGGCCGACGCCGATTTCCGCCAATTACCACCCGTGTTCGAGCATCAGTATGAACGGTCCGTGGGGCTGGCGGACATGGCATGGGCGATCCGCAAGGGTCGCGCCCCGCGCGCCAGCGGCGAGCAGGCGATGGCCGTGCTCGATTTGATGCTGGGGTTCTTGGATTCGTCCGATCAGGGCAAGGCGTATGAACCCGCCGTGAAGTACGTTCGACCGGCCCCGTTGCCGATGGGGATGCCGTTTGGAGTGTTTGAAGCGTAAGAAGAATGGCGGTGAGGAGTCAGCCGGCTTGCCGATCGAGATTTTGCAAAAGCCCGGCGATCGTCATTTGCAGGATGGGGTGGACGGCTTCGGGGGCGATCTCGGCCAGAGGCCCCAGAACAAATCTGCGCTCGTGCATCAGAGGATGGGGGACAACCAGTTCCTGGCTGCTGATGATCTGATCGCCGTAGAGAAGCAGGTCGATGTCGATGATGCGGGGCTCCCATTTGCGGCGGCGGAGTCGGCCCATCTGTTGCTCGATTTCCATTATCCGGTGCAGCAGAGCGTGGGAGCCGAGGGTCGTTTTGACCTCGGCGGCGGCGTTGAGAAATGGCGGAGCATCGGCGGGTCCGCCGACGGCGGGGTTTTCCATCAGCGACGAAGTGCGGGTGATGGAGATGCCCTCGGTGTCGGCGATTGCCGCCAGCGCCCGGCGGATGTTTCGCTCGCGATCGCCGAGATTGGCGCCAAGAGCGAGGTAGGCGGTGATCGCCGGAGGATGCCGCATTGCCGAAGCCTATTCGGAGTACCGAAAATTCGAAACTCGAAATTCGAATGACGAATCAAATTCGAAGTCTAAAACTCGAATTTTGAGTTTCGAATTTGATTCGTCATTCGAATTTCGAGTTTCGGATTTTGCTCGCTCATCGTCCTTCCGGCAGCGGGAATTCCTCGTCCCGCAGGGGAATCTGCACGTATCGGCCCGGATTGCCTTTGTTCAGGGCATTGACGATCCCATCGACGTTGCCGAGATCGACCGAGCGGTGCTCGCCGGTTTCGGTGTCGTAAACCGTGCGGTATCCGATGATGACCTCGTCGAAATCGGCGTTGCTGCGTTCGCGGATGAGTTCGTTGCGCTGGATGGATGCCAGGTAGTCGTCAAAAGCGTCCTGCTTTTCCTTCTGGGATTGCTCGAAGGCCTGAAAGTGGGCGTTGGAAGCGGCGATGTTCTGCTGAGAATGTTGGGCCACGACGGCGTCGTTGAGCTTCCAGGACTTGGAGATGTCGAGCATGATCGGCAGGTTTGTGTCGAACGTGGAGTCGGGGCCGCAGACGCTGCATGCGTAGACTCCCCACACTCCATTGCCGACAGAGTAACATTCCATCTGTGCCCAGGCGCGGAAGCGGTCGCTCTGGCCGTTCAGGGTTTGGGTGGTCCTGTAGTAAATGCGGGCGGCCTGGCCGTTGGGGAATTGGGCTTGGACGGAGCTGCTTTGGATGATTTGATCGAGCCGGATGGCCGGTCCACCGCGGGCCTGCGACATGTCGCTCAGTTGCGGCGTGAGATTCTTCAGCGCTTCAACCGGGTCGGTGTATGGAGCAACGAGCATTCGCATGGCGGGCGTCAATTGGCCGCTTTGGGCGAGCTGGTTCTGCACGGATGCGCCCATGGAATCAGGGGTGAGAACTTCCAGGTCGATGCCCAGGCTCACCGATTGCTGCGCCGGGCCTTGGACGAAGACCGAGCCGATGTTGCTCGCGCTGGCGATCTTCCACTTGGGGGGAAGGTCGATGGTGCCCACGCCCTCGCCGAAGGACTGTGTCTGCATCTGGAGGTCCAGAGGAAGTGCGGCGGTCAGCTTGGCCCAATCGCCGTTCGGAGCGTCGGCGCGGTCGTAGATAATGGTGATGGCCGCGCCTTTGTCGCCGATGCCGCACATGATGATGCCCTTGACCGCTTGGCTCTTGAGCAGGCCGTTGAACGTCGCGCCGCCGCGGCGTTGTTGCTGGGCATCGGCGAAAGCGCCTAAAACGGACGGCTTGGAATCAAGGATGCGGGTCATGTCGCGCAGGGCGGCGATGATGGCGTCCCGCGGAGTGGTGGCATCGGTTTTTTGCGCGAAGATCGTGCGGCCGGCATCGGCGCTGGCCAGAACGGTGTAGCCGATGGACGCCGGATCGACATCCCCGACGCCGGTGGGCAGGAATTGGACTTGGCGTTGGGGTGGAGCGGCAGGGGTTGGGGTTGGTGGAATCGGTGGAACCACGGCAAATGGATTGGGTGGCGCCGAGGGCGTCTGGGACACCTGGGGCGGCGAAGGCGCCGGGGCCGGCGCAGGTGCCGCGACCTGGGCGGCGGGGCCCGCGGGTGCGGCGGCAACGCCGCCGGCGTCGTCGCCGTTGGCATGGGCGCGGATCGCGAAAATTCCCCCGACGATCAGAAGCACGACGAACGAAATGGCCGCTCCGAATATAAAATAACTGATGCGCATGTCGGGCTCCGTTATGAAGGAAAGATGGTAACGCGCGGGCAAAACTCAAACAACGGAACGCAAGAAGCGGTGGGCTATCGGGTCAAGCGCGCGTTTTGGGCACTTTTGCTCAACTCCCCGCTTTGGTGAGTTCAATCTTCAACGTGGGGTCAGAATTCGCGGTCGCGAGTGACCGCGGGGCCGCCGTGGCTGGTGGACAGCCGCAGGGAATCCTTGGGGCAAATCTCGACGCAGTAGCCGCAACTGATGCAGCGAAGGCGGTCGATGGCGAATGTCTTCTTTGCGCGATTGACGAGGAGCGCGCCGGTGGGACATTTTTTCGCGCAGGCGGTGCAGTAGACGCAGGTGGCTCTGTCGAGGTCGAGTTGGCCGCGAGAGCCGGCGATGGCACGGCGCGGGCGGAAGGGGTAGCGCGTCGTCGGCGGACGTTTCATCGCCCATTTCAGCGCGAGCCTGGACATCTCGAGATAAGCCATTTCATCTCTCCGTGCAGCTGATACAGGGATCGATCGTGAGCAAGAGCACGGGCACGTCGGCCAAGTCACAACCCTGCAACAATTGGAGCATGGCGGGGAGATTGGCGAACGTCGGCGTGCGAATGCGGAAGCGCTGGAGGTTCTTGGCGCCGGTTGCTTTCAGGTAATAGACGACTTCGCCGCGAGGTTGCTCGGTGCGGGCGATAATTTCGCCGTTGGGGTTGCCGGTGACTTTGACGGCAACTTCGCCGGCGGGGATTTTAGCCAGGGCCTGGCGGATAAGCCGGATGGATTGCAGAAGCTCGTCGCAACGGACGGCGCAGCGGGCGTAGGAATCACCCTCGGTGCGCGTGATGGGCGTCAGATCCAGGTCCTTGAACGCGGCATAGCCGAGGGTGCGCATGTCCTGGGCGACACCGCTGGCGCGGAGGGTGGGGCCGACGCAGCCGAGGTCGTACGCCTGCTGCCGCGAGAGGACGCCGACGCCGCCGAGCCGTGCCTTCACGGAACGGTCGTTGATAAACACCTTGGTGATCTCGGCAATGTCCGCCTCGATGGAATCCAGGTCCGTGATCGTTTGCTTGATGGTTTCGGCATCGATGTCACGGCGCACGCCGCCGATTTTGCAGGAACCGAAGATGACGCGGCCGCCGGCAGTGGCTTCGACGACGTTGAGCACCTTTTCCCGCACGCGCCAGGAATGCATGAAGAGGCTTTCAAATCCCATGGCGTCGGCCATCAGGCCGAGCCAGAGCAGATGGCTGTGAATCCGGGACAGTTCGCCCCAAACGGTGCGCAAATACAAGGCGCGCGGGGGGACCGCGACGTTCATGAGCGATTCGATCCCCTGGCAATAGGTTTGGGAGTGAATGAAACTACAGATGCCGCAAATGCGTTCGGCGACGTAAACGAACTCGACGTAATCCTTCTTCTCGACGAGTTTTTCGAGGCCGCGATGGATGAAGCCGATGGAAGGCCGCGCTTCGACGACTTTTTCGTCTTCGACGACGAGATCGAGATGAACCGGCTCCGGCAAGACGGGGTGTTGAGGGCCAAAGGGAATGATCGTGCGCGGCATAATTTCCTCACGTCGCAGTCTTGGCCGGGGCGGCCGGTTTCGGCTCCGCCGTTGGGTTTGGCCGGGGCGCTTTTATGCTGGCGAACGGGTGCTTGATCGCCGTCTTGTATAAATTGCCGTGAAAATCCACTGCCATGCCATCCACTTGAATGTCGAACAGGTCGTGTATTTCGTTCTCATAGAGCAGCACGCATTTATAAATGGAGCAGATGCTGGGCAGGCGGGGCTGGGCGAGGGGTAAATTCAGCCGCAGGTTGGCCAGGCGGTTTTCGAGGTCGAAGCTGTAGGTCAACTCCATGGATTCGGGCAAGCGCGCCGCGCCGATTTGAACGAGGCGATATCCCTGATCGCGGAGGGCCCGCACTTTTTCCAGCAGGACGTCGGCGGTGATGGTTTCGATGTTTGTTTCGCCGGTCATGCGCGCTCCTTCTGGAGATGAACGCTGGTATCGGCGGGCGCGGCGGGCATGATCTGGACGATTCGATAGCCCTGCCGCTGAAGCCAGGCGATGTTTTCCTCGCTCTTGCCTCCGACGGCCGTTTCAAAACGCTTCACGTCGTTCTGAAGGGCATGTTCGATTTCAGCCAACAGCCGGCGGCCAATGCCGCGGCCTTGAAAATACGGATGCACCATGATGCGGCTGACTTGGGCGGCGTGTTCGTTGGGGCGCGCCCGCGCGGAGCCGATGAGCTTGCCGTTGACCACCGCCTTGACGAATCGCGTCTTGGAAAATTCTTCGGTCAATTCCGGCAGAGTTTCCATCAGAGGCGGGACGTTTTCCTCGCCGCCGTAGAGTTCTTCGTGCAACCGATAGGCGATGCGTTGAAGCGCGAGGATTTCCGGGGCGTCGGCCAGCTCGGCGGGGAGATAGAGGGTTTGGTCGCGGTTGGCATTGGACCGCATGGCGCGATGTTTCTGTTCCAGCACCTGGACGGCCTTGACGACGCCGTCAATGATGGCTTCCGGCCTGGCGGCGCAGCCGGGGACGTAGACGTCCACGGGGATGACGTTGTCCACGCCGCCGGAAATGTTGTAGCACTCGCGGAAGATCCCGCCCGTGCAGGCGCAGGCGCCGACGGCCACGACGGTCTTGGGCTCGGGCATCTGCTCGTAGAGATTGCGAATGACGGATTTGCTCTGCTCGTTGACGGCGCCGGTGACGAGAAAGATGTCGGCATGCTTGGGATTGCCGGTGTTGACGACGCCCAACCGCTCGACGTCGAAGAGCGGCGTGAGGCACGCCAGCGTCTCGATGTCGCAGCCGTTGCAGCTCGACGCGTCATAGTGGAGGATCCAGGGCGATTTTCCGAAACCGGCCATGTGCAGCCTCACCCTTGCAAGAGCGAAAGAACAAGAATATTTCCAAATCCCAACACCAGGGCGACGGCCCAGGAGCTGCGGATCGCCGCCGGCCATTTGAGCCGGGCAAACACGTTGTCAACGAAGATTACGAATAAAAAAGCCCCAAGGGATGCACATACGCCCAGCAGCGGTCGCGAAGCGAAAAACAAGTAGACCCATCCGAGCAGAAACACGATCTCATACCAGTGGGCGACCTCGATCAGGGCCAGGGTTCGCGCGGAGAACTCGGTGGTGATGCCGCGGACCAATTCCTGATGGGCGTGATGCGAAGAGGACAGATCGAAGGGAGATTTGCGGAACTTGATCACCAGTGCGTAAAGGAACCCAAGAAACACACCGGGCAACGCCAGCACGAGAAGCGAGCCGTGATTGGCGATGTCGTGAACGGAAAAGCTTTTGGTCACGACGTACATGCCGATGGGAGTCAGCAGGACCAGGGGCTCATAAGCCATCATCTGGATGAGTTCGCGTTCCGCGCCGATGAAGCTGTATGGAGAGCTGGCGGTGTAGGCGCCCAGCACAAAGAAAATCGCGCCCAGGGTCAGGGCGAAGATCACCAGGAGCAGGTCCGAGCCGGCGAAGAAGAGCGCTCCGGAGAAGATCACCAGCAGAAGGAAGAGGACGATATAGAGGTTTTGCGGACGCCGGGCGACCAGATTCTGCTTTTGCCAGAGTTTCCAGACGTCGTAGAAGGGCTGGAGGATGGGCGGCCCAAGCCGCGATTGCATGCGCGCGGAAATTCGACGGTCCCAGCCGACGAGCAGCCCGCCGACGATCGGGCCGGCCAGAAGATAGATGATGAGTCGAATCCAAAGGTTCATAAGCATGCCACCACGACCATTCCAGTCAGAAGCATCGCGCAAGAGACGGCGCCCCATCGGGAGAGCCATGCTTCGTTGAGCAATTCGCGCAAGTAATAGTTCTGCATGGTCACGTTCTGCGCCACGCCGCCGGATCCCGCGAAGCGCTCGATGCCCGGCAAGTTTGCGCCGCCGAGGTAGGGCCCGACGGTCTTGATGATGTTTGCGCGGCGTCCGTAGTTGACGAAGCTGATGGGAAAGAGCAGGACAATCGCCATCATCAGACCCATGATTACAAGGTTACCGTGGGAGAACGAACCGGACTGACCGTAAACCGATAGAACATAAGGCTCGATGAGCCTTGACGAGATCAGGGGGAAGAACAGACATGCCAGGAAGGTCGCGATGCTCAGGCCATAGATGGCAATGAACTCGCCGGCGCCGAGTTCATTGCCGATGCGCTCGGAGGATTCGGTGACTTGCAGCAGCTTGCCCATCCACTTGGCCCAGAAGAAGAGCGTTGCCGAGCTGCCAAATACGATGAAAACCGTGAGCATGGGGGAAGCATCGACGACGGCTTTCAGCACCGCCCACTTGCTGATCAACATTCCGAACGGGGCGAGGAACATGCCGGCCATGCCGACCAGCATCATCACCGCCACCTGGGGCATCTTGACGATCAAGCCGGACATCGCTTCGATGTCGCGGCTGTGCAGCTTGTGCTCGACGACGCCGACGCACAGGAAGAGCAGGCATTTGGCGACGGCGTGGAAGATAATCAGGAGGATGCCGGCCCAAACGGCTTCGGCGGTGCCCAGTCCACCGCAGAGCACGATCAGGCCGAGGTTGGCAACGGTGGAATAGGCCAGGACGCGTTTGGCTTCGCTGGTGGTGATCGCGGCCAAAGAACCGATGACGAACGTCACGCCGCCGACCAGCGCCACCAACAGCCCGACGCGCGTGTGGGCGACGACCGGCGCCAGGCGGAGAATCAGGTACACCCCCGCCTTGACCATGGTGCTGGAATGCAAAAGAGCGGAGACGGGGGTCGGGGCCACCATCGCCCCGAGCAGCCAGCTTGAAAATGGCATTTGCGCGGCCTTGGTGATTCCGGCAAAGCAAAGCAGCGCGGCGGGCAGGAGTACGAGCGACTGACGCGAGGCGATGAGCGTTTGCAATTCGATGCTGCCGGTTTTCCGATAGAACCAAACGATCGCCGCGGCAAATGCCAGGCCTCCCGCCAGATTCATCACCAGCGCCCTCAGCGCGTTGTTTCGGGCTTCGTCGGTTTGCGTGTATCCGATCAGCAGGAACGAGCAGAGCGTGGTGATCTCCCAGAAGAGGAACAGCCAGATGAGATTGTTGGCGAAAACAAGGCCGAACATTGCGCCCATGAAGATAAAGAGCAGGGCGAAGAAAAAGGGACGGCGGTCGGCGAACTCCGGATGGGCGCTTTGGTGGTACTGGCGCATGTAATCCAGCGCGTAAAGGAAAATGGCCCCCCCCACCACGCCGTTGATCAGCGCCATGATTACGGCAAAGTTGTCGATGAACAGATTCCGGGCAATTTCGATATGCGAGCCGTAACTACACTCAAACCAGACCATCAAGACGGCTTGAGCCAACATGATGGCGACGATCAGCGGGCGTTTGGCGCGCACGCCGACGTAAATCACGTAAAGGGCCATCGCAACTTCGACGGCGAGCGTTCCAAGGTCGAGCCAATGGCGGTTTATTGAGACCCTAAAATTCGGGATGGCGGCAGGCCTGACGGCCAGGAGCACCGTGGCGGCACAAACGACCAGAGTCACCATTGCAACGAGAATTCGGCGGAGGGCGTCAGAGCGCACGCACAACAGGCATGCGCCTGCGGCAAAGGGCAGGAGAATCAGTAATGGCGGGAGCGGTGCCATATCATCGCGGCTTCCCGAGATGAAAATCGTCCCAATCTCGGCATAGCCATTAGAGCTTCGTCATAAGTGGCTTGGCCGACAATCGGGGCGGGCACTATGTGGCTCGTAAGTAATAACACCTAAGACCGGAGGAGTCCGCCCGCAACCGTCGTTGCAAATGAGTCGCAGCGACTAACGCGCATTGATGAAAGCCGATGCAATAACCCAATCATGCCGACGTTATATGGGAAGGAGGTTTCGTTGCGATTTGCATCACATCGGGCCTGTGCCGCCGCGGTTTGCGCGCTTTTAATGCTGGCATCGCCCGCGGCGTTTTCAGGCCCATCGGCCAACCCCGGGGCCACCGCCGTGTTTCAGGATCCCGGCTACGCCTGGCCGCGCAATAGGATCGATCCGTACGTTGTTGCAAAGTGGCGCAAGTCGGGTATCACGCCGGCGGCGGGATGTTCCGACGCGGTGTTTCTCCGGCGCGTGTATCTCGGCGTAATCGGCACACTCCCAACGGGCAGCGAAGCCCGCGAGTTTCTTCTGGATGACGATCAGGACAAACGACGCAAGCTCATCGATCGCCTGCTGGACCGCCCGGAGTTCGTCGATTACTGGGCGATGAAGTGGGGAGACGTTCTGCGGGTCAAGGCCGAGTTTCCCATCATCCTCTGGCCCAATGCGGCCCAGACTTATACTCACTGGATTCGCCAATGTGTCCGGGACAACAAGCCGCTCGACCAATTCGCGCGCGAACTGCTGACCGCCGGCGGGAGCAATTTCCGCGTGCCGCCGTCCAACTTTTATCGCGCCGTGCAGAGCAAAACTCCGCGGGGAATCGCCCAGGCCGTGGCGCTGACGTTTATGGGAGCGCGGGCGGACAAATGGCCCGAGCAGCGGCTCGACGGGATGGCTCAATTCTTCGCGCAGGTCGGCTACAAATCCACCGGGGAGTGGAAAGAGGAGATCGTCTTTTTCAACCAGGCCCGGGCCGCCACGCGGCCGTCGCACGCGGTGTTCCCCGACGGCGCGGCGGTGGACGTTCCCGGCGACCGCGATCCACGCCAGGTGTTTGCCGATTGGCTTCTGTCATCGGGCAATGAATGGTTCGCGCGGGCGATGGCTAATCGCATCTGGTTCTGGCTGATGGGCCGGGGGATCATTCAGGAGCCCGACGACATCCGCCCCGACAATCCGCCGAGCAATCCCGAGTTGCTGGCGTATCTACAGGAGCAACTGGTCGCAGGCCATTACGACGCCAAGCGCCTGTTCCGGCTGATCCTGAACTCGCAAACGTTTCAGTTGTCCTGCATTCCCGCCGATCGCCGCCCCGCCGCCGAGGCGCAATTCGCCAGCTATCCGATCCGCCGGCTGGGAGCCGAGGTGTTCATCGACGCGCTGTGCCAGATCACGGGCAGCACCGAGGATTATTCCACCGAGACCCCCGAGCCGTTCACGTTCATTCCCACGGGCACGCGCACGATCGCGCTGCCCGACGGGAGCATCAGCAGCGCTTTCCTGGACATGTTCGGCCGGCCTCCGCGCGACACCGGGATGGAAAGCGAACGCAACAACCGCGCCACCCCCGATCAGCGCTTGCACCTGCTCAATTCCAATCACGTTCGCAAAAAACTCGAACAAAGTAAGTGGCTGCAATCCGTGCCGATGGACAAAGGCCTTTCGCCGGCGGCCGTCACGGAGGTTTATCTGACGATTCTCTCCCGGTTTCCCACCGGGAAGGAGATTCAGACGGCGATGAGGTATTCAGAGTCCGGCGTGGTCCACGGCCGCGAGGCGCTGGTGGACCTCGCCTGGGCGCTGGTGAACAGTTCCGAGTTCGCGTATCAGCATTGAATGAAAAGAAAGGGCGCTGGGATCCGATGAACGTCACGTTTGGTTTTGACGGTGATATTTCAAGACGCAACAGGGTGCGTGACGCATCCTGCAAGCCCTCCACCCCCACCCCAGCCCTCCCCCTGAGTACATGGGGAGGGGGAAATTCACTGCGGCAAGTGACATGCACCCGACGCGAGATGCTGCGCCTGGGCCTGATCGGCGCAACCGGCGCGCTGCTGGGCGGTCGCCTTGCCTGGGCCTCGGCGCCGGCATCGCAGCCGACCGTCATTGCAACCAAAACCCGAGCCAAATCAGTCATCCAAATCTGGCTCGCCGGCGGCCCGTCGCACCTGGACACGTTCGATCCCAAGCCCGAGGCCGGCAGGGATTATTGCGGGCCGCTTGATAAGCCGGTTCAGACCAACGTCGCCGGCATCCGAATCTCGGAACTGCTTCCTCTGCTGGCCAAACAGGCCGACAAATATTCGCTCATTCGCTCGATGACGCATGGGAACAATGGGCACGAAACGGCGGCGTACTGGGTGCAGACCGGGCGCGAACCGGGCAATGGGCAGGTCTATCCGGGCGTGGGGGCGGTGGTCTCGCTGTTCAAGGGATATGCCGCGGGTTACACGGGTCTGATTCCGCCGTACATCGTGCTGACCACGCCGCAGGGCCGATTTTCCGAAGCCGGGTTTTTGGGGTCGAAGTACACGCCGTTCGTGACCGGCGGCGATCCCGCGCAGCGGCGTTTCGCCGTCGAGGGCGTGGTCGCCGAGGGGATCACCGATGAGCGCCAGCAGGCCCGCCGCGATCTGATGCACGCGGTGGACACGCTGGATAATTCCCTGCCCGATGATCCGCAACTCGCCTCCTGGCGCGATTCGGAAAAACAAGCCTACGACCTCATCCTCGGCGACGGCGGCAAAGTATTCGATCTCTCCCAGGAGAAGGACGCCCTGCGCACGTCCTACGGCCGAACCAGCTTCGGCCAGTCGTGCCTAGCCGCTCGCCGGCTGGTGGAACGCGGCGTGCCGTACGTCACCATCAACAACGACGGATGGGATACCCACAAGCAGAATTTCGAGACCATGCGCCGCAAACTCCCCGAGTTGGACAAGGCCCTGTCAACCCTGCTGAGCGATCTGTCGGACCGTGGGATTCTCGACACCACCGTGATCTGGTGCTGCGGGGAATTCGGCCGGACTCCCAAAGTGCAGTGGGAAGCGCCGTGGAACGGCGGACGCGGGCACTGGGGCAAATGCTTCTCCGTGCTCGTCGCCGGCGGCGGATTCAAGGGCGGGCAGGTCGTCGGCGAGTCGAATGCCACGGGCGAGGAAGTCAAGAGCCGCCCCGTCTATCCCTGCGACCTGATCGGCAGCATTTACGAATTGATGGGCATCGACACCGATGCCCGCCTGCCCCATCCCCAGGGACTGGAGGTTTACGTCACTCCGCGAGAGTCCGAGGGCGTGAAAAGCGGCGGCCGGTTGAAGGAGATCATGTTGTGACTCAAGCTCCTGTTCGATTCTGGCAGAGAGTGGTGATTGGGCTGATGCTGCTGGCGCCGGCCTCGACGCTGTGGGCACAACAGGCGACGCGCGGTCCGCGCGTCGGTTACGTCTATCCTGCCGGTGCTCGGCGCGAGACCACCACCCAGGTGGTTGTGGGCGGCCAATTCCTCGACGGCGTTTCCAATGCGTATATCACGGGAAAGGGAATCGAGGTCACGGTCAAGGAGCACGTCAAGCCGATGACGGGGCAACAACTCCAGGCGCTGCGCGATACCGCCAAGGAGCTGGCGGACCGCCGCGCCGCCGCCTTCGGCTGGGCAACGATGTCCCCGGCGTCGCGGCCTTCGACTCCGCCGACGTTCACCCAGGACGATGCCAAACTGCTGGTGGAAATCCGCCAGAAGTTGATGACGGCCGTGATCCGCCCGGCAACGCCGGCGATCGCCGAAAACGTCGTGCTTGAAATCACGGTATCCAATGACGCGGAGCTTGGGCGCCACGAACTGCGGCTGCTAACCGCCGGCGGATTGACCAATCCGTTGGCATTTTACGTCGGTGAACTTCCGGAGGTTTCTGAAATCCCCGCCAAGCCGCGCGCCCTGGCAACCGCCAGCGTTCCCGGGCAACAGATGACCGTGAAACTGCCGGTGACGATCAATGGTCAAATCCTGCCCGGCGGCGTGAATCGCTATCAGTTCCAGGCGCGCCGGGGCCAAAGCCTCGTCGCCGCCGCCTGCGCACGCGGGCTGACGCCGTATCTGGCCGATGCCGTCCCCGGCTGGTTTCAGGCGACGCTGGGGCTTTACGATGCCAAGGGAAACGAGCTGGCCTACGACGATGACTCGCGCGTCGATCACGACCCGCTGCTGCATTGTGTCATCCCCGCCGACGGCCGGTACGTCATCGAGATCAAGGACGCCCTGTATCGCGGCCGGGAGGATTTTGTCTATCGGCTGGCCTTGGGCGCACTCCCCTATGTCACCAGCGTTTTTCCCCTCGGCGGCTCCGCCCAGGCGCAGACGGCGGTCGAGCTGACCGGCTGGAATCTTCCCCTCACCACATTGATGCAGGATTCCACGGAGGCCGCCCCCGGCATCCATCTGCTGATGCTTCCCGAGCAGGAGCAGTTGATCCCCCAGCGTCTGCCGCTCGCCGTTGACGATCTGCCCGAATGCTTGGAGCACAAGCCGAACAACGATCGAGCCACCGCGCAGGCCGTGACTCTTCCGATCATCATCAACGGCCGCATCGGCGCGCCCGGCAATAGCGGGGTGTTTCGATTCGAGGGAAGGGCGGGCGAACAGATCGTTGCCGAGGTGATGGCGCGCCGGCTGGGCTCGCCGCTGGATTCGGTGCTCGAGTTGACCGATGCATCGGGCAAACAACTGGCGATCAATGACGATTACGACGACAAGGGCGCGGGCCTCGTGACCCATCAGGCCGACTCGTATTTGACCGCCACGTTGCCCACCGACGGCACGTGGTTCATCCGCCTGTGGGACGCGCAGCAACAGGGCGGGCCGGATTACGCGTATCGCCTGCGAATCAGTCATCCGCGCCCGGATTACCAGTTGCTGCTGGAGCCTTCCAGCATCAGCGTGCGTGCGGGGGAAAACGCCGATGTCACGGTCCACGCGATCCGCCGCGATGGATTCTCCGGACCCATCCGCCTGGCGATGACCGGCGACAACCAGGGATTCCGGCTCAATGGTGCCGTCATCCCCGCCAAACAGGATAAGGCACAGTTCAAACTCCTCGCGCCGACTTGGCCCACCGATCAACCCGTGTCCCTGCATTTGCAAGGACGTGCCACGATCGGCGGGCAAGCCGTAACCCGCCCGGTCGTTGGGGGCGACAACATGATGCAGGCTTTCGCGTATTGGCATCTCGTCCCCGCCGAGGAGTTGATCGCCATGGTCCTGCCCTCGCGCGCAAGACCCGACCAGATTACTTCTGGAAACCTGAAACTGGCCGCCACCCTCACGGCAAAATTCGTTGCCGATCAATTGGGTCTGGAGGGCGTCAGGTCCAGCATGTTCGTCAACGCCTACGTCACCCAGCGGATGGCCAGCTTCGAGCAAATGCGCGCTTCCGCCGGCGGAACTTCCGCGGCGGGTCCAAACGGGCGCGCGGCCGCCGCGGCGATTGCCGATGCATCGAAGGCGATGCGAGGCGTACTCGATTTCAACCTCGACCCTCAACAGGTTGCCAGGGCCGTCGAATTGATCGGACCGCTGCACGGCGTCCTGGAACGCTGCGCCGCCGGCCTGCTGCAACTGAACGTGCCCCAGGCGAAGGTGCAGCAGGCGATGCCCATGCTTTCCCGTTTCGCTCACACGGCAAAGATCGAAGTGTACGACCCGGTTTCCACCGGCGTGCTTTCCCGGCAGGATGGGTTGATGAAAATTCATGAACTGCGCCTGGCCGCCGCCAAAGACCTCGCCCCGATTGTCGGCACCGACGCCGCCGGCAAATGGGCCGAGCAAATGCCGCAAGGCATGCTGGCGCCTCCGATTCGAAAAAGTGCGCCGACAACCGCGCCGGCTAAACCCCAGGCAATTACCTCCGCTGCAAAGTAGTGCCAGATGAATACGATCGTCCGCAGCATCGAATCCGAATCCGGCCATGAGCTGTTTATGACGGTCCGGCCGGATCCCGCGCAACCCATGCCCGAGCAGGCGCGGGCGTTTGCCGCGATTCGCGAAGTGCTCCAGGAACATCGGGCCTGGATATGCCAGGAACGGATCTTCGCGCCGGCCGACGCCATGGAGATGCTGGCCGAATCGCGCGCCCGGTATTACGGAGAATATGATGACGGCGTGGCTCCGGCGTGGCTGGTCGGCGGACCCGATCCGGTGATCCGCGGCGTGCAGGTCTACGCCGTCGCCTCCCCCTCGCGGCCCCAGCCGCTGACGGTCAACGGCCGCCGCTGTGCCCGTCTGATTCGCAACAACGGCTGTCGCTGGATCACCGCCAGCGCGCTGCCCACGAATCCCTCCTCCACAGCGGAGGCCCAGACCCGCCAGGCGTTCGAGGAAACCGAAGCCATGCTGAAACAAGCCGGCGGCGATCTGACTTCCGTGGCACGCACCTGGTTCCACCTGGATGGGATTCTCGATTGGTACCCGCGCTTCAACGACACCCGCACCCGATTCTTCGTCGAGCGCGGCCTGCTCAAAGGCGGTAACGGCGCGCGTCTTCCCGCCAGCACCGGCATTGGCGTGCGCCCGGCGAACAACCGAACCGTTTTGATGGACGCGTTTGCCGTCGTCGGCGATCCGGCCTGCCCGGCGGCGCCCGACGGGTGTCTCTGCAAACACCAGGCGACCGGCCATCAACGCTCGGCGTTCGCATACGGATCATCCTTCGCCCGCGCCGCCACGGTCTGTACTCCCGCCGGCCGCACTGTCTTCGTCTCCGGCACCGCCGCCATCGACTCCAACGGTCAAACCTGCCACGTCGGCGACGTTCCGGGCCAGATTCGCATGACGATCGACTGCCTGCACGCCGTGCTGCGCGATCAGCTCTGTTCCCCGCGCGACGTGGTGCAGGCCGTCGCCTACTGCAAATCCGCCGAGGTCGAGGAATGCTTCCGGCATTGGAGCCAGGAAATATCCTGGCCCTGGATCGCCGTCCGCGGCGACGTTTGCCGGGAGGATCTGCTGTTCGAAGCCGAGATCACCGCCTGCGCCCCCCGCCGCCGCCAATAAAAGGGGACATACAAGATTATGGCCCCCAGAAGAAAAGGGGACATTCAAGATTTCGGTTACCGCAACCGCCGCGAGCCGAAAACATGAATGTCCCCTTTATTCATTGCCGTCGGTCCAGGGGGACGAAGTTGACCAGGGTGGGGCCGGTGTAGATCTGGCGCGGGCGGGCGATTTGCGTGCCGGGGTCGTCGTGCTGCTCCTTCCACTGGGCAATCCAGCCGGGCAACCGGCCGATGGCGAACATCACGGTGAACATGTTCATGGGCAGGCCAATGGCCTTCATGATGATGCCGCTGTAGAAATCCACGTTGGGGTAGAGCTTGCGGTCCACGAAGTAGGGATCCTTCATGGCCATTTCCTCCAATTTGCGGGCGATATCCAGGAGGGGATCGGCGACCTTCAATTGCGCCAGGACCTTGTCGGCGGCTTGCTTGAGGATCTTGGCGCGGGGGTCGAAATTTTTGTACACGCGATGTCCGAAGCCCATCAGGCGCACGCGGGTGTTCTTGTCCTTGGCCATGCGGAGGTATTCCTCGGCGGTCACGCCGCCGCGATGGATATTTTCCAGCATTTCCAGGACGGCGACGTTGGCGCCGCCGTGCAGTGGGCCCCAGAGCGCGTTGACGCCGGCGGCGACGGAAGCGAACAGGTTGGCCTTGCTCGAGCCCACGGTACGGACGGTGGACGTGGAGCAATTCTGTTCGTGGTCGGCATGCAGCAGCAGCACCATGTTCAGCGCATGATCGACTTCCAACGAGGCGATGTGCTGCTGATACGGTTCGGAGAACATCATGTGGAGGAAGTTTTTCACGTAGGGCAGATTGGGGTCCGGGTAGATATAGGGCAGTCCGCGCGATTTGCGGTAGGAATAGGCCGCAATGGTGCGAATCTTGCTGATCAGCCTTGCCGCCGCCTCCTCGAACGCCTCGTCGTCTTCCAGGGTAATGAACTGAGGACTGAAGCAGATCAGGGAATTGATCATGGCCGACAGCATCGCCATCGGCGGGGCGTCCACGGGGAACGCCTCGAAGTGATGCTTGAAGCCCTCGTGCAGCAGGGCGTTGCGGGTCAGCCGTTCGCTGAACCGGGATTTCTCCCTCTGCGTCGGCAGCTTGCCGAAGAGCAGCAGTTCCGCCACCTCGATGAAGGTCGAGGTTTCGGCCAACTGCTCGATGGGAATACCGCGGTAGCGGAGGATGCCTTTTTCCCCGTCGATGAAGGTGATCGCGCTGGTACACGCTCCGGTATTTCCGAAGCCGCGATCGAGCGTGATGGCGCCGGACTTGGCGCGGAGGTCGGAGATGTCAATCGCGACCTCCGCCTCCGTTCCGACTACAAGGGGCAATTCGTATTTCTTCTCGCCGATAATGAGTGTGGCTATGCGTGCCATAGCACACTCTTATACCAAACCTGCTCCGGATATTCCTTTGGCGCGCTCCAAATGCGAATAATTATGATTCTTGCGTTTATGTGGAGCTCCGCATAACCGGAATTCCCTTGTAGCTTTCGGATACCGCCGGGTAGACTGCGGTCGTTTATATCTGGCTGCATGGGTGAACGAATTGTCGACCGGTGATGAAATGCGACGGAAGTGGCCTGACTGGGTCGGATCTGCACCGATCATTTTTGGAGCGACCAACGTTGGCCTGGGCGCGAACGCGGCCCAGAACGCATTGTACCACTCCAACTGGTCCGGCTATGCCGCCACGGGAAATGCGTTTACCGACGTGTAGTTGACCATGTTTGCCGCGGGAAATGGGTTATGTTCTTGTCGGCGCTGTATGGGGACGCGATGGTTGTGGTGCGAGGAGAGAACGCGATGCCTTCCAGCCGGCGCGGTGGCCTGACACAATCCGTTCGGCGCGCCCACCATTCGTGGGGAAGCCCAAACACGAAACGCAAAGCCATTCCGCGGCGGATTCTTAACGTCTCCCTCTCCGCTGCCATTTTTTCCGCGGCTCCGGCGTTCGGCGTTGAATATACCTATACCCCCTCGCAAATCCGCACCGCGTACGGTTTTAACGGCGTCATGTTCAACGGCGTTGCGGCAACCGGCGCTGGCGAGACGATCGCGATCGTCGATGCGTACAACACCACCACGATTCAGTCCGACCTTACTACCTTCGACGCTGAGTTCGGCATCAGCGCTCCTCCCTCCTTCACGATCGAGAATCAAAACGGCGGCAGCACGTTGCCCTCGGGGACCAATAGCGGTTGGGCGCAGGAAACGGACTTTGACGTCGAGTGGGCGCATGCCATCGCGCCCCAGGCCAATATTCTGCTGGTGGAGACCAACAACAGCAGTTCCTCGAACCTGTTTACGGGCGTTCGGACGGCCGCCGCTGCGTCCGGCACGTGTGCGGTCTCCATGAGTTGGGGTGGCGCCGAATACAGCGGTGAGACCGCCAACGACTCCAATTTCATCACCCCCAGCAGCCATCAGGGTGTATCATTCGTCGCAGCCACTGGGGACAGCGGTTCGGTTTTGTATCCCTCCACCTCCCCCACCGTCTTGGCTGTGGGGGGCACCTCGCTTTACCTGAATTCCGGCGGTGGATATGGCTCCGAAACCGCCTGGAACGATTCGTACGGAAGCGGCGGCGGCGGCGTCAGCACCCAGGAATCCGAGCCAAGCTATCAGCGGGTCGCGCAGCAAACCGGATGGCGGAACGTGCCGGACGTCTCTTATGACGCCGATGTAAACACCGGCATGTACGCCTTCTCCGACGGAAATTGGTACGATTTCGGCGGGACCAGTTGCGGAACGCCCCAGTGGGCCGCATTGGTCGCCATCGTCGATCAGGGCCGGGCGCTCAACGGCCTCACCACGCTGAGCAGTTCCAACCTCAGCAATGGACTACTCCCATCGCTCTACGACTTGTACGATACGCCGTATTACGCGCAGGCCTTCAACGACGTGACCACTGGCACGACCAGCACCGGTCAGGCCGCGGGCCCTGGCTACGACACCGCCACTGGTTTGGGAACGCCCAAGGCCGGCTTTCTGATCCCTTATCTCGCGGGAGAAGTTAGCATCGCCCAGCCGGCGGCCTCACTCACGTGGAACAACGCCGGCAGCGCCGGTGACGGGCGCACCTGGGATATTGCCGACTACCAAAACTGGAACGACGGCTCCGCCGCCGTGGTCTACATCGATGGCAGCAATGTCACCTTCAATGATGCCAATTCCCACAATTACGCGGTCACGCTAAATGTCACCGTCAGCCCCGGCTCGGTGACGGTAAATAACAGCCTGGGCAACTATACGATCACCGGCACCGGCAAAATCGTCGATGCAGGTGCGTTCGTCAAAACCGGCAGCGATACGCTGACCCTCGGCGCCGCCCTGAGCGTCGGCAGCATGAGCATCAGCGCCGGAACGTTGAAGCTGGCCGCCGGCGTCTCTGGTGGCTCCGGTCCCGCCATCACCAGCACCATCAACCTCACGTCGCTGTCGATCACCGGCAACGGCGTGCTGGACGTGAACAATAACCACGTCATCATCACCTACACCTCCGCCGATCCGATCTCGACCATCGCCGGGTACATCGAATCCGGCTACAACGGCGGCGCGTGGAACGGCCCGGGGATCATTTCCTCGGCGGCCCAAACCCAAACCAATGGCTTGCTCTATGGCGTCGGCTATGCCGACGGGACTGACGGCGTCGTCTCCGGCTTGGCGTCGGGTCAGATCGAAGTGGCCTACACGCTGCTCGGCGACGCCAATCTTGACGGCAAGGTCAACGGCGCGGACTTCTCCATCCTGGCGGCGAACTTCAACCAGCCGGTCACCGGCTGGGACCAGGGCGATTTCAACTACGACGGCGTGGTCAACGCCGCCGACTTCACCGCCATGGCGGCGAACTTCAACCAGGGCGTCAGCGGCGCGGCATCGGCCGGCGACGTCGCGGCCTTGGACGCCTTCGCCGCGGCGAACGGATTACTCGCCGATGTCCCCGAACCGGCCGGCGCGGCGATGATGGTGATGGCCGGATTGGGAATTCTCCGCCGGCGCCGACGAGCGTCGTGCTAAGAACGTTCTCTTGAAACCGAAAGTGGCTCGGTAACCCGCATCGGCCGATTTGATCTTTCGGCCGATGCTGCTATTGTGCGCATGTCCGGGGTGTAGCTCAGCTTGGTTTAGAGCGCTTGGTTCGGGACCAAGAGGTCGCTAGTTCAAATCTAGTCACCCCGATTTGTAAACGCCTATAACCGCGATGGTTATAGGCGTTGTGATTTTGGCGGAGACCAGCCATTCGGTTTTGCGCTACACCTGCGCTACATGAGGCCATTCCGGCCTCCATGGCCGAGGTCGATCACGCCTGCCTTGATCTTTGGAAATACGACCGATTTCCAACTCCGAAAGGAAAGTGAGAACCATGAATCGCAAAAGCCTTTTGTTGCTCGCCCCCGTCACGTTCACCGCCGCATTACTGGCCGGGGAACGTGTGGCGTCTTCAGCTATCACCATCCAGACCGTGCCGGTGGGTAACGTGGGCAACGCGGCGGATACCGACGGCTATGGGTCGGTGAATTACGCCTACGATATAGGTGAGTACGATGTAACGGCCAGTCAGTACGCAGCGTTTCTCAACGCGGTGGCCCAAACCGACCCCTTTGGCGTGTACAACTCCCTTGGTGTGTACCCCTCGGTAATGACTGGTACCACGGATGGCAATCCCGGAATCGTCCAGAATGGTTCTGCGGGAAGCTACACCTACAGCGTGGCCGCGGGCCGGGGCAATTATCCTGTGACCGATGTGTCTTTCTGGGATGCCTGCCGCTTTGCCAATTGGCTGGATAACGGTCAGCCGACAGGGCCGGAAGGCGTGGGTACCACCGAGACAGGAAGCTATAGCCTGACATCCAATGACATCTACAACAATACGGTTACTCGCAACGCGGGCGCAACCTGGGCGGTGGCTAGCGAAGACGAATGGCACAAGGCCGCTTACTATAGCCCCAACCTCAACGAAGGCTCAGGCGGCTACTGGCAATACCCAACGCAGAGCAACACAATTTCTACCACGCAAGCCAACTACAATGACGTGGTGGGGGATACGACCGCTGTGGGGTCCTATCCCTATCCCAGCTACTACGGAACTTACGATCAAGGCGGCGACGCGTTCCAGTGGAACGAAACGATCATCGACGATGGCTTGAATCGCGGGCTTCAAGGGGGGAACTGGTACAGCAACGCCAACGTCCTGCAGTCCGACGACTACACCGTCGATGACGGTGGCCCGTCGGCTATCGACAGCGGCATCGGGTTTCGCGTGGTAGAGGTTCCTGAGCCGGTGTCGGTGGGGATTCTCGTCCTGGTGCTTTCGGGGATGCTGTTTAGAAGGCCGGGGTCGGGTAGAAATAGGCTGCCGGGGCTTTCGTCGCTTGTGCGGGGGCGTGTAGGGGCGTGCTAGGGGCGTTATGCCGCGTTACCCGCAGCCAACGCCCCTTCCACCGCGCACGCCGCTTGTACACGCCGTGGCACGCCTTTGGGGCGTACCCTCGCGTCCTGGCATATCCGCCGGGCAAGTGCGTCCAACCATTTCGGCAAATCGGCCAGCTTCACGCGGTCCTTGTTGGTAGCGGCACCGTGGCGGACTGCCGCCTCAAGGGCGTTGTATACGTTGGAATGGTATCCAAGGGTCACGGGATTCTTCCGGCCCGGCGTCACCTTCATCAACGTCCAATTCGCCCCATCGCTGGCGTCGATGAAGTAGCCTTCGTTGAGTTCAACGATCATGGTGTCCTACTTTCAAAACAGCCGGGAGGTTGGGAACGCCCCAACCCACCGGCTGATGATGTTGATTGGTCCTTAAAATGGCCGTGGGTGGGTTGAAGGCGCGAGCCAACCACCGCACCCACGGCGGTTTCAAAAGGTGGCCGGGGGCGGGCAGCAGGAGTGACCACCATGCCCCACGGCCACAACGGGAACGGTTCCGCCGATCCGGCCCACGTTAGGCAAACATCAGTTCGGGCAATCCCAACGGCTCCACGCCGAGCCAGGCATTGCGGCAAAGGCCAGCGCCCATTTCGACCGAACACGCTCCCTGTTGGTCCGGCAGAATCGCCAAATGGTCCGGCAAATGACTCCGGGCAATGGCAACGTAGCCGCGCCCATTGAACGTACCACTGACAGGCTCGTTGTCGGTGAAAAGTCCTGTGCTAACTTCCATCACGTCGCCGTTCTTGATCGCGTCCAGCACCCGCTCATCGACAGCCGCGGCGCGTTGTGGATCAATCCAACACTCCGCTTTCAGCGCCCGGCTTTTCCTATCGAATCGGGCGTTGAAAATGGTGCCGATCTTTTGTCGGCTGAATATGGCCGGATCGCCGGCGATCCCGCTGAGGGACATTTGAGGGTGGTAAACCACAACGGGCTTGCCACACCACAACGACGCGGACTTGGCAAGATCGTTGGCGGTATAGAGCAGGCTGCCGCGCGATCCGTTCCATACACCCTCGACGCCAAGGACGCATGGCACAACCCAATGGGGCCTGCCCTCCAGTTCTTTGATTTTGAAGTTCATCGCCAACCTCAATACATCGCTGTGTCGTTGCCCGGATAGAAGCTGTTGCCGCACCGAGGGCAATCGACCGGGGAAACCCGATCAGTCAGCCGTGCGCCGCCGCCAGCATTTCCATCGTCCCCGCTATCGCTAAAGTCGGCGTCCCGCTGATGGCCGCTATCGGGGTACAAATTTCCACCGGCCACGCGGCCCCGCACGGCTCCTTTTTTGACGGCAAAGTTCATGGTCAAAACGCCAAGGGGCCTGACGTTGTGGACCGGGGCGTCAACGAAGTGGGTAAAGGTGTAGCCGCATTCGGGACACTCCACCGTCCGACTTTGGCGGGTGTTTTGCGGATCGCGCACGGTGCCGAGTGCAACGTGGGGGTCGCCCGGCGTCGTGCCGTCACTTGAACCGGAATCGAGCCAAGTGTTGCCGGAATCGTCCATGCCGGCACCGCCTGCGGCGGACACGCTGCCCACCACGCGGGGGAGCGGCGGATCGCCGGGCGTCCGGCCATCTGAATTACGGCCATCGGTGCCAACGTCCTGGCCGTTCACTTTATGCAACGCACCACGATATTGTCCCTTGGCGTTGCGAACAAATCGCAATCGTGGCGGGGGACCAAGCGGCGCGATTCGCTCGCGGCCCATTACATTCTCAACGTAGGTCTTCATAAAACGCTCCTCTAAAAAAGTTAGATCGAAATCGCGTTCAGTTCTGACAATACCTTTTGGTTGTATTCCCGATTGTGCTGGTCGCCGATTTCCCGCTCGGCCACCTCACGCGGCTTCACGGCCTCGAGCGCCTTCATGGCTTTGTCATAGTTTTTCTTGGCATCCAGCGCCACCTTGTGCCTTGCCCGAAGTTCCACCAGCGCGCCGGGTTCCGGCGCGGGGCCGCAAATGGAATTGCCCAGGTTGCCCCCGCAAACGTTCACGAGGTATTGCTTGCCGGCGTCAAAGTCACTCACGGCTTTTTCAAAGACGTGCTTCCAGTAAAAGGCGATCCGCCTCGCCCGGTCATAGGGATCGGTCGGAGGTTCCACCAGAAGCCCGAACGCGGATTGCTCACGCATCGCGCCGTCTTCATAAAAAACCCTCCCGTCCCTGACGAAACACGCGCCATGTTTTTCATCGAATTCGGCCAAGGCACGATTCGTTCCACCGTAATCTATAACGCTCATACGAAGCTCCTGTTTGAACTTGAATTTGCGGAAACTGCCGCCGCCAACGCACGCCGGGCAATCGTTGGATCGCCAACGCCGACGCCGTTACCGCCGAACGCGCCAAGCCCGCCCACCATCATCCGCCGCTTGCCCGCCAGATCGGCAACGCCCGCAACCACGTTTGCAAGGTCATCGTGGCCGTTGGAAGCATGGTCGATAACGTCCCTACCGCCGCTCCGGGTCCGGCGTTCAAGCCCGGCGAGTTGGTTCACGAGTTTTTCGTTATCGAGCAGTTCGACTTCACCGCTGCACAACCGGGGCAGCAATTCCAAATACAAAAGCGATTTCACCTTTTCGCTTTTGGTGTAGTTGATCCCCTGGCCCCGGAAGCCGCTGGCCACAAATTCCGCCGCATAGTTGTCTCCGGTCACGCGACGAAGGTTGTATTTGCGAAGCTCGGCGGTCATTTGGCCGATCACTTCTTGCGGGCTAAACGGAGGGCGGTATCGCCGCAGCAAATCAATCACCACCTTGCGGTCGGCCCGGTGCGCGATGGCAAGGGCGGCGTCGTCAAGCCGTCCACCCGATAGGTCCGCGAAGGCGAAGTATTGAAGCTCCGTTCGCGGCACCAATTCTTGACGGCCTTTGACCACGAGGGATTCGATAAGCGATCGTGGTAAAAACTCTGCAACGTCATCACGGAATTCGCCGAGGTATTCCGACTTGGCCGCTTGCAAGTCTTCGGCCATCGCGTCGTCAACCACCTGTTGCGGCAAGGTGGAATTCATGGTGCGGCTGGCGGCGTTCCAAACCAGCGTAGTGGCGTTGTCGTTGCCGAAACATTTTTCAAACGTGCGGAAGCTCCAGCCTTTGCGGGCGTAGGGCGAGGAAATGGCGATCAACCGCCCGCCCGTTGTGGCCAAGCCCGGCGTCACCGCTCTAACAAGTTCGGTGTCGGATTTGATTTTGCTTTCCTCGCTGTAAGCGAAAAAGCACGCCTCGTCTATCACGCACGCCAGCAACGTAAACCCTCGAATTGATCGGTGGTCGCCCGTGAGGATTTCGATCCGCACGCCGTTGCGAAGCTCAAACCCCGTGGCCGTTTCGGCAACCACTTCGCCTTGGAGAAGCGGCACCGCGAAGATGCTCCGGACGTAGTTGTGGACGATCCGGCTTTGCGCCCGCGTCGGTGATACCACCGCGACGATTCCCGTCTCGCCTTTGGCCAGCAGCTTTTCGCGGCCCGACAATGCCGCCTCAAACGCGGCCACGATGGCGGCAATTCTCGATTTGCCGGACCGCCTGCCCACAAGGAATAGCGCTTTGGTGAACCCGGCGTCGGGCAGCATCAGGCATTTGCGGCCCGTGCATTGGCGGACGATGGGGCGTAGCTCCTTCGGCACCGGCAACCCGTATAGCGCCGCCAACGCGCCGAACCACGGCTCCCAAGTCGTCAGGTCGTCGCCGAGGAACGGGCGAAACAAATTCGGATCATTGATGGCGTCGATGATCGTCACGTCCGCCGCTCCTCAACGTATGCCGCCAGGCTGCCGAGCTTTTTGACTTGGCGTTCCAACCCCAGCGATTTGAGGATTCCCAAAAGTGCATTGCACGATTGAACGTAGCTGCCGACATCAAGCTCTTTGATTCCTTCGATGGCGTCACGCTCACTTGTTTCCAAAAGGCTGACGATGAAGATCGCGCGTTCGCACAGAATTTCCTTGGCGTAGGATTCGCTGCCCGTATCGTTTTTCATCCGCTCCACGCGGCTTTCGATTTCGCGGACCAGCGCCACGCGGCGATCCGCGTCGGCCCAAAATTTGGGGGCGAAGCGCGTCGGCAGTGTTTTGTCTATCACCTTGTTTGGGCGCGATCGTTCAATCGTCGTTGTCATTCTTCCTCCTCAAGGTCGTTGGGGCGGGGCGGGAACATTCTGCCGCGCGTCCGGCGCTTTCGTAGTTTTCGTGGCTGCGTGTTGCAGACGTAGTGCAGGGCGAGGGCATTGCGGCGGGCTGCCGCACGTCTGGCGTTGGCGCTTGCATCGCTGCCGTGGCGTGGTTGTTCTGCGGCGGTCAACATTGTTCGATTTCCTGGTCGATGTAGCGCAGGTGTAGCGCAATGAGTCTACTCGCCGCTGATACGCTTGGCGTTGTGTAGATATTCGCTTGTTTTCTCGGCATTTGTTGCATCTTTCGTCGCCGCTTTCGACTTCTGACCTATTGGCTTAAAACCAAGAAACTACGGATCGGTGCGGCCATTTGCAATAGGAAAGTAGCCGGGGCGCGAAGTTTTTTTCGTGGCGTAGCAATTTCGTCAACCGTCCTGGTCGTCCTCGAACAGCGGGTTCGACGATAGCTTGACGTACACGTCCACAAGGTGCGATCCGCGCCGTTCGTAAGGGTGCGGCGAATCTTCGAATACGTCATCTATGCGATGCATGATCTTTACCACTTCATAGTGGCGTATCGGCTCGTTCCCTTTGGACGCGTTGATCCGCGAATTTAGTCTCATCAAATCGCCCACGCAGGGTAGCCATTTAAGCCGGAGCTTGGCAGGAAGATAATCACCCCCGCCGCGTTCGTGGGCTGTTGGTTCAATCCCGTCCTTCACTTGGGCGGGAAGCTCAATAATGCGCGCGTTGATCGTTGATTCGTATGTATCAAATCCATTGTTGCTTCCGTTCGATTCCACAAGTCACCGTCCTTTCAATTTTGCCGCTCCTTCAATCCCAATGCGTAAACAAGACCATTCAAGACTACACAGGACAATACAGGACTATTCAACGACCAAACAGAAAAACAACGAGTCCGTCCGCACCGGCTTACCGGTGGCGGACTATCTATTGCGCGCTTCGCTTTTGGGATAGGAAAATGATTCAATCGCCATCCTCGTCGTCATCGTCATCATGAAGGTGCCCATACTTTTCCTCCAACTCTTCCTTGGACGCTCCCCAATCGTCCCATTCCATTTCGTCGGCATCGGGCGCGCGCTTTCCTTTGGTAATCCGTTTTTCCAAGCCCGGCCAAATGCTTGGGTCGATACGGAACTCCGTCGCCTTCCCTGCGCCGCCCGGCCTGAACTTAAACTTTTTGATTTCCTCCAAATACCCATCCTCGACCGCCCACCGGCGGTAGCGCGAGACTGTGCCCTTGTCAATGTCCATTACTTTGTCAACGACCTCACAGGGCAGCATTATGTTCCGCAGCCCCATGGTTACTTGTAAATGAGCCGCCATGCCGACGAAGAATTCGTAGTCCTGCGTGCTTCGCTCTTCGGGTGCCGCAAGCGGACGTTTTTTTCGAGTGTCTGGCCGCACCAAAAGCCTGAGTACTTGATTGGCGACAAATGCCTGATGCAACGGATCGCTGCCGGGGCGATACCGAATTTTCGGCCAAGTATCGAAAAACTCTGGCCGAGCGTCTGCCCCCGCCAGGTTAAACCAGTCCCACCAAACATCGCCGGTCGAGCCAAAAGGCGGCTTGCGGCCCTTACTGCGGCGGTTCGCGCTCAATTCGGAAAGCTCGGATTCGACCACTTCCAAAGCGCCCTTTGGGTTTTCCAGATATGGCGTCATGTCATCGTGCCCTTTCACCAGCCAGGTAAACCAGAACAGCGGGCTTTTCGGCTGGGACTTCTGCAAATCCCAATGGCAGCCGTAGCAGCCTGCTATATACTTTCGCAGGGGTTGGTCTTTGAAGTCCTCGAAAAACTGGGCGCGCCGCCGGTTTCGCTTTTTGCGATCGTCCGCCGGGCCGTTTATAGTGCCCATTGTCCTCGTCCGAATCTACCCGCCCTGACCGGCGGGTTTTTTATTTGCGAATGCCGTTACTCTTGTTCAGTTGTCGCAATCCGGTCGGTGTGTTCGATGAAGCGCAAAATATCCGCCCGCAAATATCTCACCGACCGTCCCATCTTGCGGTAGACCGGCCCGCGCTTTTGAAACGCCCATATCGCCAGTGTGCCGGGTGTGACTTTCAGCAGGGCGGCGGCTTCACGCCGATTGATAAACTCGTCGAGACAGGTTTGTTCTTGCTGAGGCATCTTGGACTCCTTGTTAGCGACGATGGCCAACTTAAGGGGTCCGGCGGGAGGGCAAAACTCTAAGTGCTAGCACTCGGTACAACTTTTTTATTTATTGGTTTTTTTTGGCGTTGTAGTTCGTTGTAATAGTGGTGGCCGATGGTGTATCCCGATTTCCTGTCTTCGGTGCCGATCCTATTGAAAGCCTTCTGCTTCGGAAGACCCTCATCGCGGCAAAGTTGATCCACCCGCCTGACGATCCCCTCCCTTTTAGTTTTGGATGCCGCCGCCGTTACCGCAGCGCCCGCGCTTGTTAATTCCAATGCGTCCAACGTGGCGGCGGCAAAGCCAAGGTAAAATCCGATGGAAATATCTGGCCAGCGTTCGGCATCGTTTTTTATGATTTGTTGAGCGCGAGCGGCGGCAGCCAATATTCCCGTGCAGGCCACGTCAACATCATCCGCGCTTTTCCCGCCGAGCCGACAACCGCGCATTACGCCCGTAATGGTCGGTTGGTCGATCCCCATTTTCTTGAGCAAATTCCAAAGCTTTGCCCGATCCTTCTTTCGCTGGGCCGCTACCGGCAGCATCCGTTTGTGTACGTCGGCAAGGACGCCGTTGATATCGTCCGGCTCACGCGGCATGGTTCGCCCCCTTTCCCGCCTTCCGCTTCTTCCCGTTCGTTCCCGTCGTCGCCTCCACCACGCCCGGCAGCAGCTTGGACAAATCAAACGCCCCGACTTTTACTAGCTCGCGGGTTGCCGCGTTCACCGACTCGCGAACGGGGGTCATGTCGATCCGGGAGTAAATTTGGGTGGCTTCCACGCTCCGGTGGCCTAGCGCCGCGCCAATCATTTGTAGCGATGCCCCCGTACTACGTTGGTACGTTCCGAACGTGCGCCGAAGATCGTGCATGTGGAGGTCCGTCAGCCCGGCGCGCTTGACCAATTCCCACCACTGCTTTTTCGGTTCCTCGATATGGCCGCTCTTGGCGCGGGCTGACGGGAATACAAAATCACCACCGGCCTCCGCCGCGCCCCGGTTCGCTGCCCGGTGCTTCAACACTTCCATCGCCTGCGGGGTCAACGCGACCGTTACCGGGTAGCCATTTTTCGTCTTTGGAATGATCCACTCGCCTCGCGCAAGCGATACATCGGCCCACTTCATTTCCTGGACGTTGCCACGACGCGCGCCGGTAAACAGCAGCAGCAAAATCAGATCGCGGAAATCCTCATCCCGCTCGGCCACCAACGCCTTAAAGAATGCTGGTAGTTCATCCCGCCGAATGTAACGCTCCCGGTTCTTTTTTACGTTCAGAAGGATTCCGCTCGTCCGCCGCCGGTCGCTGTGCTTTGTCTTTTTAAGCTCGATGGGGTTGGGTCCGGCATAGTGCATTTCATCAATGGCGTGGTAGAACAGCGTGCGGAGAAACACCAACACGGCGTTGGCCATGATCGGTGTTTTGCTCAAGTCGCGGTGAAGCTGGCGGGCGTCCGTAATCGTGATGTCGCGGAGCAGTTTTGACTTGAATGGGATCGGCGTGAACAGATACCCGTTGTCGCGGGCGGCCTTGGCCACGCAATCGTGCTTCAAATGGTTGTCGCGGTAATGCTCCCACACCTCCTGCAAACTTTTTGCGTTAGCCGATTCGAGCCGCTCCTGTTGCTTGGCCTCCTGCGGATTCTTTCCCTCGGCGATCTCACCCAGCAGCTTTTTCGCCTCCTGCCGCGCCACCTGTGGCGGCATGTCGGGATACCGGGCAATCTTGTAGCGGATGGGTTTGGGGCCGATGCGCTTGTAGAGAAAAAAGGTTTTCGTTCCCGTCTTCATCACGTCGAGCATCAGCCCTTTTGTGAGTTTGTCGTGGTAGTAGACCCGGCCCGCTTCCGGTACGGGCAACGCATCCAAAACCTGTTTGGTGAAGTTGATTTTCTCCGCCTCCTGCCGCGTTTTCGTCGCCATGTTCAGACCTCTTGGTGAAATCTTGATCCAGGCCAATACGCCCGGCCCGTGTAGCGCAAAACGCTTGCGCTACACATGCGCTACAATGAGCGTAAATAACCGTTAATTTCCATGTAGCGCAAAATACGGGAAAACCAGCGTAAATGCAATAACAAACAAACATTATTAACGAGCATTAACCAAAACCTATTGGTCTTTTATTAGTTCGGGACCAAGAGGTCGCTAGTTCAAATCTAGTCACCCCGATTCGCCCGAAGGGCGAATAGAGCGGGAGAGAGGAGTAAGTAGAAAGTAGAGAAGACAAAGGCGCATTCAACGATACGTTGCGCCGCCGAACCAAGTCGCCCCTTCTGCGGTCTCCTTTCCACTCTCTACTATCTTCGGCTGGCAACTCACCAACTCACCAGCACGGCCGTTGCGTCATCGGAGAGGGTTTGGGTTCCGGCGAATTGGTAAACGGCATCGAATAGATGGGCGACGGCGTCTTCGCCGGGCGGCGTCGCGGCCAGGGAAGATTGGACACGATCGACCTGGAATTGTTCCCTGGCCTGGCCAGGCCCGGGCTCGGATTGGGTTTGTTCGACCAGCCCGTCGCTGATGACCAGCGCCCGGCCGTGCGGCGGCAGCGGGCGCGTAATTACGGTGTAGGCAGAGTCGGGCATGATGCCGATGGGCAGCGCATCGCCTTCGCTGAGGGATTCGAAGCCGTTGGCGGATTTGTCCAGCAGTGCGTAGCCGTGGCCGGCATCGACGTAGCTGACGGTCATTTTATGGGGATCGAACAGTCCGACCCAGAGGGTGACGAACCTGGTTTCGGGGCGGCGCGGGTGGACGAAGGCGTTCAAATCCTTCACCGCGCGCGCCAGATCGCCGTGCAGGGTGATGGCGGCGTGAAAGAATCCCTGAGTGGCGGTCATCAGCACGGAAGCGGCGACGCCGTGGCCGGAAACGTCTCCCAGGGCGGCGACCAGCCGGCCATCGGGCAATACCATGGCGTCGAAAAAATCGCCGCCGACATATTCACCCGGCCGGCTGGCTCCAGCGCAGACGAAAGGCCCGGCTTGGACTTTTTCGCGGGGAAAGATCCAGCGTTGAGCGGCCATGGCGGCCTTCAGTTCGGTTTCGATCTGGGCGCCTCTTCGTTCAATGTCCAGACGTTTGAGATTGGCCAGAGCCAGGCCGGCCATTTTGGCCAGGGCGAGGCAGAATCCCGCGGCGTTGGGGTGGAGCGCGCGGCGCGTTTGTGCGCCGCCCCGGGAATCCAGGTACAAATACGCCGCCACCGTTGATCCGAGCATCAGGGGTGCGCAGAGGGCGGCGTCGATCTTCAACTGGACCATGCTTTGGGAGATATCGTCCGAGGTCGAGGCCGACATTTCCGCCAGCACTCCCTGTGAGGCGGTGGTGATGAGCGATCGGCTGAAGCCCATGTTGTGGCGTTCGTGCAGGGTGGGGCCGGCGACGTTAGCGAGGATTTCAATCCGGCCGGAGGAATCCAGGGCGCGCAGGACGGCGGCGTTGGGCAGGCCGGTGCCGCGGCACGCCGCGTCCATCAGCGTCGCCGCGAGTGATTTTTCGTCGCCGGCGGCGTGAATGGCCGAAGCGCTTTCCAGCAGAAGATTGAGCAGATCGTCGCGCAACGGTTCGACGGCTCGATCCGCGGCGTGAGAGCGGACCATCGTGGCGGCGGTTGCCGTGTCGTCGACGGCGCGCAGGCCGCGCTCGGGCACCCCGCGCGTGGAAAAGCTGAACGTCCACGGAACGATTCGGAGCAAATCTCCATCCCCCAGTGGCATCTCGCGATGGGGGGCGATTTTGACGCCATTGAGAAACGTTCCCCAGCGGCTGTGAAGATCGGCGACGCGCCATTGGCCGGCGTGTTCGGTGAACCTGGCATGCTGGCGAGAGACCTGGTCGGCATCGCCGGGGAGGCGCAGGGGGCAATCGTCGTATCGGCCAATCACCAGCCCGCCGGACGACGGCTTGAGTTCCAATGGTTCGATCGGTGGCCCGCCGGGAAGCGGAATGAGCCACGCGGAATTGGCGGCCGCGGATGGAATGGAGCTAGGCTGCTCGGAACTCATTTCTAGTTTGGCCTCTCGGACTCGGACGGCGCCGTTGTCGCGGACATCGTCTCCGGCGGCAACGTCGGGGCAAGCTCCAACAGCTCCGCGGATTGGACCGTCACCTGATCGCCTCCGAGCCAGACGCCCAGCGGAGGCGAGCTATCGCGGTGGAATTCGGCCGGGAGAGCCAGGGAACTCAGTTCCACGTTCACCCGGTCGTGTTGCACGCCATCCAAATAGGCCAGCGCAAATTGCTTGCGGACGCGCAGGACCAGGGTGTGAACGATTCCGTTGGTGATCCACCGTGGGGCGCGGCGCGTGGTTTCATTGTCGTCGTAGTTCTTGCCGTCGACAACGCCGAAGCCGCTGAGCGTCCCCTCGTGGCCGCCGAGCACAAATGCAATCGGCCGGCCCTGTCGTGAGGCGATCAGGGCGATCGGGTTGTTCCCGTCAAAACGAACGAAACGGACGCGTAAGACGTATTCCTGCGGCAACGGGAGATGGAATTGGATTTGCGCGCTCGCGCCCTGGCCGGTTAATCCGTCGCTGCCCACGTTCCACGAGCCAAGCAACACGTCGCTCGACGGATTGAAATTCTTAAGAAGATCGGTCTTACGCACCAAGGGCGGAGATATCTGGTCGGATGGGTCGATCTGTTTCGGCGGGAGATGCGACAGATCGGGCGGACCCTGCCAAATGACCGAACCGTCCGGCGCGGTCAGCTTGATATTTCGGAACCGCGTCGTGAAATCGGAACTGGAGAGCCCCGCGCGTCCGCGCGCGATGCGGGTGTCCCTCCCGCCGAAACGTTCCTGTCCATCCAGAAAGCACTGAATCTCCGGACCGCGAACTTCAACCTTGACGTTATACCACTGGTCGGGTTCAAGCCTGTATTGCTGCCATTGGAGTCGCGTCAGGTTTCCTTCGAATCGGGAGTAAAGCCCGATCAGGGTGTTGTCTTCCGCGGCAAGCCAGTAGAGGCAGGCGTTGCGCATCGCGCCGTGAACGACGACGCGGAAGCCCTTGGCGTTGCCGTTCTCATTAGTCATCGCGTCAAACGACATGTCGTAATTGGACAGATTTGCCGGCCCGAAATAAACGGTGGCCGGGAGATTGCCGGGGGTTAGCGCCAGCGCATCGCCTTCAAGATGGGCCGTTCCTCCGAGGATGGAGTTGATTTGATTGTCCGCCATTCCAGCGGAGGGCGGCGCAATGGAAATCGCCACGGGCGCGGCCGGCGCGGTCGTGGGCGCGGCGGCGATCATCTGCGCGGCAGGAGCGATGGCCACGCCGCTCTGCATTGAGGATTTTCGAGTCACCAGCCATAGGGCGAACCCCACCGCACAAAGAGCGATGACCGCCAAAGAGATCACCGCAAGATTCCGGCCCGGCCCTTTCGCCGCTGGCGATGCCGGCGGCGCCGCATTTTGTGTTACGGCCGTCTGCTGGCCGGCCAGATATTGCGCCACGTCCCGGCCCAACTCGCCCGCGGATTGGTAACGCTGCTCGCGATTTTTCGCCAACGCTCGAAGAACAATGTTCTCAATCACCGGATTCACCGGCGGCGGGCCGAGTTTGCCCGGACGGCGTTCCTGCGCCGATTGCCGCCCCGGCACGACTTTGCTGGGCGGCGTCGGCTCGGTGTTGAGAATGTTATTCAACACGTCCCGCATGTTGCCGACGACTTCGTACGGGAATTTCCCATCCGTCAGAAACTGATAGAGGATCACGCCCAGGCTGTAGACATCCGTGCGCATGTCGATTCGGTCGGGATCGCCTTCCGCCTGCTCGGGGCTGCACCAGGGAAGGCTTCCGAGGAATTCGCCATTCACCGCGATCGGATGGTCACCGCCGACCAGCCGGTCGAGCGGCGTGTGCGCCAGACCGAAGTCAAGAATGTGTGGTTCGCCGCGCTCGTCGATGCGAATGTTGCCCGGTTTCAGATCGCGATGCACGATTCCGCGCACGTGTGCGACGTTGACGGCGGCGCAGATCTTCAGAAAGAGCCGCAACAGTCTGGCGGGGTCGGGCGAATCGCCTCGCTGGCGCGATTTCACGTAATCGTCCAGCGTGACTCCCGCGACGTAGTTCATCGCAATGAACTGTGCGCCGCCGGACGTGACGCCGGTATCGAGAATCCCCACGATGTTGGGATGCTCCAGCGCCGCCAGGACCTGAACCTCGCGCTTGAACCGGGCCAGGGCGCGTTCATCGGCCAGCGCTTCGGGCCGCATGATCTTGAGGGCAACTCTCCGCCCGGTGTTCTCCTGAACCGCAAGATAAACCACCGCCTGCCCCCCGCGGCCGAGTTCGCGCTGAATGGAATACCCTTTGATTTCGACCGGCGGCTGATCCACCGGAATTGCGTAACCGATTTGCGACCCCCCCGCCGGTGGAACGGCCGTTTGAAGAACGACGCTCGCCGTTTCGCCGGCGCGCATCCGGCTCAATTTTCGCAGCGCGGCTTCAAGCTCCGGCATCAATTCGGGATGAGCCGCGATAACGGCCGATTCATCCAGCTTCCCCCCCGCCGCCGTCAAGCCGGAGATCAGCCGGGCAATCGCCTGCCTTCGCTGGTTTGCCGCGTCGCCCTGGGTTCGATCCGATTCCATAGCGGGCGGATAGCTTAACCGACCGGAGTCCGCCGCGCAAGACATGACCCGTACCAATCATCGCTTCCCATTCCCTCGACGAGCAGCGGTTTCTCCTTTACAGTGGTTGCATCAACTTTCGTTCATTTGGAGTCCTCAATGTTATTCAGGGTTCTTGCCGTGGTGGCATTTATGGTGTTCCAATTGGCGGCGCAGGCGATGGGCCAGGCAAACTCACCAAGGGACCGGTTCTTCCCCGATGCGGACATGATGCGCATCGGCACCTACTACTATCCCGAAGCCTGGCCGCGGGAACAGTGGCCGCGCGACATCGCCAACATCAAAAAGTTGAACCTGGAATTTGTCCACATGGGCGAATTTGCCTGGGCATTCATGGAGCCGCAGGAAGGGCATTACGATTTCGCCTGGCTCGACGAGGTCGTCAAACTGTGCACCGATCAGGGTCTGAAGGTCGTCCTTTGCACGCCGAGCGCCACGCCGCCGATCTGGCTCACCGAAAAACACCCGGAAGTGCTGATGATCGATGCCGATGGCCGCCAGATGCAGCACGGCACACGCGCGCAGGCCGACTGGAGCGTGGACATCTATCGTCAATACGTCGGCAAGATCGACGAGGAATTAGCCAAACACTACGGCAACAACCCCACGGTCTGGGGCTGGCAGATCGATAACGAGCTGGGTCATTATGGAAAGGAACCCTCTTACACGGAGGCCAGCCAGGCAAAATTCCGGCTCTGGTTGCAAAAGAAGTACGGCACGATTGAAGCGCTCAATACCAATTGGGGCGCCGCATTCTGGTCGCAGCGGTACGAGAACTTCGATCAGGTTCGCCTGGCCAACGCCAAGGAGGAGGTCGCTCAGATCAATCCGCATCAATTGTTGGATTCGCAGCGTTGGTTCGCCGACGAAGCAGCCGATTACCTGCGCTTCCAGGCCGCCTGCCTCCGCAAATATTGCGGCGATCGCCAGTGGATCACCACCAACTTTCAATCCAATCATCCTCCGGAAAATCCCTCGCTTTCGGCCCATGACATGGATCTTGTGACTTTCACGATGTACCCGGTCCACGGCGATCCGAATGAAGGCCCGTTGGGCTTTCGCCTGGGCGCCGCGGCCATGATGTCGTTCATGCACGATTACGTACGGAATCTGAACGGCGCTCACGGCATCATGGAATTGCAGCCGGGTCAGGTGAACTGGGGCGATGTCAATCCCCAGCCCCATCCCGGCGCCATTCACATGTGGCTGATGCGGGCATTTGCCGTCGGCAGCAAGTTGGTCTGCACCTATCGCTACCGCGAGCCGCTTTCCGGGTCGGAGTTATATCACTACGGTCTGGTCGGCCCCGACGGCGTGACTCCCACCACAGGCGGACAGCAGTATGCACAAGCCGCCGCGGAAATCGCCATGCTGCGCACGCTGCGCGATCCCGCGGCAAAAATGCCCGCCGATTATGCCGCTCGCCGCGCCGCCATCTATTTTGATTGGGAAAACCGCTGGGATATCGATAATCACAAGCAGACCATCCGTTGGAACACCCTTGAACACATCTTCAAGCAATACCGGGCCCTGAAGCGGCTCGGCTGCCCTGTGGACGTCATCACCAGCGAAAAGGATTTCAGCGCCTACCCCTTTTTGGTGGTCCCGGCCTGCCAAATGGTTGATCAAAAGCTGGTCCAGCGCTGGAGCGACTATGCCAATCAGGGCGGCCACCTGATCCTCACCTGCCGCACCGGCCAGAAGGACCGGCGCGGCTTCCTTTGGGAGGGACCATGGGCGATGCCCATCCTCGACCTGATCGGGGCCAAAATATCCTTCTACGACGTGCTGCCCGCTCCATACGTCGGCAAGGTCACTTCCGCCGGCCATGACTACGAATGGGTCTCCTGGGCAGAGGTGCTGGATCCCCGCCCCGGCACCGAAGTGACGGCTCGATATGCCGATCAGTATTACGCCGGCGGCGCCGCCGCGGTCACGCGCGCCCTGGGCCGCGGAACGGTCACGTACATCGGCGTGGATACAAGCGACGGCCAGTTGGAAGCCCAGTTGATCCGCGACGTTTTCACCCGCGCCGGCGTGAATGTCGAGCAACTGGACGAAAACTTCCTGGTCGACTGGCGCGACGGATTCTGGGTAGCCACGAATTTCACGGACAAGAATCAAACCATTCCCGCCCCCCGCAGTGCCAAACTGCTGATCGGGACCCGCGATCTCCCCCCGGCGGGCGTGGCCGTATGGCGGTAGGCGTCAAGTATGAAAAAATGCGTTTCTCTCTGTGTCCTCAGTGATCTCTGTGCCCTCTGTGGTTTATTTTCTTCGGCGCTCTAAGATATTGTCGCCCCCAACAAAGGATCGACATGCATATTCCCTCGGCTCTTGCGGATGAATCCGGACCAATCGGCGCCGGTTGGATCATTGTCGCCATCATCGTCATCATTTTCTGCCTGGTGGTGGCGGTCTTCATCGCCAACTTCATCGGCCTGTACATCCGGGCGTATTTCAGCGGCGCGAAGGTCAGCTTCTTCGAGCTGTTTGGAATGCGCATGCGGAAGGTCAACGCTCCGACCATCGTGATCGGCCGCATTCAGGCCACCCAGGCCGGACTTCAGGTCAGCCAGCGAGAGATGGAAAGCCACCTGCTCGCCGGCGGCGACGTGCCGCGCGTCATCAACGCCATGATCGCCGCCAGCAAGGCCGGCATTGAGCTTCCCTGGCGAACCGCCACCGCCATCGACCTGGCCGGACGCGACATCCTCGAAGCCGTCCAGACCAGCGTCAATCCCAAGGTCATCGACGTGCCCAATCCCCAGTTCGGTCAGCCCACCATTGACGGGGTTTCCAAGGATGGAATTCAACTCAAGGTCAAGGCCCGCGTGACGGTGCGCACCAACATCAAGAGCCTGGTCGGCGGAGCGACCGAGGAGACGGTCGTCGCCCGCGTCGGCGAGGGGATCGTCAACGCCATCGGCTCGGCCGAGGATTACAAGCACGTGCTTGAAAACCCCGACAAGATTTCCAAGGCCGTCCTGCTCAAGGGCCTCGATGCCAACACCGCCTTCGAGATTCTCTCCATCGACATCGCGGAGATCACGGTGGGCGAGAACATCGGCGCCAAATTGGCGGCCGATCGGGCGGGATCGGATTTACGCCGCTTTCAGGCCGAAGCCGAGCAGCGCCGCGCCATGGCCGTCGCACACGAGCAGGAAATGGTCGCCAAGCAGGCCGAGAATCGCGCCATCGTCGTACTGGCCGAGGCCGAGATTCCCAAGGCCATGGCCGACGCACTTCGCTCGGGCAGCATCGGAGTCATGGATTATTACAAGCTGAAGAACATCCAATCCGACACCTCCATGCGCGAGGCCATCGCCAAGCCGGGGGATTCAGCGAAGCCTTCGTAACCCGGAGCGACGATGGATACGTTGATTGAATTAATCGTTCGCGCGCTGATCGCGCTTTTCTCCGGTGGTTCCCAGAGAAAGCCCACGCCCCTGCCGCCACCGAGATCGGTCCCCAAAATCCCCCCGATTCAGCAGCCTTCCCAGCCGACGCCGGACATGTCCCCACAGGCATTGCGGCAATGGCAAATCCGGCAGCAGCAACTCCGCCAACAGCAACTACGTCAACAGCAACAACAGCGCCAACAGGCGAAGCGGCAACAACCGATGGGCCGCCAGAGCAAGCAACAAATGACCAATCGTTTCCCCACGACGCAACGCGCCCCAGCCCGCCGGGGCAACGCCCCGCCGCCGATCCCGCAGCCCGTCGCCGCCCCGCCGATACCGAAACTTGCCTCCGCCCGACCGGCTCCGACCGCGCATACTTCCGCCCCGCCGACAATTTCCGCCGCCGCAATCCGCCAATTGATGCTTTCGCGCCGCAGTGCCATGCGAACGATTTACGTCCTATCCGAAGTGGTTGGCCCGCCCCTGGCGATGCGCGACCGATAGCCGGCTGGCATCGCGATCCATCGGCAAATCGCTGTAAACCGCCCAATTTCCACCCGCGCGAATTCCGCCCCGAACGCCCACGGCGTTGCCGTGGGGTTTTCTTAACGAAAGTGCCCATCCACCCGCAACCCGCTCCAGCCAAAAATAATTTTCAAAAAAAACCTCCGCTTTCCACAAAACACCGCCAAAACCTTCACCTCCTGGCTATAGATGTAGAGGGACATGCATTTTTGTCGTCGATTCACCAACCATTATCCCGGCCCGAATGCGGTCATCTCCGACACTGTCAAAATGGCCGACCGCTGCTTTTTCAAGTGGGTCCCCCCGTAGACGTAGACAAAACCCCCTGCGGCGCCATCAAAAACAGGGGTTTTGTCCACACCGCCCCAAGGCACTATACTCATGTGTAGTTTTATGATGACCATTGGAAGCGTATCCAATCTCTGGGGAAAGAAGAAATCGAACCGCCAAGAACGCCAAGGCCAATTGGTCATTTGTCATTTGCAAGACAATTCGGAATCGGCGATACCAATGACAAGTGACGAATGACCAATGACAAATGACCACTGATCCAGCCCTCGACGACCGCATCCGCCAGATCGGCCGCGAAATCTTCACGCGAGTCGCCGAATTGGCCCGCTTTTCCTCGCCCCTTGCCAAAATCGACGACGCCATGATGGCCTGGTCCATGCGGAACGAGCGCCGGAAATCCCGGCTTTTCCGCTTCGTCGATTGTCTGCCCTCGCTACGATCTTGCGAGGAAATCGCCCGGCATATCCGGGAATATCTGCACATTTCCGTCCCCGGTTTTTCGCCCATCCTCGCCGCCGCGGCGACGTTCGGGGTCAGCCGCATGGCCCGGAAATTCATCGCCGCCGACGACCTGGATCATGCCGTCAAAGCGATCGCCGAACTCCGCCGCAAGCGGCTTGCTTTCACCGTCGATCTGCTCGGCGAGGCGGTCGTCTCGGAATCCGAGGCAGATCAATTCCAGCGGCGGTATCTTGAGCTCGTCGAATTGCTTCCCGCGCGGCTGGCCGGGTTCGTCGAAGATCCGCTCATCGACCGCAACGCCGCCGGCGCGATTCCCCGGGCCAACGTCTCCGTGAAGCTTTCGTCGCTGTACAGCCAGTTCGATCCGATGAATCCGGGCGGAACTTCGCAGGCCGTGCTCGCCCGGCTTCGGCCGATCCTTCGCTTGGCCCGTCAAAACGGCGCGATGATCAATCTCGACATGGAGCAGTTCGCGTTCAAAGAATTGACCCTGGAAATCTTCAAATCCGTTTTCATGGAGGACGAATTCCGCGATTGGCCCGCTGCCGGCATCGCCATCCAGGCCTATCTGCGTTGCACGCTGGACGACCTGAAGGGTCTGGCCGAATGGTCCGAGCGGCGCGGAACGCCGGCTTGCGTTCGGTTGGTCAAAGGCGCGTATTGGGATTTCGAAACCGTCGTCGCCGCCCAAAACGGCTGGCCCATCCCGGTTTTCATCGACAAGGCCCAAACCGATGCCAATTTCGAATCCGCCGCCGTGTTTCTGATCGAGAATCGGCATCTGCTTCGTCCGGCCATCGCCAGCCACAACGTCCGCAGCATCGCCGCCACGCTCGCCCACGCCCAGCGATGCGGCGCGAAACCGGCGGAAATCGAATTCCAGATGCTGTTCGGCATGGCCGACGCCATCAAGTCCGCACTGGTCGAAATGAATCATCGCGTTCGGGTTTACGCTCCGGTCGGCCGGCTGCTGCCGGGCATGGCCTATCTGGTCCGCCGTCTTCTGGAAAATACTTCCAACGAATCTTTCTTACGGGCCGGGTTCATCGACCGCGTGCCCGAGGAGCAATTGCTCATGAACCCCATTTTGCGAAAACGCCGGCCCGCTTCCGCGGCGCGCCCCGCACGGGCATTCGCCAACGAGCCGCCCATCGATTTCTCGCTTCAATCCTCGCGAGATAGCATGGAGCGCGCCATCGCCGCATTCTCGGCGCAGGGTTGCGCCGAGGTTCCGCTTTTGATCTCCGGGCAGCGCATTTTCACGGATCAATGGATCGAATCAATCAACCCCTCGCATAAATCCCGCGTCGTCGCCCGCTGCGCCGGCGCATCGGCCGAACATGCCGGCAAGGCCGTCGCCGCCGCCAAGACCGCCTTCGCCGCCTGGCGCGACGTGCCCGCGGAGGATCGCGCCGACCTGCTCGATCGCGTCGCGGACATTCTGGGCCGCGACCGGTTTGAACTGGCGGCCGTCGAGATCGCCGAATGCGCCAAGCCCTGGCGCGAGGCCCATGCCGACGTCGCCGAAGCCATCGACTTTTGCCGCTATTATGCCTGGCAGATGCGCCAGCTTGCCCTGCCCGCAGGCGCGGACGTGCCCGGTGAACTAAACCATTGGGAGTACGAATCCCGCGGCCCGGCCCTCGTCATCGCGCCGTGGAATTTCCCCCTGGCGATCCTCTGCGGCATGGCCGCCGCCGCCGTCGTCGCCGGAAATCCCGTCGTCCTCAAGCCCGCCGAGCAATCCCCCCTCATCGCGTTCCATCTCGCCCGCGCCTATGAAGAAGCCGGCGCGCCCCCGGGCGTCGTGAACTATCTCCCCGGCGTCGGCGAGGAAATCGGTCCTGTCCTCGTCGAGCATCCGGACATCGCCATGATCGCTTTCACCGGCTCGCGCGGCGTCGGACTTTCCATCAACCACCTCGCCTCCCGGCCGCGAGACAACCAGGATCACGTCAAGCGCATCATCGTCGAGATGGGCGGCAAGAACGCCGTCATCATCGACGAGGATGCCGATCTCGACGAAGCGGTCGCGGGGGTCGTCGCCAGCGCATTCGGATACTCCGGCCAGAAATGCTCCGCCTGTTCGCGGGCCGTCGTCCTGCCGGGAGTACGTGATGCGTTTCTTGCCCGGTTGATCGACGCGGCGGCCAGTTTGAAAATCGCGCCGGCCGAAGACCCGGGCTGCCGCATCGGGCCGGTGATCGACGCCGAGGCGCATCGCCGCATTCTCGCCGCCGTCGAACGTGGAAAACGCGATGCCCGCCTCGCCTTCGCCGGCGACGCAGGCCCCCTCGCCGAGGAGGGCTTTTACATCGCCCCGCACGTCTTCGCCCAGGTTCCGCCGAGCAGCCCCCTGGCCACCGAGGAAATCTTCGGACCCCTCCTTTCGATCATCAGCGCCCGGGATTTCGACGATGCCCTGTCAATTGCCAATGGCGTCCAATACGCCCTCACCGGCGGACTATTCTCGCGCAGCCCCGCCAACATCGCCCGCGCCCGCCGTGAATTCCGCGTCGGGAACCTTTACATCAACCGCCAGATCACCGGCGCTCTCGTGGGACGGCAGCCCTTTGGAGGTTTCAAGCTCTCCGGCGCCGGCACGCAGGCCGGCGGCCCGGATTATCTCCGCCATTTCCTGATGCCCCGCTGCATCACCGAGAACACTCTCCGCCACGGATTCGCCGCGGACGCGGAGTGAAAAACATTCGACAAAAAAGCCCACGGCGTTGCCGTGGGCTGTACAGGGTTACTGCACCACCTCACCGTCCATGTCCGCCAAATCCGCCGCCACGGGCCGCAAATCCGACGCCGCCATGAAATCCGACGCCGCCACGGAATCCGCCGCCCACAAATCCGCCGCCCCACGGATGGTAATAATGCCCGTATCCGCCCCATCCGTATCCACCGTAAATGACCACGGGGAAGGTGGGATAATCGTAATAGTACGGATACGAATACGCCGGGTAATTATAGACGTAAGTCGGCTGGGACGGATAAACGTAAGTCGGGGCCGGGCTGGTGACGACCGGCTGATTCGCCGTGTAATACGGCACCGCCGATTGATCCGATCCGTAGGAGACCACGGGCACGTCGGCCGGCGGTTGCGGAAGCGCAGAGCCCAACTGGCTGGACAACGTATCTTCGATCTTGAACAGATCGGTGATCGCTCCGGTCGCCTTCAGCGTGGCCAGCGTGCGTCCGTAATTCACATCCTGAATCTGCCCGTTGAAGCGAAGTTGGCTGTCGGAAATTTCGTAGGTTCCAAACACCACGAGGGCCGCCCCGGCATTCTTCGCCGCGGCCATCGCCTCGGGGCCGCCGCCGTTCAGGGGTCCGCTCATGCCGATCGCCTGGACGGACGTATCGCCGGCCGCTTGCGTCATGAGATTCTCCTGAATCGCGCTGGCCACCCATTCGTGGCTGGTGGTATTGCCGACTTGGCGGAAGGGAACGATCAACACCTTCAACGGCTGCTGCACGGCCGGCATGGTCGTAGCCTGCGCCAATGCAAGCGAACTGCCCCCTAAAACCACCACGAGCAGAGCTAGTATCCTTTTCATAACGGCTCCTTGAGTATCCGCCTCTATTATACGCGAGCTATCAGGGCAAACCCCGCACTGATTCCAAAATCACCCCATTTTTCGCATGGATTTCCCCTATTTTACCAGTCTCTGCCACAATGGCGGCCCCAAAATCAGCAATCCCACGGCCACTGCAGCTATTGCAGCCACCAGCACCATCCCCGCCGCCAGGTCCTTGCAGGCCTTCGCCAGCGGATGCTGCTGGGGCATCGCCAGATCGACCGCCGACTCGATGGCCGTGTTCAAACCCTCGAGAATCAACACCAGCGCCATCGTGGTCGTGAGCAGCGCCCATTCCACGCGGCCGATCCGCAGCCACGCCCCCAGCGCGCCCGCCGCAACCCCGATCGCCACTTCAATCCGCGCGTTCCGTTGCGTTCGCAGCAAATGCCATAACCCCGAAAACGCATACGCGAACGTGCGCAGAATCCCGTGCCTGAGCGGGCGCCGCGATATCCCATCCTCGTTCAATTTTCCAATCGCCATGTCTCGCCCACCTCGCGGATAACGATCCGATTCATTTCCTTCCCCGCCGCGTTCATGATCCGCTCCAACGGCTCGCGCATCGGCTCGTGGCTGAGCCGAAACGTGCTGTGGTGCACCGGCATCACAAAATCCGCACGCATCTGGTCCGCCATCGTCCAAACCTGCTCCGGCGAAGCATGGGCGTGAATGTACGGGTCGTACGCCCCGATCCCCATGATCGCCAAATTCACCGGGCCGGCATCCTTGAACCATTCCTGGTAGGCCGTATCCCCCCCATACAAGACGCGCCGGCCGCTCGACTCCAGCAAATACCCGTTGTATCCCCGTTGCTTGTCCAGAAACGTCCGCGCTCCCCAATGCGCCACCTGCCGCGCCGTGATCGCCAGCCCGTTGAATCTCGCCGTTTCTCCCCATCGCAATTCCGTCACGTTGCGAAACCCCAGGTCCCAAACCAAATCGCGGGTCTTCTCGGCCATCACCATGGGCGTCTTCCGATCCAGCATCGCCAGGCTCGGCCGATCGAGATGATCGAAATGCGCGTGAGAACTCAGGATCAGATCGACTTTGGGCAATTGCCTCGGCGTCAGCGCGGCCGCGACATAGCGCCGCGGACCCAGCGTCACAAGCCCCATCCCGAGCCCGACGCGATTTGCAAACACCGGATCGGTCAGCACCGTCATCCGGCCGATTCGCAGCAGCACCGTCGCATGTCCGATCCAGACCGCCGCCAATTCCCGATCCTCCCAGCGCGAAAGGTCCGGCCGCACCTTTGCGGCCGGCGGTGGATTCACCTGATCCAGCCATCGCATCTGCCCGCGTCCGCGGCCCAGCTTCGCCGCCAAATGCAGCGCGATCTGCTTCCGCTTCAAAAAATCCGTATAAACGCGCCAGCTTGCCACGGACATCCTTCCAAGGCCCCGGATGTACATCCGGGGCCTTCTCAATCAATCTCCACCATTACCGGAAAATGGTCGCTGGCAGATTTCGCCAGCCCATTCTGCACCACCCGCGCCTCCTTGAATCTACCGGCTTCAACCCCGTACGCAAAAATATAATCCACGCGCTGCCCAGGATGCTCCGTCGTAAAACTTCCCGTTGTTTCCGCCTCCGATCCAACGACCGCGTGCAGTGTATCCACGTACCCCGCCGACAGCAGCTTGCCGATCGCGGTGCGCGGCAATACGCCGCCGTTGGCGTCGATGTCCTGGCGCGTCCGCGGCTTGCACTTTTCCGGGTCCACACGCTGGATCGGAGAATTGGCATTGAAATCCCCCGCCAGCAGATGCGGCCGATTCTCGGCGCGGCGAGGTGCAAAAATCTCCAGAATCGCGTCGATCTCCCGCTCGCGCTTGGCCTCATCCTCGAGCCGCGCCCGCGGATGCAAATGTACCGCCGCCACCACCCATTCCGCCCCGCCGGTTGCCACGGCGGCCTCCAGCACGCAATCGGCAAATTCCGTCCGCAACAACGAATGGTTCACCGATTCCGCGATCCGCCCGCGCGCCAGAATGGCCGCCCCGTGCTTTCGCCCCTCGGCGAGCAGGAAATCCATCTTCAACCGCCCCGCGATCCGCTGGACAACGGCCGGCACGTCGGCCTCCACCAGCACCACCACGTCCGGCCGCTGCGATTCGATCACCTCGGCCAGCGCCTCGGTCCGCCCATCGCCGCCATCCAGAATGTTATAGCTCACCAATCGCACAAGAATGATCGTAGCGCCGGTCAATTCAAATGCAACCGCGAAAAAGCGGAACGAGTCTCACGCAGAGGCGCAAAGGCGCAGAGAAGAGAAATTAAAGAGCATTTTCTTCTCTGCGCCTTTGCGCCTCTGCGTGAGCTATTTCTTCCCGGAAACCAATTGTGGCCGCTGCGCCGGCGGCGCGAAAATCGCCTTCGGACGGATCGAGCGTATTTTTTCCGCCAGTACCGCCTGCTGGAAGAACAGTTCCCGATTCACGCTTGCCAGCGCGCGGTCGTCGGCGCGGAAAATATCGCCGGTCAATGCCCGCGCGATCGCCGATTCCACGTACTGCATCTGCGTCGATTCCTGCCATAGCGCCTTCACCACGACGTTCACGCCGGTTTCGCCATAACTGAGCAAACCCCATCGCGCCGCCAAATCCTTTTTCTGCACCACGCCGGCCGGGGCCAGGACGTAATGCAAATTGGCCATCGGCTGCATGAGACAGGAACTGAATTTTCCCAGCCCCAGGTTCTGCCTGAGGCGTCGCCGCTTTCGCCGGCGATTTCCCGTGCGCTCCATGATGCAGAATTCCAATTGTCCGTCATTGGAACAGTCGCGCAGGAAATCGCTCCGGCTCGCCTTGCATTCGACAAAACAGACCTGCGGCACCTCCCGCGGAATAGCCAGATAGTTCTGATACGCCCGAAAAGTCCCGGTCCCCACCGCATCGACAATCCCCAGCGGCGGAACGCGAACCTCGGCCGCAATGCACCGATACCCCATCCGCATGAGCCATCGGCACGCTTCCTTCTTCAACGTTTTGTGAAGCTCCGTCTCTCCAGGCATAGGCACTCCTTTGCCAATGAAACCCAACTCCGTGCTTGGCCGCAAGCTTTTTTAACGGCGCGAGCAAAATGTCTCACTCTGCCCCAGAATGTCCCATCCATCCCCCCCTCCCCCCCGTGACGTACGCCCAAAGTGGACGATTGGAGGCGGCTTCCGCCGACATCTCGAATCGTCCTTTGAACCGAGCCAAACGGCGCACATTTGCGCACCACGTACGGCGGGGCAATGCAACGCCGCCCGATCCGTAACTAATACCTAACTTTGGCTAAATTGCAAGCGAGAAATTCACGCCGATTGGTTTCGTCGCCGGCGTATCAGCAGACTTGCGCTGGGGATCAGCAGCAGCCATCCTGTCGCTGGCTCGGGGATGCTGATTTCTCCGGCTAGATAAGGGATCAGAAAACCGGCCTTGGGAGTCCCCAGACCAGTGGCGGTGTCGTAGCCAGAGCCAGCAGCTTGGCCGGTGCTGGTCGTGCCAACGGTCACGTCGTTGAAGGCCTGTGCATAGAATGGCGTGCCATACAAATCGTACAGCGATGGGAGCAGTCCGTTGACGAGATTGGAGCTATCAAGCGAGCCGAGGCCATTGAGTGCCCGGCCCTGATCGGCGATGGCGATCAATGCGGCCCACTGGGGCGAGCCGCAACTGGTTCCGTAGACATAGTAATTTTGGCCGCCGACGATGGCGGAAAATCCGGTGTTTCCATCGGCGTCATAGGCGACGTCCGGCACGTTCCGCCATCCGGTTTGCTGCGCGATCCGCTGATAGCCTGGCTCGGTTTCCTGGGTGCTGACGCCGCCGCCGCCGCTTCCGTAAGAATCGTTCCATGCGGTTTCGGAGCCATATCCACCGCCGGAATTCAGGTAAAGCGAGGTGCCCCCCACACCCAAGACGGTGGGGGCGGCGGAGGGATGCCAAAGCGATCCGCTGTCGCCCGTGCAGGCAACGAACGACACCCCCTGATGGTTGGTGGGGGTTATGTAATTGGAGTCGTTGGCGGTCTCACCGCTGTATTCGACGCTGCCCCAACTCATGGAGACCGCACACGTGCCGGCGGCGCCGGCGGCAGTCCGCACGCCGGCGTTCAGGTTCGTGTAGAGGTTGTCGTTGGTCTCCACCAGGAGAATATTGGCCTGGGGCGCGATGGCATGGGCCCATTCGACGTCAATGTCCGTTTCGAGCGACCAACTGCTATTGGTCCCGGTGGGCAACGTGTTGCCACCGGTTTGATTCTCAATCGAGAAGCTGGGAGGCGAGCTGATGCCGAACTTGGAATCGAACTTGGAGAGGTCGGACTGAATCGTGGAGTTGTTGTATGCGTCAACGATCGCGATGGTTTCTCCAGCGCCGGTTGCCGGAACGCCGTTGAACGTGATGCCGTTAAAACCGTACGCGGTGCGGATTTGCGAGGGCGTGTAGGTGTACTGCTGTGCCAACACCCCGGCCGCGGAATAAAACTCAGCAGAAGCGGCAGCGATAAGAATACGTCGTAGAATGGCGTTGCGGTTCATGGTTCTCCCATTCCGTTTCATATGCTGCCCGATTGCGGCATGCCTCCACCCAACCAGACGGCGAAAAAAAATGCGAGAGGGACGATCTGATGCAGCCGGAATTATTGTCGGGGATTTGCCAATTGAACGCAATTCCAGGTCGTGGGTCAGCCTCGGGGTTTGCATGCCGTACGGCGGGCAGGGATCGCGGGGTTTGTCGCGATGCGCGGCGTGACGTAGTATTGTCCGTTCGCTCCATGCAGATTCGGAATTTTTCGATCATTGCCCATATCGATCACGGCAAGAGCACCTTGTCGGACCGGCTGCTCATGCGCGCCGGGGCCATCACGGAACGGGAATTCAAGGAGCAAATCCTCGACGATATGGACCTGGAGCGGGAACGCGGGATCACGATCAAGGCGTCGGCGGTAACGGTCTTCCACGAAACGGGCGGCGAGCAGTTCATGCTGAACTTCATCGATACGCCGGGACACGTGGATTTTCATTACGAGGTGCAGAAGGCGTTGCAGGCGTGCGAGGGCGCCATCCTGGTGGTGGATGCGACGCAAGGGGTGCAGGCACAGACGGTGGCCAACGCGTATGCGGCCATCGAGGCGGGGCTGGAGATCATTCCGGTGATCAACAAGATCGATCTACCCAGCGCGAGGCCGGTGGAGGTGGCGGAGGAAATCGAGCAGGTGCTGGGATTCCCGGCGGAGGATGCGATTCTGGTCTCGGCCAAGACGGGACAGGGGATCGACGAGTTGATCGCCCTGCTGTGCCGGAAGCTGCCGGCGCCCAGGGGCGATCCGTCCTTGCCGACGCGGGCGCTGATTTTCGACAGCATTTACGATGATTATCGCGGCGTGATCGTTTATGTGCGGGTGGTGGATGGGGAGCTGTTCAAGGGTCAGAAATTCCGGCTGATGGGGACGGACAAGGTGCATCAGATCACCGATCTGGGCAAACTGATGCCGCGGCCCAAGCAGGTGGAGAAGATCGGGACGGGCGAGGTGGGGTATCTGGTGGCGGCGATCAAGGACCTTCACGACGTTCGGGTGGGCGACACGGTGACGGATGCGGGGAATCCCGCCGCCGAGGCGCTGCCGGGATATAAGCCGATCCAGCAGATGGTCTATTGCGATTTCTATCCAGGCGGGACGACGCAATATGACGAGCTTCGGGACGCGATGGACCGGTTGCAGTTGAACGACAGCAGTTTTTCGTTTACGCCGGAATCTTCCGATGCATTGGGGTTCGGATTTCGCTGCGGGTTTCTGGGCCTGCTGCACATGGAGATCATTCAGGAGCGGCTGGAGCGGGAGTTCCACATCGAGATCGTGCAGACGGCCCCCACCGTGACGTACGAGATCAAGATGACGGATGGGACGTTGAAACGGATCGACGCTCCGAGCGAATTGCCGAACCCCAATCACGTCGAGGAAATCCGCGAGCCGTATATCCTGATGAATCTGATCCTTCCGGCGGAGGGCGTGGGGGCGCTGATGAAGTTGTGCGAGGATCGGCGTGGGATATACAAGAAGACGGAATACATCGGCGCGTCGCGGGTGATCCTGGCGTACGAGATTCCGTTGGCGGAGGTGATTTATGATTTTTACGACCGGCTGAAGAGCGCGACGCGCGGGTACGGCACGATGGATTACGATTTCATCGGGTTCCGTGTGGGAGACTTGGTGAAGCTGGACGTTCTGGTCAACGGGGACAGAATCGACGCCCTGAGCGTGATCGTCCACAAGGAGCATGCCGAGCAGCGGGGCCGGAAATTGCTCGTGCGGCTGAAGCAGGAGATCGCGCGGCATCTGTTTGAAATCCCGCTGCAAGCGGCGATCGGCGGAAAGGTGATCGCGCGCGAGACGATCAAATCGGTGGGGAAGAACGTGACCGCCAAATGCTACGGCGGGGACGTGACGCGCAAGCGGAAGCTGCTGGAGAAACAGAAGGAGGGGAAGAAGCGGATGAAGCGCGTGGGAAGCGTGGACATTCCGCAGGAGGCGTTCATGGCGATCCTGGAGAGCGGGGATTGAGTTGATTTATTTGGCTATCGCGGCGTGGCGGTGAAGCTGACTTCGGGCGGCGCGCCGGCCAAGCGGACGCCGGAGGGGAGACCCTCGATCTTCAATTCGACGGGATTGACGTTGTTGACGTTTTCATCGCTGATCTCCAAGAGCGCGTGAGGGAGGGGGCTGATTTGGCCGTGTTCGAGCTTGTCGATCTGTTCGGCCGGCCCGATGACGTCGAAGGTGGGGGTGAAGTCGCTATTCACGGAGATCGAATAGCGTTTCTGGACATCGGGTTGTATCGCCGGCCAGATGGGAGCTCTGTAGTGGCCGACCACGTCTTTTTCGGCAACGGTGAGGATTGCCTTGACCTGGGTCCGGTCGTAGGTCACCGGTCCGGAAGGATCGAGCAAAAGCGGAACCCCGTCGACGGTATGAACCCCCGGCTGGTTGAGCTCTTTCAGGGATGAGATGTCGGCGGTGACCTCGGTCAGATGCTCGATCACGCCCTTGGGCCCGGTGACGTTGACGGTGGGAGGGTCGAAAGTCACGGATTGCAATACGGTCAATCCGGGCGGCGGGCGCACGGGAATCGGCCGGTTTCGCACCAGGTAATCCACGTTCACGTTCAGTAACAACGGGCTGCACGCGTTGACCGTGATCCCGGCTTCCTTGACCTGCGGGCTTTCCCTCAAACTGTCGAGCAGCGGAATTCTCTCCTGGCCCTCCACCTGGTCGGTATCCAGTTCTATGGCGATGGGTGCGCCGGTGGAATGCGATTGCTTGAACCGCTCCACGATCGAGGTCGGGCCTTCAAGATCGCAGATAATGACCCTCTCGTTGGGGTCGAGCGTGACGATCTTGTTGGGATTGCGGCTCTTGACTTCAATGTTGATTGGCTGGCCGAGATCTTTATCCTGTTCCTCGCTCTCGGCATAGACCCAGATGAAGACGGTGATGGGAACCGCCCAACCCAGGGTCTTGAGGAAACTGGTGACGTTTTCTCGGGTAAATCTGTAATAAAACCGGCGGAATTCCGAGAGCAGGGCGCGGGCGTGGACGCGCAGTGGGGAAGAGCGCTGCGGCGCGGGTGGGCGTTCTTCGGGTTGGGTGGGCACTTTGAGGTCCATGATCAGGTAGCCGCCAGATGGCGGCGATGCATTACTCCCCCGCCTCCGCCAAGGAGTTCATTGAGCAACCCGCGGAGGGCTTCGGGGGTGAGCTTTCGGATGAGTTTTCCGCTCTCGGCGACGCTGATGTCACCGGTTTCCTCGGAGACGACCAGAACCACGGCGTCGCTTTCCTGGGTGAGTCCGACGGCAGCGCGGTGGCGGCTTCCCAGTTCGCGTTCGATCTCGCCGCTCTCGGCCAGGGGAAATTGCACGCCGGCGTAGGCGATGCGGCCTTGGCTCACGACGACGCCCAGATCGTGCAAGGGCGAATTTGGCCAAAAGATGGTGTTGAGCAAATCGGCGGAGAGGTCGGCGTTGACGAGGGTACCGCTCTCGGCGATTCCGCCCAGGCCGACTTCCCGTTCGATGGCGACGAGGCCGCCGATCTTGCGGCGTGAGAGGAACGTGGCGGATTCAACGAGGTGCTCGACGTCCTGGGAGATGACGTCGGTGAATCCGCGGAAAAGGCGGGTCTCGCCCAGCCGCATCAGGCCGCGGCGAAGTTCCGGCTGAAAGACGACGGCCAGGGCAAACGACGCGAAGAGGAGGAATTTCTCGTAGAGAAAGACCAGGCGGTCCAACCTGAAGTATTCACCGGCGAAAGTCACCAGCAGATGCAGGGTGATGAGGACAACGGCAATGCCTTTGAGCATTCGCGCGCCGCGGGTCCCCTGGAGAAAGCGGATGACCCAGAAGACCACGATGCCGATGAGGAGCAACTCGATGACCACGCGCCACCAGCCCATCGCCGCCAGGGCATGGTAGAAATTGGCGATGTTGGAGGTCAGTTCGGAGTTCATGGAGAATCAAGGCGAATTCCGTTGGAATCAGGTCTGTGTTCATCCGGCATTTGGCAATCGGCATTCGGCATTTATTCTCGACTATATTAAAGAAACGGGCGGTCGGGCAAACATCCTTAAGAAATTCTCAGTTTATTTTGCGAAGAAATAGCCCGAATCATTCGTACAACCTGCGAAATCGGACCCACGTCATGGACACGGACAACAGCCGCGCCGTTAGCGACGCACCAGGCGACGACGGCGGCGGTGCCGAAAACCCGCTGGTCCGGGCGCCGTTCGCCGGTGATTTCACCGATGAAGCGCTTTCGGCTGGGTCCGACAAGCAGGGGATGACCCAGCTTTGCAAGGGCGGACGTGTCGCGTAACAGTTGCAGATCGTGAGCGGTGGTCTTGCCGAAGCCAATGCCGGGATCCAGGATGATCCGGCCAGGGTCGATGCCCGCATGAACGGCCTGGTCCCGCCTGTGGATAAGAAAAGCGGAGACCTCGGCGGTTACGTCCTGATAACTGGGCGCCAGTTGCATGGTCTGGGGGTCGCCCTGCACGTGCATGAGGACAACGGGCAGCCTGCGGCGGGCGATGAGGGGAAGCATTTCGGCATCGTTCCGGCAGGCGGAAACGTCGTTGATGAGGTTCGCGCCGGAATCCACGGCCTGTTGGCCAACCTGGGCGTTAGTTGTGTCGATAGAGATGACGACGTCGAGACGCCGACGGATGGCGGCGATGGCCGGAATGGTCCGGCGAATCTGCTCTTGCGGAGGTACGGCCAGCGCCCCCGGTCTGGTGGACTCTCCGCCCACGTCGAGCCAATCGGCGCCGGCATCGACAAGTTGCTGGGCATAGTCGGCAGCCTGATCTGGGTCAGATAATCGACCACCGTCGCTGAAGCTGTCCGGGGTCAGGTTGATCACCCCCATCACCAGCGGCGGGCGTAAGTCGGAGCTAAGCCAGAGGTTAAGCCCTGATGGCGACATAGGTGATTTCGCCGATATACATTACGATTGCGCTAAGACGATAATAAGACAGCATTAGCGATCAGCCCAAGGACGGTTATGTTTTACCAGTCGTTTCATCGTTTTGTGTTTCCGATAGTGACGATCACGATCATCGGCACGGTCTGGATCGTCGCTTGGAGTCAGGCCCTGATAGCTGAGACGAACAGACATTTCTGGCCGGCGCTGCCGGTACCCCATCATGTCGTCCAATCCCAGTCGCAGGCTGATGGATCATTCCAGCAGGTTTTTCTCAAAGACGATCAGGTTGTCGGCGTGCGTTGAATCCCAGCGGATGCCGACGATGTCGTACCCCATCGCGATGGCGAAATGAATGAATTCGCGCTGGTGGTTCATGCACTCACAGCGGATGTATTCGTAGCCGTGATCTTTGGACCAGGCCTGCTGGGCCTCCTGCAATTGCCGTCCAACCCCGTGGCGGCGAACGTCCGGCAGCACGGCCCCGAGCCACTGGTAGAACATTCCGGGCTTAAGTTCAAATCCGATCCAGAAGCCGACGGGCTTCTTGTCCATGCGGGCGATCAGGGTGAGGGTGTTGTAACGCCCCATAAACCGGCGTTTGAAAAAGTCCACTTCGCGTTTGGGGCGGAAAATGGAGTTGTGCAACTCCACGGCGAGCGGGAGCATTTTCTCATCGGCAATGTCAATGTCGGCCTGGGCCACGATGCAAGACCTCCAAAATCAGAGCGGGGCTATTGTATCGAAAGGAATGTCATTAGTCATTTGTCATTGGTCATTTGTCATTGGATTTGGAATTTAACAAGTGACCAATGACAAATGACCAATGACATTCTTTACAATTTCCCGAATTTGACGGCCATTTCGAATTTGCCATTGCTCAATGGGCGCGAGCGGACGACCTCGCAAACGTGGGTTGCGGGCGGGCCGTTGCCGGTGATCTCAATCTTGCAGCTCTGGCCGACGTCCAGCGACTCGCGCAAGAGGAAGGAAATTCCGCTGAAGGAGAGGTCGCGGGTCATGATGTCGAAGGTTGCGCCGGCGTTGGAGCCGTCAAGGAGAGTCAGGATCGCTTTGCCCTGAACGGGTTTTCGGTTTTCGCGTCGGCGGTCGCGTTCGACGGTGACAGCGGGCCGCGGCGCGGCGGGCCGCGTGGCGGGCGCGGCCGGTTGCGGTGTGGACGGCGTATTGCCGCCCGAAACGTCCGGGTCTGGTGATAGCATCATAAAATAATTGTGGGCAGCGAAAGCCAAAGCCTAGCGAGTTAATTGCCGCGATGCAACGCCCCGGCGCCAGCGGGCGCGAAAGGGGGCAGGTCCTTCGCATTTGGCGATGGGGTTCAAGGGTTCAACGGTTCAAGGGTTGAAGGATTCAAGGGGAACGTTTTTGCCTTGGACCGTTCAACCCTTGAGCTTTTGTACCCCGTCGCCAAATGCGATGGCCCTGCAAAAGGGGGCGCCCAAACTTTCGGGTGCCGAAGACCGGCCGGAGGACCGGCCGGCTCTGCTTCGAAATTGAGCCGGCCGGTCCTCCGGCCGATTCTCATTGCCCAGATCTTTGGGCACATCCGCGCGGCGAGGCCAGACTCGATAGTGTTCCGCCGCTGGACAATCCGCCAAAGCGACGTGAAAATCGAAAAGGCCATCGGATGATCGATATTCCTACTGGAGGTGGCTATGCGTACTTTCGTCGCGATCCTTGGATGCCTGCTGCTCAGCCTCGTCTGCTCAGGCCCGTCGGACAATCCCCCGATGCCGGCGGCTTATGAGGATTACACCGCAGCCATCGCACAAGCCCAGCGCGTTTACCAGGAGGCCCAGGCAAAGGCCGCCAAAGAATACGAGGACGCCCTCAGCCGCAGCCTGGCCGCGTCGATGAAAAATGGCGATCTCGATCGCGCCAACGCCATCAAGGCCGAACGAGACAAGATTCAGGCCGAGGAGGCGTCCCTGAAAACAGACCCTCCGGCCATCGTCATTCTTTCGGCCAAATACGGACGAGACCAGACCTGGGTCGACGCAACAGACTTTGTGAAAACGTGCGTAAAGGACACGCGGCTGACTATCCCCAGCAATTTCTCCGTGGCATCCCATCTCGGCGAGCCGATTCCCGGCTATCGCTACATCAATATCAAGTGCACGTACCAGGGAAAGCCGATGACGTTCTACGTCTTCGACGGCCCTAGCGACGTGGACCTGGACGTCGATCTCAATCCATAACATTGGTGCGCCGTGGCCCAATTCACGGCGCCAGCACCACCTTGCGCCCCCCCCCGTGGAATTCGCGTGAGCGATAGTTTGTAACTGGCCCGCCAATCCCTATTTGAACGGAAGTCGAACCGCGGATCACCCAGCCCAACTTCGTCAGTTGGAGGCTAATAGTTTTTTTCGAGGGGCGGAATTGGCGTGGCTGGTTCCGGGCGCGGGTTCCTCGTCGCAAATCCCAATGTAGTGAAGACCAAGTTGCCTTGGCA